>NZ_JBEZGC010000030.1:0-79802 GCF_040649795.1 Nonomuraea sp. NPDC048881
GTGCACGCCGGGGCGGGGCGGGCGGGCCTGGCGGCCCCCCCCTCCGGGGTGGCGGCGGCACAGGGCGCCGGCCCGCGCGCCTCGCGGACGAAGCACAGCGCCACCGCGCCCGCCACGGGCCCGGCGGCCAGGGTGGCGAACGCGGCGGAGAAGGAGCCGCCGGCCTGGTAGACCGCCCCCACGACGACCGGCACGGTCACGCTGCCCAGTTGCGCCACCGCGTTCGTCGCGCCCGCCGCCGAGCCGGCCAGCGCCGTCCCCGACAGGCCGGGCACCATGGCGATCAGCAACGGCGAGTACAGGTACGCGCCCAGCCCCGCGAACCCGGCCGTCACCAGGAACGCCGTCTCCGTCTCCATGCGGCCGAACAGCAGCAGGCAGCCGGCGAAGGCCACCAGCACGGCGACCGCCGGGCGTTTGCGCCCCCGTCCGGCCAGGTCGGTGGCCAGGCCGATGACCGGTTTGCCCACCGCGCCCGCCGCCGCGAACACCACGACGACCGTCCCCGCCGCCACCGGGTCGAGCCCGTGCCCCTTGACCATGAGGGTGTTGGACCAGGTCACGAAGCCGTACGTGCCCCACAGCCCGCCGAAGCCGGCCAGGCCGATCAGCAGCAGGTCACGGTCGCGGGCCAGGCCGCGCAGCGACGGGCGCGCGGCCGGCGGCTCGCGCCGGTCCCGCAGCAGTGTCAGGCACACCAGCGCGAGCCCCATCGACACGATCCCGAACAGGTGGTACGAGGCCCGCCAGTCGTACCACTGGATCAGCCGGGGCACGAGCACGTTGGCGATCATCGTGCCGAGCGACGAGGCCATGGTGAACACGCCCATCGCCAGCCCGCGCTCCCGCTCGCCGAACCAGGACGCGATGAGCTTGACGCCCGCCGCGAAGTCGGCCCCCGCGCAGAGCCCGATCAGCGCCTGCACCGCGATCCCGGCCCCGGCGGACGGCACGGACCCGAAGGCGATCATGAAGCCGCCCGCCGTGAACAGCGACCCCGACAACACGACCCGGCTGCCGATCCGGTCGCCGAGCAGCCCGCCGCCGATGTTGGACAGCACGTAACCGACGTAGTACGCCGTCGCGAACGCCCCCAGCCCCGCCAGCGACACCCCCAGCGCCTCGCCCGCCTGCAGCGACGCGGGCCCCCAGGTGGAACGGTCGACGGAGGTCATGGTGAGCGAGGCCCAGCAGAGCAGCAGCACGACCCACCGCCGCAGGGACCGAGGCTCGACCGATGGTGACAGCGCGTAATCGCTCACGTGCGATGACGCTACTGCCTCACCCCGCGCCTTGCGACTCTCTGTACTTGAGCCATGACAATCTGCTACTCTCGGCGGTCCTTCCAGACCACGTCGAGGGGACCTCGAAATGTTCAAGAGAAAAAGCGGATCAGCCGGCCTCGCGATCGCCGCCGCCGTGGCCGGTGTGCTGGCCTCCACCGTGCCGGCCGGGCCGGCCCGCGCGGCCGCCCCCGTCCCGCTGCCCCACCCCTACCCCGGTTTCGGCCCCGCCTGGCCGGCCCCGGCGGGCACGGCCCACGTCCACAACCCCGCCCAGGCCGCCCACGGCGGTCAGGGCCCGCTGAACAAGATCGCCTCCGGGGTGTCGTGACCCCCGCACCGGCGCAGGCGCCGGGCGTCGGCGTACGGCGACGCCCGGCCCGTCCACTCCGCCGGGAATCCTCCGCCTGATCACCCGTAGGGCCGGCGCGGCACGGAGATCAGGCGCCGGGCGCTCCCCCGGGCCCGTCGGCGAAGTGCCGCAGCACCATTTCGATCAGCGCGTCGACGTCGGACTCGACCATCGGCTCGCCGGTCATGCCCATCCGGTGCAGCAAGGTGCCGACGACGACGTCGATGTAGAGCAGGACGCGCCGCTCCGGCTCGCCGAGCGCCTCCTGGAGCGCCAGCCGGTACGGGTCCTGGAACCGGGTGGACAGGACCTCGCGCAGGGCCGGATCGCTGACGGCGTCGCTGAACACGCCCGCGAACGCGTCGCCCGTGCCCGGCTCGCTGATCTTCCCGGCGATCCAGCGGATGATCGAGGACATGATCTCGGCCCGGTCGGCGCCCTCCAGCGGCGCCGGGCCGAACGCGTCGAGCAGGCAGTCGACGATCAGCTCGCCCTTCGTCGGCCAGCGCCGGTAGACCGTCGTCTTCGCCACACCGGCCGCGGCGGCGATGCGCTCGACGGTGGCCCGCGCGTAGCCGAGCTCGTGGACGGTGCGCAACGTGGCGGCGAACACCTCGGCGTTGACGCCGGTGCGCGGGCGACCGGGCGGTCTGGCGGAAGTGCTCGCTCGGGACATGCCTGAACGATATCCGATTGCGCTACCTTAAGTATCGATACTTCAGGTAGCGGAATTGGAGGACCCATGACCGGCAGCCGCGAAACGAGCCGGGGACACCGGCCGGCCCCCGAACCGCCCGAGGCCGTCCCGCCGCCGGAACCGGGCGCGGGCGGGCTGCTGCGTCCGCACGTCCCGGCGTTCGTCGCCGTCGTCGTGTCGCAGGTGATCGGCGCGGGCGGCGGCGACCGCGGCCCGGCTGGACGAGGTGGTCGAGCGGCTGCCCGGCGGCTGGGCGGCCGTCCACGAGGGCGTCGAGCGCCTGATGGCGGGGCGCACGGTGGTCATGGTCGCCCACCGCATGCGGACCGTCCGGCGCGCCGACCGCGTCGTCTTCCTCGACGGCGGCCGGATCGTGGAGGCGGGCGGCCACGACGAGCTGCTGCGCCGCGGCGGCCGGTACGCCGGATTCTGGCACGTCTCGACGGCCGTCCCGGACTCGATAATGGAGTGAACCTTCTGGATCATGTGCGTACTGTGACGAAGGTGGATCCAGCTGACTTCTACACCGGCCTCGTCGCGGAGCTCTACGGACCGCTGAAATCCGTCTCCCAGGACCCGGAGCCCTATGCCGCCTTCGTCGAGCGCACCGGCGTCCCGGCGCTGGAGCTGGGCTGCGGGGACGGCGATCCCCTGCTGGAGCTGCGCCGGCGCGGCCTGGAGGTCGACGGCGTCGACTCCTCGGCGGACATGCTGGCCCGGCTCCGGCGCCGGGCCGGCGAGCTGGACGTGTCCGTGACGCTGTTCCACCAGCGCATGGAGAGCCTGCGCCTGCCCCGCCGGTACCGGGCGATCTTCCTCGCCGGGCCGACCTTCACCCTGCTCCCCGACGACGCCACGGCGCTGGCCGCCCTGCGCGGCATCCGCGCCCACCTGGACGCGGGCGGCGTCGCGCTGGTGCCGCTGTTCACTCCCGCCCCGGCCCCGACCGACCAGATCGGCCGGGCGCGCACGGCCGTCGCCCCCGACGGCGCCGGCCTGCGGGTGTCCGTCGTCTCCCAGCGACGCGACGAGACCGCCCGGACGCAGACGACCCTGCTGCGCTACGAACGCCACCAGGGCCCGGACGTCACCGTCGCCGAACGCCCGTGGGTCCTGCACTGGTACCCCCGCGAGGTGTTCGAGGAGCTGGCCGCGGCCGCCGGCCTGGCCGTGACCGCCGTCACCGACCCGGACGGCCACCCCGCCCCCGCCCACGCCACCGACCTGCACGTCCACCTCGCACCCGGCACCTGACGCGGCGGCGGGCCCGCGCGATGTCGTCGTGCGTCTTCGCGTGTTCGCGGCACGTCCGCCGCGCCGCCCGGGACATCATGCCCCATGCCGAACACGCAGGCCAGGAGCCTGTTTCCGATCGAACTGGGACGTAACGGGCTGCTGGTCGTCGCGGCGCGGGCGCTGCGGACCTTCGGCTACGGATGCACCAGCGTGCTCCTCGCCGAGCTGCTCACCCAGGACGGCGACGCCCCCTGGCAGACCGGCCTGCTGCTGGCCGTGGCCGCCGCCGGATCGGTGTTCGCGAGCCTGCTGCTGGGCTTGTTCGCCGACGTGTGGGGGCGGCGCCGGACGCTGGTCGCCTGCGGCTGCCTGATGGCGGTGACCGGGGCCGTGTTCGCGCTCAGCGAGTCCTACCCCGTCCTGATCGCCGCCGCCTTCATCGGGACGATCTCGCCCTCCACCAACGACAACACGCCCTTCTCCGGGGTGGAACAGGCCATCCTCGCCCAGACCTGCGCCCCGGCCCGGCACACGTCCGTCTTCACCTGCTACAACGTCACCGCCCTGGCCTCCGGCGCGCTGGGCGCGCTGGCCGCCGCCGCGCTCGGGCTCCAGACCTGGACGTCGGCCCCCGACGCCGCCTTCGCCCTCTACGCGCTCCTGGCGGCCGGGACCGTGACGCTGTTCCGGAACCTGACGCCGCAGGCCGAGCCGCCCCGGACCGCGCCCGCCGGCCCGGAACGGCGTCGCGGGCGGGTGCCCGGCCAGATCCGGCTGCTGGCCGCTCTGTCCGCCCTGGACGCCCTGGCCGCCCTGGCCGGCGGGCTGACCACGATGCTCCTCCCCCACACCGTGGCCAACCTGCTGCTGGCCTGCATCCCGTTCGCCCCGGACCTGGCCACCGCCGTCGTCCTGCTGCTGCTCCGCCAGACGGTGTCCAAGATCGACGTACCGGCGCGGCAGGCGTTCACGGCCGCGGTCGTCCCGCCGGGGCAGCGTACGGCCGCCGCCAGCATGACCAGCCTGGCCCGCAGCGTCGCCGTCTCGGTCGCCCCGATCGCCGCCACCACCATGCTGACCGGCACGCTGGCCGCGCTGGGCGCTCCCCTGCTGCTCGGCGCGGCCCTGGGCCTGGGCTACGACCTGGCGCTCTGGCGCGCCTACCGCGGCGTGCCCCTGTCCTGAGAAGGACGCCGGTCAGCGCCGCAGCCTCGGGTCGCGGGTGGGGTCGGCGTACATGCGCGGGCAGCCGCGGCCGGCGGCTTCCGGACGCAGTTCGTAGTGCCAGGGCTCGTTCCGGTAGATCTGGCACAGCCCGTACGCGGCGCCGTGCGCCGACAACCATCCGGCGGCGGCCGCCCCCATGTCCACCGCGTCTCCCGACACGTGCAGCGACGTGTCCGGGGAGGCGACCCATCGGGCGGCCTCCCGCTCCGAGCCGTACCGGGCGACCGCCTCCCGGCGCAGCCGTTCCTGGTAGGCCGGGGAACGCCGGCCGCTGTTGACGACGAACTCGACGCCGTCGCCCGCGGCCTCGGCCGCCGCCCGACGCAGGGCCCGGAGCAGGTCGGCGTCGAGGCCGGCGACGGCCGGGATCCCGTCGTCGAAGACCGTCACGCCCTCGGGGACGGCCCCCTCGGCCTCGTCGTACGCCGAGACGGTCAGGGACGTCACCGCCCGGTGGACGACGACGCCGGCCGCGAGCGTCACGCCGAGGACGACGAGCGCGGCCACCAGGGCCGACCGGGTCCGGCGGGCTGCCGTTCGTGCTGGTCCGCTGGATGTCATGCCGCCAGTCAAGGCAGCGGGCCGTTGCCGGCCCGTATGGGATTTTTCATATGCCGGCGATAGGCCCCGGGCCGTACGGTCAGGGGTATGCGGGTACTGATCGTCGAGGACGAGCCCTATCTGGCCGAAGCCGTCCGCGACGGCCTGCGCCTGGAAGCCATCGCCGCCGACATCGCCGGCGACGGGAACACCGCCCTGGAGCTGCTGAGCGTCAACGCCTACGACATCGCCGTCCTCGACCGCGACATCCCGGGCCCCTCGGGCGACGAGATCGCCGGGCACATCGTCGCCTCCGGCAGCGGCATGCCCATCCTCATGCTCACCGCCGCCGACCGGCTCGACGACAAGGCCAGCGGGTTCGAACTGGGCGCCGACGACTACCTCACCAAGCCCTTCGAGCTGCGCGAACTCGTGCTCCGCCTCAGAGCGCTCGACCGCAGGCGGGGCCACAGCAGGCCGCCGGTGCGCGAGATCGCGGGCCTGCGCCTGGACCCGTTCCGCCGCGAGGTCTTCCGCGACGGCCGCTACGTCGCGCTCACCCGCAAGCAGTTCGCCGTGCTCGAAGTCCTCGTCGCCGCCGAGGGCGGGGTCGTCAGCGCCGAGGAGCTCCTGGAGCGGGCGTGGGACGAGAACGCCGACCCCTTCACCAACGCCGTCCGCATCACGGTCTCGTCCCTGCGCAAGCGCCTCGGCGAGCCCTGGGTGATCGCCACCGTGGCGGGGGTCGGCTACCGCATCGACACGGCGCCCGCCGCCGGGCGCGAGGGGAAGGATCGTGGGTAGGGCTCCGGGCCTGAGCGTGCGGCTCAAGCTCACCCTGAGCTACGCCGGGTTCCTCGTGGTCGCGGGCCTCGTGCCGCTCGGCGCGGTGGGGGTCTACTACATGCGCGGCCTGCCCGATGACGCCATCTACTCCACCGGCGACTTCCTGGTCAACCGATCGGCCATCGTGCGGTCGTTCGCCCCGTTCGCGGCTCTCGTGCTGGCGTTCCTGCTGGTGTTCGGGCTCGTGGGCGGGTGGCTGCTGGCCGGCCGGATGCTCGCGCCCCTGACCCGCATCACCGACGCCGCCCGCAGGGCCACCGGCGGCTCGCTCTCCCACCGCATCCGGCTGCCGGGCCGCGCGGACGAGCTGCGCGAGCTCGCCGACGCCTTCGACACCATGCTCGTACGGCTCGAAGCGCACGTCGCCGAGCAGCGGAGATTCGCCGCCAACGCCTCCCACGAGCTGCGCACCCCGCTCGCCGTCGCCCGGACGCTGCTCGACGTCGCCCGCACCGACCCCACCCGCGACCCCGCCGAGCTGGTCGACCGCCTCCACCTGGTCAACACCCGGGCGATCGACCTCACCGAGGCGTTGCTCCTGCTCAGCCGGGCCGACCAGCGGTCCTTCCCGCGCGAGCGCGTCGATCTGTCGCTGATCGCGGAGGAGGCCGTCGAGACGCTGCTGCCCCTGGCCGAGCGGCGCGGACTCGCCGTCGAGACCGCCGGAGACCTGGCCCCCGCCACCGGCTCGCCCGCGCTGCTGCTCCAGATGACGACGAACCTCGTGCACAACGCGATCGTGCACAACCTCGCCGGACAGGGCACGGTGTGGGTCACGACCGCCGTGCACGCCGGGACGGTGACCCTCACCGTCGAGAACACCGGCGACGAGCTGCCCCCTGACGTGGTCCCCACGCTGGTGGAGCCGTTCCGGCGGGGCACCGACCGCGTCCGCGCCGACCACGCGGGGGTCGGGCTGGGCCTGGCGATCGTCGGCAGCATCGTGCGGGCGCACGACGGGACGCTCGACCTCGTCCCCCGCCCGTCCGGGGGGCTCCGCGTCACCGTGCGCCTCCCGGCGGGCGTCACGGAGGGCACCCTCCGTCGGCGATCGCCCGCCGCCTGAACTCCGTGGGCGTCAGGCCGGTCGACTCGCCGAAGGCCCGGTAGAAGCTCGACCTCGTCTGGAAGCCGCTGGCGTGCGCGACCCTGTCGACGCCCCAGCCGGTGACCAGCAGCAACCGGCAGGCGTGGGCCACCCGCAGCCGGGTGACGTACTGCCAGACGGGCATGCCGAGGGCCCGTTTGAAGGCCAGGGCCGCGTAGGTGGGGTGCACCCCGGCGGCTTCGGCGATCTCCTCGACCGTCAGCCGCTCGGTGTAGCGGCGGGCGACGACGGCCAGCATGCGCTCGGCCGATCCGGCCGCCGCGGCCTCGGCGGGCGCCGTCTCGCGCGGCCCGCCGGTCAGGCGGGCCAGCCGGGCGTGCATCTCCAGCAGGCAGACCTCGGCCACGGCGGGGGCCGGCTCGTGGCGCAGCTCCCGGTCCCAGCGGCTCATGAGGAAACGGTCGTGCTCGCCCTCTGCGGCGGTGCCGTACAGGAACTCTCCCGACAGCGCCCGCTCGACCGCGCCGCGCAGCGGGTCGTGGCCGATGACGGCGCTCAGCGGAACGGTGGCCCAGAGGAAGTCCACGCCCTCGGCCGTGAGCAGCCGGTGCGGGTAGCCGCCCCAGAAGACGGCGAGCCGGCCGGGCGGCAGGTCCACCTCGCCGCCGACGGTCGCGTACCTGGCGGTGCCCGACAGGACGAGGTTGAACTCGACCTCGGGGTGGATGTGGGAGCGGGGCATGGGGCCCGACGTCACGTGGAACGCCTGCAGGCCGATGACCTGGGCGAGAGACTGCACACCTTGAGGATATGCGACATCTCGGATCTTCCGGGTGGATGACCGGAATGAGGTTGTCGCGGCAGAGTGGCGGCATCTCACCACACCCCGGAGGTTCCACCATGTCCGAGCTGGACGACTTCATGTTCGACCTCAACGGCTACCTGATCCTCAGGAACGCCGTGGACGCGGATCTGCTGCGGCGGCTCAACGAGGAGTTCGACGCCTTCCCCCGCCACCTGGCCAGAGGCGAGTGGTACCGGGGCGCCCAGCGCCGCGACTACACCCCCGAGACCGGCTTCGAGCTGCACCAGGCGGTGGCGGCGGGCCGGCCGTTCGAGGAGCTGGTCGACCACCCGAGCTGGTTCGACCTGGTCAGGCACTACGCGGGCGAGGAGGACAGCTACATCCCCGGCGTCTTCGTCGACGAGACGATCGCCTCGATCCGTGAGTCGGGCGGGCACCACCCCGTGCACTCCGGCGGCTACCGCACCGCGCTGCGCTGCGGCTACCGCTACGACCACGGCGTCTTCCGCTGCGGCCAGGTCAACATCATCCTCGCGCTGACCGACATCGGCGAGGGCGACGGCGCGACGATGGTGGTGCCGGGCTCGCACAAGTCGAACTTCCGGCACCCGCTGGGCGGCGACTACGCCAGGGGCGACCGCATGGACACCCTGCCGGGCGCGATCCCCGTCCACCTGGAGAAGGGCGACGCGCTGCTCTTCGTGGACGGGCTCATGCACGGCGGCTCCACCCGGACCAACCCCGGCGAGCGCCGCGTGGTCATCTACCGCTACGGCCCGGTATGGGCGGGCAGCAGGTACGGCTACGTCTACGACGAGTCCTGGCTCGGCGGCCTGACCGAGCAGCGTCGCAAGGTGCTCTACCCGGTCCCGCACGTCCACGTCGGCGACCCCTGTCCCGCGGAGCCCGGCGACAGGTGAGCGACGGTCACGCCGGGGGCGGCGGCGGGGTCGGCGGTCAGCGGCGGGGGCAGGCGAACTCGTCGTGCGGGCCCCAGGTGGTCTTCACGTCGCCGCCGTCGCGGCGGCCGCACTCCATGGCCACCACTGGCCCTTGGGGCGTGTCCCGGAGGATGAGAAACCTCTTGTCGGACGGCACGACGGTCACCGCGCCCGACGCGTTGCGGGGATCGCTCGGGTAGACGATCGTCCCCGTCGCGCCGCGCAGGCCGGCGTCGCCGCCGACGCCGAAGGAGGACAGGACCTGCACCGAGCCCCGCCCGCACCCCGCCGCCTTGTTGAGCTGGCAGACGGTGTTGACGGCCGTGGCCATGGTCATGAGGGCGTCGTAGGCGAGCGGCCCGCGCCAGTGGTCGTACCAGGCGTCGTGGCCGTAGGCGGCGGAGTAGCGGGCGAGGTACTCCCTGCCCATCTCGTTCGGCGGCCGGCTGGGGAGCGCGTGCGCCGAGTAGTACAGCGTGACGCCGTCGAACGACAGTTGCTGCGCGCGCGTCACCGTGGTGGTGACGTCGGCACCGGCCAGCACGGTGAGGGCGCTCGGGCACGCGTTCTTGCCCTTGACGGTCTGCAGGAAGTCGCGCAGCCGCTGGGCCCGTCCCGGCCAGAGGACCAGGGTGCGCCGCGGGTCCTTGGCGACGATCGCGCAGGTCTCGTCGGCCAGCGCCGACAGGCTGTACACCGTCTTGCCGCCGGGCTGGGGGCTCTTGTTCGACGGCGAGAACCACAGCTGGGTGTTCGGCCGGAACTCGGCGGCGAAGTCGTCGCTGAGGGTCTTGCTGTAGTCGTCGTCGGGATCGCCGAGGATGACGGCCGAGGCGGCGGGGGCGCAGGTGCCGTCGTCGGCGGGGATGACGCCGGCGTTCCTGACGAAGGCCGCGATGAGCCGGGCCTGTTCCGGATTGTCGTAGGAGACCTGGTGATAGAGCGGGTGCGACTGGAAGGTCTCCGAGGTGGCGCCGATGCCCAGCATGGGCAGGCCGCCGTCGCCGAGGATCCGCTGGGCCTCGATCGTCTCCTTCCGGCTCTCGCCCAGCCCGATCACGCCGAGCACCTTCCGGTCCGGCTGGGCCGCTATCCGGCGCGCCATCTCGGGCGCCTTCGCGTACCCGGCGCCGGCCTCCTCGACGTTCACCCGCACGAAGACGTTGCCGTCGTAGTTGCGCCGGCTGTGCGGGGTGGCCTCCGCCATGTCGTTCATCTTCTGCTGGGCCAGCCGGATCCCGCGCAGCTCGGGGAGCACGCCGTTGTACTCGGGATGCTCGAAGGTCGCGACGCCGGAGCCGAGGTACACCACGGTCTTGACGGTGTATCCCTGTTTCTCCTTGGCCTCGACCCTGGCGTTCTCGGCCTCGATCCGCTGCTTGTCCGCGGCGTAGAGGCTCTGCGCCCCGGCGGCGTCCGGGACCGGGGCGGGCGGGCTCGCGGGGCCGGGCGCGGGCCGCGCGAGGCAGGAGGTGTCCGGCGGCCGGATCGGGGGCAGCCAGGGGATCGCGAGCACGGCCGCCAGCCCGACGGCGGCCAGGCCCTGCGCCACGGCCTCGGTCGCGGCGAGCGCGGGGCTGCCGAGCCGCACGGGGATCCTGGTCCGGCCCGCCAGGGCGGCGGCGTCGAGGCCGGCGGTCCCCTGGATGACGCCCTCCGTCGCGGCGAGGGCCGGCTGGCCGTCGAGAGCGCTCGCCGTCCACCTGAGGTCCGGGTCGGCGGCCTCGGCGTCGGACGCCGGCGCGGCGATCACCATCGTGCGGCGTACGCGGGTGTCCCGTACGGCTTCGGCGACGCGGTCGGTGAGCGCGGCCTCGCCGGTGACGAAGAGCACGAACCTGCTGCGGCGACGCCGCCGCCACGGTGACAGCCTGGGGGTGAAGGCCGCCTCCAGGTCGCACAGGAGCGCACGGAGCAGGGCTCCCTCCTGTTTCTCCCGATCGGGGCCCCACATGAGCCGGCCGGCTTCCGGGAAGAAGTCGGCCTTGTCATGCCCGATGTGGCCGGGGAACCAGCCGCGGGTCCGGCGACGCCACGACCAGCGGAAAACTCCGCGGATCGCCCAGCCCGCCAGGATGAACAGGAGAACCTGGAAAAACAACGACAATCCGCCTACTTGGTTGGCACTCCGTACGAAATAGGCGAGATTTGGGTGAAGGTCGTGAAATGCCAGCTCCAGTGCGCCGGTTGCCCGTTCGCCATCTTTTATCGCGCTCAAGGCTCGATAACGAGGAAAACGTACTGTGCCCCAGCCGCGTGGCGTCGTGTTGCCCAGCTGGACGACGATCCCGCCCAGGCGGGTGGCCTCGTCGATCTCGGCGTGCGGGACGAGGGGCCGGTCGTCCGCCGTGCGCAACCGGCGGACGAGCGCCTTGACCACGACGCCGGGGGCGGCCGCCCGGGTGCCCTTATAGATCTTCACGACGAGCGCCGGAGCGGCCCTGCGTGCCGTGACTCTTTCGTCGATCATCGAGGCGAACGCGTCGAAATCGCCGTTCAGGGGAGCCATGCACCCAGTATTGGGGGCACGGGCAATTCGGCCCGCCCGCGATACGAAAGTGAAATCGAACGGTTCGCGACTATCGGCTCTCGCGCAGGAGCGAATGCAGCCCGGCGGTGTCGACGACGTGGGCCGTTCTCGGGAACACGCCGGTCATCAGCGTCCGGTGGAGGTGCGGGTCCGGATCGGCGACACCGTCCGACAGGACGTGCAGCCGGTAGTCGCGGTCGGCGGCGTCGGCCACGGTGGACAGGACGGCGCCGCTGGTGGTGAGCCCGGCGACGACCAGGGTGGTGATCCCGCGCTCCCGCAACCGCCGGTCGAGGTCCGTCGTGGACAGCGCGCCCACCCTGGTCTTGCGGACGACGAGGTCCCCGGGCTCGGGCGCGACCCGCCGGTGGAAGTCCGTGCCGGGGTCCTCGTGGTGCAGCAGGCGTCCGCGCCCGATGAGCGAGAACGTCGGGTTGGCGGCCGGGATCGCCGCCCAGTCGGCCTCGGTGAAGCCGAGCCGCACGTGGACGACGGCGGCGCCGTGCGCGCGCATGGCGGCGGCGGCCTCGGCCACCCGGGACAGCAGCGCCTCCTGCTCCTCCGGGCCGGGGAGCGAGGCGAGCACGCCCTGCTGGAGGTCCAGGACCAGCAGCGCGGACGTCCGGGGGTCGAGCTCGGGGGACGTGACGGTCATCGTTGTCTCCTTGGTGATGAGGGGATTCAGGCGTGGGGTGCGGGCACCGGCTCGGGAAGGGCCGCGGCGGCGCGCCGGGGAAGCAGCAGCGGGGTCGCCAGCAGGAGCACGCCGGCCAGTCCGATGGCCGGACGGGGGCCGAGCAGGGCGCCCAGCACCCCCCACGCGGCCGTCAGCAGCGCGGTCGACGCCTTGGTCGTCACCGACCAGGCCGACAGCGTGCGGGTGATCCGATCGTTCGGGGTGCGTTCGAGGCGGTAGGTGGCCGAGACGGGGTTGAAGACGCCGCAGCAGAAGATGAGCCCGAGTTCGACGCCCATCACCAGCAGCAGCCCTCCGGTGCCCGGCCCCACGAAGGCCAGCCCGAGCGGCCACACCGCGCGCAGCGTCCCGGTGACGACCAGGACGCGGTGCTGCCCGAACCGGGTGACCAGCGGACGGGCCAGCCGCGCCCCGAGCAGCCCGCCGATCGCGGGCACGGCGAAGGCGAGACCGTACTGCCACGAGGTGAACCCCAGCCGGCCGAGCATCAGGACGGCCAGCAGCGCGTCGGCGGCCATCAGCAGCCCGTTGAACAGGGCGGTGTTGAGGAACAGCGGGCGCAGCGCGGCGTCGGCGAGGATGTGCCGCCAGCCGTCGAGCAGGTCGCCGGCGCGCATGCGCGCGGGCTCCCGGCGTGCGGGGCGCGGCTCGCCGCCGCCCGCCGCGCGCACTCCCAGCGCCGACAGCAGGTAGCTGACCGCGTCGGCCACCACCGTCGCGACCGGGCCGAGGAGCGCGATGGCGGCGCCGCCCAGCGGCGGTCCGACGATCGTGGTCGTCCAGGTCGTGGACTCCAGGCGGGCGTTCGCGACGAGCAGGTGCTCGCCCGGCAGCAGCGTCTTGAGGTACGCCCCGGAGGCGGCGCGGAAGGTGATGTCGGCCGCCGCCACCACGACCGAGACCAGCAGCAGCTGGACGAAGGTGAGCACGCCGAGCGCGAACGCGGCGGGGATCGTCAGCAGCGCCGCGAACCGCACCAGGTCCGCCGCGATCAGCACGGGCCGCTTGCGGCGGAACTCCACCCACGGGCCGAGCGGCACGGCCACGGCCGCGCCCACCGCCGCGCCCACCGCCGACAGCGCCGCGACCTCCGCCGGCCCGGCGTCCAGCACCTGGACGGCGATCAGCGGGAACGCGCCGAAGGCGAGCCACGTGCCGAGCGCGCTGGTGCCGTACGCCGCCCACAACCATCCGAACCGGCGGCCCAGCCGGTGCCCGTCCCTCATGTCCCCGACGCTCCTCGTCAGTCGCCCGTACAACCGATACGCGATCGGGAGCATCCAATCGGGCCGGCGAGCAGGAGATCAAACAACCGGACGGCCTGATCCGCACAACGGATGGTTGTGTCCGTAAGGTGTGCGCATGGACCTCGACATCGTCCGGACCTTCGTCGCCGCCGCCGAGGCGGGGCAGTTCCAGGAGGCCGCCGCCGACCTGGCGGTCACCCAGCAGGCCGTCTCCAAGCGCATCGCCGCCCTGGAACGCGACCTCGGGGTGCGGCTGTTCACCCGCACCCCGCGCGGCACCACGCTCACCATCGACGGGCAGGCGTTCCTGCCGCACGCCCGCGAGCTGCTGCGGGTCGCCGAGCGGGCGGTCGCGTCCGTACGGGCGGGCAGCCGTCCGCTGCGGGTCGACGTGCTGGCCTCGCGCGGCGCGGGGTCGGGCCTGATGCGCGGCTTCCATCACGCCTATCCCGGCATCGACCTCGACGTGGTGATGTTGTCCGACATCGACGCGGCCGTCTCCGCCATCCGGTCCGGCACGATCGACGCCTCCTTCCGCGCCGTCGCCATGCCCGGCCGGCCCCTTCCCGACGACGTCGAGTCCGCCTGGGTCGTCGACGAGGCCCTCCACCTCCTCACCGGCCCCGCCCACGCGCTGGCCGACGCCCGCTCGGTGACCCTCGACCAGCTCGCCGGACACCGGATCTGGATGCCCGGCCTCGCCCCCGGCACGGAGTGGACCGCCTTCTACGACGACCTGGTCGCCGAGTTCGGCCTCAGCATCGAGGCGACCGGCCCCAATTTCGGCTCCGACGTGCTCCTCGACACCATCGCCGACACCCCGGCCCTGGCCACGTTCATGGGCGACCGGACCCGGCTCGTCTGGCCCGCCGGTCACGGGCTGCGCCGCATCCCGGTCACCGGCCCCACGCCCGTCTACCCGCACTCCCTCCTGTGGCGCCGCGACAACCCGCACCCGGCGCTGGCCACCCTGCGCGCCCACCTCGCCGCCACGGCGGCCGAGCGCCAGGCCGGGACGTGGGCCCCGGCCTGGGCACGGGCGGGGAACGGCCGCCGGGCGGGCTGACCGCCCCTCGCCGGTCAGCCCTCCTGAGGCCCTTGGGTGACCCAGTAGTCCTGGAGCAGGGTGTTCTTGGGGCACCACTCCTCCGAGACGGACGTGCCGCCCACCATGGGCCCGGGGCGCTCCGGCTCGATCCCGCAGCGGATGTGGACCTGGTGCCAGTGCTGGTAGGTGCCGGCCGGGCGGACGGACCGCGCCCCGAACTGCTCGTACCTGAACACGCCGCCGCCGACGCGGTGGGTCTGCTCGGCCCGGCACGGCCCGTCGGCCGCCCGGAGGTCCGGCCCGGCGTGCGCCGGCCCGCCGGGCACCGTCAGGGCGCCGGCGGCGAGGACGGCGGCTGTGAGTGCGCTGCGTGCGCGCATGGTGGTCTCCTTCGGCCGGACTCGGCCGGACCCGTCCGGTGTGGGACGTCGCGTCGGCGGCTCTCAGGCCCGCCTGCGCCCCGATAGGGTCATCCGGGCATCTCCGGACAGAAGGACCACCTCTGGTGAATCTGGGCATCGTCGGGCAGGCCGCGGGGCTGTTCGCCGTCACCAACATCGACGACATCCTGATCCTGGCGTTGTTCTTCGCCCAGGGCGCGGGCAGGCGGGGCGTCGCCGTCCGGATCGTGGCCGGCCAGTACCTGGGCTTCCTCGCGCTCGTGGCGGTGGCCGTGGCGGCGGGCTTCGGGGCGACCTTCCTGCCCGGGGCGCTGATCCCGTACCTGGGGCTGCTCCCCCTCGTCCTGGGCGTCAAGGCCGCCTGGCAGGCGTGGCGGAACCGCCGCGACGGGGACGACGGCGACCCTGACGGCGAGCCGCCCGGCGGCCCGAGGACGCTGGAGGTCGCCGCGGTCACCTTCGCCAACGGCGGCGACAACATCGGCGTGTACGTGCCGGTCTTCGCCACCGCCGGACCGGGCGGCACCGGCGGGTACGTCGCCGTGTTCCTCGTCCTGGTCGGCGTGTGGTGCGCGGCCGGACGGTTCTTCGCCACCCGTCCCCTGGTCGCCCGCGCCCTGAGCCGGTGGGGGCACGTCCTGCTGCCCGTGGTCCTGATCGGCCTGGGTCTGCTCATCCTCGTCGAGGGCGGCGCCTTCGGCCTCTAGATCCGGGGAAACTTCGGCGCGGCCCGAACCAAGGGCCGGGCGGGGACGTCCAACGAGATCACGGCATCGGAAGGGGGTGGCGGATGTTGATCCGCTCGGGCGGCGCCTCGGGGGCGCGGGCATGGTGACGCGCCGACGCGCAGCCCGTCCGGCCCCGCGGGTCGACGTGGCCCGCCTGCCGGAGGACGTCGTGGCGCTCGTCGACGCCCTCGAACCCGGCGAGAGCCTGGTCCTCACGCGGGACGGCGCGTCGATCGCGACGATCTCCAGCACCGTCGACGTGGTCCAGGGCGCCGTCGTCGGCCGCGGGGCGCCGGACGAGCCCGGCGATCCGCCGCCGGTCGACCACGACAGTGTGACGGTCGTGGCCACCGCGATGGAGCTGTCGAACGCCGCCCGGGTCGCGCTGTCCGACCGGCTCGGGGCCGATTACGTGGTGCTCGACATGCACGCCGCCCCGGCGACGGCCGATGTGCTCCTGGTGCCCGCCGGCAGCCCGCAGCTGATCGCCGGGCTCCGGTCGATGTTCCCGAAGGCCCGCGTGGTCGTCACCGAGATCGAGGACCCGGAGCTCGGGGTCCGTTACCACGGCCCGGTCCGGCGGCTGCTCGACGCCGGCGCGGACGCGTACCTGCCGCCGGCGACCGTCCCGCTGCTGGCCAGGCAGCTCGGCCATGTCCTGGCCCAGGGGCGCGAGCTCACCGGCGAGGCCACGGCACCGCTGCAGATCGCCCCGGCCCCGGCAGCGGACGGCGACCCGGAGGAGCAGGTCTAGCCGTCGTCCCAGACGTGTCCGAAGGGCGGCGTCGCGTACCAGGCGGTGCCGCAGGGGGCGGGGTTGGACCCCTCGCCGCTCCACATGTACCAGTCGGCGCGAGAGGTGGTGTCGGGGGTGTAGCGCAAGCCGGAGTCCAGGCTCGCGCAGGCGCCCCAGACCTGGTGGGTCAGGTCGTGGACCAGCACGACCTGACGTATCAGGAGATGGCCGGCGGGCACGGCCCGACTCCTCGGCGGCGGGCGCGGGCCGTTCGCTGCCACGATCGGAGCGCGCCGGGGTGCGCACAATCTCTGCGGCCGGGCACCGAAGAGCTCTCCCGTCAACCGGACGATTGCTTGAAATCGATCATCAGGCGACGATTGGCGCATGCGTCTGAACTTCCAGGTGGGCGACCTCGCGGCCACCCGGTTCGTGGTCTCGCCCCTGACCCACGCGATCTTCGCGGCCTTCAGCGTCCATCATCCCGACCTGACCGAGAAGGGCTCGATCTGGCGGGACATCGCCACAACCGTGCCGCGCCGGACGCTGCCGCTGCTCGACATCCTCAACCGCGGCGCCTCCCGCGTCACCCTGCATGAGGGGCTGGTCACCTCCGAGGTGGCCCCGCCGATCGAGACCGCCGCGCTCTCCGACGAGCTCGACGCGCTCGCCGCCCTGGACACCCCACCCGAGGAGCGCGAGTTCGGCGGCGACCTGTGGCGCTTCAGCGGGGTGCCGGGACGGCCCGACCTCGACATGGACCCGGCGCGGTTCCGCCGGGCCCTGGCCGACAGCATGTACGTGCTCTTCCACCGTTTCCTCGCCCCGGAATGGCCCGGCATGCGCCGGAGGCTCGAAACCCGCCTGGCCGCCTACCAGGAGACGGTGGCGCGGATCGGGCTCGGCTCCGCGCTCAGCACCCTCAGCCCGCGGCTGTCCTGGGACGGCAGCGGCATGGTCGTCGCGGGCGGGCCGCCGATCACGGTCGATCTCGGCGGACGCGGCCTGCTGCTGCACCCGATCTCCGGCGCCTCGCCCCGCTACCTGGGCATCGCGACCACCCGGGACCGGCGCAGCTCGGTGCTCACGGTGCCGATGCCCGACGGCGGCCGCCAGGTGCTGCCGTCACCGGCCTTCGACACGCTCGCCGCGCTGGTCGGGCGGGCGCGGGCGCGGGTGATGCGGGCCGTCGGCGGACACGGCTGCCGTACGGACGAACTGGCCGGGCGGCTCAGGGTCAGCGCCTCCACCGCCTCCGAGCACGTCACCGTGCTGCGCAACGCCGGGCTGATCGCCACCCGCCGCAACGGCCAGGCCGTCCACCACCACCTGACCTCACTCGGCGCCCGTCTGCTGGAGGCCAACGGCTGACCCGGCACGGACGGGCTCACCCCCTCCCGGGGGCGGGCAGCCGACGCGGCGGTACTTGCCGGGGGGCATGCCGTACTCGCGTTTGAAGGCGTTGGCGAAGGCGAACTCCGAGCCGTAGCCGACCGCGGCGGCGACCGTGCTCAGCGCGGCGTCGGAGTCGCGCAGCATGCGCGCGGCCGTGCTCAGCCGCCACCAGGTCAGGTAGCTCAGCGGCGGCCGGCCGACGAACTGGGTGAACCGGCGGGAGAACGCCGCGCGCGACAGCCGGGCGCGGCGGCCGAGCGACTCGACCGTCCAGGGGTGGGCGGGATCGCGGTGGATGCCGTCGAGCGCGGCGCCGACGGCGGGGTCGGCCAGCGCGGCGGCCCAGTTGCCCGCCTCGCAGTGGTCGGCCGAGGCGTCGAACCAGGCCCGCAGGATGTACAGCAGCAGCATGTCCAGCAGCGCCGGGACCACCAGGTCGGCGCCCGGCCGCGGGTCGTCGATCTCCTTGCCGAGCAGCTCGACGGCGGCGCGCAGGTCGGTGTTGCGCCCCAGGCCGGTGGGCAGGTGGATCATCTCGGGCAGCCCGCCGAGCAGCGGATGCGCCCGGCCGGCATCGAGCCGGTAGCCGCCGCAGAGCGTCACGGTGACGGGCCCGGCGCCCTCCAGCGAGGCCGAGGAGAACAGCTCGGCCGGGGCGTAGGGGTCGCAGTCGGGCTCCGGGAGGGGCCGGTCGGGCGAGTCGGCCAGCCCGTAGCCGTGACCGTGGGGGAAGAACAGCACGTCGCCCGTGCCGACCGGGAACGGCTCGCCCTCCGGCGGGATGGCCCAGCACGAGCCGCGCAGCACGACCTGGAACCCCGCCGACCCGGGCGCCGACGGGAAGCGCTGCCCCCACGGCGCCGGCCACTCGACCCGCGCCGAGCGCGGCACGCCGATGCGCATGGAGGCGACCACGTCGCTCAGTACGTCCATGGCCGGAGTCTAGTGCGGAAGACGATCGCGTATGAATCAAGCACTCAGGCTCATTGGACGCCTCGCGCCTGGCTCCTAGGGTTGACGGCATGACAAGAGTCCTGGTCAGCGGGGCGACCGGCACGATCGGCCGTCCGCTGGTGGAGCAGTTGAAGGAGGCGGGCGCCGGCGTCCGCGCGGTGACGAGGGAGCTGACCGACCCGGTCGCGCTGGCGGCGGCCCTCGACGGGGTGGACGCGGTGTTCCTGCTGTGGCCGTTCGCTTCGGCGGAGGGGGCCCGCGAGGTGCTGGAGCTGATCGGCGCCCGGCGGGTGGTCTACCTGTCCTCGGCCGCCGCGCGTCCGCACGAGGTCGAGATCGAGCGCCTGATCGCCGGGACCGCCCGGGAGTGGACGGTGCTGCGTCCGCACGCCTTCGCGGCCAACGCCCTGCGGTGGGCCGGGCAGGTCCGGACGGGCGTCGTGCGGCAGCCGTCCGGCGAGGCGGTCTTCTCCCCCGTCCATGAGCGGGACGTCGCGGCCGTCGCGGCGCGCGCGCTGCTCGGCGGAGGGCACCACGGCGCGGTGTACACGCTGACCGGGCCGCGGCCGCTGACCCAGCGGGAGCAGGCGCGGCTGATCGGCGAGGCGATCGGCCGGCCGGTGCGGTGGTCGGAGGAGCCTGCCGAGGAGGCCAGGCGGCGGCTGCTCGGCCTGGCCTGGCCCGCGTCCGCCGTGGACGGCATGCTGCGCGCGCTCACCGAGCCGGGCCCGTCCACCCGGACGGTGGAGGAGGTCACCGGAGTGCCCGCGAGCGACTTCGGGACGTGGGCGAGCGAGCACGCCGCGGACTTCCTCGGCACCATGCGGGCCGCCCGCCTGCACGAGTACGGCGACGCCTCGGTGATCAGGGTGGAGGAGGCGCCGGTGCCGCGGCCCGGCCCCGGCGAGGTGCTCATCGAGGTGGCCGCCACGTCGTTCAACCCCTCGGAGGTGGGGCTGCGCGCGGGCCTGCTGCGGGAGGTGTTCGGCGGCACCCTGCCGCACACGCTCGGCTGGGACGTCGCGGGCACCGTGCTCACCGGGGCGGGCGACCTCGTCCCCGGGGACCGGGTGATCGGGCTCATCGACGGCGCGGCGGCCGAGTACGCGGTCGCCAAGGCGGACGTGCTGGCCAGGGCGCCGCGGCGGATCCCGCTGACGGCCGCGGCGGCCGTGCCGGTGGCCGGGCTCACCGCCTGGCAGGCGGTCTTCGAGCACGCCCGCATCGGCCCCGGCAGCCGGGTGCTGATCAACGGCGCGGGCGGCGGCGTCGGGCTGTTCGCGGTGCAGCTGGCCAAGCACGCGGGCGCGTACGTGGTGGCCACCGCCGGGCCGCGCAGCGCCGCCGCCGTACGGGCGCTGGGCGCGGACGAGGTCGTGGACTACACCGCCGGCCCCCTGCCGGGCGGCAACGACGTGTTGATCAACCTGGTGGCCGACGTGCCCGACTCGGTGACGGAGCTGGCCGCGGAGTTCGTCTCGATCACCCGGCCGATCGACCATCCGCGCGCCGTCCACTTCGTGGCCCGCAACGCCCCGGAGCAGCTCGCCGAGCTCGTGGCGCTGATCGACGCGGGCGTGGTGGACGTCGAGGCGGCCGTCCGCCCGCTGGAGGCGCTGGCCGACGTGCACCGGGAGGCCGAGCGCGGTCTCGTCCGCGGCAAGGTCACGCTGACGACGGGCGGCTGATCACGCCCGTTCCTCCGGTCACCGGTCCGGGGCTCAGGTCCGGGAGGCGTCCCCGGAGAGGAAGTCGCGGACGAGGCGGTCATAGCGGGCGCGGTCGACGTTCCACGCCTCCGTGTGCTCGCCCCGCTCGAACGACTCGAACCGGATCTCCCACCCCAGCCGCCTGCCCGCGGCCACGAGACCGTACGCCTCCTGGATCGGGTGCTCGGCGTCGGGCACGGTATGGATCAGCAGCAGCGGCGGCCGGACCCGCGGCGGACGCCGGATCAGGCTGAGCCGGTCCGGATCGACCCCGGTACGCCACCGGACGACCTGGTTCGACAGCCCGGCCAGGAAGCCGGGCAGGTGGTGGTTCCTGACGCCCTGTTCGGCGGTCATGCCGACGTCGATCATGGGGGCGTCCATGACGACCCGGTCGACCAGGGCCGCCAGCGGCGACCGGTCCAGGAACTGCCCGACGACCTGGCCGCCCATCGAGGTGCCGTACAGGACGAACCGCCGCGCCCCCATGGTTCGCGCGTGGCGCAGGGCGGCCTCCAGGTCGCGCCACTCCGAGTCGCCCAGGTGCAGCAGCCCGTCGGGCGAGGCGGGCGCGCCCTGGTCGTTGCGGTAGCTGATGTCCAGGAAGGGCAGCCGCAGCCCGTGCACGACGGGCAGGACCTTCAGCTCCGCCTTGCGCCGCCCGTTCTGGCCGTGGACGGCGACGACCCAGGTGTCGCCCTCGCCCGGCACGTACCAGGCCGGCGCGGGTCCCAGTTCGGTGGGCACCATGATCTCGGTGTAGCCGATCCCCCAGGCCACCTCGGGATCGCCGGGCGGCACGTTGCCGAACCAGCCGGGCGTGCCGACCGAGGGGACGTGGCCGCGCAGCACCTTGCGCGTCACCCGGTCGGCGGCGCCGGGGACGACGTCGCCGAGCATGGCGTACGAGCCGGTCCACTCCAGCCAGTACGTGCCCGGCTTGCCGGTCTCCGGCGTGCGCGTGAGCGTCACCAGGTCGCCCCGCACGGCCAGGACCTCGGTGTTGGCCGCGCCGTGACGGACGACGCCGACCGACTGCTCGCTGCCGAACCAGGCCCCGGCCCCCGCCGCCCCGGCCAGGACGACGACGACCGCCAGACCCGCGATCCACAGCCGCCTCTTCTTCAGTGCTCGCATGTATACAGAGTAAACTATGGACGTTTACGGCGTATACATCGTCGGCTCAGGCCGTTCCGGCCAGGAGGTCCGAGAGCCGGTGCAGCCCGCGCGAGATGCGGGCCTTGACGGTGCCGATGGGCACCCGCAGGTGCTCGGCGATCTCCCGCTGGGTCAGGTCGGCGAAGTAGGCCAGCTCGATGGCCTGCCTCTGGGCGTCCGACAGTTCGGCGAGCGCGCGGTCGATCTGGTCGCGGTCGCCGAGCGCGTCGGGCGCCGGCCGGGCGCGTCCCGGCAGATCGCCCGCCTCCTGCAGCGGCACGGTCAGCAACCGCCGCACCCGCAGATGGTCGACGGCGCGGCGGTGGGCGATGGCGAAGACCCACGCGGCCTGGCTGCGCCCGGGGTCGTACCGCCCGCGCGAGCGCCAGACGTCGGCGAAGACGACCTGCAGCAGGTCCTCCACCTCCTCGGCGGGTACGAACCGGCGCAGGTAGGAGCGCACGGAGGGAGCGTGCGTGCGGTAGCACTCGCCGAGCGCTTCCTCGTCACTGGTGTCCATGCGCCTGCCCCTCACCGCAAAAACCTATTCAAAACTTATTCATATCGAGGCGCGGCAGGCGGTCACAAGCTCATCGGGGGAAAGGGCGGCTCAAATCAGGGTCGACATGACGCATGTGACGGCGTCGGGCAACGTCGACACCCGCACGACGCCCTCGGGGGCCGGGCCCTGCCAGCCGCGCCCGCCGATGACGATCCGGCAGGCGGGACGCACCTGGGGCAGTGCGGCGAGAGGCGCGGTGTCGCCGGTCTCCGCCCGCTGCGACCAGACGAACACGGCCGCGGGCCCGAGCCGCCGCATCGCGTGCGCCAGCGCCGGGTAGGGGGTACGGGCGCCGAGCACGCGGGTCTGCACGCCGCGTTCGGCGAGCGCGGCGGCCAGGGCGTGCACCGGAAGGCTGTGCTGCTCCTCCTCGGCGCACGCCAGGAGCACCGGCCGGTCCGACCGCGGCGGCACGTCGCCGGCGAGGCGGTGCAGCGCCGCCTGGAGGTGGCCGGACAGCAGGTGCTCGGCGTCGATGCCGGACCCGGTCGCGTCCTGGCCCCGGCAGACGACGTCGAGCGCGGGCAGGAAGAGGTGCTCCCACGTCCACACCACGCCCTGCGCGGCCAGCGTCTCCTCGACCAGGGCGGCGACGGCTCTGCCGTCGAGCATGACCGCGGCGCGGGCCAGCGCGGCGACGACCTGCCGCGGCGCGGGGGGCCCGCCGGGAGGCCGCGGCGTCCGCCGGCCGCCGGAGGGGACGGCCGCCGTCCGCGCGCCGGAGGACGGCGCGGCAGGGATGTCGGGCAGCGCGAGGGCGAGCCTGGCCGCCTCGGCCGGCACCAGGCCGGTGGCGATCAGGCGTTTCATCTCGGCCAGCCGCCGCACGTCGGCGGCGCCGTAGCGGCGGTGGCCCCCGGGACTGCGGCGGCTGGGGCCCAGGCCGTAGCGCAGGTTCCAGGTGCGCAGCGTCGGCGCGGGGATGCCGAGGCGCCGGGAGACGGCTCCGATGCCGAACCCCGCGTCCTCCTCGCTGACCGGTGTGTCCTCGTCCATGGTGTTCCCGCTGCCGCTCGACGTGTCCGACTATCTTTTCGCGCTTGCGGGGTCCTTGGGCGCATGGCTGGGCGCGTCCGGCTTGATCCCGTTGTCCGGTGACGTGCAACCGGGCGCGCTCCTGGCACGAATTCTGTTCATAGCGACAGAAGGAGCTGCGTGCATGGACACGGTGACCTCGCAGGCCGGGCACGTGCGTGGGACGGCCGACCGATGAGCCCGGTGGTCGTCGTCGGGGCCGGGCTGGGCGGGCTGGCCGCGGCCGTCCACCTGGCGGCCGCCGGTCGTCAGGTCACCGTGGTGGAGGCGCTCGACGAGCCCGGCGGCTGCTGCGGCACCGCCCGCCTCGGGCCGTTCCGCTTCGACACCGGTCCCTCGGTGCTGACCATGCCCGGCGTGCTGGCCGAGGTGTTCGGCGCGGCCGGGCAGGAGCTGCGGCACTGGTTGCCGTTGCGCCGCCTGGACCCGTCGTACCGGATGGTCTTCGACGACGGGTCGCGGCTGGACGTCCTGCCCGAGCGCGAGGCGATGGCCGAGCAGGTGCGGACGGTGTGCGGGCCCGCCGAGGCGGCGCGCTACGACCGCTACCGGGCGCTGCTCGACGAGCTGTTCCGGGTGGAGTGGCCGGCGTTCATCGACGCGGACGTGAGCCGGCTGCGCGCCCTGGCCCGGCCGGCCGCGCTGCTCCGGCTGGCCCGGCTGGGCGGCTTCCGGCGGCTGGACCGCCTGGCCGCCCGGCACCTGCGCGACCCCCGGCTGATCAAGGCCCACACCTTCCAGTCCCTGTACGTGGGGCTCGCGCCGCAGCGCGCGCTCGGCATCTACGCCGTCATCGCCCACATGGACACCGTCGGCGGCGTGTACTTCCCGCGGCGCGGCGGCATGCACGCCATCCCCTCGGCCATGGCGGCCCTGCTGGCGAAGCTGGGCGGCGACCTCCGCTACGGCGCCCGCGCCGACCAGGTCGAGACGGACTCCGACGGCGTCACCGGGGTGCTGCTGGCGGGCGGCGAGCGGCTCGCGGCGCGGCAGGTGGTCGTGGCCTGCGACCGCCTGGCCGCCCGGCGGCTGCTGCCCGGCCCGGCGGCCGACTGGCGGTTGCGCCGCCCCCACCACTCCCCCTCCTGCCTGGTGCTGCACGTCGGCCTGGACCGTCCCCTGGACGGCCAGGCCCACCACACCCTGCATTTCGGACGGGCCTGGCGGGAGACCTTCACGGCGCTGGCGGCCGGCCGTCCGCAACCCGATCCCAGCCTGCTGATCACCCATCCCGAGCCGGACGGCGAGGCCGCGCCGCCCGGACAGGCCACGCTCAGCGTCCTGGAACCCGCGCCCAACCTGCGGACCGCCGACTGGGACCGGTTGCGGCCGGAGCTGGAGACGCGGCTGCTCGACCGCCTGGCCGCGCTCGGCCACGGCGACCTGTCCGGCGCGCCCCGGCTGGTGCTCGACCCGCCCGCCTGGGCGGCGCGCGGGCACAGCGCGGGCACCCCGTTCGCGCTGGACCACCGCTTCACCCAGACGGCGTGGCTGCGGCCCTCGGCCGTCGCCCGGCGGGTGCCGGGACTGCACTTCGCCGGCATGTACACCGCGCCCGGCGTCGGGATCCCTCCGGTGCTGATCTCCGGCCGGCTCGCCGCCGAACGCATCTTGAAGGAGGCCCGTTGACGCTCACCGCCAGCTACGAACGCTGCCGACAACTCCACGCCCGCTACGGCCGCTCCTACTACCTGGCCACCCGCCTGCTGCCCCAGTGGAAACGCCGGCACGTGCACGCCCTGTACGGCTTCGCCCGCTACGCCGACGAGATCGTCGACTCCTTCACCATGAGCGGCGACCGCGCCCGCGCGCTCGACGACCTGGCCGCCAAGGTCGAGGCCGGGCTGGGCGGGGCGGCGACCGGCGATCCGATGCTGCCCGCGTTCCTGCACACCGTGCACTCCTTCGGCATCGACCACGGCGACGTCCGCGCCTTCCTCGCCTCGATGCGCGCCGACCTGTCGGTGCGGCGGTACGCGACCTACGACGACCTGCTGGGGTACATGTCGGGATCGGCCGCCGCGATCGGCACGATGATGCTGCCGGTGCTGGAGCCGGCGCCCGGCCACGAGGAGGCGGCCCGCGAGCCGGCCCGCCAGCTCGGGCTGGCCTTCCAGCTCACCAACTTCCTGCGCGACGTCGCCGAGGACTTCGCCCGCGGCCGGGTCTACCTGCCGATGGAGGACCTGGACAAGTTCGGCGTCGTGCCCGGCATGCTGGGCGAGCGGCGGGCCCGGCGGGCGGTGCGCGACCTGCTGGCCTTCGAGGCCGGGCGGGCCCGCGAGCACTACCGGGCCGCCGACGAGGGCATCGGCCTGCTCGTCGCCTCCTCGCGGCCGTGCGTGCGCGCCGCCTTCGAGCTGTACGGCGGCATCCTCGCCGAGATCGAGCGCCGCGGCTTCGACGTCCTGGCCGGGCGGGTGCGGGTGCCGCGCCGCCGCAAGGCCGCCGTCTTCGCCCGGCACCTGCTGGCCTCCGCCGGGTCGGGCCGGGCCGAGCGGCGCGTCCGCGTGGAGCTGCCGTGACCGGCGCGGCCCCCGTGGTGCTGGACGCGATGGGCGGCGACCACGGGCCCGCCGAGGTGGTCGCGGGGGCGGTGCTGGCCTGCCGCGAGCACGGCGTGCCCGTCGTCCTGACCGGCCCGGCGCCGCGGCTGGCCGAGGAGCTGCGGCGGCACGGCGCCGCGGACCAGATCGCGGTGGCCCACGCCGAGGACGCCGTGCCCATGACCGAGCGCGGGGCGGGCGCGACCGCGCTGGCCGCCTCCAGCCTGGCGATCGGCTGCGACCTGGTCGGACGGGGCGAGGGCGGGGCGCTGGTGTCGGCCGGGTCCACCGGCGCGGTGGTCGCCTGCGCGGTGCGCGGCATCGGCCGGGCGACCGGCGTGCTGCGGCCCGCGCTGGCCGTGGCGCTCCCGTCGCTGCCGGGCGGGGCGAGCGTGCTGGTGGACGCCGGCGCGATCAGCGATCCGAGCCCCGCCATGCTGGCCCAGTTCGCGCTGCTCGGCGCGGGGTACGCGCGGGCCGTGCTGGGCGTGGCCGACCCGGTGGTGGGGCTGCTGTCGATCGCGGCGGAGCCGGGCAAGGGCAACCGGCTGGCCCGGCAGGCCGAAGAGCTGCTGGGCGAGCTGCCGGTGCGCTTCCACGGCCCGGTCGAGGGGCACGACGTCCTGGCCGGCACGGTGGACGTGATCGTCACCGACGGCTTCACCGGCAACGTCGTGCTCAAGAACGTCGAAGGCTGCGTGCGCACGGCGCTGACCATGGTGGCCGACGCCGGCCTCGCTCCACCCGACCGGCTCGCCGAGGTGGCGCGCCGCTACGACCCGCAGACGCACGGCGGCGCCGTCCTGCTCGGCCTGCGCGGCACCGTCGTGGTCGCGCACGGCTCCTCACGGGCGGCCACGATCGCCCGCGCCTGCGTGGTGGCCCACACGCTGGCGGGGCGGGACCCGGCGGCCGGGATCGCGGCGGGCGCCGTCACGGCGGCGGGATGAGGAGGTCAGCTCAACGGGTCGCGCCCGTCCCAGCGGCCCTCGCTGGCATAGGGGACGAAGCGGGCGAACAGCTCTTCGGCGTACCAGTCGCGGGCCCGTACCCGCTCGACGACCCGCCGGTGGGCCTGGCCCCGGTAGGCGAAGTCCCGTACGGCCCGCCGGTCGCGCCACAGCGAGAAGGTGGCCTGCCGGGCGAGCGGCCACTCCCCCATGCCGACCGAGGCCAGGCAGCCGTCCTGCCGCCGCAGCAGCTCCTCGACCGGCGGGACCGACCGGTAGAAGGCGACCAGCCGGCCGGGCCGGATGGACGCCCTGGTGAGCACCGCCACCGGGCCGGGCCCGCCGTCGTCGCGGGCCGGCGCGCCGCCGAACGGGTCGCGGCCGCCCCACGCGCCGCGCGAGGCGAGCGGGGCCAGCCGGGTCTGCCAGTACTCCGCGGACTCCGTCCGCCAGCGGGCGGCGATCGGCGAGTCGCGCAGGAACTCCGCCAGGTCGCTCTCCCGCCGCCAGACGGCGAACAGCGCCCAGCGCCGCAGGTCGGCGCCCAGCGACATCGAACGTCCCCTGCCGGTGCCGAGCAGCCGCCAGAAGATCGGGCCGCCGGGGCGGCGCAGCAGCGGCCGGTCGAAGGCCATGTGCTTCATCGCCCCCCTGCCGCCGTACCGGACGAGGTGGAACGACGCGATGGTTGAGGTGCTCGTGTCGGTGGTCATCGGCTACCTGCTGGGGTCGGTGCCGGTCGCGGTCCTGACGGCGCGGGCGCACGGCGTCGATCCGCGCGACGTCGGGGACCGCAACCCGGGGTACTGGAACGTCAAGGAGCAGCTCGGGCGGTGGGCGGGCGTGCCGGTGTTCGCCGGCGACACGCTGAAGGGCGCCCTGGCCGCCCTGGTCGCGCTGGTGATCGGCGGCGGCCACACCGCCGCCTTCGGCGTGGTGTCGGGGGCGAGCGTGGCGCCGGTGTACCTGGCGGTGGCGGCGGCCATGGCGGGGCACGCGTGGCCGCTGTTCGCCGGCTTCCGGGGCGGCCGGTGCGTGCTCACCTTCGCCGGCGGGGTCGCGGTCATCTGCCCGCCGGCGTTCGGGCTGGCCGTGGCGGCGCTGACGCTGGTGGCGCTGGCGACGCGGTCGTTCGCGGCGGGCGCGCGCCTGGCGGTGTTCGGGGTGCCGCTGCTGCAGCTGCTGTTCATGCCGGCCGAGCTGGTGGCGGCCACCGGGGGGCTGATGTGCCTCATCGGGCTGCGTTTCGGGCAGGCCGCGCTGGCCGGCCGCCGCTCGTCCCACCGCTGACGCCGCCGCCGACCTCGTAGGTGCGGCCGCGCCAGCTGCGCACCGGGCGTACGGTGGCCTGCGTCAGGCGGAACGCGGTGGCCGGGTCCAGCAGCGGCGACAGCAGCAGCCCCACTCCGGGCCGCCGGTAGCTGCCCCGCAACGCGGCCGTCAGGGACACCCGCAGTCCCAGCAGCGCCAGGTCCAGGCCGGTCGGGCGGGCCGCGGCCAGCCGCAGCACGGGCAGCGCCGCCGTCAGCCAGATGACCGCCAGGTCGGCCGCCTGCCGGCCGGGGCCGGTCACGTCGGCCAGCGGCAGCGAACGGCCCCACTCCCGCCACAACTCGGCCGCCGAGTCGTGCATGTCGACCTCCAGGAGGCCGCCGGCGTCCAGGAAGCCCACCGACCAGCCCTGTGCGGCCAGGCGGCGGGCCAGCGCCACGTCGTCGGTCATCCGGTCGCGCACGAGCGCGAAGCCGTCCGCCTCGGTCATCCGGGACCGCCGGAAGGCCATGCACTGGCCGTTGGCGATCGCCCGGTGCGGCGGCGGCGGGCTCGGCGGGCCGACGGGGCCGAAGCGGTAGACCAGCGTCGCCAGCATCGAGGCGTGCAGGGCCTGCTCCAGGGCGCCGTCGCAGACGAAGCGCGGGCCGGCGCTGACCAGGTCGTAGCGGTCCAGGGTCGCGGCCAGCGCGCCGAACAGGCCGGGCGCGGGCCGGACGTCGGCGTCCAGCGTGACCACGACGCCGGCGCGGGCGGCGGCCACCCCCTGCCGCAGCGCCCACTGCTTGCCGACCCAGCCGGGCGGCAGCGGATCGGCGGTGACGACGGTGGCGCCCAGCGACGCCGCCAGCCTCGCCGTGCCGTCCCGGGAGCCGTCGTCCACGACGATCACCTCGCGGACGCCGGGGGCGGCCAGCGCGGCGCGCAGGCACGGGCCGATCCTGGCCTCCTCGTCGCGGGCGGGGATCACCACGGAGACCGGCTCGCCCGCGACCGGACGCGGCCGCAGCGCGGGCAGCCGCCGCCGTCCCCGCGCGAGCCGGGCCGCCACGACGGCCGCCGCCACGCCCTGCGCGACGGTGAGCGCCCTCATCGCGAACCGCCCGCGAGGTCCTGCGCCACCAGGCCGGCCACGATGCGGGCGCCCAGCGTCACCATCGGCAGGCCCCCGCCGGGGTGGGCCGAGCCGCCCACCAGGTACAACCCGCGTCTCGGCCCCCGGTTGCCCGGCCGGGCGAAGGACGCCAGCCTGCCCCGGTAGGCGCTGCCGTAGATCGCGCCGCCCCAGGAGCCGTACCGGTCCCGCAGGTCGGCGGGGGTGAAGACGTCGACGAAGCGCAACCGGCCGGCCAGGTCGCAGCCGCGCCCGGCCAGCCGCTCCAGCATCAGGTCCCGGTACGCCTCGACCCCGATCCCCCACCGGGCCGGATCCCGGGCGGGCACGTTGACCAGCATCGTCCAGTTCTCCGCCCCGCCCGGGGCCTGGGAGGCGTCGTCCACCGCCGAGCAGCCGACGTAGACCGTCGGGTCGAGGGGCGGACGTCCCCGGTCGAAGATGTCGGCGAACTCGCGCTCGTAGTCGGCCGAGAACAGCACCGAATGGTGCGGCAGTCCCGGCGTGCGGCCCTCCACCCCGGCCAGCAGCAGGAAGGCCGAGGAGGAGGTGCCGAGCCGGGCGATCCGGCGCAGCCGCCGCCGGTCCGGCGACAGGCGGCCGTACAGGGCGGCGGCGTCGGTGCCGGCCACCACGACGTCGGCCCGCACCCTGCGTCCGCTTGCCAGCCGTACCCCGGTGACCTTGGACGCGTCGGCCTCGACGGCGGCGACGGGCTCGGACAGGAAGATCTCCACCCCGGCGGCCTTCAGCAGCAGCGCCAGGTCGTCGGCCAGGCGGGCCAGACCGCCGGGCGCGTACCAGACGCCCTCCCCGTGCTCCAGCGCCGGGACGCAGCCCAGCGCCGCCGGCGCCCGGTACGGGCTCGACCCGGCGTACGTGGCGTAGCGGCCGACGTACTGGCGCAGGCGGGGGTCACCGAAGTGGCGCCGCGCCAGCCCGGCCAGGGTGCGGGCGGGGGCCACCGCGGTCAGGTCCGACAGCCGCGGCCTCCCCTGCCGCCGGATCGGCGGCCCGGCGAACACGGTCCGCTCGGCCGCCCGCAGGCAGCCCTGCGCCCACTGGTGGAAGGCCGTCCAGGCCCGGCCCTCGCCCGGCGCCAGCCGCTCCACCTCGGCGGCCATCCGCGCCGGGTCGCGGTGGGCGTCCAGGACCGTGCCGTCGGCGAAGCGGTACCGGCACAGCAGGGCGGGTTCGATCAGCCCGCGCTCCAGCCCGAGCTCGCGCAGCACGCGCGGCATGGTGAGCAGCGAAGGGCCGAGGGAGAAGGTGAAACCGTCCCGGCGATGCTCGGCCAGCTTGCCGCCCAGCCGCGGCAGCTGCTCGTACAGCCGCACCTCGTGGCCCTGGCGGGCCAGCAGCAGCGCGCACGCCATGCCGCCCATGCCGCCGCCGATCACCGTCACCTCGGCCATGACCGCCTCCAGGCCGGCGCGGCGAACGCGCCCATCGTGATCCCTCCGGCGGCGGCGACCAGCAGGTCCGGCGGCCGGAACACCGCCGCGAAGCCCACCGTCTCCATCACCGCCATGACCGTGTACAGCGCCAGCAGCCCGCGCGCCGGGGCGCCGGCCCGGACGATCCGCCCGACGACCACCATGACCAGCGCCGACACCAGGAGCCAGCCGGCGAAGTTGCTCAGCGGCACGCCGCGGTAGAAGCCCTCCCGCGCCCACGTCCACAGGCCGAGCCGGACCATCTGGGGGTCGAGGAACAGGTCCCACGCCGTCAGCGCGCCCGCGCCCGCGCACACCCTGGCCACCCCGCCGGACGGCACGACCGCGACCGCCACCGCGTGGGCCGCCAGCCCCATGCCGCCCCACGCCAGCACCACCACCACGGGAACCCCGGCCACCTGCGGCCACAGCGCGTCGCTGTAGCTGTAGGAGCCGAACGGGAACCCGGTCAGCAGCCCCGCCAGCTCGGCCGCGTACCCGGTCAGCGCCGCGCCGGCGAAGGCGGCCGCCGCCCTGGCCGCGCCCCAGGCGTCCGCGGCGAAGGCCAGGGCGCACGCCGCCAGCAGCACGACGATCACCCCGGTGAGCCGCTCGGGCCGCGCGGCCAGCCCGGACGCCACCTGGCAGCCCATCATGGCCAGCACCGACAGCACGCCGAGCGCGCGGCCCGGCCGCAGCGCCGATCTCAGGGCCGCGCCCGTCAGCTGCCGGCCTGGTGTGCCTTCCACATACCTGTGTTTCGCACGTGCCGCCCGCGGGGTTGCACGGGCCGCGAGCCGGTACGGGACGAAGAGGATCTTTGTCGCGTTCCCCGCACACGACGGGTGCCCGCTTTGAAATGCTGGGACCGTGAGCCGGCGGACGAGGACATGGTGGTTCTGGGCGGGCGTGGCGGCCGGGATGGTCATGCTGGTGGCCGCCGCGCTGCGGCTGTGGACGCTCTACCCGGGCGACGTCGACCCGGTCGGCGCCGGGCTGGGGCTGGCCGGGACGGGCATCGCCGCGTTGTCCTGGTGGCAGGCGCAGCGGCTGGCCGACACCGACGTGCAGGCGGCCGCGATCCTGCTGGCGGGGCGGGTGCTGGCCGAGGAGCGGGCCCAGCGGGCACAGCTGCTGGGCCGCAAGGGCAGCGACGCGGTCATCGACGTCGACTTCTCCTTCCATCCCACCGGCGGTTCCGTCTCCGCGCCGCCGGCCGGCAGCCTGAAGCAGGTGGCCGCCTACTTCCGCGAGCTGGGCGGACCGGGGCGGCTGGTGATCACCGGGGTGGCGGGTTCGGGCAAGACCGTCCTGGCCATCGAGCTGATCCTCCGGCTGCTCGACGGCCGGCGGCCCGACGACCGCGTCCCGGTGCGGATCTCCGCGGCGAGCCTGGATCCCGACGTGCCGGTGCGGGACATGCTCGCCCGGCACCTGACCGCCGCGTACGGCCTGAAGCCGGTGACCGCGCGCACGCTCGTGGCGGCGGAGCGGATCCTGCCCGTCGTGGACGGGCTCGACGAGATGGACGACACCGACGAGCCGGGCTACGGGTCGCGGGCCGCCCGGGCGCTGCGCGCGCTGGAGGAGTACGAGCACGGGCTGGACCGCTGCAGCATGGTCCTGACCTGCCGCACCGACCAGTACGACGCCCTGGTCGCCGACCGGGCCGTCCCCCGTGGGCTCGTCCGGGTCGACGTGGGCAAGGTGGGCGGCGACAAGGCGTGGCGGTTCATCCAGGCCGTCACCGACCAGGAGGACCCCGACCGCTGGCGGCCGGTCCTCGATGCGCTGACCCGCGACGGCCACGTCCTGGCCGAGGCGCTGAACACGCCGTGGCGGCTGACCCTGGCGGTCAGCGTCCACGAGCAGCGCGACCCGGTCACCGGGCGCTACGTGCGCTCCCCCGAGGTCCTCACGCGCTTCGCCGACCAGCAGGCCGTACGGGAGCATCTCCTCGGTCTGTTCATCCCCGCCCGCCTGGCCGCGGCGGACCCGGCGGGCAAGGGGCCGGACGCCCGGCGCACGCACGCCTACCTGGCCGTCCTGGCCGCTCACCTGCACGCCAACACGGGCCGGCCGCCGTTGCACGGGCGCGTGTTGTCCGGCACGGATCTCGTGCTGCACCGGTTGTGGCCGCTGGCGGGCGACCGGGCGCGGTTCTTCGGCGCGCTGGTGGCGCTGGCGACCTGCCTTCCCGGGGTCGCCGCCGCCGTCGTCGCGGCCGTCGCGGTGTTCTCGCAGGTCGAGATCGTGGACGGGAAGATCTCGGGCGCGACGGTGATGGCCGTCGGCCTGCTCCTGCTGCCCGGCACGGTGGCGGTGCGCCTGCTGACCGAACCGGTCACGGCCTATCGGCAGGCGTGGTCCGCGGCGGACGAGGACGGCCTGCTCCGGTCCCGCGGCGGACAGAGCCGCAGGCGGAGCGTCGTGGACGGCGTGCTGGCCGCCCTGTACGGCTGCCTGACGAGCGCGGCGGTCATCATGGAGTTCGGCGCCGCCCTGCCGCTGTGGGTGCCGATCGTCTTCGGCGTCCTGGTCGGCGTGGGGATGGCGAGCGGCAGAGACGTGAGGCTGGGGTACGCCGGCTCCTGGGACGGCGTCGACCCCAGGACGGTCATCCGCAACGACGTCGTCTCGACGCTCGTGGCCGCGTTCACCTTCGGCCCCGGATTCGGGTTCATGCTGGGCATCTGGTTCGTGAAGCTGCTGGAGGGGATCCCGGTCGTCGCGGCGGTCGCGGTGGCCGCGGTGTTCGGCATGTCGCTGGTGGCGTCCTGGTCGCCGCTGCTGGCGCGCCGCTACCTGGGGCTGCTGCTGGCCACGCGGGGCCGGCTGCCGTGGCGGCTGGGACGGTTCCTGCACCGCTGCTACGACGCCGGGCTGCTGCGGATCTCCGGGATCGCCTACCAGTTCCGGCACCGCGAGCTCCAGGACTATCTGGCCACGCACCCCCAGGCTCCCACGGCGGCCCCGGTCCCGTGCCTGGAGGGAGAACCCTCATGACGACTCCTGCGAGCGCCACACGCCCACGATGAGCGCGAGGGCCGACGTCACGACGATCAGATCGAAGATCACCTGCACGATGACCAGGGCCTTCGCCCCCTGCCCGAGGGGGACGACGTCGCCGTAGCCGACCGTGCCCAGCGTGATCACCGAGAAGTAGAGCGCGTCCACCCGCGTGCGCAGGCCGTGGAACTGCGCGGCCATCAGGAAGTACAGCGCCGCGAAGAAGACCACCACGACGGTGACGACGGTCAGCAACATCGCCAGTTGCTCCCCCAAGGACCGTCCGGGCCGCAACGCCCGCGCCACCTGCCGCCCCAGCAGCCAGGCCAGCACGATCACCCCGGCCAGGCAGCCCAGGGCGCGCAGCTCGGGCGAGCCGTCCTGGAGTTTCTCGGTCGGCAGCGGCACGACGAAGTAGACGCCGGTGATCAAGGCGGCGGCGACCGCGCTCCGCACCCATGCCAGCACGCCGGCCGGAGAAGCACACATGAGAGGAACGTTCCTCGGAGCGGCGGCCGCATCGCCGGGATTGCCCTTTCTTGGGGCTCTCCTTGCCCTCATCGCAGACTGCCGAGGGCAGGACGCTCACATGGCAGACCTTCCCTTCCAGGACCGGACGGACTTCGAGCACGCCGATCGCGGCTTCGTCGCCAGGCTGACCCCCGGCGTGGTCAGGACGTCCGGGGGCGAGGTCGTCTGAGACAACGACGTCTACGACTTCCTGACCGGCGACTGCGACGCCTGGCCTCCCTGCTGGAGCAGCCCCAGCCGGACTTCGCCATCGTCACGCCCTGATGACCCGAGCGCCGCGCCGCGGCTCACGGCGGGCGGATGAGGCCCCGCTTCGAGGCCGCCGCGACGGCCGCGGTGCGGGAGTCCACGTCCAGCTTGGTGTAGATGTGCGCCAGGTGGGTCTTGACGGTGGTCTCGCTGAGGAACATCACCTTGCTGATCTGCCGGTTCGACAGGCCGGCGGCGACGTGCCCGAGCACCTCCAGCTCGCGCGGGCTGAGCGTGGCGTCGGGGGCGCGGACCCGGCCCAGCAGGCGGGCGGCCACGCTCGGCGCCAGGGCGCTGGCGCCCGCGGCGGCCGACCGGATGGCGGCGTGCAGGTCCTCCGACGGGGCGTCCTTGAGCAGGTAGCCGGTCGCGCCGGACTCGATGGCGGCCACGATGTCGGCGTCGGTGTCGAACGTCGTCAGCACCAGGACGCGGGGGCCGTCCAGGGCGACGATCCGGCGGGTCGCCTCGCTGCCGTGCATGCCCGTCCCCAGTTGCAGGTCCATCAGCACGACGTCGGGGGCGAGCGTGGCGGCCAGCCGCACGCCCTCCTGCCCGGTGGCGGCCTCGCCGACCAGGTCGAAGTCGGGCTGCCCGGCGAGCATGGCGCGCAGGCCGGAGCGGACCACGGGATGGTCGTCCACCAGGACGATCCGGATCACGGCCCCTCCAGCGGCGGCAGCGGCAGGGTCGCCACGACGGCCGTGCCCTCGCCGGGGGCCGACTCCACGGTGAGGCTGCCGCCCAGGGCGCTCACCCGTTCGCGCATCGCGCGCAGGCCGTAGCCGGCCGAACGCCCGGGGTCGAAGCCCCGGCCGTCGTCGTACACGTCCAGCATGACCACGTCGTCCAGGTAGGTGAGGGTCACCCCGGCGTGGCCGGCGCCGGAGTGGCGGCTGACGTTGCCCAGGGCGCCCTGGGCGACGCGCAGCAGCGTCGCGTCGTAGTCGGCGGGCAGCGGCGCCGGGGTGCCGGAGACCTCGAAGCGCGCCTGGATGGGCGTGCCCGCCACGGCGGAGTCGCCGGCCCTGCGCAGCGCGGCGGCCAGCGACGAGTGCCGCAGCGCCGCGGGGGCCAGGCCGCGGACGAAGTTCCTGGCCTCCTCCAGGTTCTCCTTGGCCGCGTCCGCCGCCTCGGTGATGCGGCGCTCGGCGGCCGGAAGGTCGTCGGCCAGGTCCCGCCGGGCCGCCCGCAGCAGCAGGATGATGCTGGACATGCCCTGTGCCAGGGTGTCGTGGATCTCTCTGGCCAGGCGTTCCCGCTCGGCCAGCCGTACGGCGTCGCCCTCCGCCTGGAGCAGTTTCCCGCGCGTGCGTACCAGGTCGTCGATCAGCAGGCGGCGCTGCTCGCTCTCGGCGTGCAGCGCCTTGTAGACCATCGCCATCAGGGTGGCCACCGCCGCGCCGATCGTCGGGCCGATGACCAGGGCGGCGGTCAGCCGGCCCTCGTGCCAGGCGGCGGCCAGGACGGCCGCGACGGTCAGCGCCGCCACGCCCGGCAGCGCGACCGCCAGCGGCAGCAGGTGCAGGTAGGCGAAGAAGAGCGGGAAGGCCAGCCAGACGAACTGCGGCGCGGCCAGCGCGAGCAGCGCCCACCCGACCGTGGTCAGCACCAGCCAGATCCGGCCCAGCAGCAGGTGCGTCGGCCCGCCGAAGTGCGGCAGCCGCGCCTCGATGGTGATGCCCGCCGCGTAGAGGGCGCCGAGGAGCGCTCCGCCCAGCGTCGGCGCGAGCCGTCCGGTCCCGGCGACGCCGGCCAGCGCGATCGCCAGGAGGGTCGCGAACGTGCCGTGCACGGTCCAGCGGAGCAGGCGGAGGGCGGGCGGGAACGGATAGTCAGACATCTCTCACCAAGCGTATGCGACGGCCCTGCGCCACAAATCGTCCGAAAGAAGTATTACGGGCGGACCGCATGCACGATGCGCGGCCGATCCGGCGGCGCGCACGCTGGAGCACGTCAACGTGACCTTCAACCGCAACGGGGGACGCGCCGTGTTCGTGGCGCTCAGAGACCTGCGCTTCGCGAAGGGACGGTTCGCTCTCATGGGCGCCGTCGTCTTCCTCATCACCCTCCTGGTGACCATGTTGTCCGGCCTGACCGCCGGGCTGGCGCGGGAGAACATCTCGGCCGTGGAGGGCCTGCCCGCCGGGCACCTCGTCTTCGCCGGCGGCGGGAAACCGTCCTTCGCCGACAGCCGCGTCACCGACCGGACCTGGCAGGAGTGGCGGCGGGCGACCGGCGACGCCGCCGAGCGGCTGGGCGTCTCCATGTCGCGGCTCGGCTACGACGGCGACGGGAGCGCGGGGGTGGCGCTCTTCGGCGTCCAGCCGGGCGGCGCCCTCGCCGAGGGGCGGCCCGTGGACGACGGGAAGGTCGTCCTCTCCGCCGCGCTCGCCGCCGACACCGGGGTGGGCGCCGGGGACACGGTGCGGATCGCGGGCCGGGACTTCACCGTGTCCGGCGTCGGCGGCCAGGCGTCCTACAGCCACACGCCCGTCGTCTGGGTCGGCATCGGCGACTGGGAGCGGATGGGCCGCCAGACCGGCGCCGACAGCGTGGCGACCGTCCTGGCGCTGCCCGCCGGTGACACGGGGCTGCCTGCCGGTGGCACGGCCGGTCTGGCCGCGGCCGACGCGCGGCTCGGCACCACGACGGTCCCGCTGTCGCAGGCGCCCGCCGCGATCGGCTCCTTCTCCTCCGAGAACGGGTCGCTCCAGCTCATGCGCGGGTTCCTGTTCGCGATCTCGGCCCTGGTCATCGGGGCCTTCTTCACCGTCTGGACGATCCAGCGGCGCGGCGACGTCGCCGTGCTCAAGGCCCTGGGCGCGAGCTCCGGCTACCTGCTGCGGGACGCGCTCGCCCAGGCGGTCATCGTGCTGCTGGGCGGCGCGGGCGCCGGCGGCCTGCTCGGCGCGGGACTCGGCGCGCTGGCCGAGGGCACGGTGCCGTTCGTGTTGTCGGCGGCCACCACCGTGGCGCCGGTGGCCGTGCTGATCCTTCTCGGCGCCGCCGGGGCCGCGCTGGCCATCCGCAAGATCACCTCTGTCGACCCGCTGACCGCCCTGGGAGCCTCCCGATGACACTCAAGCTGACCGACGTCGTCCTGACCTACCCCGACGGCGACCGTACGCTGACCGCGCTCGACCATGTCAGCCTGGCCGTCGCGGCGGGCGAGTTCGCCGCGGTGGTCGGCCCGTCCGGCTCCGGCAAGTCGAGCCTGCTCGCCGTCGCCGCCACCCTGATCACGCCCGCCGCGGGCAGCGTGATCATCGCCGGGCAGGACGTCTCAAGAGCCGGTCAGGCGGCCCGCACCAGGGTTCGCCGCGACCACGTCGGCATCGTGTTCCAGCAGGCCAACCTGCTGCCCTCGCTCACCGCGCTGGACCAGCTCCTGGTGATGGCGCACCTGGCCGGCGAGCCCCCGCGCGCGGCCGGCCCGCGGGCGCGGGAGCTGCTGCTCGCCGTCGACCTGGGCGGCAAGGAGCACAAACGCCCGCACCAGCTGTCCGGCGGCGAGCGCCAGCGCGTCAACATCGCCCGCGCCCTGATGAACTCCCCCGAGGTGCTGCTGGTGGACGAGCCCACCAGCGCGCTCGACCACCACCGGGGTGAGCGCATCGTCTCCCTGCTGGCCGACCTCACCAGGCGCAACGACCTGGCCACCGTCATGGTCACGCACGACCTGGCCACCCTGGACCAGGTGGACACCGTCCTGTCCATGGACGACGGCAGGCTCGGCGAACGCGCCGCCACCCGGGTCGCCTGACCGGGCCCGCGCCGCGAGCACCGGCCGGGGTCAGCCGCGCGGGGTGAACTGGTCGAGGTCGTAGATGCCGAGCGCCTTCTCGATGTCGGCCACCTGCGCGACCACGCCGGTGAAGCCGGCCGCGCCGAATCGGCGGTGCTCCTCGTCCTCGAACGTCTCGGCCAGCTCGGCGAACTCCTTGGGCGGGATGACGGCCCGCATGGCGGGGAAGACCACGGTGTCCTCGCGCGCCTCGTGCGGCTCGTACATGCGGACGAAGGCGGCCAGGTCGGCGGTCAGGCCGCGGCGGACGCTCTGGGGGACGGGCCGCGCGGTGGCGTCCAGGATGCGGCCGGTCAGGACGCGTCCGCGCCGGTGCTGCCGGATCAGCACGGGCACGACGTCGGTGAGCCTGCCCGCCCCGACCAGGCGCGGGAAGACGTAACGCTCTTCCAGCCGCTCGTGGTAGTCCTCGATGAACGTGCGGATGATCCCGGCCCCGGCGTGCAGGGGGCCGACCGGCACCCGCTCCCCGGCGCCGATCCGCCGGACGCCCTCCCGGTAGACCAGCAGGACGCGCTTGAGGACCCCGTGCTCGCGCATGAGGTCCTCCGGCGGCGTGACCGGCACCTCCCCGGCCCGCTCCGGGCCGGGGGCGGGGCTGGCCGTCGCGGCACTGCGGGCCGGCCGCGCGGTGTCGCAGCCGGTCAGCATCGCCGAGCCGCAGGCCAGGGCGACGGGCATGGCCAGCATCTCGCGACGGCGCACGCTCGCCGGCCCGCCGCCTGCTTCGTCCCGCATCGTCCGCCCCCGTTCCCGAGCCGCCCCTCCCAGGTGCTGCCCGTCGGCGGCGGTCCGACGCGAAGGCGCGGGTAATCCTTGTGCCGGGAACGCGTCTACCTGCGGGCTACCACTCCTCGTTCCAAGCCTCGTCAGGGTCGGACCACTCCTGCGGGTGCGGGCAGGCGAAGGCCGATTTGTGGCAGACGTCGTGCCAGCCCGGGTGCTCCTCGCAGTGGTCCCAGTACGGATGCCCGCCGTGGCAGTGCTCCGGACGGGTCGGCGTGGGCTTCGGCGTGGGCGTCGGGGTCGGGGTCACCGTCGGTGTCGGCGTCGGCGTCGGCGTCGGCGTCGGAGTGGGCGTCGGGGTCGGGGTCGGCGTCGGAGTGGGCGTCGGGGTCGGGGTCGGCGCGGGCGGGCGGTTGTAGACGGTGCAGCTGACGGCCGCGTCGCTCGGCACCTCGACCGTGAAGCCGAGGCCGCCGCTGTTGGTCACCGGCACCTCGACCCCGGTGTCGATCAGGCGGCAGACGGCGTTCCGCCCGCCCTGGGTGACCAGGGTATGACCGGGGTGCTGGGCCTCGGTGACGGTGACGTCGGCCGACGCGGTCTGGCTGAAGGTGAGGTCGAAGTTGACCGACCCCGTGCCGTCGCCGGTCGTCGACTCGGTGGCGGGCAGCCCGCCGATGCCCGGCGTGGTGGTCTCGGCGGTGAAGTCCCAGCCGGGGCCGGCCGGGGTGGCGCCGGTGACGTCCTCACCTGTGTTGCCGGACGGGACGAGCTGCTTGATCACCGACAGCGACCCCTCGCACTGGGCGCGGACGATCTCCCGCAACGCCTGCCCGGCGGCGGCGTAGTCGCTGGTCTGGAAGTAGTCGGCGGCGACCGCGTTGGAGCCGTCGAAGGCGGTCGTGCCGGAGATGGCGCGCAGGTTGAGCGCGGTCAGGCCGGTCACGCCGTTGCCGACGCCGACGGCCAGGACGCGGGTGCCCTCGGCCTTGACCGCGTTGGCGGAGAAGATCCCGGCCTCCACCTCGGCGATGCGGGTGTTGCTGCCGTCGCCGAGCAGGGTGTCGTAGTAGGTGGGGTTGCCGTCGGTGAGCACCACCAGCAGGTCGTAGCGCGGCGCGGCCTCGGCGACCGCCCACAGGCCGCGGTCCCAGTTGGTGCCGCTGCCGAGCTGCCAGTCGGCGTACTGGTTCTTGAACGCCTCGGCGCCCGCCTCGGTGGAGACCGGCATGAGGTCGGGGTTGTTCGTGGTGCCGGCGCTGGGCGAGTTGCGGTCGAAGGTGAACAGCGCCATCCGGGACGGGGTGCCGGTGAGCGCGTCGGTGAAGGTGTCGGCGGCCGCCTTCAGGTCGGGCAGCGCGCTGCCCACCGAGGCCGACAGGTCGAGCAGCAGCGCGACGTCGAGGCCGCAGGTGAGATCGGGCCGGGGGTTGACCCGTGACTGCTGCCAGATCCCGGTCGAGGCGGTGGCGTCCGCGCGGGTGTCGTTGATCATGAAGTCGCTGGTGGAGGAGTACGTGGCGCCGCTCTCCAGTGCGGGGGTCTGGAAGACGTACGGCGTGGCGACGGAGTTCGATCCGCTGCCGCGGCCGGTGCGCAGCTCGGGGTTGGTGTACCAGCCGCCGGGGGCGGAGATCTGCTTGACGTAGAAGCGGGCGCCGGCGTTGTCACCGCCCGGCTCGGTGCCGGGGACGACGAAGCTGCAGTCGCCGTCGTCGTCCGAGACGCACACGCCCCAGTCGGCGTCGACCGGGACGGCCGCGTCGGGCGTGGCGAACAGGCCGAGCTCGACCCCGGCCAGCGGCCCCACGGTGGTGTCGCCGGTGCGGTCGCCGCCGGTCCGCACCGTCACGACCGAGGTGTCCGGCGACGGATCGGGCACGACCAGCGGGGACGAGGGTACCGCGAGCAGCCCCGCGCACAACACTTTCGCCATCCTGCCGGCGACTATGCGAACACTCTTCATCTTTCCCCCAGAGCGATCCGATCAATACGGACTGTAACCATGGGTGGATCACAGGGCGCTTCCGCCGTCCCCGGCCGCGCGATCAATGCCGACCGCACCTTGGGACGCGCTTGACCTGGGACAGGCCCCCGTCAGCCCGCCGTACGGCCAGTGATCCAGCGGGCGGCGAGCAGGCCGGAGACGGCGGTGAGGACGGCCCCCGCGACGACCGTGGCGCCGAGGCCGAGCACGTCGGCGAGCACCCCGGCGACCAGGGCTCCCGCCGCGTAGCCGACGTCGCGCCAGAAGCGGTAGGCACCCAGGGCGTTGGCCCGCCAGGAGGGGTGGGCGCGGTCGGAGACCGAGGCGATGAGGGCGGGGTAGACCATGGCGGTGCCGAGCCCGAGGACGACGGCGGACAGGACCCCGGCGAGCAGGGCGTCGCCCAGCGGGGCGACGGCCAGGAGGAGCCCGCCGGCCTGGACGAGCATGCCGGTGACGATGAGGGGTTTGCGGCCGAGGCGGTCGGCGAGGTGCCCGGCGGGGATCTGGCCGACGCCCCACAGCAACGGGTACAGGCCCTTGATCAGGCCGACGGCGGCCAGGCCCAGGCCGTGGTCGGTGAACAGGAGGGGGAAGACGCCCCAGGTGAGGCCGTCGTTGAGGTTGTTGACCAGGCCGGCCTGGCTGACGCCGCGCAGCGAGCGGTCGCGCCAGGACGTGCGGGCGAACGCGGCCGCCGGACCGATGTCCCCGCCGGCCGGCCGGGGGTGCCGGTCGAGTTCGAGGGCCACGTGGGCGGCGGTGTCGCGGACGGCCAGGGCCAGGGCCAGCCCGGCCGCGACGAAGACGACGCCGACGAGCTCGGGAAGGGGCCGCAGGCCGTGACGGGTGGCGAGGTAGCCGGTGAGCAGGGCGGTGGCGCCGACGGCGGTGTACCCGGCGGCCTCGTTGAGGCCGGTGGCCAGCCCCCGCCGGGCGGGCCCGACCAGGTCGATCTTCATGTTGACGGTCATCGACCAGGTCAGGCCCTGGTTGAGGCCGAGCAGGACGTTCGCGGCCACGATCCACCCCCAGGAGGGCGCCCAGGCCAGGACGAACGGGACGGGGATCCCGATCAGCCAGCCGGCCACCAGGAGCTGCTTGCGGCGGAACCGGGCCGTCAGCGCTCCGGCGGCCAGGTTGGTGACCGCCTTGGTGAGCCCGAAGGCGACGATGAAGGAGAAGACGGCGAGGTCGCTGGTCAGGCCGAAGGCGTGGGTGCCGATGAGCGGCACGGTGGTGCGTTCGAGGCCCACCAGGCCGCCGACGGCGACGTTGACGACGACCAGCAGCGAGAACTGCAGGGCGTTCGCCCGGAGCCCTAGGCGTACGGGGGGTCGGCCGGCCGGGGCGGGAGCGGAGGTGTTCTGCACGCGGAGGTCCCTTCGCGCCTGGATTGCCGGGTGGATATGTCCAGGTCAGCATACCCCCCCCGGTATCCTGGGCAATACCACGGGGGGTATTTGACATCCTCTCCGCGGAGAACCTACTGTCGGGTCTCGTCGATACCCCCCGGGGTATCAACCCACTGGCCGCGTTCCTCACGAAGGGATTGCCGTGTTCTTCACCCAGTACTACCTGGACTGCCTCTCGCAGGCGTCGTACATGATCGCCGACGAGGGGACCGGCCGCGCGGTGGTCGTCGACCCCCGGCGGGACGTCTCCGAGTACCTGGCCGACGCCCGCGCGCACGGCCTGACCGTCGTCGGCGTCGTCAACACCCACTTCCACGCCGACTTCGTCGCCGGCCACCTGGAGCTGGCCGACAGCACCGGCGCCTGGATCGGCTACGGCCGCCGCGCCGAGACCGAGTACCCCATCCGCAAGCTCGGCGACGGCGAGCGCATCTCCCTCGGCGACGTCACCCTGGAGATCATGGAGACGCCCGGCCACACCCCGGAGTCGATCAGCGTCCTGGTCTACGAGCACGCCGAGGACCCCGTCCCGTACGGGGTGCTGACCGGCGACGCCCTGTTCATCGGCGACGTCGGCCGCCCCGACCTGCTCGCCTCCGTCGGCGTCACCCCCGGGGAACTGGGCGCGAGGTTGTACGACAGCGTGCAGAACAGGCTCATGGGCCTGCCCGACGCGGTGCGGGTCTTCCCCGCCCACGGCGCCGGCTCGGCCTGCGGCAAGAACCTCTCGGCCGAGAAGCAGTCGACCATCGGCGAGCAGCGGGCCACCAACTACGCGTGCGCGCCGATGGACCGCGAGACGTTCGTCGCGCTCGTCACCGCCGGGCAGCCCGCCGCCCCCGGCTACTTCGCCTACGACGCCGATCTCAACCGCAGAGACCGCGCCCGCTACGACGCCTCGGCGGCGCCCGTGCCGCTGACCCTCGACGGGTTCACCGAACTGAGGGCCGCCGGCACGGTCGTGGTGGACGCCCGCGACCCGCAGGACTTCGCCGCCGGGCACCTGCGCGGCGCGGTGAACGTGCCCGCCGACGGGCGCTTCGCCGAGCAGGCGGGCACCGTGCTCGACCCGGCCGCCGAGCTGGTCGTCATGGCGCCGCAGAACCGCGAGGAGGAGGTCGTCACCCGCCTGGCCCGGATCGGCTTCGACCGCGTCGCGGGCTACCTGCGCAACCCCGACGACGCGCTGGTGGCCCTCGCCGCCGAGGTCGCCCCGGCCAGCCGCCTGACCGCCGCGCAGCTGCGCGCCGCGCTCGCCGGCGACGCCCCGCCCGTCGTCGTGGACGTGCGCACCGCGGGCGAGCGCGAGGCGAACGGCTTCATCGACGCCGCGCTGCACATCCCGCTGAGCGAGCTGCCCGCCCGCAGCGGCGAGCTGCCCGCCGACCGGCCCGTCGTCCTGCACTGCGCGGGCGGTCACCGCTCCTCCGTCGCGGCGAGCCTGCTGCGGCACCGCGGCTTCCAGGACGTCTCCGACGTGCTCGGCGGCTACGCCGCGTGGGCCCTGTCGGCCGAGCCGGCCGGCGTCTGACCGGACTGTTCCCCGTCCCTGTCCTACACACATGTCTACTCGATACCCCCCGGGGTATCGGCGAAGGAAAGACCCATGAACACCTCCTCCGTCCTCACCCCCACCGTGCTGCAGCGGCTCGTCCAGGAAGGGCGGGCGCCGCGGCTGCTCGACGTGCGCACGCCCGGCGAGTTCCGCACGGCGCACATCCCCGGCTCCTACAACGTGCCGCTGAACACCCTGCGCGAGCACCGGGCCGAGCTGCTGACCCACCTGGACGAGGACGTCGTGCTCGTCTGCCGCTCCGGGGCGCGGGCCGCGCAGGCCGGGCAGGCCCTCGCCGAGGCCGGGCTGCCGAACCTGCGCGTCCTGGAGGGCGGCACCGTCGCGTGGGAGACGGCCGGCGCGTTCCTGGAGCGGGGGCCCGAGCGGTGGGACATCGAGCGCCAGGTGCGGCTCGTGGCCGGTTCCGTCGTCCTGGTCACCGGTCTGGCCGGGATCTTCCTGCCCGGCGCGCACCTGATCGGCACCGCGATCGGCGCGGGCCTGACGTACGCGGCCGTCAGCAACTCCTGTGCCATGGGCGTCCTGCTGTCCCGGCTGCCCTACAACCGCGGGCCGCGCACCGACATCCGCACGGTGCTCGCGGAGCTGCGGAGCACCCCGTGACCGTGCTGATCGTCGCGGCGTCGCTGCTCGTCGGGGTCAGCCTCGGCGTGCTGGGCGGCGGCGGCTCGATCCTGACCGTGCCGATCCTGGTCTACCTGGCCGGGCAGGACACCAAGGAGGCGATCGCCACCTCGCTGTTCGTCGTCGGCGTCACCAGCCTGGCCGCGCTGGTCCCGCACGCGCGGGCCCGGCGGATCCGCTGGCGGACCGGGCTGCTCTTCGGCGCGTTCAGCATGGCCGGCGCGTACGGCGGCGGACGCCTCGCCGAGTACGTCCCCGGCACGGCGCTGCTCGTCACCTTCGCCCTGATGATGCTGGCCACGGCGGTCGCGATGCTGCGCCGGCCCCGCAACCCCAGGAAGCGGGCGCGGCCTGCCCACGGCGACCTGCCGCTGCCGCACATCGCGGCGGAGGGCCTGGTCGTCGGGGCGGTGACGGGGCTGGTCGGCTCCGGCGGCGGTTTCCTCGTCGTCCCGGCGCTCGCCCTGCTGGGCGGGCTGCCGATGGGCGTCGCGGTCGGCACCTCGCTGCTCGTCATCGCGATGAAGTCGTTCGCCGGGCTCGCCGGGCACCTGGCGGGCGTCGCGATCGACTGGCGTCTCGCCCTGATCGTGACGGCGTCCGCGGTGATCGGCAGCCTGGCCGGCGGCCGGCTCGCGGGCCGCATCCCGCAGGACGCGCTGCGCACGGCGTTCGGCTGGTTCGTCGTCGTCATGGGCGTGTTCGTGCTCGTCCAGCAGGCCGGCGCCGCCGTCTGGAGCCATCCGGCCACGTGGGCGGGGGTCGTGGCCGTGCTGGCCGCCGTCCTCGCCGCCCGCCGGTGGCGCGCCTCAGGCGCCGGCTGACGGGCCCGAGGACGCCGTTTCGTCGCGCACCTGGGCGGCCGTGACCGCCACGGTGGTGACGATGTCGGCCACGGTGGCGCCTCTGGACAGGTCGTTGACCGGCCTGCGCAGCCCCTGCAGCACCGGCCCCACCGCGACCGCCCCCGCGCTGCGCTGGACGGCCTTGTACAGGTTGTTGCCGGTGTTCAGGTCGGGCACCACGAAGACGGTGGCGTGCCCGGCCACCTGGCTGCCGGGCATCTTGGCCCGCGCCACGGCCGGGTCCACCGCGGCGTCGTACTGGATCGGCCCTTCCACCTGGAGGTCCGGGCGGCGCTGACGGACCAGCTCGGTGGCGGCGCGCACCTTGTCGACCTCGGCGCCCGCGCCCGAGGTGCCCGTCGAGTACGACAACATCGCGATCCTGGGCTCGACGCCGAACATCGCCGCGGTGCGGGCCGAGGCGATCGCGATGTCGGCGAGCTGCTCGGCGGTGGGGTCGGGGTTGACCGCGCAGTCGCCGTAGACCAGGACCCGGTCGGCCAGGCACATGAAGAACACGCTGGAGACCAGCCCGAGCCGCAGGATCTCGAACGCCGGCCTGATCGTGTGCGCGGTGGTGTGCGTGGCGCCGGAGACCATGCCGTCGGCCAGGCCGGCGTGGACCATGAGCGTGCCGAAGTAGGAGACGTCGGTGACGGTGTCGCGGGCCAGCTCGACGGTCATCCCCCGGTGCGCCCGCGCCTCGGCGTAGGCGTGCGCGAACCGCTCGCGCAGCTCCGGGTCGAACGGGCTGAGCACCCTGGCCGCGGCCAGGTCGAGGCCGAGCTGGGCGGCCTGGACCCTGATGCGTTCGGCGTCGCCGAGCAGGGTGAGGTCGGCCACGTCCCGGCGCAGCAGGATGTCGGCCGCGCGCAGGATGCGCGGCTCCTCGCCCTCGGGCAGCACGATGTGCCTGCGCCGGGCGCGGGCCCGGTCCAGCAGCTCGTACTCGAACATCAGCGGCGTGACGACGTCGGTCTTGGCGATGTCCAGCCGTTCCAGCAGCAGCGGGCCGTCCACGTGCTCGGCGAACAGGCGCAGCGCCGCGTCGATCTTGCCGCCCGCCTCGGGCGTGAACCGCCCCTCCACGGCCGACAGCCGGGTCGCGGTGTCGAACGTGTCGTGACCGGTGGCGATCACCGGCAGCGGGATCTCCATGCCGCGCAGCAGCCGCTCCACCGAGCCGGGCAGCTCCGTGCCGCCGGTGAGCACCACCGCCGACAGGGCCGGGAAGCCCGGCGAGGTGTGCGCGGCGATCAGGCCGGGCAGCAGCGCGGCCGCCCGGTCGGACGGGATGATCACCGCCGCGCCCTCGGTGAGACGCTCCAGGATGCCGGGCAGCGACATCGCGCCCACCATCAGCGCGCTCGCCTCCCGGCCGAGCCCGTCGCGCTCGCCGAGGAAGAACCAGCCGTCGCAGGCGTCGAGCAGGTCGGCGACCGTCGGCGCCCGCAGCGAAGGGGTCTCCGGCAGCGCGAACACGGGCGTCGCATGGCTGAACGCGAGCGGCCCGCCGGTCGAGCGGGTGACCACGACCGCGAGCTCCTGGGCGTGATGGTGGGCCAGCTCCCTGGAGGACACCTCGACCGCCGCGGCGGTGCGGGCGGCCGTCCGGCCCCTGCCGCTCACCACGTTGATCACCGGGGTGCCCAGGTCGGCGGCCAGCCGGGCGTTGAACCCGAACTCCGTCGGCGCGCCCACGTCGGTGTAGTCGGTGCCGACCACCACGACCGCCTCGCAGCGCCGGGCCAGCGCGCGGAAGCGGGCCACGATGTCGCCGGCCGCCCGCTCGACGTCGGCGTGCACCTCGTCATAGGTGACCCCCGCGCACGCCTCGTAGGGCAGGGCGAGCTGGAACCGGCTGCGGATGGTGTTGACCAGGCCGTCCTCGCGTCCGGCCCGTACCACCGGGCGGAACACGCCCACGCTTCCCACCTGCCGGGACAGCAGCTCGACCAGGCCCAGGGCGACGGTCCCCTTGTTGCTTCCCGCTTCGCCGGCGGCGACGTACACAGCTCGTGTCATGACACTCATTCTCGACGCCCCCGCCGGGTCCGGAACGCCATCGGGCCCGGATCAGTGCCGTACGCCCCAGGTGGCAGGGACCAACGTCCCTGTCTTGGGGGTGAGGCAGGTGGGTAGCGTCATCGTCATGGCCGCCTTGACCCGGTCCGTGGGGTCGCGATGAACCCGTGGACGCTCACGTACGAGGGCTTCGCCCCGGGCTCGGCCGGGCTGCGGGAGGCGCTGTGCACGCTCGGCAACGGCCGCTTCGCCACCCGCGGCGCCACGCCCGAGGGCCGGATCCGCACGCCCGGCACCTACCACGCGGGCTGCTACGACCGTCTGGCCTCGCAGGTGGGCGGCCGGACGGCCGTCAACGAGGACCTGGTCAACCTGCCCGACTGGCTGCCGCTCGGCTTCGCCACCCCCGGCCAGGACTGGTTCAGCCCGGAGCTGGCCGACCTGCTCGGCTACACCCAGGAGCTCGACCTGCGCCACGGGGTGCTGCGGCGGGAGCTGCGCTGGCGCGACGCGCGGGGCCGGGTCACCCGGGTGCGGCAACGCCGCCTGGTCTCCATGGCCGATCCCGCCCTGGCCGCCCTGGAGACGACCTTCACCGCGGAGAACTGGTCGGGCCCGCTGCGCGTCCGCGCCGGGCTGGACGGGCGCGTCACCAACAGCGGCGTCGAACGCTACCGCGACCTGCGCGGCGACCACCTGACGGAGCACGCCACGGGCCACCGCGACGGGCTGACCTGGCTGACCGCGACCACCCGCGCCTCCCGTGTCACCGTCGCGCTCGCCGCCCGCGCCGACGCCCCCTCCCCCGGCTCGCCCTCCATGGAGCCCGACCACGTCGCCAGCGAGCACGTGCTGACGGTGGCCGAGGGCACGCCGGTGACGTTCACGAAGGTCGTCGCCCTGCTGACCTCGCGCGATCCCGCCGTGCACGACCCGCTGTCGGCCGCCCTGCGCCGCGCGGCCACGGCCCCGGGCTTCGCCGAGCTGCTGGAGGCGCATGCCGCGGCCTGGGAGCGGCTGTGGGAGCGGGCCGAGCTGAACGTGGACGGGCCGGAGCTGTCGCAGATCGTCCACCTGCACATCTTCCACCTGCTCCAGACCCTGTCGCCGCACACCGCCGACCTCGACGCCGGGGTGCCGGCGCGGGGCCTGCACGGCGAGGCGTACCGGGGGCACGTGTTCTGGGACGAGCTGTTCGTCCTGCCCTGGCTCAACCTGCGCTTCCCCGAGATCTCCCGCGGCCTGCTGCGCTACCGGTGGCGTCGCCTGCCCGAGGCCCGCGCGGCCGCCCGGTCGGCCGGGTACGAGGGCGCGATGTTCCCCTGGCAGAGCGGCAGCGACGGCCAGGAGGAGACCCAGACCTACCACCTCAACCCCGCCTCGGGACGCTGGCTGCCGGACGTCTCCCACCTGCAGCGCCACGTCGGCCTCGCCATCGCCTACAACGTGTGGCAGTACCGCCTGGCCACCGGCTCCATGCCGTCGTGGTGCGCCGACCTGCTGATCGCCATCGCGCGGTTCTTCGCCTCGCTGGCCGTGCTCGACCCCGTCTCCGGCCGGTACGAGATCCGCGGCGTCATGGGCCCGGACGAGTACCACACCGCCTACCCCGGCGCCGCCGAGCCGGGCCTGGCCAACAACGCCTACACCAACGTCATGACCGTGTGGCTGCTGCGGCACGCCCTCCGGCTCGGCGCGGCCGGCGCGCGGGAGGCGGCGCGGTGGGAGGACATCACCCGCCGCATGCGGGTCGACTTCCACGACGGCGTCATCAGCCAGTTCACCGGCTACGCCGGGCTCGCCGAGCTGGACTGGGAGCGGTACGCGGGCGTCCGCCGCCTCGACCGCGCCCTGGAGGCCGACGGCGACGACGTGAACCGCTACAAGGCGTCCAAGCAGGCCGACACGCTGATGCTGTTCTACCTGCTGGGCGCCGACGAGCTGCTGGCGATCCTCGACGGGCTCGGCTACCCGGCCGACCCCGGCCTGATCCCGCGGACGACCGCCTACTACCTCGACCGCACCAGCCACGGCTCCACGCTGAGCGCGGTCGTGCACGCCTGGGTGTTGTCGCGCTGCGACCGGGCGCGCTCCTGGCAGTTCTTCGCCGAGGCGCTGGTCGGGGACGTGCACGACGTCCAGGGCGGCACCACCGCCGAGGGCGTGCACCTGGGCGCGATGGCCGGGACGGTGGACATGCTGCAACGCTGCTACCTGGGCCTGGAGCCGAGGCCCGAGGGCCTGTTCCTCGACCCTCTGCTGCCCGGACGGCTCGGCACGCTCTCGTTGCCGGTCCTGTTCCGCGGACGCCGGATCACCATCGAGGCCGGCCACGACGGCACGCGGGTCGACGGCGTCCCCGTGCCGGGCGGTGCGGGCCTCGTCCTCACGGAGAGAGAGATGATCATGACGAACAGTGGCGACTTCGGACGCCGGGTGGCCCACCACCGCGACCGGCTGGGCCTCACCGTCGACCAGCTGGCCGAGCGCGCCGACATGTCCCCCGGGTACGTCACGTACCTGGAGGGCCACCTCGGCATCCCGGACAGGAACACGGTGACCCGCCTGGCCACCGCCCTGGAGACGACCCCGCAGGACCTGCTGGGCGGTGGCCGCGACCGCCCGCCGGGCCCCGGCGCCGGCCCGGACGAGCCGGTCCTGGAGGTCCTCGACCCCGAGGAGTGCCTGCGTCTGGTCGCGCCGGGCGGGATCGGGCGGATCGCGTTCAACGGCTCGCACGGGCCCACAGTGCTGCCCGTCAACTACCGGCTGCACGAGGGCGCCGTGCTGTTCCGCACGTCCCGCGGCGGGCCCATGGACCAGGACCTGCGCACCGGCCTGGAGGGCGTGGACATCATGATCGGCTTCCAGGTGGACCGGATCGACGAGGTGCGCAAGGAGGGCTGGAGCGTGCTGATCCAGGGGCCCGCCCACCACGTGCCCGAGGACGAGGTCGCCAAGCTGGCCGACGCGGGCGTCACGCCATGGGCGGGCGGGGAACGTCATCTCTACATCCGGGTCGTGCCGCACCAGGTCACCGGCCGCCGGATCCACGGCCTGTGAGCCGGCCGCCGCCGTGGACCCGCGTCACACGGGGGCGGCGGGCCGCAGCAGCGCCTGTTGCAGCGCCCTGCCGAGGTCGGCGTCGGTGATCATGCCGGTGACCGCGCCGCCCTCGACGACCACCGCCGACAGACCGCCCACCCGGGACGGACGTTCCAGCAGGGCGGCCGCGTCGTCGTCCGGCGACAGGACGCGCGGCGGCTTCTGGGCGGCGACCAGCGTCTCCACCCTGGTGTCCCCCCTGCGCTCGGCGGGCACGGCGAGCAGGGTCTCCAGCGAGACCACGCCGAGCGGCGCCCCGTCGAGCCCCACGACGGGGAAGACGGACTGGTGCGAGCCGAGCACCACCGTGTCGACCAGCCCCTGCACGGTCAGCCACGCGGGGGCCAGGTCCGGCGTGGCCGTCATGACGTCCCGCACCAGCACTCCCCCGAGGCCGCGCCGGGCCGCCCTGCTCATGATCTCGCCGCGGGCGGCGCCCGCGATGTACCAGCCGGTGATCACCACCCACATCCCGCCCAGCGGGTTCCACACCCAGATCACGACGAACCCGGTGAAGGTCAGCGCCATGCCGATCGCGTAACCGGCCCGCGCGGCGCCGGCGTCGGCGCGGGCGCGGTCGCCGTGGCGGCTCCACATCAGGCCGTGCAGCACCCGCCCGCCGTCGAGCGGGCTGCCGGGCAGCAGGTTGAACACGCCCAGGACGAGGTTCATCATGGCCAGCCACGCCGCGGCGGCCCTGGGCACGCCCGGCGGCAGCACGGCCGTCACGGCGAGGGCGAGACCGCCCAGCAGCAGGCTCGCGGCGGGGCCGGCGGCCGCCGTCACCACCTCGGCCCCGGGCGTCCGCGCCTCGTCGCGGAACTGCGTGACGCCGCCCAGCGCCCAGAGGGTGACGGACTCCACCTCCATGCCGCACCGCTTGGCCACCAGCGCGTGCGCCAGCTCGTGCGCGAGCAGGGACACCATGAGCAACAGCCCCGTGAGCGCGCCGGCGACCCAGTACGTCGTCCTGCCCGCGCCCGGGGCGGCGACGGCCAGGACCCCGGAGCCCAATCCCACCGCCACGAGCGTGACGATGGCCAGCGCGGACCAGTGAGCGCCGACGGGGATGCCCGCCACCCGTCCGAAGCGCAGGGTTTGCCTCATACTTCCAGCTTGCATGCTTCTCGACCCTCCTGACCAGGGACGACCTCTAGGGGCGGACCACCGCGACGGCGCAGCGGGCGTGGTGCAGCACCCCCCTGCTGACCGAGCCGAGCACCAGCGAGCCGAACGTGCCCCGCCCGTGGGAGCCGACCACGACCAGGTCGCAGGGGGCCCCGGTGAGCGCCTCGACCGGATGCGCGCTCTGGACGTCCTCCACGATCGTCACCTCGGGACACCTCTCCCGCCATCCGGCCGTCCGGGCGCGGACCGCCTCGTGCTGGGCGGCGCGCACCTCGTCCAGGTCGTAGGCGATCTCGGGGGCGAAGGCGTGCACGGGGATCTGCCAGGCGCGGATCAGGCGCAGCCGGGCGCCGCGCAGCCTGGCCTGCTCGAAGGCGTAGCCGATGGCCGGCCGGCAGACGTCGGAGTCGCCGATCCCGACGCCGATCTCGCCGACCGGCCCGCCGCCCTCGGCGCGCACCACCACCACGGGACAGGCGGCGTGCCCGGCCACGTGCGTGGTCACCGATCCCAGCAGCGCGCCGGCGAAGCCGCCCAGCCCCCGGTTGCCGATGACCAGCTCGTCCGCCTGCCGCGCCTGATCCAGCAGGACGGCCGCGGGTGTCCCCTCGACGACCTCGGCGTGCAGCCGCACCGACGGCTGCCGGGCGCGCGCGGCGGTCTCGGCCGCCTCCAGCACCTTGGCCGCCGCCAGCAGCAGGTAGTTGCCCTGGCCGTAGTCGGGGAACCTGGTGACGGCGTACGGCTGCCGGTCCAGGGCGTGCACGATCCGCAGCTGCGCGCCCGTCCGCGCGGCGTCGTCGGCGGCCCAGCCGACGGCCGCGGCGGCGGGGGCCGAGCCGTCGGCTCCCACCACGATCACACCGGCCATGACGCCCCCTCGTCCGACACTCCGAACACCTCCGGTCCCGTCATCCCTTCTCCGCGCGCGGCCGTACCACCGCCACCGGGCAGGCCGCGTGATGCAGCACGCCGTGGCTCACCGAGCCGAGCACCGCGGAGGAGAAGCCGCCCCGTCCGCGCGAGCCGACCACGACGAGGTCCGCGGCGGCGGCCGCCTCGGTGAGCGCGGCCACGGGGTGCCCGCGCACCTGCTCGTCGGTGATCTCGACGTCGGGGTTCTCGCTCCGGCACGGGTTCACCCGCGCCTGGGCCGCCCTCGCCTCCTCCTGGAAGGAGTCGGCCAGCAGGTGGCTGTAGGCCGCCCAGTACGGCGAGACCGCCGGCGCCTGCCAGGCGTAGACCACGTGCAGGCGGGCGCGCCGCGCACGGGCCTGCTCGACGGCGTACGCCATGGCCTGGCGCGATCCCGCCGAGCCGTCGTCGCCGGCCACCACCAGGTCGTGCCGGACGGCGACCACCCCGCGGACGACCACCACGGTCCCCGCGGCGTGCCCGGCCACCGCCCGGCCCACCGACCCCAGCACCATGCCGGCGAAGCCGCCCATGCCCCTGCTGCCCAGCACCAGGCTGTCGGCCGTGGCCGATTCGACGATCAGCGCGTCGATCACGTTGCCCGCCAGCATCTCGGCGGTGACCTCGACGCCCCCGCCGATCGCGCGGGCCCGGCCGGCGGCCGCCTCCAGCGCGCCCACGCAGTACCGGGCGCCGTCCACGCCGAGCACCCACTGCTCGCACACGTGCACGAGCCGGAGCGGCAACCCTCTGCGCTGGGCGTCGCCGGCGGCCCATTCCACCGCGGCGGTCGATGACGCGGAGCCGTCCACCGCGGCCACGATCCGTCCGCGCATCTTCCCTCCTTCGCGCCTTCGACATCCCCATACCCGCCATAACGGATATAAGGGGCGTAAACACACCAAAAGTCGCCGCTGTCCCCTCCAACTTCGGGACCCGGCGCGCGACGGGCAAGCAGGCTAGGCCAAGACTTTCCTCCCCCGTGGGGCTCGTCCCGCCGGTCCAGGGAAGGCTCATCCGCGCAGGTAACCGGACAGAATCCGCTCCCGGAGGCGGCAGTGATCGACGCCCACGCCGGCCGGCCCGTGCTCGTCGGGTACGACGACTCGACCGAGAGCCGCCACGCGCTGCACTGGGCGGTCGCCGACGCGCGCCTGCGCGGGCTGCCCGTCCTCGTCTGCCACGCCCTGCACTGGCCCTACGCCCCCAGACCCGTCGCCCAGGAGATCATGCGGCACGTCGAACCGGTGGCGCTCGGCGTCGTGGAAGAGGGCGTCCGGCGGGCCAGGGAGCTGGCCCCGGAGCTGGACGTGCAGCCGCTCCTGGGCCGGGGCACCCCCTCGGCGGTGTTGCTGGAGGCCGCGCGCGAGGCGGAGCTGACGGTGCTCGGATCGCGCGGGCAGGGCGGGTTCGAGGGGCTTCAGGTGGGGTCGGCCGCCGTCCAGGTGCCCGCGCACAGCGTCACGCCGGTCGTGGTCGTCCGGCCGCCGCTCCAGCCGCCCACCCGCCAGGACGTCAGGATCGTGGCCGGCCTGGACGGCTCACCCGCCAGCCTGGCCGCCTTCGACCTCGCCCTGGACGAGGCCGCCCTGCGCGAGGGCACCGTGACGGCCCTGTGCTGCTGGGCCGACTGCGGGTCGTCGTCCTGGCAGGAGCCGCTGCCCTTCGTGGACTCGCACGCGCTGCGCAAGGGCGCGGAGAACCGCTTCCGCGAGGTCGTCTCCCACCTGGCCCGCAGACGCCCCGAGGTGACGGTGGTCACCGAGTTCCTGACCGAACGCCCCCAGCGCGTGCTGATCGAGGCCTCCAAGGACGCCACGCTCCTCGTGCTCGGCAACCGGGGTAACGAGGCCCCTCCCTGCCTGCTGCTCGGTGCGGTGACGCAGGCCGCCCTGCTGGAGTCCAGGTGCCCGGTCGCGGTGGCGCCCGCGGCCGTGCTGAACCCGCGGCTGCCGCCCGCGTCCGGGTGACGCGGGGGGCTCAGGGGCGGTCGCCCGGCACCACCGCGACCGGGCAGGGCGCGTGCTGCGGAAGGGAGCTCGCGGTGCCGAGATGCGCGGCCCGCGGCCGGCCGACCACGACCAGCGTCGCCCGCTCGTGGGGCTCACCCTGCTCCACCTGGACCTCCGGACGGCGAGCCGCCCACTCCCCCAGGTCGGCGGAGGCCGCGAGCGGCAGCCCGCGCAGGGCCGCCTCGGCGAAGGCGAACTCGACGACCGCCGCGTCCGGCTCCCGCTCGGCCAGGACGACCGGGCCGGGACGGGTGGCCTTCGGCAGCGGCCCCGGCCCGCGTACGACGATCACCGGGCACTCGGCGTGCGCGGCGGCGTACCCGGCCACCGAACCGACCACCACCCTGGGCAGCGCGCTCAGCCCCCGCGAGCCGACCACGACGAGCGTGGCGTCGCCGGACAGCTCCACCAGCCGCTGGGCGGCCGGGCCCTCGTACAGGTCGGTCTCCACGCGGACGCCCGAGCTGGTGGAGCGGGCGCACTCGGCGCCGTGCCACAGGACGTGCTCGGCCGCCTTGCGCAGGTGGGCCTTGGCCTCCTCCTCCGCCTCGCCGTACGGCCATTGCCAGGCGTGGACGACGGTCAGCGGCAGGTTCCTGAGCTCGGCCTCGTCCAGCGCCCAGTCCAGGGCCTGGACGGAGAAGTCCGAGCCGTCGTAGCCGAGCACGATGCGATCCATGTCCGTGATCCCTTCAGACGTCGCTGAAAGTCAGCCTCGGTCCCGCGAGGCCGGCCGCCCGTGGTGCGGCGGCCCGTCTTGACGGGACCTTGGCCCTCCTTTTCCGGCCGCGCGGGCCGGCGTCCTTGGCGCGTCACCAGGTCCAGTCGCGGACGGCGGGGGCGTCCTCGCCGTGTTCGCGGGTGTACGCGCGGGCCGCCAGCCGGGCGTCGGCCATGCGCTGGCGCAGGTGCGCCTGCGTCTCGCCGAGGCCGGGCACCCGGTCGATGACGTCGATGACCAGGTGGTAGCGGTCGATGTCGTTGAGCATGGCCATGTCGAACGGCGTGGTCGTGGTGCCCTCCTCCTTGTAGCCGCGCACATGGATGTTGGCGTGCCCGGCGCGGCGGTAGGTCAGGCGGTGGATGAGCGAGGGGTAGCCGTGGAAGTTGAAGACGACCGGCCTGCCGGTGGTGAACAGGGCGTCGAACTCGGCGTCCGGCAGGCCGTGCGGGTGCTCCGACGGCGGTTGCAGCCGCATCAGGTCCACCACGTTGACGACGCGCACCTTCAGCTCGGGCAGGTGTTCGCGCAGGATGGCCGCGGCGGCCAGCGTCTCCAGGGTGGGCACGTCGCCCGCGCAGGCCAGCACGACGTCCGGCTCGGCCCCCTCGTCCGAGGACGCCCAGGGCAGGACGCCGAGGCCGCGGGTGCAGTGGGCGACGGCCTCGTCCATGGTGAACAGGTCCAGCACCGGCTGCTTGCCCGCCACGATCACGTTGACGTAGTCGCGGGAGCGCAGGCAGTGGTCGGCCACCGACAGCAGGGTGTTGGCGTCCGGCGGCAGGTAGACCCGCACGACCTCGGCCTTCTTGTTGACCACGACGTCGAGGAAGCCGGGGTCCTGGTGGCTGAAGCCGTTGTGGTCCTGCCGCCACACGTGCGACGACAGCAGGTAGTTGAGCGAGGCGACGGGCCGCCGCCACGGGATCCTCTTCGCCGACTGCAGCCACTTGGCGTGCTGGTTGAACATGGCGTCGATGATGTGGATGAACGCCTCGTAGCAGTTGAACAGGCCGTGCCGGCCGGTCAGCAGGTAGCCCTCCAGCCAGCCCTGGCACAGGTGCTCGCTCAGCACCTCCATCACCCGGCCGCCCGGCGCCAGGTTCTCGTCCGTGGGCTCGACCTCGGCGTTCCAGGCCCGCGTGGTCGTCTCGAAGACGGCCTGCAGCCGGTTGGAGGCGGTCTCGTCCGGGCCCATCAGCCGGAAGTCGTGCGGGTTGGCGGCGATCACGTCCCGCAGGAAGGCGCCCAGCACCCGGGTCGGCTCGGTCGACTGCGTCGCGGGCGACTTGACCTCCACCGCGTGGTCGCGGAAGTCGGGCAGCGCCAGCGGGCGCAGCAGCTCGCCGCCGTTGGCGTGCGGGTTCGCGCTCATCCGCAGCGGCCCCTCGGGGACCGTCCCCAGCAGGACGGGCGCCGGGCGGCCCGCGGCGTCGAACAGCTCCTGCGGCCGGTACGAGCGCATCCACTCCTCCAGCATGGCCAGGTGCGCCGGGTTGTCGCGGACGCCCGACAGCGGCACCTGGTGGGCCCGCCAGGTGCCCTCGACCGGCTTGCCGTCCACCTCGCGCGGGCCGGTCCAGCCCTTCGGCGTGCGCAGGACGATCATGGGGAGGCGCTCCAGACGGCCCTCCTTGTAGGCGGCGATCTCGTCGAAGACGGTGTCGAGCGTGCGCGCCATCTCCTCGTGGTCGGGGCCGACGAGGTGCGGGCGGTACCCGTACCCCTCCATGAGCTTGACCAGCTCGTCCTGCGGGATGCGGGCCAGCACGGTCGGGTTGGCGATCTTGTAGCCGTTCAGGTGCAGGATCGGCAGGACGACGCCGTCGCGGTAGGGGTCCAGCAGCTTGTTGGAGTGCCAGCTCGCGGCCAGCGGGCCGGTCTCGGCCTCGCCGTCGCCGACGACGCAGGCGACCACCAGGCGCGGGTTGTCGAAGGCCGCGCCGAACGCGTGCGCGAGCGAGTAACCCAGCTCGCCGCCCTCGTGGATGGAGCCGGGCGTCTCGGGCGCGACGTGGCTGGGGATGCCGCCGGGGAAGGAGAACTGCCGGAACAGCCGCCGCATCCCGGCGACGTCCTGGGAGACCTCGGGGTACTTCTCCGAGTAGGCGCCCTCCAGCCAGGCGTGCGCGACGGCGGCGGGCCCGCCGTGGCCGGGACCGGCGATGTAGATCATGTCCTGGTCGCGCTCGGAGATGATCCGGTTGAGGTGGGCGAAGCAGAAGTTCAGCCCCGGGGTGGTGCCCCAGTGGCCGAGCAGCCGCGGCTTGACGTGCTCGGGGCGCAGCGGTTCGGTGAGAAGCGGGTTGTCCAGCAGGTAGATCTGCCCGACGGACAGGTAGTTCGCCGCGCGCCAGTAGGCATCGATGTGCTGCATCGTCGTCATGATGACGATGATTTCCCGATGCGCTCCCACGCCCTAGGGACCTTGGTCCCCTTCTCGGGGGGCGGAGGGCGGACGTCCGGCGGCGAGGGCGGCGGCCACCGTGCTGAACCGGTGGGCCCTGCGGTGCGTCGGGTGGGCGGCGGTGCGCCCGCCGCCGGCCAGGGTCTCCGGGGCGGCCCGGTAGAAACGGCGCTTGGCCAGCTCGACGAGGGCCAGGTAGGCGACCACCATCAGGCCCAGCACCGCGAAGAACGGGCCGGGCAGCGGCTGGAAGCCCAGGGCGCCGGCGAGCGGGGTGACCGGGATGACCGCGCCGAGCACCACGACGCTCAGGGCGGCGACCGTCAGGGGCAGGCTCGGACGACTGCGGAAGAACGGCACCCGCCTGGTCCTGATCGCGAAGACCACCAGTACCTGCGTGGCCAGGGACTCGACGAACCAGCCGGTGCGGAACAGCGGCGGCCCGGCGTGCAGGACGCCGAGCATGACGGCGAAGGTGGCGAAGTCGAACAGCGAGCTGACCGGCCCGAAGAACAACATGAACCGCCGGATCGACGCCACGTCCCACCGGGACGGGCGCCGCAGTTGCTCGGGATCGACGTTGTCGGTCGGGATGGCGAGCTGGCTGGAGTCGTAGAGCAGGTTGTTGAGCAGGATCTGGGACGGCAGCATCGGCAGGAACGGCAGGAACGCCGAGGCCGCGGCGGCGGAGAACATGTTGCCGAAGTTGCTGGACGTCCCCATCAGCACGTACTTCATGGTGTTGGCGAAGATCTGCCGGCCCTGGATGACGCCGTCGGCCAGGATGGCGAGGTCCTTCTCCAGCAGCAGCACGTCGGCGGCGTCTTTGGCGACGTCGGTGGCCGCGTCGACGGAGATGCCCACGTCGGCGGCGTGCAGCGCGAGCGCGTCGTTGACGCCGTCGCCGAGGAAGGCCACGTCCAGGCCGTTGCGCCGCTGGGCCCGCACGATGCGCGCCTTGTGCTCGGGGCTGACCCGGGCGAACACGACGGCCTGCTCGATGAGCGCGGCCAGCCGGGAGTCGTCGGCGGCCTCGACGTCCTGGCCGGTCAGCACCCGCCCGCCGGGCAGGCCGAGATCGGCGCACAGCTTGGCCGCGACCGCGGGGTTGTCCCCGGTGAGCACCTTGACGGTGATGCCGAGCCCGGCCAGGCGGCGCAGCGCCTGCTCGGCGCCGGCCTTGGGCGGGTCGAGGAAGACCAGCAGGCCGCGGAAGGCGAGGTCGTGCTCGTCGGCCTGGCTGAGGGTCGTCCGGCGGGCGGCCTCGCCGGTCAGCCGCCGGGTGGCCACCGCCACCACCCGGTTGCCGGCGGTGAACTCGGCCTCCAGCACGGCCCTGGCCCGGTCGGCGACCGGGGTGCAGCGCGCCAGCACGGCCTCCGGAGCGCCCTTGGTGACGATCATCCGGCCGTCGTCGTCCTCGACCAGGACGGAGGCGGTTCTGCGTTCGTGGTCGAAGGGCACGACGGCCAGGCGCCGGCCGGGCGGCCCGGGCCGGAGCGCGGCGGCGGGCGCGTCCCACAGGGCGACGTCCAGGGGGTTGCCGCTCGCCGAGCGGCCCGGTTCCCCGTCCCGGCCGCTGACGACGGCCTCGTTGCAGAGCAGCCCCAGCTCCAGGACGCGGTCGTCGGGGCTGCCGTCCGGCCCGAGTGAGCGCGCGAAGCTGATCCGCCCCTCGGTCAGGGTTCCGGTCTTGTCGGTGAACAGCACGTCGATGTCGCCCAGGTCCTCGATGCAGACCAGCCGCTTGACCAGCACCCGGTGCCGGGCCAGCCGGTGGGTGCCGGCGGCCAGGCTGGTCGAGACCACGGCGGGCAGGAGCTGCGGGGAGATGCCGACGGCGATCGCCAGCGAGAACAGCAGCGCGTCCAGCACCGGGCGGTGCAGCACGAGGTTGACGACGAAGATCCCGGCGGTGAGCGCGGCGGCGACGCGCACCAGCAGCATGGAGAACCGGCGCAGCCCGATCTGGAACTCGGTGTCCGGATGGCGGTCGCCGAGCCGGAGCGCGATGCGCCCGAACTCGGTCCGTCCGGCGGTGGCCACCACCACGCCGGCGCCGGACCCGGCGTGCACGACGGTGCCCATCAGCGCGCAACTGGCCAGCTCGGCCAGCGCGCGGTCCGGTCCGACGGGCTCGACGGCCTTGGCCACGGGCAGCGACTCGCCGGTCAGCACCGACTCCTCGCACTCCAGCCCCGCCGACGACACCAGCCGCAGATCGGCCGGGACGATGTCGCCCAGCCGCAGCTTGACGACGTCGCCCGGGACCAGCGTGACCACGTCCACCAGCCGGGGACCGCCGTCCCGCAGGGCCAGGCAGCGGTGCCGGATCTGGGAGTGCAGCGCCTCGGCGGCCTTCTCCGCCCGGTACTCGTTGAAGAAGCCCAGCCCGACCGACACCGTCAGGATCACGCCGATGATGATCGCGTCCGTCGGCTCGCCGAGGAAGAACGACGCGGCGGCGGTGACCGCCAGCAGGATCAGCAGGGGCGAGCGCAGCTGGCGGGCCAGCACCGCGATCCGCCGGGCCCGGTGGGTGCGCAGGGAGTTGGGGCCGACGGCGGCCAGGCGGCGCTCCGCCTCGGCCTGGCTCAGGCCGCCGCCGGTGCCGCCCAGCCGGGCCATGACGTCGTCGACCGGCAGCGCGGCCGCGACCGCGACGTCCAGCCCGCCCTGTCCCGTCATGTCACTGTCCGAGCCGTCCCGCCCGGCCTCCCCCTGGTTCTGGTAACCGGCCCGTCGCCAAGACAAAGGCAACGGCGCTCCACGCCCGTCCCAACGCCCATCCCGACGCCCGTCCCGACGCCCGCGCCGACGCGGCGACGTGCCGTCAGTCCCGCGGCCGGACGACCGCCACCGGGCAGCGGGCGTGGTGCAGCACGCCGCGACTGACCGACCCGAGCAGCGCCGACCCCAGCCCGCCGCGCCCGTGCGACCCCACCACCAGCAGGTCGGCGTGGTCGGAGGCCGCGGTGAGCGCGTCCACGGGGTGCGCCGACGGCGTCTCCCGCACGACGACGACCTCGGGGTGGTCGGCGGCGAACACGTTCACCCGATCGTCGACGACCTGCTGCTGTGCGGCGCGGACCTCGTCCATGGCGTAGGCCGCCTCCGGCGCGAACGCGTGCACGGGCAGCTGCCAGGCGTGCAGCACCCGCAGCGTGGCGGCCCGCAGCCGGGCCTGCTCGAAGGCGTGGGCCAGGGCGGGCTCGCACTCCGGCGAGTCGTCCACCCCGGCCACCACCTCGCCGCGCACCTGCCGCCGGTCGCCGCGGACCACCACGACGGGGCAGCGGGCGTGCCCGGCGACGTGCGTGCTGACCGAGCCCAGCAGCGCGCCGGCGAACCCGCCGAGGCCGCGGCTGCCGAGCACGATCTCGGCGGCCTCCTTCTCCTGCCCACGCAGCACGACCGCCGGCAGACCCTCGACGTCCTGCGTCGTGACCTCGACGGACGGCTGCCGTTCCCGGGCCAGCGCCTCGGCCTCCCGCAGGATCCGCACGCCCTCCTCCGCCGGCAGGTCGGGCGCCCAGCCCGGGGAGAACCGGTGGATCTGGTACGGCGTGCGGTCCACGGCGTGCACGATCCGCAGCGGCAGCCGCATGCGGAAGGCGTCGTCCGCGGCCCATGCGACGGCGGCGCGCGAGGCCACCGAGCCGTCGGCCCCAACAACGATCATGACGTTCCCTCCTTCGTCACCTCCCATGAGACCCGGCCTCCCGCCGTCCCTCGCAGAGCCGAAGGTCGGCCGGGCCAGGGCCGAAGGGCCTTCCCCGATGCCGTCCGGCGAACGCGGGCGGCCTCGGCGGCGTCCCCCCGTCCGTCGCCGCGGCCTGCACCACGACCACGGGACACGGCGGCAGCCGCAGGCACGACAGCAGCACCGCGCCCAGCCGCCCGTCCCCGGCGGGCCGCGCGGCCGAACCGAGCACCAGCAGGCCGGCCCCGCGCGCCTGGCCCGCGAGCGCCGTCTCCGGGCGGCCCCGCACGAGCCGCGCCTCGACCGCGACGCCGGGGAACCGGTCCATGACCAGGGCCACCGCCTGATCGAGCACGGCGCTCGCGCGCGCCTCCTCGAACCCGGCGGGCCGGGACGGGCAGGGCGCGTACGGCGCCCTGTGCTCGATCGAGGGCTCCCAGGCGTGCACCACGACCAGCCGCGCCCCGCGACGGGCCGCCTCGTCGGCGGCCCACAGCAGCGCGGCCGCGCAGTCCTCGGTGCCGTCGGTCCCGGCCACGATCAGGCGAATGCTCATATCTCCACGATCCGCCCGCGCGACCGGGGCGGAACAGTGCCGAAAGCCCCGCTTGCGGTGACTTTCGGCCCTGCCGCCGTCCGGCCGGTCTCCGGAGGCTGGAGGGGCGGGGAGACCCGCACGTTTACCGCCCTGAGCAGGGCGAAGACTAGATCCTGAAGACACCTCGCAGCGACTCCGCCGGCCCGAGGTCCACGGCGGGCAGGAAGGACACCCACGTGACGCCCTCGTCCTCTGGCCTGTCGTCGGCGGAGGCAGCCGTCCGCCTGGAACGCGACGGCCCCAACCTGCTCCCACGCAAACCGCCCACCCCGCTGTGGCGGCGCGTCGTCACCCAGCTCCGCGATCCGCTGATCATCGTGCTGCTGATCGCGGCGGCGCTGACCGTCGGCACCGGCGACTGGACGGACGCCGCGGTGATCGCGCTGGTCATCGTGGTCAACACGGCCGTCGGCGTGACGCAGGAGGTGCGCGCCGACCGCGCCATCACGGCCCTGGCCGAGCTGGCCACCCCTGAGGCCCGCGTGGTGCGCGACGGCCACCAGCGGCAGGTCCCCGCCGGTGACGTCGTGGTCGGAGATCTGCTGGTGCTCGCCGAGGGCGACATCGTCCCGGCCGACGCCGAGCTGGTGGAGTCGGCGGCGCTGCTGGTCGACGAGTCGGCGCTGACGGGCGAGTCGGTCCCGGTGGACAAGGACGCGGGCGCGGCGGTCTCCTCGGGCACCGTCGTGGCGCGCGGCAGGGGCCGGGCGGTGGTCACCGCGATCGGCGCGGCGAGCGCGAGCGGGCGCATCGCCTCCCTCATGGTCAAGGGCGCCGGCCTCACGCCGCTGCAGCGCCGCCTGGTCGGGGTCGGACGGCTGCTGGCCGGTGTCGCGGTGCTGCTGTCGGCGCTGGTGCTGGTCCTGGGCCTGGTCCGCGGCCAGCCGGTCGAGCTGATGGTGGTGACCGCGATCAGCCTGGTGGTCGCCGCCGTGCCCGAGTCGCTGCCCGCGGTCGTGACCCTGAGCCTGGCCCTGGGCGCCCGCCGGATGGCGGCCCGTGACGCGCTCGTCCGCAACCTGCCCGCCGTGGAGACGCTGGGCTCGGTGACCGTGCTCGCCACCGACAAGACGGGCACCCTCACCGAGGGCCGGATGGTCGCCCGGCACCTGTGGACCCCGGCGGCCGAGGCCGCGGTCACCGGCTCCGGCTACGCGCCCGACGGCGGGCTCGCCACCGACCGGGACCCGGACGAGTTCGCCGAGCTGCTGACCGCCGCGGCGCTGTGCAACGACGCCCGCCTGCGCCCGCCCCAGGAGAACGGGGAGGAATGGACGGCGCTGGGCGACCCCACCGAGGCCGCGCTGCTGGCCGCCGCCGCCCGGCTCGGCCTCGACCGCGCGCACCTCCAGGAACGGTTCCCCAGGGTCGCCGAACTGCCCTTCGACAGCGACCGCAAGCGGATGAGCACGGTGCACCTGCTGCCGGGCGGCTGCGTCCGCCTGATCTGCAAGGGCGCCCCGGAGGCGCTGCTGCGCCCGGACGTGCTGACCGGCGACCCGGAGCTGCCGGCCCGCGCCGCCGAACGCGCCGACCGGTTCGCCCGGGACGGCTACCGCGTGCTGGCGGTCGCGGCCGCCGACCTCGACGCCGTCCCGCATCCTGTGCGGGAGGACGGGCTGAGGCTGCTCGGGCTGGTCGCGATCCTCGACCCGCCGCGCGCGGCCGCGGCCGCGGCCGTGGCCGACTGCGCGCGGGCCGGCATCAGGACGGTCCTCATCACCGGCGACCATCCGGGCACCGCCCGCGCGGTCGCCGCCGACCTGGGCATCATCGGCGCCGCCGACCGGGTCGTCGACTGCCGGGAGCCCGGCGCGCTCGCCGCGGGCCCGGCCGGCGTCTACGCGCGGGCCACCCCCGAGCAGAAACTCGACATCATCGAGGGCCTGCGCGGCCGGGGCGAGGTCCTGGCGATGACCGGTGACGGCGTCAACGACGGCCCGGCGCTGCGCCGCGCCGACATCGGGGTGGCCATGGGCAGGCGCGGCACCGAGGTCGCCCGGCAGGCCGCCGACCTCGTGCTCGCCGACGACAACCTGGACACCGTCGTGGCGGCCGTCGAGGAGGGCCGCCGGGTCTACGCCAACATCCGCCGGTTCCTGGTCTACGGCCTGTCGGGCGGCGCGGCGGAGATCGCGGTGATGGTGCTGGGCCCGTTCCTCGGGTTGCCGCTGCCGCTGCTGCCCGCGCAGATCCTGTGGATCAACCTGCTCACCCACGGCCTGCCCGGCGTGGCGCTGGGCGGGGAGCCGACGGTGCCGGGAACCATGTCGCAGCCGCCGCGTCCGCCGGGTCAGAGCATCATGGGGGCGGGCCTGTGGCAGCGGGTCGTCCGCATCGCCGTGGTGCTCACGGCCGTCACCCTGGGCGTCGCCGTCTGGGGGTCGATGACCGGGCGGCCCTGGCAGAGCATGGCCTTCTTCGCCCTCGGCGCCACCCAGCTCGGCGTGGCTCTGGGCACCCGGACCCGCCCCGGCACCCTGGCCAACCCGATGCTGCTGCTCGCCGTGGGCGGCGCGTTCGTCCTGCAGCTGGCCGGGATCTACCTGCCGCCGCTGCGCGAGCTGCTCGGCACCCGGCCGCTGTCGCCGGGGGATCTGCTGGTCGTCGTCGCGCTGTCCTCGCTGGGCTACGCCGCCGCCCGCCTGGACCGGATCCTGCACCCGTCCCCGACGCCCGCGCAGGACTGAGAACGGCGCCCGGCGGAGAACCGCCGGGCGCCGTTCTCAGCGGGCCGTCAGGACGCGGGGACCGCGAAGGACGCCGCCAGGCTCTCGCCCCACTGCCTGGCCCGCTCCAGCTCGCCCGGCGCCAGCGGCCCCTGCGTCCCGGTCACGTAGAAGCTGCACGGCGGCACGGCGAGCCGGACGCCGAGGCGGCGCAGCCGCTTGGCGACCGCCCGGCCCGCCGAGCCCGGCAGGCGGGGCTTGGCCACGCGGGTGTCGAACGCCGCCGAGCAGAGCCCGGCCGACGACGTGCTGAGCGTGGCCAGCCACTCGCGCACGCCCCTGCCGCGCGACACCAGCGGCCCGGCCGCCTGCTGGGCGGCCGACTCGCGGGTGGAGGCCCGGCTCATGGAGAAGGCGTGCGTCGGGCCGCCCACCACCAGGAGGGTGACCTCGTCCCCCACGTGCGCGGGGGCCGAGCCGACCTCCGCCACCTCGGCCCGCATCCGGGTGGCCAGCCCTTCGGCCACGGCCTGGGCGATCCGCTCGGTGTTGCCGTACATGGACTCGTAGACGACCAGGGCCTTCATCTCACGCCTCCCGCCGTTCCGGCAGGATGGGTTCGAGGTGGAACATCCCGGTCACCACCTCGCTCGGCTCGGGCCGCGGCTCGATCCGTCCGGCGACCGCCGACAGGACGTCCCGGGCGGTGATCAGGCCCACCAGGCCGTCGTCGGACAGCACGGGCACGGCGTCCACGTCGGCGTCCAGCATGGCGGCGGCGACCCTGCTCAGCGGGGTGTCCGGCCCCACCCGGGGCGTGCGCGCGCCGCCGAGCAGGTCCCGCACCTCGCGGCCGGCCTGCTCCTGCGGCCCGCCGGACCAGGACGCGGCCAGGCACTCCCTGGTCAGGATGCCCAGCAGCCGCCCTCCGTCGAGGACCGGCAGGTGGTGCACGCCGGCCCGGCGCATCAGCTCCCAGGCCATCAGCGGCGACTCCTCGGCCTTGACGGCCACCAGGACCCGGCTCATGACCTGTCCAGCCGTCGGCGACCCGTTCATGACCTGTCCAGCCGTCGGCGACCCGTTCATGACCTGTCCTCCGCGTCCGGCCGGACCACGGCGACCGGGCATGTCACGTGGTGCAGCACGCCGTGGCTGACCGAGCCGAGCACGGCGGAGGCGAACCCGCTCCGGCCGCGCGAGCCCACGACGACCAGGTCGGCCGATCCGGCCGCGTGCATCAGGGCGGTGACCGGGTGGGCGCACGGCTGCTCGTCGGTGATGACCAGGTCCGGGTTGGCCTCCCGCCAGGGCACGACCCGCTCGCGCGCCGCGCCGGTCTCCTCGCGCATCAGGTCCTCGATCAGGCTGTTGTACGTGACCGCGTAAGGGGAGAAGACGGGCATCTGCCAGGCCGAGACCACGTGCAGCCGGGCGCCGCGGGCCCTGGCCTGCTCGACGGCGTACTCCATGGCCGCCTGCGCGTCCCGCGACCCGTCGTAGCCCACCACCACCCTGCCGTGCTGGGCGGGGGCGGCGGCGGGCGCGCGGACGACCACGACCGGCCCGGACGCGTGCCCGGCCACCGCCAGGCTCACCGAGCCGACCGTCATCCCGGCGAACCCGCCGAGCCCCCGGCTGCCCAGCACCACTCCGCCGGCCGTCGCCGACTCGCGGATCAGCTCCCCGGCCACGTTCCCGGACAGCAGCTCCGTCGTCACCTTGACGTCGCCGGCCAGCGCGCGGGCCCGATCGGCGGCCTCCTCCAGCAGGCGGGCGCAGTGCTCGGCGTTCGCTTCGTGCAGCCACTGCGGGCCGACGTGCACGAGACGCAGGTCCAGGCCCCGCCGCCGCGCGTCGGCGGCCGCCCATTCCACCGCTCCGGTCGCCGGGACGGACCCGTCCACACCGACGACGATGTGAGTGCTCATCGCGCATCTCCTTCACCGGTCGAAGCTCTCACCCTCAGGCTCCTACGGGCGGCGGCGCGGCGCCGGAGGAGGAAGTCCCGCCCGGCAGGGCCGTTGGTCCTCATCGGCGTCGCGGGGAGAAGATCTGGCACGATCCGGTCACGCCATCGGCTCACCCTCCCCACGCTCTGTAGTGTCGATGAGCGCCCCCTCCTCGCGCAGTAGCCCGCTCAACGTGAGGACGTCCTCATGACCGAAGAAGCGGTTCCCCCCGTCGCAGCGCCCGCCGCTCCCGCCCGCACCGGCGACCTGCTGGAAAAGCCCCAGCTGGCGGAGATGTTCGCCCTCGCCAAGAAGCTGGACGGCACCTGGCCGGTCTTCGCTCGGAGCCTGGATCCCGCCGACGACCCGGCGCTCCTGCGCGGCCGCTACCGGGCGGTTGCCGCGTCCACCGCCCGCTGGTCGGTGCGGCGCAAGCACGTCGAGGACTGCGTGAGCGCCTGGGTCCTGCTGCCCATGCTCGGCGCGGCCGTCGCCTTCGTGGTTTCGGTGTTCTCCGTCACCTCCGTGCAGAAGATCTTCCTGGCCGTCGTGGGTCTCACGGTCTTCATCTGGGTCTCCGTCTGGATCGAGAACCGGCGGCATCGCCCGCTCTTCCGCTACCTTCTCGACCCGCTGATCACCATGCTGGGAATCGGCTGCTTCCCGGCCGCCCTGTACCTCAGCCACGCCACCGGCCCGGCGTGGGCGGTCGACCTGGCGAGCCGGGGATGGATGCCGATCCCCCAGAGCATCGGCACCGTCTGCTGCGCCCTGGTGCTCGGGATGATCCCGGTCAAGGTGGTGATGTGGCAGTGGGACCGCGAGTCCCGCGCCTCGCCCACCGAGCCGCTCTTCGAGCAGCTGGCGGCCATCCTGGCCCACGCCGAACCCGACCGCCGCGGGCAGCTCCCGCCGGGGACGCGCAGGGAGATCCTCGCTCTCCTGGGCAAGGTCTCCTTCCTGCTGCGGGTCGGCATCCCGACCGCCGCCCGGGGCGGGACGCCGCTGACCAGGGCCGTGGTCCGCGCCCGCGCGGTCGAGGCGTCCAGGGCCGTCATCGACCTCCAGTTGTGGGTGGCGCTGCCGTCCCCGACCGCCTACGACGACCTCCGCACCCGCGTCGCCGAGCTGACCCGCACGGTCATCACGGGCGAGTACGACCGGCTCCCCACCCGCGACACCACCCCCGAGGAGACCCGCCGGACGTGGCACGCCCGCGTCCTGGAGACCGTCCGGACCCTGGTCATCGCCCTGCTGCCGGTGGCCGGCCTGGTGGCCGCCGACCGGCTGGGCCTCAGGCTCCCGGCCCCCTTCGACGACGGCGCCATGATCGCCGTCGTGGCCTGGGCCGTCGTGCTCCTCCTGGGGTTCCTCGACCCGAACTTCGCCTCCCACCTGGCCGCCGCCCGTGACCTGACCACGCTTCCGACGTTCAACCGGAACACGGACAAAGGCGCGTAGCGCGGCCCGGTCCGGTCAGGAGGACGTCAGCCGCGCGAGCGTCTGGTGGGCGATCTCCCACTCCTCGTCGGTGGGGATGACGAGCACGGGCACCTCGGCGCCGGGCACGGACACCGCGCGCTCGCCGGACGCCCCCGCGGCGTTGAGCACGGGATCCACCGCGATGCCGAGCCGCTCCAGCCCCGCCAGGCAGGCGGCGCGGGTGGCGGCGTCGTGCTCGCCGACGCCGCCGGTGAGCACGATCGCGTCCACCCGGCAGCCGAGCAGCGCGTGGTAGGCGCCGACGTACTTGCGGATGCGCCGGGTGTAGATCTCCAGGGCCAGCCTGGCCTCGTCGTCGTCGCGGGCGCGTATCTGGCGCATGTCGCCGGACCCGGTGAGCGCGAGCAGGCCGCCGCGGTGGCTGAGCTCGTGCTCCACCTGCTGGGCGTCCAGGCCGCCGGTGCGGGCCAGGTACGCGGCCAACGCCGGGTCGACGTCGCCCGAGCGGGTGCCCATGACCAGCCCTTCCAGCGGCGTCATGCCCATGGAGGTGTCGACGCTGCGCCCGCCGGAGATCGCGGTGGCGCTGGCGCCGTTGCCGAGGTGGAGCACGATCAGGTTGAGCCCGGCCAGGTCGCGGCCCAGGACGGCGGCGGCGCGGCGGGAGACGTACGCGCACGAGGTGCCGTGGAAGCCGAAGCGCCGCACGCCCTGCGCCCGCCACTCGCGCGGCACCGCGTACGTGTACGCCTCGGGCGGCAGCGTGCGGTGGAACGCGGTGTCGAACACGGCCACCTGCGGCACGTCCGGGAACACCTTGAGCGCCAGCCGGATGCCGGTCAGGTTGACCGGGTTGTGCAGGGGCGCGAGCGGGGCCAGCTCCTCGATCGCGGCGATGACGTCGTCGTCGATGAGCACCGCGTCGGTGAACCGGGTGCCGCCGTGCACCACCCGGTGCCCGACCGCGACCGGCGCCGGCTCGGGCCCGGCGGCGGCGAACGCCGCCAGCATCGCCTCCAGCCCGTCCCCGTGGCCGGGGAAGGGACGTTCCCGGACGTACGGCGGCCCGTCCCCGCCGTGGTGCGTGATCCGCCCGCGGTCCTCGCCGATGCGCTCGACCAGCCCTCGGGCGGCGCGCTCGCGGGTGTGCGGATCGACGAGCTCGTACTTGATGGAGGAGGATCCCGTGTTCAGCACGAGAATGGGGTCGGCCATGCCCATGACCCTAAGTCCGTTCCGGGGGTCGGGTGGCGGCACGGATCTCGTTCGGGACTTCCGGCCCTACCGGCCCGGCCGCGTCCCGCGTTGTGATGGGAGAGCCACGAGGCCGCCACCCCGGGCGGAGCGGGCCGTGGGACGACCGTCGTGGCAAGCTGACCTGGAAGACCGACGACTGCGAGTGGGAGGCCAGACAGCGATGCTCGTCCGCGAGGTCATGAGCGGCCCGGCCGTCACCGTCCGCGACACCGATCCGGTGCGGCGGGCCGTGCGGGTCCTGCACGGCCACGACATCACCGCCGCGCCCGTCGTCGGCGACGACGGCCGGCTCGTCGGCGTGGTCAGCGAACTGGACCTGCTGCGGGGGGAGTTCGAGCCCGATCCCCGCGCGACCGTCCGCCCGGCCGCGCCGGCCGACGAGCCGCCGCCCCGCCAGGTCATGGACGTCATGAGCCGCGACGTCGTCACGGTCACCGAGACCACCGACGTCACCGTCGCCATCGATCTGATGGTCCGCGAGCGGGTCAAGAGCCTGCCCGTCGTGACCGGCGGCCGGATCGCCGGGATGGTCAGCCGCCGCGACCTGCTGGCCATGCTCGCCCGCCCCGACGAAGACCTGCGCCAGGCGGTCGAGGCCGCGCTGCGCGAGCAGTACCCGGCGGGCCCCAGCTGGGACGTCGCCGTCCGCGACGGCGTGGCCGAGCTGCGCGGGCCGTCCCGGCAGCAGGCCGACCACATCGCCGGCGTGCTGGCCCGCACGGTGCCCGGCGTCGTCCGGGTCAGACATGTCCGGCCGTCACCGTGAAGACAAAACCGAAAGATCACCCGGCCGCCGCCAGTTCAGGACGCCCACCCCTGCAAGGGACTCGGTGGCCTGTTCGGGACGGGGTCTCCGTCGTACGGCCGCCAGTCGAGCGGCGGTCGGCTTCTGCGGAGGGCGCGGCGGGCCGCCCGGGGCTGTGATCCGGGTCGTTTGTGTCCGCCCCAGGGGCAGGGTCCATACTCGGGCGGTGTCCGATCTGATGACCACTGGACAGTTCGCCGCGCGGTCCAACCTGACGCTCAAGGCGCTGCGGCTCTACGACGCCAAGGGGCTGCTGCCGCCCGCCGAGGTCGATCCCCGCACCGGTTTCCGCCGTTACGGCCGGGCGCAGCTCGCCGTGGCCCGGCGCATCACGCTGCTGCGCGCCATCGACATGCCGCTCGCCGAGGTCGGCAGGGTGCTGGGGCTGGACGGCCCCGCGGCGGTCGAGGCCATCGCGAAGCACTGGAGTCACCGCGAGGAGCAGTGGCGGGCACGTCAGTCGCTGCTGGCCTACATCCGTCAGGTCTTCCTGGAGGAGGCGACCCCCGCGTACGAGGTGCGCCTGCGGGACGTGCCCGAGCAGCGCGTGATCTTCATCCACGGCCATGCGCGCGCCTCCGGCCTGGCGGACTTCATCACGGACGCCTCGGCCGCGCTCTTCGCCCACCTGGGGGCGGCCGGCGGCTGCCTGTCCGGGCCGCCGTTCGCCGTCTTCCACGGCACGGTGGGCGAGGACTCGAACGGCCCGGTGGAGGTGTGCCTGCCGACCGGGAGCCCGATCGAGCCCGCCGGCCGGATCGGCGTCCGGCTGGAGCCGTCCCACCGGACCGCGTACGTCGAGGTCAGCAAGGAGCGGTCGCACTACCCGGCGATCCTGCCGGCGTACGACACGCTCAAAGCCTGGCTGGACGACCGCGGGCTGGCCCCGGCGCTGTCCATGCGCGAGATCTACCACCCGAACCGGGAGACGGCGGCCCCGGCGGAACACGTCACCGACGTCGCGGCCCCGTTCGCGCCGCCCTCCTGAGCGACGGCCCTCGGCGCGGCTCGGGCCGCGCCGCGTGGCCGACGGCTTCCAGGCACAGCCCGGACTGCGTCCCCGTGATGGTGCAGTCGGAGTTTCGCTCATGGTTCCGCCTGTTCGTGTGTTAACGCTAACAAGTCGCGGTGCCGGCGCGACGGAGCAAATACGAGCCGGGCGACCCCGTCAAGAGCCCCCGAAGCCCGAAGCGGCCGAAAACGCGCTCCCACCTCGGACCGGCCGCCACCCGTCCCCGTGAAACTTTCACGACCCGTCGGCCGAAAACTTTCGACAGGTAGCGGCCCTGGATGACATGCCCGCACAAGCAAGACGGCTCCGAAAGTTTTACCCGAATCTTGACAACTTTCGGCGAGATCCACACACTGAGTGCCCGAGCCCGGCTCTCCCATCCGCTCCCGAACGCCCTGGGCGCACCCCTCCGAAGTGCGTCCGCACGACCTTCCCCCCATGATTCGCGTACGGAGGCTCCAGCATGCGTGTCAACGCCATGTCCCCACCGACCGCCGGACGGCCGCCCGGCGCGCGCCGCCGGGCGCTGATCACCGGCGCACTCGGCGCGCTCGGCCTGCTCACGGCCCTGGCGACGGCGATTCCGGCCGATGCCGCGGCGAGCGCGCTCGGCGCGGCCGCCGCGCAGAGCGGCCGCTACTTCGGCACCGCCATCGCCGCGGGCAAACTCGGCGACTCCGCCTACACGACGATCGCCAACCGCGAGTTCACCATGGTCACGGCCGAGAACGAGATGAAGATCGACGCCACCGAGCCCAACCGGGGGCAGTTCACCTTCACCAACGGCGACCGGGTCTACAACTGGGCCGTGCAGAACGGCAAGCGGGTACGCGGCCACACCCTGGCCTGGCACTCCCAGCAGCCCGGCTGGATGCAGTCGTTGTCGGGCAGCTCGCTGCGCCAGGCGATGATCGACCACATCAACGGCGTCATGTCCCACTACAAGGGCAAGATCTACGCCTGGGACGTGGTCAACGAGGCCTACGCCGACAGCGGCGGCGGCCGGCGCGACTCCAACCTCCAGCGCACCGGCAACGACTGGATCGAGGTGGCCTTCCGCACCGCGCGCGCCGCCGACCCGGCCGCCAAGCTGTGCTACAACGACTACAACATCGACAACTGGACCTGGGCCAAGACGCAGGGCGTCTACAACATGGTCAAGGACTTCAGGGCCCGTGGCGTGCCGATCGACTGCGTCGGCCTGCAGTCGCACTTCAACGGCAACAGCCCGTACAACAGCAACTACCGCACGACCATCCAGAGCTTCGCCGCGCTCGGCGTGGACGTGCAGATCACCGAGCTGGACATCCAAGGCGGCTCGGCCACCACGTACGCCAGTGTCGTCAACGACTGCCTGGCGGTGCCGCGGTGCACCGGCGTCACCACCTGGGGCGTTCGCGACACCGACTCCTGGCTCGGCGCCGGCGCCACCGCGCTGCTCTTCGACGGCAACGGCAACAAGAAGGCCGCCTACACGGCCGTGCTCAACGCGCTGAACGGCGGCGGCACGTCGCCGCCGCCCGGCGGCGGCGACGCGGGGCAGATCAGGAGCACGGCCGCCGGCCGCTGCGTCGACGTGCCCAGCTCCAGCACCACCGACGGCACGGCCGTCCAGCTCTGGGACTGCAACGGTCAGAGCAACCAGCAGTGGACGCGGACCTCGGCAGGGGAACTGAAGGTGTACGGCAACAAGTGCCTGGACGCCGGAGGCACGGGCAACGGCGCCAAGATCCAGATCTACTCCTGCTGGGGCGGCGACAACCAGAAATGGCGCGTCAACACCGACGGCACGATCGTGGGCGTGCAGTCCGGACTGTGCCTGGACGCCGTGGGCGGCGGCACCGGCAACGGCACGGGGCTGCAGCTGTACACCTGCTGGGGCGGCAGCAACCAGAAGTGGACCTACAACGCGGGCGCCGCGTGAGCGTCGCCCGCCCGTCGCGCCGGGGCCCGGCGCCCCGGCGCGACCTCGCCCGCTGACCACCCCCTCCCCCGGCCCGGCGAGGCCGGGGGAGCGGTCCCGGGTGACGCCCGTGAAACTTTCATGGTGACGGGCCGTCTCCGTGGAGAGAGAACTCCAGGCGGGCAGGCACCCACAGGACGAAGCCCAGCTCGGCCGGCAATCCCCTCATTGACACCGGAACGGACCGTCGGTTGTACTCCCTCACTACGGAGTAGTCCCATCGGCAAGGCGATGTTAACGCTAACACCCCTCTCCGGCCAAGGAGCCCCGACATGTCACAACCGCCGGCACGGGACACGACGGTGACCCGATCGGCCAGTTGTTAGCGCTAACAACGCCCGCCGAAAGACCAGGCAACGGCCCTTCGAAGGCCCTGACCAGCTGCCCCCCGTGACCGGCCCCGGCCGCTCACCGCCCCCCATCCCAAGGAGCTCCGCATGTCCTTGAGCCGCCGTCAGCTCTTCCAGGCCACGGGCGCGACCGCCGCGCTCTCCGTCGTCGGTCAGATGGCCGGCGCGTCCCCCGCCCTGGCCGCAGTCCCCTGGAGCAGGCCCGATCTCGGCGTCTCAGCCTACGAGTTCGACCTCGGCCAGGTCCGGCTGACCTCCGGCCGCCTGCTGGACAACCAGAACCGCGCCCTCGCCTACCTGCGCTTCGTCGACGTCGACCGGCTGCTGTACGTCTTCCGCGCCAACCACCGGGTGTCCACCGGCGGCGCCGCGCCCAACGGCGGCTGGGACGCGCCCGGCTTCCCGTTCCGGTCGCACGCGCAGGGCCATTTCCTGACGGCGTGGGCGCAGGCGTACGCCGTGCTCGGTGACACCGCCTGCCGCGACAAGGCGCGCTACATGGTGGCGGAACTGGCCAAGTGCCAGGGGAACAACCCGGCCGCCGGGTTCACCGGCGGTTACCTGTCCGGTTTCCCGGAGTCGGACTTCACGGCCCTGGAGAACCGCACGCTGACCAACGGCAACGTGCCCTACTACTGCGTCCACAAGACCCTGGCCGGGCTGCTGGACGTCTGGCGGCTGATCGGCGACACCCAGGCCAGGACCGTGCTGCTCGCCCTGGCGGGCTGGGTGGACGCCCGGACGTCGCGACTGTCCGCCGCCCAGGCGCAGGCCATGCTCGGCACCGAATTCGGCGGCATGAACGCCGTGCTGACGGACCTGTACCAGGCGACCGGCGACCCCCGCTGGCTGGCCACGGCCCAGCGGTTCGACCACGCGGCCGTGTTCGACCCGCTGGCCGCGAACCAGGACCGGCTCAACGGCCTGCACGCCAACACCCAGGTGCCCAAGTGGATCGGCGCGGCCCGCGAGTACAAGGCGACGGGCGCCACCCGCTACCGCGACATCGCCGTCAACGCCTGGGCCATCACGGTCGGCGCGCACACGTACGTGAACGGCTCCAACAGCCAGGCCGAGCACTTCCGCGCGCCCGGCGCGATCGCCTCCTACCTGACCAGGGACACCGGCGAGGCGTGCAACACCTACAACATGCTCAAGCTGACCCGGGAGCTGTGGCTGCTGTCCCCCGACCGGGCCGACTACTTCGACTACTACGAGAACGCCCTGCTCAACCACCTCCTCGGCCAGCAGAACCCGGCCGACGCGCATGGGCACGTCACCTACTTCACCCCGCTCAACCCCGGTGGACGGCGAGGCGTCGGACCGGCCTGGGGCGGCGGCACCTGGAGCACGGACTACGGCACGTTCTGGTGCTGCCAGGGCACCGGGATCGAGACCAACACCAAGCTCATGGACTCGATCTACTTCCACGACGACACCACCCTGTTCGTCAACCTGTTCGTGCCCTCCGTCCTCGACTGGAGCCGGCGCGGCATCACGGTCACCCAGACCACCTCCTGTCCGGTCAGCGACACCACGTCGCTGCAGGTCACCGGCAACGTGAGCGGATCGTGGACGATGCGCGTCCGGATCCCGGCCTGGACGCAGGGCGCGACGATCAGCGTCAACGGGGTCCGGCAGGACATCGCGGCCGCGCCGGGCAGCTACGCCGGCCTCACCCGGTCGTGGTCGTCCGGCGACACCGTGACCGTGCGCCTGCCCATGCGGGTGGTCATGAAGGCCGCCGCGGACAACCCCGGCGTGCAGGCCGTGACCTACGGCCCGGTCGTGTTGTCGGGCGACTACGGCGACACCGTCCTGTCGTCGGCCCCGGCCCTGAACCCCTCCTCGATCACCCGGACCGGCGGCTCCTCCCTGGCCTTCACGGCCACGGCCGACGGCGCGCCGGTGCGGCTCGGCCCCTTCCACGACGCCACCGGCCACAACTACGTCGTCTACTGGAACGTCCAGGGCGGGACCGGCACGGCGAGCTTCCGGCTGGTCAACGCGGCCAGCGGGCTCGTCCTGGGCATCAGGGACATGTCCACCGCCGACGGCGGCGCGGCCCTGCAGTGGACCGACAGCGGCACCGCCGACCACGACTGGGCCCTGATCGTCGACGGGAACGCCCTGCGGTTCCGCAACGCGCACAGCGGCAAGGTGCTCGGCGTCGAGAACATGTCGACCGCCGCGGGCGCCCGGGTGCTCCAGTGGGGCGACACCGGCACCGCCGACCACCGCTGGACGGTCACCGACGCCGGCGACGGCTCCGTCAAGATCCGCAACGTCCACAGCTCCAAGCTGCTCGGCATCCTGAACGGCTCGACCGCGAACGGCGCCCAGGTGGTCCAGGACGCCGACGACGGCAGCCCGGACAACCAGTGGCGGTTCCTGCCGAACGGCGCGCGGCGCCTGCAGAACGTAGGCACCGGGATGGTGCTCGGGGTCACCGGCATGTCCACGGCCGACGGCGCGCTCGTCGTCCAGTGGGGCGACAACGGCACCGCCGACCACCTGTGGACCGCCATCGCCGACACCGGCGGCTACCTGCGGCTGCGCAACTCCCACAGCCAGAAGGTGCTGGGCGTGGAGCACATGGGCACCGCCGCCGGGTCGCGGGTCGTGCAGTGGGCCGACAACGGCACGGCCGATCATCGCTGGCGGCTGCGCCACGGGTCGGGCGCCGCCTTCCGCGTCCAGTGCGCGGGCGGCGGCCGGGTCCTCGGCGTCGCCGGCGCGTCCCAGGGCGCGCAGGTCGTGCTCGCCGACGACGACGGCTCGGACGACAACCTCTGGAGGTTCCTGTGAGACGTGTCCTCGCGGCTGTCTCGGCCCTGCTTCTCGTGGGCGTGCTGCTCACCGCCCAGGAGGCGTCGGCCGCGACGGTCGACACCAACGTCTGGTACGTCCTGGTCAACCGCAACAGCGGCAAGGCCCTGGACGTCTACAACCTGTCCACCGCCGACGGCGGCCGCATCACCCAATGGACCAGGAACAACCAGAACCAGCAGCAATGGCAGTTCGTCGACTCAGGCGGCGGCTACTACCGCATCAAGTCCCGCCACTCCGGCAAGGTCCTGGACGTCTACAACTTCTCCACCGCCAACGGCGGCCCCATCGTCCAATGGACCGACCTCAACGGCGCCAACCAGCAATGGAAACTCGCCGACAGCCCCGACGGCTACGTCAGACTCATCTCCCGCCACAGCAACAAGGCCCTGGAGGTCCAAGGAGCCTCCACCGCCGACGGCGCCAACATCGTCCAGTACGACGACTGGGGCGGCGCCAACCAGCAATGGCAGCTCGTCCCGGTCAACGGCAACGGCGGCGGCAACTACGCCAACCCGGTCGTGTGGCAGGACTTCGCCGACGGCGACATCGTCCGGGTGGGCGACGCCTACTACTACTCGGCCTCGACCATGCACTACTCGCCGGGCGCGCCGATCCTGCGTTCGTACAACCTGGTCGACTGGGAGTACGCCGGGCATTCCGTGCCGAGGCTCGACTTCGGCTCCGGCGCCTACGACCTCAACGGCGGCCGGGCGTACGTGAAGGGCATCTGGGCCTCGGCCTTCAACTACCGGCCCGGCAACGGCACCTTCTACTGGCTCGGCTGCGTCGAGTTCAACCGGACCTACGTCTACACCGCCTCCGCCGTGAACGGCACGTGGACCAAGCGCTCACAGATCAACAACTGCTACTACGACGCCGGCCTGCTGGTCGACTCCGACGACACCATGTACGTCGCCTACGGCAACAGCACCATCAGCGTGGCCCAGCTCTCGGCCGACGGTCTCAGCCAGGTGCGCGCGCAGCAGGTGTTCCAGACGCCGAGCAACGTCGGCACCCTGGAAGGGTCCCGCTTCTACAAGCGGAACGGCTACTACTACATCTGGCTGACCCGCCCCGCCAACGGCCAGTACGTGCTCCGCTCGACCTCGCCATGGGGCCCGTACGAGATGCGCCAGGTCCTGCTCGACCTGCCGGGCCCCGTCGCCGGCGGCGGCGTCCCGCACCAGGGCGGGCTCGTCCAGACGCAGAACGGCGACTGGTACTACATGGCGTTCGTCGACGCCTACCCCGGCGGACGCGTCCCGGCTCTGGCGCCGATCACCTGGACCGGCGACTGGCCGGTCGTGCAGACCGTCAACGGCGGCTGGGGCGTGAACTACCCGAAGCCGAACATCCAGACCAGCCGGACCGTGACGTCCATGATCGGCCCGGACGCCTTCACCTCGGCCACGCTCGGCCCCCGCTGGGAGTGGAACCACAACCCCGACACCAGCCGCTTCTCCACCGGCGACGGCCTGCGCCTGCAGACCGCGACCGTCACCGGCGACCTCTACGCCGCCCGGAACACGCTGACCCACCGCATCCAGGGCCCGTCCTCGACGGCGACGATCGAGCTCGACCCCTCACAGATGGCCGACGGCGACCGGGCCGGGCTGGCGATGCTGCGCGACCAGTCGGCCTGGATCGGCGTCAAACGCGACAACGGCGTCAGCCGGGTCGTGATGACCAACGGCCTGACCATGAGCGGCTCGTGGCAGACCACCGGCACCGGCGTCGAGGCGGCGAGCGCGAACGTCCCGGGCGGCCGGATCTGGTTGCGGGTCACCGCCGACATCCGGCCCGGGTCCGGCCGTCAGGCCCGCTTCTCCTACAGCACCGACGGCAGCACCTTCGTGGGCCTCGGCCCGGCCTTCACGCTGAACAACGCCTGGCAGTTCTTCATGGGTTACCGCTTCGGCATCTTCAACTACGCCACCAAGTCCCTCGGCGGCGCGGTCACCGTGCGCCGCTTCGACCTGACCACCCCCTGACACGGCATCGGAGCTCATGGTGAAGAGACACAGTCCCCTGACCGTCCTCGCGACGCTGGCCGTCCTGCTGGCGAGCCTGTTCGTCGCGAGCCCGCCCGCCGACGCGGCCACCGTCGACACCAACGCCTGGTACGTCCTGGTCAACCGCAACAGCGGCAAGGCCCTGGACGTCTACAACCTGTCCACCGCCGACGGCGGCCGCATCACCCAATGGACCAGGAACAACCAGAACCAGCAGCAATGGCAGTTCGTCGACTCAGGCGGCGGCTACTACCGCATCAAATCCCGCCACTCCGGCAAGGTCCTGGACGTCTACAACTTCTCCACCGCCAACGGCGGCCCCATCGTCCAATGGACCGACCTCAACGGCGCCAACCAGCAATGGAAACTCACCGACAGCCCCGACGGCTACGTCAGACTCATCTCCCGCCACAGCAACAAGGCCCTGGAGGTCCAAGGAGCCTCCACCGCCGACGGCGCCAACATCGTCCAGTACGACGACTGGGGCGGCGCCAACCAGCAATGGCAGCTCGTACGGACGGACGGTGGCAACCCCGGCATGTGTGACCTCCCCTCGACCTACCGCTGGACCTCGACCGGCCCGCTGGCGACCCCGAAGGCGGGCTGGGTCTCGCTCAAGGACTTCACCGTCGCCCCCTACAACGGGCGGCATCTGGTCTACGCCACGACCCACGACACGGGGACAAAGTGGGGGTCGATGAACTTCAGCCCGCTCGCCAACTGGTCCGACATGGCCTCGGCCACACAGAACACGATGTCCTTCTCCGCCGTCGCCCCCACGCTCTTCTTCTTCGCCCCCAAGAACATCTGGGTGCTCGCCTACCAGTGGGGCGGGCCCGCCTTCTCGTACCGGACCTCCACCGACCCCGCCAACCCCAACAGCTGGTCGGCGCCGCAGACGCTCTTCTCCGGCAGCATCTCGGGGTCCGGGACGGGCCCCATCGACCAGACGGTCATCGGCGACAGCACCAACATGTACCTGTTCTTCGCCGGGGACAACGGCAAGATCTACCGGGCGAGCATGCCCATCGGGAACTTCCCCGGCAGCTTCGGCACGGCCTCGACCGTGGTCATGAGCGACACGACGAACAACCTGTTCGAAGCCGTCCAGGTCTACAAGCTCCAGGGTCAGAGCCGGTACCTGATGCTCGTCGAGGCGATCGGCGCGCAGGGCCGCTACTTCCGCTCGTTCACCGCCACCAGCCTGAACGGTTCCTGGACGCCCCAGGCCGCGACCGAGGGCAACCCGTTCGCCGGCAAGGCCAACAGCGGCGCCACCTGGACGAACGACATCAGCCACGGCGAGCTGGTCCGCACCGGCGCCGACCAGACCATGACCGTCGACCCGTGCAACCTGCAACTCCTCTACCAGGGCCGCAGCCCCAGCTCGGGCGGCGACTACGGCCTCCTGCCCTACCGGCCGGGGGTGCTGACACTGCAGCGCTGACGCCGTGAGCCGGTGACCCTCGCGGCTCCCACCTGAAATGCCACGGGCCCACCCCTCCGCCGAGGGGTGGGCCCATGACGGGTCCGAGCTACCTGAGCCAGGCGTTGCGGCGGACGATCGGCAGGTTGCCCAGCCCGAGCGTGGCGCCCGCGCCGGCCATGGCCAGGCCGATCAGGACGATGG
>NZ_JBEZGC010000031.1:0-69050 GCF_040649795.1 Nonomuraea sp. NPDC048881
TCGCCAGGAACAGGATGACGAACGGCAGCGCGAGCCCGTCGTTGACGCCGGACTCGACGTTGAGCAGCTGCCGCAGCCGCGGCGGCACCTTCTCGCCGGCCCCAGGGGGCCGGCACCGCGCCGACACACGACCCACGCCACGAGCCGATGGAGTGAAGGGACCTCTCATGAACGTCGGGCACCGGCACGGCGACCGGCTCATCGCCTGGACGGCCCGCGCGACCTGGGCGCCGCTGGCGGGGACGGCCGTCGCCGCGGCGGCCTCGATCGCCGTCTCCCTCGCCCTGCCCTCGGCGGTGGGCGCGGCGGTGAACGCGGTCCTCGCCGGAACGGGCTCCACCGCCGCCTACGCCGAGCTCGCGGTGCTGCTCCTGGCCGCCGCGCTCGCCGACGTCGTCTCGGGCGTCGCGGGGATCACGTCCGTCGCCGCCGCCACCAGGCTGCTGCGCCTGCGCGCGATCGACCGGGTGCTGCGGACCGACGCGGCGGGCGCGGGCGCCTTTCCCGCCGGGGAGCTCGTCAACCGCCTCGTGGGCAACACCGCGACCACCGGTTACGTGCCCGCGACGCTGCTGCAGATCGCGTCCGGGCTCGTCCTGTCGGCGGGCGGCGTCGTCGCGCTCTTCACGATCGACTGGCGGGTGGGCGTCGCCTTCCTGAGCGGCGTCCCGGTCGCGCTCGTCGTCATGCGGGTGTTCGTCGCCCGGGTCTCCGGCCTGTACGGCGACTACCAGCGGGCCCAGGGCCGGCTGGCCGCGCGCCTCGCCGAGACCCTGGCCGGCATCCGGACGGTCCGGGCCGCGGGCACCGCCGACCGGGAGATCGCCCGCGTGCTGCGGCCGCTGCCCGAGCTGAGCGCCGCCGGGCACGCCCTGTGGCGGGCGCAGGCGCAGAGCGTGTGGCGGATCACCCTGATCCTGCCGCTGGTGGAGGTCGTCGTGCTGGCCGTGGCGGGGCTCGGCGTCGCGCAGGGACGGCTGCCGGCGGGCGCGCTGCCGGCCACGGCCGGCTACACCGCCCTGGGCCTGGTGTTCGTCGAACAGATCGACCCGCTGCTCGGCATGGCCTTCGGCCGGTCGGCGGCGGTCCGCGTGCACGACGTGCTCGCCCTGCCCGTCCCGGCCGCCGGCACGCGGCCGCTGCCCCCCGGCCCGGGGACGCTCTCCTTCCGTGGCGTGACGGTGCGGCGCGGGCAGGCCCCGCTGCTCGACGGCGTCGACCTGGAGATACCGGCCGGGGTGATGACCGCCGTCGTCGGCGGCTCGGGCGCGGGCAAGACCACCCTCGCGCTGCTGGCCGGCCGGTTGGCGGACCCGGACGACGGCCAGGTCCTCCTCGACGGCGTGCCCCTGCGCGACGTCGATCCCGGGCCGCTGCGCGATGCCGTGGCGTACGCGTTCGAACGCCCGATGCTGCTCGGCGGCGACATCGCCGGGGTGATCTCCTACGGCGCTCCGGCGTGCGCCCCGGAGGCGGTGCGCGCCGCCGCGAAGGCCGCGGCCGTGCACGACGTGATCCGCCGCCTCCCCTTCGGGTACGCCACCCCGGCGGCGGACGCGCCGCTGTCCGGCGGCGAGGTGCAGCGGCTGGGACTGGCGCGGGCGTTCCTGCGGCAGGCCCGGGTGACCGTCCTCGACGACGCCACCTCCAGCCTGGACACCGCGACCGAGGCCCGGGTGAGCCGTGCCCTGGCCGAGGGCATGCGGGGGCGCACCCGTCTGGTCATCGCGCACCGCCCGGCCACGGCCGCCCTGGCCGACCTGGTCGTCTGGCTCGACGCCGGCCGGGTGCGCGGGCGCGGCACCCACCAGGAGCTGTGGCGGGACCCGGCCTACCGCGCCCTGTTCGCCGCCGAGCACGCCGACACCCCGCGACGGGACGAGGAGGACACATGGACGTCCGCACGGTGACCGGGGCCGAGGCGGACCGGCGGCAGGCCGTCCGGCCCTGGCGGTTCCTGGCGGGGCTGCTGCGCGCCCGGCGGCGCCCGCTGCTGCTGGCGCTGGCGTGGTCGCTCGTCGAGTCGGCGCCCGCGCTGCTGGCCGGGCTGCTCGTCGCCACCGCGGTGGACCGCGGCTTCCTGGCGGGACGTCCGGGCGTCGGCATGGCCTGGCTGGGCCTGCTGGGCGCGACGATGGTCGTCAGGTCGGTCGCGACCCGGCTGATGTTCCCGCAGCTCGCCGCGGTGGTCGAGCCCATGCGCGACGAGCTGGTCCGCGCCGTGGCCGGGGCGACCGTCCGCCGTGCGGCCGACGGCGGCCAGGCGCCGGACGCCGCCGCGCTCAGCCGCCTCACCGGGCAGGTCGAGACCATGCGCAAGCTGGTGTCCACGATGCTGCGCACCAGTCGTGAGCTGGGGATGTCGGTGATCGCCGCGCTGGTGGGGCTACTCGTCCTGTCGCCGGTGGCCGCCGCCGTCGCCGCCGGGCCGCTGGTGCTGACGCTGGCCGCGTTCGCCAGGCTGATGCCGGCGCTGACGGCCCGGCAGCGCGCGCTCGTGCTCGCCGAGGAGCGGCTGACCGCGCAGGCCACGCCCATCGTGGCGGGGCTGCGCGACGTCGCCGCCTGCGGGGCGCGGGCCCAGGCCGCGGACACGTTGCGGGCCCTGGTGTCCGCGCAGGCCGCGGCGGCCCGCGCGCTCGCCTGGGCGGGCACCGGCCGCCGGGTCGCCGTCCTGCTCGGCGCGCACGCGCCGCTGGTCGGCCTGCTCCTGCTGTCCCGTCCGCTGATCGAGGGGGGCCGGCTGAGCGCGGGAGAGGTGGTGGGGGCGGTGACGTACCTGTTCACCGGTCTGGAGCCGGCGCTGCGCACGATCCTCGACACCCTCGGCGGGTGGGGGGTCGGGCTCGCGGCGACCACGCGCAGGATCGCCGAGACGATCGCCGTCCCCGGCCCGGCGGAGGTGGGCACGCCGGCGACCGCGGTCCCGGCCGGTCACGAGCTGCGGGCCGAGCGCCTGACGTTCGCCTATGCCGCGCGGGCCACGCCGGTCGTGCGGGACCTGGACCTGACGATCGGCGAAGGCGGGCATCTCGCGGTGGTCGGGCCCAGCGGCGTCGGCAAGTCCACGCTGGCCCTGCTGATGACCGGGCTGCTCCGGCCGACCGGCGGGCGGGTGCGGCTCGGCGGGCGGCCCCTGGACTCGATCCCCGGCGCGTCGGTGCGCAGCCGGATCGCGCTGGTGCCGCAGGAGGCGTACGTCTTCGCCGGGACGGTCCGGGAGAACCTGGCCTACCTGTGGCCGCTCGGCGAGAGCCCGGACGACGAGCGCCTGCGCGCCTCCGTGGCCGCCGTCGGCGCCGGACCGCTCGTCGAGCGGCTGGGCGGCCTCGACGGGGAGATCGACGAGCCGTCCGCGCTGTCGGCCGGGGAGCGGCAGCTCGTCGCCCTGGCCCGCGTGCACGCCTCCCCCGCCGACGTCCTCATCCTGGACGAGGCGGGCTGCCACCTCGATCCGGCCGCCGAGCTGCGCGCGGAGTCGGCGCTGGCGGCCCGGCCCGGCACCCTGGTCGTGATCGCGCACCGCATCAGCTCGGCCGCCAGGGCACGCCAGGTCCTCCTGATGGACGGGACCACCGTGCTCACCGGCACCCACCGGGAACTGATCGACCGGTCCCCCCTGTACGCCGACCTGGTCGGCCGCTGGCACGACGACGGGACACGGTAGACCGGTGGCCCGTCAGGACCCGGCGGCGTCGGTGCCGGCGTCCAGCGCGGTCTCCAGCACGGCCAGGAAGTGGTCGACCGGCCCGATGCAGGCCACCGCCGACCCCCCGGAGATCCGCCCGGCGTAGGGCAGCAGCTTCTCGTACGTCGTCCAGCAGGCCGCCACGTCGCCCACGGCGGCCTGGGCCGCGCCCTGCAGGCAGGTCATGGTCAGCCACGACCAGTCCATCGGCGGAGCGGGCCACCCCTGCCCGGCCAGGGCCACGGCCTGGCTCCGGCGCCCCTGGGCGCACAGCTCCAGCACCCGTGCGTCGTGTTCCACGGTGGGGTGGATGCCGCTGATCAGGTCGATGAGCGGGCCCGCCTCGGCCATGGCGCCGCGCTGGTAGTGCAGCATGAGGCGGCCGTTCACCGCGACGGCGCCCGCGTACCACATGCCGATCCGCTTGGCCTGCCGTTCGGCCTCGCCGTACAGCGCGTCGGCCTCGGCGAACCGGCCGGCCAGGGTGAGCCGGTTGGCCCGCCACATGGTGTGCTGGAACCGCGGCCACGGCAGTTGCAGGTCGTCGAGCAGCGCCTCGCAGCGGGCGGCCGCCAGGTCGGCCCCGGCCAGGTCGCGCATCTCCAGCCGGTAGTGGGTGTCCATCATGTGGGCGAGCAGCTCGAAGCCCGGCGTCCGGGTCCGCGCGGCCAAGCCGTGCAGCTCGTCGGCGATCTCCATGAGCTCGGCGATGTGGGTCGCCTGCGGCACGGACAGCGCGCGCGCGTTCAGCGCCCGCATGAGCAGGTGCGGGTCCGCGATCCGGCGGGCCATCGCGACGGCCTCGGCCGACAGCGACAGGCATCGCAGGTCGTCGTCGCTGCCGTTGTACAGTTCCTGCGCCAGGCCGCCGAGCAGCAGCGTCCGCTCGACGCCGTCGGTCTCGGGCAGCGCGCTCAGCGTGGCCTCGAACTGCTCCACCAGCCGCAGTTCCACCGGTTCGTACGGGTTGCGCAGCGTCCAGATGGCCGGCGCGTCCAGTGCGGTGAGCGCGCGGGTGGTCAGGGCGGGGTCGGCTTCGGCGCGCTGGGCCACGCGCAGGGCCTGGGCCCGCAGGTCGCGCGCGCCCATCGCGTCTCCGGCGTCCAGCAGGGCGCGCACCTGGTGCAGCAGGAGTTCCACGTGCTGGGCGGGGGCGCCGTCGCAGGCGCCGTGCGCGGCGACGGCCCGTCCCCACCAGGCGGCGGCCTCCTCGTGCGCCATGCGCCGGCTCGCCTGCCCGGCCGCCGCGCGGGCCCAGTGCGCCGTCTCCCGATACGCCAGCGGCCCGGCCTCCACGGCGTGGTGGGCGATGACGGTCACGTCGGTGCTCGGCCTGGCCGACAGGGCCCGCATCACCTCCCGGTGGAGCACGCCCCTGCGCAGCGGCGGGACGCCGGCGATCAGCGTCTCCCTGACCAGGTCGTGGACGAACGTCATGACCCCGTCGCCGCTGGTGACCAGCCCGGCCTGGGCGGCCCAGTCGAGCAGCTCGTAGGTCTGCTCCGGCCACGACGCGCAGGCCCGGAACACCTCGACGACCAGGCCGGGATCGAAGCTGCGGCCGATCAGGGCGGCCGGCTGGAGTATCTCCGTCGCCCGCGGCCCGAGCATGGCCAGCCGGCGGCGGATCAGGTCGGACACCGCGTCGGGCACGACCTCCAGGCCCTGCCCCTGCGCCATCAGCCGGACGCTCTCGCGGACGAAGAACGGGTTGCCGCCGGTACGCCGGGCCAGCAGCTGGGCCGTCGAGCCGTCCACCGGGACGCCCATCTCCCGGGCGAGCGTCCCGACGTCGGCGGCGTCGAGGCCGCTCAGCCGGATGCGCACGAGGTCGTAGCGGGCGAGCTGGTAGAGGACCTCGTCCACCGAGAGGTTGAAGGAAGCGGCGGGGGTGACCGTCCGGTCGTCGTGCGCCGCGTCGCGGAAGGCGGTGACCAGCAGCAGCGGGCGCTCGCCCGGGTACGCCTCGGACAGCACGGCGACGTCCCTGAGCAGTTCGAGCGTGGCGGAGTCCGCCCAGTGCAGGTCGTCCAGGACGATCACCAGGGGGCGGGCGCGCGCGGCCTCGACGAGCCACCGGGCGACGGCCCGGTTGCGGTGCGGCGAGGCCGGCGCGCCGGTGGGCCAGTCGTCGTCGAGCAGCCCGCTCAGCGCCTGGCGCTCGGCGGGCGGCACGGTCCCGGCCAGCGCGCGCAGCACCTGGAGCCACGGCCACAGCGGCGGCACGCCCTCCCCTCCGCGGCAGCGGCCCCACAGCACCAGATGTCCGAGGTCCACGCAGTCGTCGCGGAACGCCTGCAGCAGCCGGGTCTTGCCGATGCCGGGCTCGCCGCTGACCGCGGCGACCACGACGCCGTTGTGGTGCGCCGCGCCGGGCAGCGCCGTCAGCTCCGCCAGCCCCCGCTCGCGGCCGATCAGCCGTCCCCGCGCCGCGCGCCGGGCCTGATCGGCCTGCGCGGACGCGTCCTCACCGGCGTGCGCGGCGGCCTCCTCACCGCCGCCCGCCACGGTGGCCTCCTCACCGCCACGCGCCACGGTGGCCGGAACGGCCTCGGTGCGGACGAGGGACAGCCGCACGGGCCCCGGCTCGGGCGGCGGGGTGATCGACCGCGCCTGCCGGAGGATGTCCTTCTCCAGTTCCCGCAGCTCGGGCCCGGGATCGAGGCCGAGCTGGTCGGCGATGACCTGCCGCGCCCTGCGTAACGTGGCCAGCGCGTCGGCCTGCCGCCCGGACCGGTAGAGAGCCAGGGCGCGCAACCACCACAGCCGTTCGCGCAGCGGGTGCTCCGCCGTCTCGGACTCCAGCTCGTGGATCACCGGCTGCGGGCGGCCGGCGTCCAGCAGCGCCTGGGCGCGGGACTCGATCGCGTTCATGCGCAGCTCGCCCAGGCGGTTCACCTCCGCGGCGGCCCACAGCTCGTCGGCGAACTCGCCGTAGGGGACGCCGCGCCAGAGCCCGAGGGCCTCCTCCAGCAGGGGCAGCGCCTCGGCGGGCGGGCGCAGCTCGGCGTCGGTGACCAGCTTGGCGAAGCGCAGCGCGTCGACGTCCATGGTGGCCAGGAGATAGCCGGGCCGGCGGGCCACCAGCAGCCGGGGCGGCGTGCGCGGCGGGCGTGACGGCTCCAGCACCCGGCGCAGGTTCGACACGTAGACGTGCACGGAGCCCACTGCGGTCGCCGGCGGCCTGCCCTGGTACAGGTCCTCGATCAGCGTGTCGGTGGAGACGACCGTCCCGGCGGCGGCCACCAGCCGGGCGAGCAGGGCGCGCTGCCGGGGCCCTCCGGGGCTGACCGGGCCGCGGGCGCCGAGGATCTCGAACGGCCCGAGCACCCGGAACCGCACGCCCGCCGCACCGGTCCCGCCGTCGGAGCCCTGCTGTCCGAGCCCTCCGCACCGTTCCCCATCGGCTGTCTCCTCGTGACGAGAGGTTCGCGACATCGCTCCATCGTGGCCGCTGCCCGGCCCGGTCTCGTCACTCGGGAGGGTGATGCGGAAATCAGTCCCGGGCGGGACGCGGGGGTCTGCAACTTTCGCGGCAGTAGATGTCCACCCTTGGTTTGATGCGCCGGGGGTGGTGCCGGGGTTAGCGTGACGGGTGCCCTTCACCGCCCCGTCCATCGTCCGGCGGGTGTTCGCGGTCCACCCGCTGCTGCTCGACGGCGCCGTGGCCCTGCCGCTCGTCGTCGGCACCTGGCTGTGGGAGATGTTCGAGCCGGGCCGGGGGCGGCCGGGCGACGCCCTGTCGGTGGCCTTGACCGTGCTGGTCAACGCGCCGCTGGCGCTGCGCAGGGTGACGCCGGTGGCGGTGCTGCTGGTGTCGGTGGGCGCCTCGCTGGTCTACCACGTGCTGGGCTACCACCTCGGGCTCAACAGCATCGGGCCGCTGGTGGCGCTCTACTCCGTCGCCGCCCACCGGTCGTGGGCGTGGTGCGCGGCCGGTGCGGTGCTGATCGTCTTCGAGTGGACCTACGCCTCGGCGCAGCAGCCGGGCGTCGCGCTGTGGTCGGCCGCCGCGCAGTCGTGCATCGTGGCGGCCTGCGGGGTGGGCGCGGGCACCAGCGTGCGGCTGCTGTCGGAGCGCACCGGGCAGCTCGCCGACCTGGCCGCGCAGCTGCGCGCGGAGCAGGGCGCCGCCGCCCGGCGGGCGGTCACCCGCGAACGGGTGCGCATCGCCCGCGAGTTGCACGACGTCGTCGCCCATCACATGTCGGTCATCTCCGTACAGGCCGGGCTGGGGCGCTACGTGGCGCTGAGCGATCCGGCCACCGCCCACGCCACGCTGGGCGTCATCGCCGACACCAGCCACGAGGCGCTGACCGAGATGCGCCGCCTGCTGTCGATCCTGCGCATCGAGGCCCACGACGACGACGAGGGCCTCTACGCCACCGCGCCGGGCCTGCTGGCCCTCGATCCGCTGGTCGAGCGCATGCGCGGGGCGGGCGTGGCCACCGAGCTCGTCGTCGAGGGCCGGGCCCGGCCGCTGCCGTCCGGCCTCGACCTGTGCGCCTACCGCATCGTCCAGGAGTCGCTGACGAACGTGCTCAAGCACGCCGACCCCGGCCGGGTCGAGATCCACATCGGCTACGGTCCGGCCACGCTGACGTTACGCGTCAGCAACGACGGCGCCGCCGTCCAGGCGGAGGACGGGCCGTCCGGCGGTCACGGGTTGATCGGCATGACTGAACGTGTCAGGCTCTACCAGGGGTCGATCACCGCCGGGCCGCTGCCCGGAGGCGGGTTCGAGGTCCTGGCGACCTTCCCGCTCCCCGTGCCCGGTGCCGACGATCGGCCGCCGTGACGACCGTGAAGCAGGTGCGAGATCAAAGTCCTCGTCGTCGACGACCAGGTGCTCATCCGTGCGGGTCTGGCCGCGCTCCTGCGCGCCGCGGGCCTGGAGGTCGTGGGCGAGGCCGCCGACGGTGAGGAGGCCGTGCGCCTGGCCGCCACGCTGCGGCCCGACGTGATCCTCATGGACATCAGGATGCCCGGCATCAACGGTCTGACCGCGACCGAGCGCATCCTGGCCGCCGCGCACGACCCGCCGCCCAAGGTGCTCATCCTGACCACGTTCGACCTCGACGAGTACGTCTACAACGCGCTGCGCCTGGGCGCCGGCGGGTTCCTGCTCAAGGACACCCCGCCCGAACGCCTGATCGCCGCCATCCACACGGTCGCGGCGGGCGACATCCTGCTGGCCCCGGCCGCGACCAGGCGGCTGATCGAGGCGTTCACCGAGCCGCCCGCCCCGCTCCCCTCCCCCTCCCTCGACCGGCTCACCGGCCGCGAGACGGAGGTGCTGCGGCTGGTCGGGCACGCGCTGTCCAACAAGGAGATCGCCGAGCGGCTGTCGGTCAGCGAAGGCACGGTCAAGACGCATCTCAATCGGCTGATGGCCAAGCTGGGGCTGAGCAGCCGGGCGCAGGTGGTGGTGGTGTCGTACGACGCCGGCCTCGTCCGCCCCGGCCGCCCCCTGCCCCGCCGGACGGCCGCCGACGACCAGGGCTAGCGCAGGGCGGCGGCCGCGGTCAGCGGTCGGGCGTGAGCAGGGGCTTGACGTCGAGGATCGGGGTCGCGTCGAGCGCCTCCAGGTTGCGGACGTGCACCCGCCGGCCCTCGACGGCCAGGATGTGCACGGTGTGCAGGCCGATCGGGTTGGGCCGGTCGGGTGCGCGGGTGGCGAAGACGCCGGTGAGCGGCCGGGCGGCGTCGCCACGCGGGTGGACGGCGAGGGTGTCGCGGTCGGCCCGGTCGAGCCAGGTGAGCAGCAGCACGTCGGTGCCCGGGGTCAGGCCGTCGAGGGCGGCGGCGTACCGGTCGTCGAAGACCAGCCAGGCGTCGGGGGCTCCCTCGTCGGGCTGCCGGGGCGCCGCCATGCGATCGGTCAGTGTCGACTCGACGCGCCCGACCGGGCGCAGCGTGGGTTCGGTCACGAGTCCTGGATCTTTCCCCGTGCGGGGACGCCGGTCAAGACCGTCGATCGCCCGAAGCCCGCCGGAGGGCCGGCGGCGGCCAGGACGACGCCCGGCTCGCCCGTGCCGTCGACGGCGGCGACCTTGTCGGCGTGGCCGAGCAGCGCGGTCTTGCCGATGCCCGGCTCCCCCACGACGACCAGGGCGCCGCTGCCCCCTTCCCGGGCGCCGTCCAGCAGTCCGTCGATGTCGGTCGCCAACCTCTACTACGAGCTCGGCCACGACCCGGGCGCCTACGCCCCCAAGCCGCGGGTGACCGTCCCCACGGCCGTGCTGCTGGCCAAGGACGACGTGACGATCCGCCGCTTCGCCGAGCGGGACGCCGACGTCCGGCGCTGGACCGAGCTCGACCGCGGCGGCGCGTACCTGGCGCTGGAGGTGCCGGAGCTGCTGGTGGCGGACGTGCGGGCGTTCTTCGGCCCACTGGCGGCTGCCTGACCGGCGGGCCTGAAGGATTCATGGCCCGGCTGATGACATCCGCATCTGGTGAGCGGCCCGCCCGGGGGGCAAGGTGGGACCGGCATTGCGCCGGCGGCGTGTCGAGAACGCGGCGCCGGCTCCGTCCTGGGAACATCGGCGGCCGGCGAGCGGCCGCGTTTGACGAAGGAGGCCCGGCGTGGCGATCCAGCGGATGGACAACGTGCTCATCGTCGTCGAAGACCTTGACGCGGCGATCGCGTTCTTCCTCGAACTCGGCATGGAGCTGGAGGGCAGGGGGCCGATCGAGGGGCGCTGGGCGGAGCGGGTCATCGGGCTCGACGACGTCCGGCAGGAGGTCGCGATGTTGCGGATCCCGGGCGGCGCCGGCGGGATCGAGCTGGCCATGTTCCACACGCCGAAGCCGATCCGTCCCGAGCCGGCGGACCCGCCGGCGAACACGCTGGGCATCCGCCGGGTCATGTTCGCCGTCGACGACGTCGAGGACGTCATCGCCCGCCTGCGCCGGCACGGCGCCGAGCTCGTCGGCACGCTGGAGCGGTTCGAGGACAGCTACCTGCTGTGCTACGTCCGCGGCCCCGAGGGCATCGTCGTCGGCCTGGCCCAGCAGCTCGGCGGGTGACCGGGCGGCCGGTGCGTCCGTGCCGCTAGGGCCGCCGGACCGCGGCGAGGTCGAGCTCCAGCGCCACCTTCCTGGCGACGAGTCCGGCGGCGGCGTTCCATTTCACGCCCCAGTCGGTGCGGTCGATCGTGACGCCGTCCTTGAGCCGCAGCCGCAGGCCGTCCCCGTCGCCGGTCAGCTCCAGCTCCAGGGTGATCGGGTTGCGCACGCCGCGGATGCTCAGGTCCCCGGTGACCTGGAAAGCCGTCTCACCGGTCCGCTCCACCCGGTTCGAGGTGAAGGTGATCACCGGGTGGTCGGCGTCCTTGAGGTACTTGCCGCGCAGGTACCGGTCGCGCTGCGGGTTGCGGGTCTGGACGCTGCCGGCCTGGACGGTGAGCTCGATGCGCGACCTGGACGGGTCGTCGCCGTCCAGGTGGCCGGTTCCCGTGAACCGGTCGAACCGCCCGTGTACGGCGGGGCCGACGGTGTGCCGGGCGACGAAGCCGATCCGGGTGCGGGCCTGGTCGAGGACGTAGTCGCCGGTCAGGGCGCGAAGGCTGGTGGTCATGCCGGGCGCTCCTGGTCGCCGGCGGGGGCCGCGCCCGGCAGCGGGCTGGCGTCGAGGTACCTGACCTCGTAGACGCGTTCGGCGAACTTCCAGCCGTCGCCGGTGCGCTCGTAGCGGTCGTGGTAGAGGGCGTGGTTGGCGTGGGAGCCGCCGTCGCGCATGCGCCCGAACTCGTAGATGTAGGCCCGGCCGGTCGCGGTGTCGCCGTCGATCCGGATGACACCCGGATGGACGTTCTGCACGAAGAACTCCCAGAGGCCCTGCCCCCACTCGATCCCGGCGCGGATCGCCTCCCGGCCGGCGAACTCCTTGCCGATGTGCGGCCATCGCATGACGCCGCCGGGCGTGAACAGGGATTCGACGCGGTCGTAGTCGCGGGTCATCACCGCGTCGGTGAGCTCGCCGCGCAGCGCCTCGATCTCGACGCGGTCGGCTACGGCTTGCAGGTCGGTCATGTGGTTCTCCCCCTCGCTCAGGTGCTCCCAGCATCGAGGCAGGTCGGAGGGCGAACAAGGTAGGGTTCGTGGGGCGATCCATAACATGGGGGTTATCCGTGGAGCTGAGGGACATCGAGATCTTCCTGACGCTCGCCGAGGAACTGCACTTCGGCCGTACCGCCGAACGGCTGCGCGTCTCGCAGGCGCGCGTCAGCCAGGCCATCAGCAGGCAGGAACGGCGCCTCGGCGTGGCGCTGTTCGACCGCACCAGCCGGCGCGTGGCCCTGACGCCGGTCGGCCGCCGCCTGCGCGAGGATCTGCGGCAGGCCTACGACCTGCTCCAGGAGGGGCTGGCCCGGGCCGAGGCCGCGGGGGTGAGCGCGGGCCGCACCCTGCGCCTGGGCGTGTTCGGCCACGCCGGCTACGAGCTGCGCCCGCTCGTCGACGCCTTCCGCGCCCGTCATCCCGGCGCCGAGGTCCGGTTCAGCGAGGTCACCGGCGGCGACCCGTTCGCCGCCCTGCGCGCCGGGGACGCCGACGCGCACGTGTTGTGGTTGCCGGTGGCCGAACCCGATCTCACCGTCGGCCCCACCGTGCTCGTCACCGGCCGGGTGCTGGCGGTGTCGGCCGGGCATCCGCTCGCCGGGCGGCGCGGCGCGTCGCTGGAGGACCTGGCCGACGAGCATGTCGTCGACCTGGGCCCCGCCGCCCCGGAGTACTGGGTGGCGTCCATGGTCCCCACCCGCACGCCGCTGGGCCGCCGCATCCCGCGCGGGCCCGTCGCGCGGACGTTCCACGAGATCCTGGCCCTGGTCGCCGCCGGGCAGTGCGTGCATCCGCTGGGCGAGATCGCCGCCCGCTACAACCGGCCGCCCGGCGTCGTCTTCGTGCCGCTCCACGACGCCCCGGCTCTCCGGTTCGCCCTGGTCTGGTCGTCCACCGGCGACGGCCCCGCCGTCCGCGCGTTGGCCAGGACCGCCGCCGACCTCGGCCCGCTCTCACTCGGCGGGAACGGCGAGCCGGGCTGAGGCCCCGCCGGCCGGGCTGAGGTCCGCTCCGGCGCCCTACGCGGTGGTGGGTGCGCCCGCGACGCGGCGTTCGCCGCCGTTGCGCTCCTGCCAGAACCGGTACACCTCGACGGCGTCCGCGCGCGGCTCGTGGCGCATCGGCAGCCGGCGCTGCTGCCAGGGCTTGGCGAACTCGTCGTAGAAGGTGCCCAGCTCGAAGTACTTGCGGTCGTCCACGTAGTGGGGCTCGTATGCCTCGCGGGTGGTGAGGAAGACGACCTCGGCCGGGGAGCAGTAGTACAGCGCGCCCAGGCACATCGGGCAGGGGTGGGCCAGCACGTAGATGGTGGTGTCGGTCAGGTGCTCGGTGCCGAGCCTGGTGCAGGCCTCGCGGATGGCGAGGATCTCCGCGTGGGCGGTCGGGTCGCCGGTCTGGGCGACCTTGTTGGCGCTCTCGGCCAGGAGCTCGCCGTCCCTGACGATGACGGTCGCGAACGGGCGGCCGCCCTCGGCGACGTTCTGGCGGGCGAGGTCGATGGTGCGCTGGACGAAGTCCATGAAGGTCCTCCGGAAGTGGCCGGGCGGGGCCGCCGTCGGGGCGGCTCCGCGAGGGACGGGCCCCGGGCCCGCGATCGGGCCCGGGCTCGGTCAGAAGGGCTTGGTCGGCAGGTACTTGCCGTCCAGGGTGATGACGGCGCGCTCGCCGCCCTCCGGGTCGGCGACCTTCTTCACGTCGAGGCGGAAGTTGATCGCGGAGATGATGCCGTCGCCGAACTGCTCGTGGATCAGGGCCTTGAGGGTCGTCCCGTAGACCTGGAGCATCTCGTAGAAGCGGTACATGGTCGGGTCGGTCGGGATCCGGTCCGGCATCGAGCCGCGGATCGGGATGGTCTGCAGCAGCGCCGCCGCGTCCTCGCCCAGGTCCAGCAGCTCGGCCACGGCCCGGGCGGAGCTCTCCGGCAGCGGGTGCTGGCCGAGGACGGCGGCGGTGGTGAAGGCCACCGACAGGCCGGCGGCGTCGGCGATCTGCTGCCAGGACAGGTCCTTGCGGATCTTGGCCTCGACGGCGGTGGCGGCCAGGGCCTGGCGGGCGGTGGGGTCGAACTGTGCATGCACCATTTGTCGGTACGTCCTTCTCTTCAGGTGGTGTCGGGATGGATGCGGGCTCCCCGCGGACGGTCGCGCGCGGGAACCCCGGAGCCGGGTCAGGCCGTGAGCGCGGCGCCCGCGGCGGTCAGGTCCTCGACGCGGCCGGTCGGGATGTCGTAGACCCAGCCGTGCAGGGTGACCTTCCCCGCCGCCAGCGCGCGGGCGACCGACGGGTGGGTGGCCAGGTTCGCCAGCTGGGCGAGCACGTTCTGCCGCACCAGTGCCGGCACGTCACCGTGGGTGGCGGTGCGGGCCCGGGCGGCGTCCGCGTGCCGCAGCCAGGCGGCGACGGTCGGGGCGCCGCTGAGGTCGTGCCCCTCTGCGAGGGCGGTCATCGCGCCGCACGCCGAGTGGCCGCAGACGACGACGTCCCGCACGCCCAGCGCGGCGACCGCGTACTCGATGCTCGCGGCCACCCCGTCGGCTTCGGGGCGGTAGGCGGGCACCAGGTTGCCGGCGGTGCGGATGACGAACAGGTCACCCGGCTCGGTGCCGGTGATCAGCTCGGGGACGACGCGGGCGTCGGAGCAGCCGATGAACAGCGTGTGCGGTGTGTGATGGGTGGCCAGACGGGCGAAGAGCTCCGCCTTGGCCGGGAAGACGTCCCGCTGGAAACGGGCGACGCCCTCGGCGAGGTCCTGCATGGTCACTCCCTTCGGCGGTGGCCGGCCCTTTTGGGCTGCTGACATCCAGGATGTATGACCTGGCCCTATAGTGTCCAAGAGGCGTTCCGCCTGATAGTCATTGCTCTCATCTATAGTTTGTCCATGGCCGCTCTCGAACTGCGTCACGTGCGCTACCTGCTCGCCGTGGCCGAACACGGCAACTTCACCCGCGCCGCCGAGGAGCTGCACATCTCGCAGCCCACGCTCTCCCAGCAGATCAGGCAATTGGAGCGGACCCTGGGCGTGCAACTGCTGGACCGCACCGGCCGCGCGGTGCGGCTCACCGACGCCGGGGCGGTCTACACCGACCACGCCCGGCGCGCGCTTCGCGACCTGGCCGCCGCCGAACGCGCCGTGCACGACGTCCAGGACCTCTCCCGCGGCCACCTGCGGCTGGGCGTCACCCCGACCTTCACCGCCTACCTGGTCGGCCCGCTCACCGCCGAGCTGCACGTGCGCCACCCGGCCGTCGACCTCACCCTGACCGAGATGACCCAGGACCGCATGGAAGCGGCCCTGCTCAGCGACGAACTCGACCTCGGCATCGCCTTCGCCGGCCCCCACCTGCCCGGCGTCACCCCCACCGCGCTGTTCACCGAGACCCTCAGCCTCGTCACCGGCACCCCGCACGCCCGGACGCTGGCCGCACCCCTACCGGTGCGCGCGCTCAAGGGCGAACGGCTCGCCCTGCTCAGCGGCGACTTCGCCACCCGGGGCCACATCGACGCCTACTTCGCCCGCCACCGGGCCGCCCCCCGCATCGCGGTCGAGGCCAATTCCATCCAGGCGCTCACCGAGATCGTGCGCCGCACCCCGCTGGCCACCGTCCTGCCCGACGCCATCGCCCACGGCCACCCGCAGCTCACGCCCGTCCCCCTCGACCCGCCGCTGCCCAGCCGCACCGTCACCCTGCTGCACCGCGAGGGCGCCTACCGCAGCGCCGCCGCCCGCGCCTTCACCGAGCTCACCGGAGACTTCGTCCGCGCCCGCGGCTACGCCCCGCCCGCCTGAACCCCGGCGCGCAGCGGGCATGTTTCGGTCAGAAGCCCGACACATGCCCGGCCGCCGACTCGGAGCCGCCGTCGCCGCCCGGCGCCGCCGGTTCGCCGGTCGCCGGGACGCCTCCGTCCGGCTGGACGGCGGCGGCCTGCGCCGGTTCGTCGTGCTGCCGGCTCGCTCCGGCCTGGGCCTGCTGCGCCGCGTCCGGACCGCCATGGGCATGGCCGGTGTCACCGGACGCCGCGGCCGCGGTCTCGGGCTGGGAGCCGGGCAGCGGGTGCCAGCCGCCGTCGGGCGACTGGTAGGCGGCCGAGACCAGCTCCGTCGTCCCGGTCTGGCCGCCGTCGCCGGCCGTCCCGTCGTGCACGGGGAGCGGGTGCCAGGCGCCGTCGTGCCCCAGGAACCAGGCCGCGTTCAGCTCGACCCCCGGCGTGCCGCCACCGGCGTCGGGCGAGAGAGGCGCGGCGGGCGGGACGGGGTGCCACGAACCGGCGGCGTCCTGCGTCCAGTCCAGGTTGACGACGCTCTGGGCGCCCGCGATCGTGTGGCCGTCCGGGCCGATGGGATGCCAGGTGCCCTCCGGGCCGCGCCAGCCCGACCCCGCGGTGCCGGGCGGGTCGCTCGCCGACACCTGGTGCCAGGCGCCGGCGGCGTCCCGGTAGCCGCCCTCGGTGTGCGTGATCGCGCCGGGGACCGGGGTGGAGGAGATCGCGTGCCAGGCGCTGCCCGGTTCGTACCACCATCCGCCCTGGAACTCGACGATCCCGTGCGGCGTCAGCGGGGCCGCGGCTTGGTGACGGTGTTCCGTGGCGGGACCGGCCAGGTCGGGCAGCGCGTGCAGCGGCGGCGCGACGTCGGAGGGCAGGGTGAACGCGGCCTCCTCGGCGCTCCCGTGGACCGCCCGGAAGAGGGAGTCGCCGAGGTCGTGGGCGACGTCGTGGCCGGTGGCCGCCTCGATGCCCTTGATCGCCGTGGTGCCCACGCCGTAGCCCGCCAGCGCGGCGCCGACCAGCGCGCCGGCCGGGGTGGTGACGTCCAGCAGCCCCAGCGTGGCGGAGTAGACGCCGGCGAGCCCGGTCGCGGCGGTGGCGGCGCCGTCGAGCACCTGTTCGCCGTTGCCGCCGCCCAGCCCCATGCCGAGCTTCACGCCGCCGTTCCAGGTGTCGCGCGCGCCGGCGAACAGGCCGTAGCCGCTGATCGCCTGGTTCAGCGGCGGGAAGGCGAACGGGCCGGAGGAGCCAAGGCCGTGGGCGCTGCCGCCGAGCCTGTCGAAGTCGGTGTTCATCAGGAAGCTGGGCACCGTGAAGACGTTGACCACGTGCTGGAGCGCGTCGTCGGCTCTGCGGGCCGCGTCGTCGACGCCGCGCAGCACGTCCGCGGCCAGGTGCAGGGCGTCCCGCAGGGCCTGCGGCAGGAGGTCCGTCATGACCGGGTGAACAGGCCGGCTCGGGCGACGGTGTCGCCCGGCTCGGGCCCCGGCGCCCCGGTCGCCAGCGCGAGGTCCAGCTCGGCGGCCAGGATGGCCGCCGCGTGCGCGTACGGCCGGGGCCCGACCGCCGCGGGATCGGCCTCCCGCCTGGCCGCCAGCTCGATCCAGGTCGCGAACGCCTCGGCCAGCGGCTGCTCGGCGGGCTCCGGCCGCAGTTCGCCGGCCTGCTCCACGAGCGCGGCGATCAGCTTCCTGCGCAGGCCCGAACCCGGCGGCCGGGGCGGGACCGCCTGGACGACCTGCATCACGGAGATCGCGGCACGCACCACGTCGACGATCATCTCGGCCTCCCGGCCCGCTCAGGACGCCGGGACCCGGACCTCGCCGAGGACCAGGTCACGCCCGTCCGGCCAATGGAAATCGTGCAGGGTGACGGTGAGGCGGGACGCCCTCGGCGAGGTGTCCCACACCGTGAACACGAGCTTGCTGCGCTGACCGAGCGGCGGGTCGCCGTCCCCGCCGCCCTGGAACGGCACCGACCCGAGCTCGCTGCCGCTCGCCCGGTCGCTGATGCGGTAGATCATCCGGGAGGCGAACTGCCGCTCCTCCCGGGTCACGTACGCGGTGACGACGATCGACGGCCTGGTCCTCCCCATCCACCTGCTGACCGTCCGAGCGGTCCGCTCCACCGTGAACCGCCAGCCGTACCCGTGGATCGTCCACGGCGGCGGCCCGGACGCGTTCTTCCTGATCGGCTCGTCGGCCTCCAGGAACGGCAGCCGGGGCAGGCCGAGCCCGGGAAAGGCCGGCCCGTCGAGCCCGATCCGGGGGACGACCAGCGCCGCCGCGATCAGCACGGCGATCACCAGGTTGGCGCGGGCGAAGAAGCGCATCCGCCGGTCCTAGAAGAGGATCTTCTTCATCGCGCGGCGCTCGCGCACGACCGGTCCCTGCAGTTCCTGGTAGAGCTTGTCGACCTGGCCCGGCCTGCCGAGCCCGGCCAGGACGATCGACTCCTTCTCCGTGCCGAGCATGTAGGTCAGCTCCAGCGAGGCGGTGTTCGTCAGGTAGGAGGACAGGGTGCGGACGTAACGGACCTGGGTGATCGAGGCGTACAGGATCACCTGCTTGCTCCGGTCCCTGACGCCCTGGGCCACGTCGACGCGGCGCTGGTGGAAGACGTACGACGTCACCCTGGCGGAGACGACGGCGGCGACCCAGGCCGCCACGGCGTACAGCCCGAGCGCCACGACCAGCAGCGGCACCCGCAGCACCGAGACGGACAGCGCCAGCGCCGTGGCCACGAGCGGGGTGAGCGCGAGGTGCCGGGTCTGCGTCCTGGTGGACCACACTTCCTGGCCGATGTCGTAGACGGCCCGTTCGTCCAGGTCGTCGGCCATGGTGCGGTACGGCGTGACCCCCGCCGCGACGGCGCGGGTGTACTCCAGGGCGGCGGCGTGCTCGGCATCGTCCGGGACCACCACCTGCGGCGGCGCGACCGGGATGGTGGGCTGGGGCGGAGGGTGGCCCGTGGCGGGGCCGTCGGCCGTCCGGCAGGCCGCCAGGCGGGTGTGCACGTCCTTCACCACGTCCCCCGTCAGCGACTGGCGGAAGGCGACCGCGGCCTCGGCGGGCCTGCCCTGCTCCTGGAGCGCCACGCCCAGCTCGTAGGCGGCCAGGTGGTGCGCGGGCTCGGCCGCCACCACCGCCCCCAGGTGCCGCTCCGCCTCGCGCCACTCGCCCAGCTCGTTCAGGCACACGCCGAGCGAGTACCGGCAGACCCGATCGCCGGGGAACTCGGCGACCACCTCCAGGAGCACGTCCCGGGCCTCGGCGGTCCGTCCCGCCCGGTACAGGGCCAGCGCCCGGTCGAAGCCCTCGTCGTCCTGTGCCGACATGCGTCCATCCTCCGCTCTCGGGTCCGAGCCGGACGTCTCAGTGGTGGGGCAGTTCCGGGTACACCACGAGGAAGAAGACGGCCAGGGCGATGACGGCGATGATGATCTGCGTGCCCAGGCTCAGCTCGTCGCCGCCGCCGTCACGGCGGGCCCGCCAGTCGTCGCGGTTGCGCCGGCGCGACGACTCGTCCATGGAGCGCCGGACCATCTCCCGCTGGTGGTCGATCCGCCGCGAGCTCTCCCGCTGGTAGTCGTCGAACGGCATCTGTCACTCCTTCTGGGCCGCACCGCCTGGAGCCAGAGTGATACGGAACGTCATCACCTGGTAACGATAAGACGAAAAACTGCCGTACTCCAGTCGCGCCCGCACATCCGCCGATGGAGACCGACACCCCCACTGTCCCGCCGGCCGGCCGGGACGATGAATACGAAGAAGTGCGTACTTCCGAATCGCTGTGCCGGATGGTAGCCGTTCATGCACAATGCGCCCATGACGTCATTGTTCAGGGACGATGGCCGACGCATTCACGACCTGGCGATGGACATCCTCACGACGAGAAAGCCCGTACGCGTCTGGCCGCTATTGATGGAGCGGCTGACGAAGGACCTGCCGGGAGACCTGGCGGTGCTCATCGACCTGGACTGGACGGCGGGCACCGGGCACGCGCTGACCGGCTCGCCCGACTGGCTGCACCAGGCGCCGCTGGACGCCCTCATCCACTCCCACATGCGCGCGCACCCGCTGCTCCGCCACTACGCCAGGACCGGCGACCGCACCCCTCTGGCCATGGACGACGTCGCCGACGGCGACTGGTGGAAGAGCGAGGCCTACCACGCCGGCCGGGCGGCGATCGGCATCGACCGCCAGCTCGCCCTGCCCCTGGACGCCCGGCCGGGACAGATCCGCGGCGTCATCATGAGCCGCGACGGCACCGGCTACAGCGACCGGGACCTGGAGTACGCCGCTCTCGCGCGTTCGCTCCTCGACACGGTCGAAGCGCACGAGAAGGCCGTCTTCCGCCTGCCCGCGCTCGCGGACCCGGCCGAGCACGGGATCACCCTGCGCGAGATGGCGGTCCTGATGTTGCTGAGCGAAGGGCTGACCGCGTACGCCATCGGCCGCCGGCTCACCATCAAGGAGGCGACGGTGAACAAGCACAAGGAGAACCTGTACCGCAAGCTCGGCGTGCACGACCGGGTCACGGCGCTGCGCAGGGCCCGCGCGCTCGACCTCCTCCCCCCCGAACCGGGACGGGACGCCCGGCTCAACGGTGAGTGATCCACCAGAACAGCAGGCCGACGAGGCCGCCGCCGGCGGCTTCCGCGGCCCCGCGGGCCAGGGCGACGGCGAGGGTGCGGCGGAGGCGGGCGGAACGGCGGCGCGACGCGGAGGGGGCGCGGCGGGATGCTCGGTTGTCGGTCATGCCGGCCATGACACCGGGGCCGGCGGCAAGGGTGAAGGTATGCCGGACAGGTCCGGATTCACGGGATTAAGCTGCCGGTGACGGTGATCCGGACCGGTCCGTCCCGGATCCGGAAGGACGGTCCTGATCCTGCAGGACGGTCCGGATCCGGAAGGACGGTCCTCGCTGGGTGGAGAGGCGGACGTGGTGGCGGATTCACCGTTCCGGCCTCAGGGGTCGGGCTCCCGGGTCCTGGCCGAGCTGGCGCGGCTGTGGGACCAGGCCCGCGTCCACAACCCCGGCCGGGTGACGCAGAAGGAGCTGGCCCGGGTCTCGGGGGTGCCGCACACGACGGTGAACGGGTGGGCGACCGGGGCCGCCGAGCCGCGGAATCTGGACCAGCTCGTCCAGGTCGGCGCGACATTGGCCGCGTGGGCGAACGAGCCCCTCCCGTCGGCGCGGGACTGGGACCGGCTGATGGCCGCCGACCGTGCTCGCCCGGCTCCCGCCCCGGCCGACGTCGGCCCGCCCGCGCCCGCGCCCGCGCCCGTGTTCGCGCCCGTGTTCGCGCCCGTGTCCGCGCCCGTGGAGCGGGTTCGGGTGGGCGTGATCCCGCAGCCTGCCGACTGCTTCCAGGACCGGCAGGTGGCCGAGGATGTGGAGGCGGCGGCCGGCGAGGGCGGGACGGGTGCGCCGGTCCAGGTGCTGGCGGGGACGGGCGGGGTGGGCAAGACCCAGCTGGCAGCCGCCCACGCCCGGCGCGCCTGGCGGCAGGGGGTGCAGGTGCTGGTGTGGGTGGAGGCCGCCACCCGCGACGGCATCGTGTCCGCCTACGCCCGTGCCGCGGCGCGCCTGGGCCTGCCGCCGGCCGGCCTGGACGATCCCGACCAGGCGGCGCGGGAGTTCCTGGTCTGGGCCGAGACCACCGGCCGGTCCTGGCTGGTGGTGCTGGACGACGTGCGGCGCCCCAAGGACGTGGCCGGCCTGTGGCCGCCGGCGGCGGTTTCGGCGGCGGGCGGCCAGGTGCTGGTCACCACCCGGCTGCGGGAGGCGGCCCTGGCCGGGGCGGACCGGCGTACGGTCGGCGTAGGCACCTTCAGCGCGGCCGAGGCCCGCTCCTACCTGAGGGCCAAGCTCGGCGACGACGTCCCGGTCGCCGACCTGGACGCCCTGGCCGCCGACCTGGGTTTCCTGCCGCTGGCGCTGGCCCAGGCGGCGGCCTACGCCGCCAACGCCGCGATCGGCTGCGCCGAGTACCGGCGGCGGCTGGCCACGAGGTTGCTGGTCCACGCCGTGCCCGGCGAGGGCCACCTGCCCGACGGTCATCGCCGGATCGTCGCCGCCACCTGGGAGCTGTCGATCGAGGAGGCCGGCCGGGCCGCACCCGCCGGGCTCGCCCGCCCGCTGTTGTGCCTGACCAGCGTCCTGGACGCGGCCGGCATCCCGCAGGCGGCGCTGACCAGCCCGCCCGCCCTGGCGTACCTGACCAGCCACCTGCCCGATCCCCCGCCCCGCGGCGATGGCGGCATGGACGCGGCGACGGTGGACGCGGCGACGGTGGACGAGGTACTGCGAGTGCTGCACCGGCACAGCCTGCTCGACCACGACCGCACCGCCGCCCACCGCGAGATCCGCGTCCACCGGCTCGTGCAGCGCGCCACCCGCGAGAACCTCGTCGCCCGGCCCGAGCTCGGCCCCCGCCTGTTCGCCGAAGTCGCCGCCGCCGCCGCCGACGCCCTGCTGCGCGTCTGGCCGCCGGTCGAACGCGACGGGCTCGGCGAGATCCTGCGCGCCAACACGACCGCCTTGCAGCAGGCCGCCGGAACCGTCCTGTGCGATCCCGGCGCCGGCGCCCATCCTCTGCTGTTCCAGGCCGCCGCCAGCCTCGGTCACGCCGGACGGGTCACCGCCGCCGTCGCCGCCTCCGCCGGCCTGCACGCCACCTGCCTGCGCGACCTCGGCCCCGACCACCCCGACACCCTGGCCATCCGCGGCAACCTGGCGGGGTGGCGGGGGCGAGCAGGGGACGCGGCCGGCGCGGCCGCCGCGTTCGCCGAACTCCTGACCGACATGGAACGGGTCCTGGGCCCCGACCACCCCGACACCCTGGCCACCCGCGCCAACCTGGCGGGCTCGCGGGGCCAGGCCGGAGACGTGGCGGGGGCGGCCGCCGCGTTCGCCGAACTCCTGACCGACATGGAACGGGTCCTGGGCCCCGACCACCCCGCCACTCTCGCCACCCGCCACAACGTGGCGTCCGCGCGACGCGAGGCGGGGGACGTGGCGGGTGCGGCCGCCGCGTTCGAGGAGCTGCTGGCCGATCGCTCACGGGTGCTGGGCCCCGGCCACCCCGACACTCTGGCCACTCGCAGCCATGTGGCCTCCTTGCGGGGTGACGTGGGGGACATGGCGGGCGCGGCGGCCGCGTTCGCCGAACTCCTGACCGACATGGAACGGGTCCTGGGCCCCGACCACCCCGAAACCCTCGCCACCCGTGCCAACCTGGCCGGACGGCGGGGCCAGGCAGGGGACGCGGCCGGCGCGGCCGCCGCGTTCGCCGAACTCCTGACCGACATGGAACGGGTCCTGGGCCCCGACCACCCCGCCACCCTGGCGGCTCGCGCTCACCTGGCGTCCTTCACGGGCGAGGCGGGGGACGCGGCGGAGGCGTACGCCGCGTTGGAGGAGCTGCTGGCCGATCGTCTGCAGGTGCTGGGCCCCGATCATCCCAGCACCCTCACCACCCGCAGAAACCTGGCGAGATGGCGGGGCGAGGCGGGAGACGCCGCGGGTGCGGCCGGCGCCTACGAGCGGTTGCTGACCGATCTCCTGCGGGTGCTGGGCCCCGGCCATCCCTGGACCGTGGCCGCCCGCGAGGAGCTGGCGTACTGGCGGGAGGCCGGACGGCAGTAGGCGCGCACGGGTCCCGGCACGTGGCCAGACCCTTTTCCGGCTCGATTCCTGTGCCCGTGAGGCCAAGCATTCCTGACCTCGACACCCTTTGTGGTGGATCGAATACTGAGCGTGACAAACTTCCCGGACGGAAGGATCCCCCCCATGCCCACCGCCCGCATCGCCTCCGGTCAGACCGCCCCAGGACAGGGCTGGCAGGCTTACGGCTCCAACGGCATCTACATCGACGTCGACACCAGCTCCGCGCACTTCTCCGGGCGTCCCGTCTACGTCACCTCCATCAGCAGCACCGGCGGCAACCAGTGGAACCTGGTCGGCCCCAGCGCCGTCTACGACGCCACCGCCACCAAGTTCCGCGTCTACGTGCAGTGGCGTGACGCGTCGGCGCTGTCCCCGGGCACCGCCCAGCAGTTCGGCTGGTACATCCAGTGGATCGGTTACGACAACCCCTGACCCGCGGCTCGCACGGCCGGCCGGCGCCCGGACGGGCCCGGCCGGTCTCGCCATGAGGGGTCCCCGGGCGGCTCCTGGGCCCGGGGTGGCCGGCTGTGGCGTTCGTCGGAACCTTCGTGCCCGCCTCACGCGTTGATCAACAACACGGGAGGTGGGCATGGATGTGATGCTCGCAGGGTTGGCGGTGCTCCTCGGGGCGGTCACCGTCGGCACGGTCCTCGCCGCCGAGATGGCGCACGTCCGCGCTCGCCTGCGGCTCGGCGGGCTGCGCGAGGTCGACCTCGGCCACTACGAGCTCGCCTGTCTCGCGGGCGGTCCCGTACGGGTGGCGGACACCGCGATCGGGCTGCTGGCCAGGGAAGGGGAGATCCGCGTCTCCCGAGGCGGGAAGATCCATCGCGTCTCCACGGCCGTGACGGCGGGATATCCCGTGGAGGAGCGGCTGGTCGCGATCCTCGCCGAGCGCAGGAGCTCGCCGGTCGTCCAGGTCAAGCGCCGCCTGGCGGACAGCGCGGAGGTCGCCGGGATCAGCCGCCGGCTCGCCGACCTGGGCCTGCTCGTCGACTCCCGGAGCGTGCCCGGCTTCCGCGTCTGCCGCGACGTCCTGAAGCTGATCCCCACGGTCGCGGCCGTCGCCGCCGGGGCCGACGTGATCTACATGATCGTCGCGCAGTCGCCGCCGCTGAGCGTGGCTGCCCTGCTCGGGTTCGGCGCGAGCTGGCTGGCGGCCAGGAAGATCCGGACCCTGTACGTCAGGAACCGGACGGTCCGGCTCGGCCGCGCGGGCCGCCACCTGTTGGAGAAGGCCCGCCTGGCACACCCGTACGGGGCCGAGACCGACGCCGTGGCCGTGCCGCTCGCACTGTACGGACTGAGCCACCTCGGCGACCCGCACCTGTCAGCCGAGCTCAGCAAGCGTTCGATCCCGGACGGCCACCTCTACCCGGCCGCCCCCAGCACCCCAAACGACCAGTGCGGCTCCGTCGGCTGGACCCCGGACGACAGCGGAACCGGCACCTGGGACGGCGGCGGCGGCTGGAGCGGCGGCTGGGACGGAGGAGGCGGCGCGGGCGACGGCGGAGGCGGCGGCCCCTGACGAGCGGCACACCCACAGACCAACGGCGAGGTCGAACGGCTTCGACCGCATGCGTCTGGGCCGGGCTTCTGTCGTGACGCGGGGGCAGATCATGAACTGTTCCGACCGGCAGCCGGACGAGGTGCGCCCACTACGGTCCGGTCCGCCCGATTGGATCACCCAGCGGTGCCTGATGGCGGGTGCAGGTCCAGGATCATGTCGAACGACTGTGCGCCGTCCTTCCCGGTGAAGGAGCCGACCTGCTGGAAGCCATGCTTGTTGTAGTAGCTGATGGCACGTGTGTTGTCGGCGAGAACGCCGCCGAACAGGATGATTCTCTTCCTGCCGAACTGCCGTGCGACGTCCGCGATGAGCGGGAAGACCTGCGTTCCCACCCCCCTCCCCTGATAGTCGTCGGCCAGGGTGGGGCCGAAGCGGCAGTCCGTCGCCGCCAGGTGGATGCCGGCCTCCTCGTAGCGGGCGATGTCCGACGGGTGGAGATCGAGACTGAATTCGACAAGGCCGACGATTCTGCCGGACGGGCCGTCCTCAAGCACCAGCCTGAGCTTGTCATGACGCGCGATCGCGTCACACAGCTTGCGGGCAGCCTCGAGGTCGTACCCGTCGAAGGTACTCAGTCGCCTCGATTCGGCGGACAGCCCCTCGAGGAAGGCTGCAAGACGCTCCGCGTCGGTGTGCGTGAGCGGCCGGAAGAAGACCTCCTGACCGTCATCCAGGTTCAGGCGACGGGTCAGGAGCAGCGGGTCTTCGGCGACCGCCGTCAGTGTGAGCACCTCAGCAATCCCTTTCCGCTCAATCCTCGGTGGCGAACCTAACGGTCACCAACCTTCGGCGGCAACGCGAATATTCGATGTCAGCCATCGTCCCGTCGCGTTGTGGGCATGAGTGATCGCTCATGGCGGGGGCGTGGTTCGGCATTGGCGCTCATGACGGGGCCGTCGCAGAGTGAGGGCCATGGACCGATCCCTGCGCGTCGCGGTCATCGGCGACCGCGATCCGGCGTTTCCTCCGCACCTGGCCACCGACGACGCCCTCCGCCACGCCGCCGCGCACCTCGGCATCGGGGTGGACGTCCGCTGGCTCGCCACCGAACCGCTCGAATCCGACCTGGCCGAGGTCGAGGCCGCCGACGTGTTGTGGTGTGCGCCCGGCAGCCCGTACCGCAGCCTGTCCGGCGCTGTGGCCGCGCTCCGGCACGGCCGCGAGCACGGCGTCCCCACGCTGGGAACGTGCGGCGGCTGCCAGCACATGGTCATCGAGTACGCACGCCACGTGCTCGGCTTTGAGGACGCCCAGCACGCCGAGTACGACCCGTACGCCTCGACCTTGTTCGTGTCGGAGCTGACCTGCTCGCCGGCGGGCAGGACCATGCCCGTGACTCTGGCTTCCGGTTCCCGGGTGGCCGCGTTGTACGGGCGGACCGAGGTCGAGGAGGAGTACTACTGCAATTTCGGCCTCGCCCCCGACCGGCAGGCAATCCTGCACGACGGCGGCTTCCTGGTCACCGGCGTGGACGGCGACGGCGAGGCCCGGGTGCTGGAGATCCCCGGGCATCCGTACTACGTGGCCACGCTGTTCGTGCCGCAGGCCCGCTCGCGTCCCGAGGAGCCACACCCCTTGGTGGTCGGTCTGCTGCGTGCGGCGCCATGACGTTCACCCAGCTCAGAATCCTGCAGGCGGTCGCGCGGACCGGCGGGCAGGAGCGGGGCAGCCTGCGCGTCGGCGTCATCCCGAGCGCCAACGCCCGGCTGCTGCCGCCCCTGCTGCGCCGGTTCGCCGAGGCGCATCCGCGGGTGCGGCTCGCGGTGATGGAGGGCTCGGACCACGAGGTCCTGGAGTGGCTGGAGACCGGGGCAGCCGACATCGCCACTGTGTCGGCCGCGGCCGGCAAGGTCTCGCTGCCCGCCGGGTCGGTGGCGCGGCCGCTCGCCGCCGACCGCATGCTGGCCGTCCTGCTCAGCGGCCACGAGCTGAGCGTCCGGCCTTCGTTGCCGGTGGCGGAGTTGGCGCGGCACCCGTTCATCATGTCCACGGGCGGGTGCGAGCCGCTGATCACGGCGATCGCGCGGGCGGCGGGTGCGAGCCTGAAGTGTCATTACCGGGTGCGTGACACCAACAGCATCCTGGCCATGGTCGCCGAAGGGCTCGGGCTGAGCATCGTCCCCGAGCTGTCGCTGCCCGCCCACCTCAGCGGCGTGCACGCGATCCCGCTGGAGCCCGCCGTCGAGCGGACCATCCTCCTCGCCCTGCCCGCGGACCCCCTCCCGGCGGCCGTCGCCTTCGCCGAACTGGCCGCCGCCCACCATGCGTCCCCGTGAACTCACGGCGATCGGCGCAGGGGCCGGGATCGGCCGGGCCGTAGCGCCGACCTGCCCAGGGGCGACTCAGGCATGGGGTGGGGCCACGGCGTCGGGCGGCAGGCGGCGGGCCAGGCGGAGCAGCGCGAGTGCGGCCGGCCCCACCAGGGCTGCCAGCGTCAGCCACAGCAGCAGCGGGGCCGTGTCGAGCAGGGCCGAGAAGCCGGCGGGTGCGAGGACCGCCGCGAGCGCCCAGGTCTGCTGGTAGATCGCCAGGTAGCGGCCCCGCAGGGCCGGTGGTGCGGTGGCCGCCGCGAGGGCCCAGCTGGGCACGGTGTGCATGAGCTCGCCGAAGGTGAGGACGAGCGTGGCGACGAGCAGCCCGCCGACGCGCGGGAGTCCGGCGGGCAGCAGCGCGGTCGCGGCGTAGGCGGCGCACGCCGCCATCAGGATCAGGCCACTCAGGGCCATGGCGTGCGTACGGCGGGCGTGCCGCTGCCACCTCCGGACCGGGAGCTGACCCGCCGCCACCAGGACCGTGTTGATCGCGTAGAGGACGCCCAGCAGGGCCGGCGGGACGCCGAGCACCGTGACCGCGTACACCGGCAGGGCGACGGGGAGGATGAGGTGGATCAAGGTGTACGCCTGCTCGGCCGCCACCAGCGTGAGGAACGGCCGGTCGGCGAACACCTGCCGGTAACCGCCCGGATTCCGGGGCGTCGGTGCGGGCGCGCGCCGTCCCGAGAGCAGCAGGCATGCGGCCGCCAGGGCGAAGCTGGCCGCGTTCATCAGGGCGACGACCGCGAAGCCGGTGGCGCCGGCGAGGGAGACCACGCCCGCCGACAGCAGGCCGCCCAGGCCGAAGGCGACGTTCCTCGCCGTGGCGATCAGGGTGTACAGCCGGTCCCTGAGCGCGCCCTCCGCCAGTGCGGAGACGTGGCCGCCGGAGGCGGGATAGTAGGCGCGGTCCCCGGCCGCGATCAGGGCGGCGACGACGAGCAGGGCCACGAACCCGTCCACCAGGGGATAGACGGCGAAGGCCGCCGCACGCAGCACGTACGTGGCGATCAGCACGCGGCGCGCGTCGAACCTGTCGATGAGGGTCCCGGCCACCGGGTTGGCCGCCAGCCCCACGACCGCCGCCACGGTGACCCCGAGCCCGACGGTCGTCATGGGCAGGCCGGTCACCTCGTGGATGAACAGCAGGGTCAGGGGCACGTACAGGCCGTTGCCGAGCGCGTCGACGAACATGCCGACCAGGAACGGGCGTACGCCGACGACACTCGTGAGGGAGGGGGAAGCCATGTGATCAGTGTTGCCAGGCGCTCATGGGGACGGCATCGGCCGCTGGTCCCATGAGGGCGGCCTCCGGTCCGTCCATGGTCCTAGGTCTCCGGTTCCCTGGCGGGGCCGGACGCGTGGCGGAAGGGAAGTCCCGCACCGCGCACCGGACCACGTCCGGCTGTCCGGCGGGAGGCGGCACCGGCGACGGGCGCCTGATCGTCACACGGTCGATTGGATGACAGGCACGTCCAGCGGTCCCCCCACCCCCGCCGGGCGATCGGCGGTCCTGGGCGCGGGCAGGCAGCCGCCCGCGCCCCTCGGGGGTCAGTTGTTCGCGATGAAGTCGGCGACCAGCCGGTTGAACTCGTCGGCGTGCTCGATCATCGCCCAGTGCCCGCAGCGGTTGAGCAGCACCAGCCGGCTGTCCGGGATGCTGGCCAGCAGGTACAGGGAGGTCTCGAACGACACCACCCGATCGTCGCGGCCGTGGATGAGCAGGGTCGGCACCTGGATCCTCGGCAGCAGCTCCGGCTTGACCCACTTGGCAGCGGGGCGCCCTTCGGCAGGCCGTCCACGTAGTTGCTCAGGTGGTCGGGGCGGGCGAGGGCGGCGTCCGAACGGGCCTGGCACAGCTCGGGGGTGGCGAACCGCGCCTTGTCGTAGACCATGATCTCGACGAGCCGGCGCATGTTCTTCGCCCACTTCGGCATGGCCGGTTTCGACGGCGCCTTCGTCTCGCTCCAGTCCGGGGACGGCAAGCCGATCGCGGAGTTCATGGAGCAGCTCGCCGACGCCCTGGTGGCGATCGGCGAGTCACTGATCGCCGGCCGCCGGGGCGCGCCCGGCGGCTGACGGTCAGGCGGACCGCTGCTCGCGCCCGGCGGCGAGCGTGAGGGCGATGTCGACGATCATGTCCTCCTGGCCGCCGACCAGCCGGCGGCGGCCGCACTCCATCAGGATGCCGCGCACGTCGACGCCGTACCGCGCGGCGGCTGCCTCCGCGTGCCGCAGGAACGACGAGTAGACGCCGGCGTACCCCAGGGTGAGCGTCTCCCGGTCGACCCGCACCGGACGGTCCTGCAACGGGCGGACGATGTCGTCCGCGGCGTCCTGGAGCTGGAACAGGTCGCACCGGTGCTCGAAGCCGGACAGGTCGGCGACCGCGACGAACGCCTCCAGCGGGCAGTTGCCCGCGCCCGCGCCGTGACCGGCCAGCGACGCGTCGACCCGGTAGACGCCGTTCTCGACCGCGACGACGGAGTTGGCGACCGACAGCGAGAGGTTCTCGTGGGCGTGGATGCCGATCTCGGTCCCGGCGTCGAGCACGTCGCGGTACGCGCGGACCCGCGCGGCCACGTCGTTCATGGTGAGCCGGCCGCCGGAGTCGGTGACGTAGACGCAGTGCGCGCCGTAGGACTCCATGAGCTTGGCCTGCCGGGCCAGCTCCTCGGGCGGGGCCATGTGGGAGAGCATCAGGAACCCGGACACGTCCATGCCGATCTCGCGGGCCGCGGCGATGTGCTGGGCGGAGATGTCGGCCTCGGTGCAGTGCGTGGCGACCCGGACGGACCGCACGCCGAGGTCGTAGGCGCGCTTCAGCTCGTGGACGGTGCCGACGCCGGGCAGCAGCAGCGTGGTCAGGCGGGCGTTCTCCAGCACCGACGCGGCCGCCTCGATCCACGCCCAGTCCGTGTGCGAGCCGGGACCGTAGTTGAGCGACCCGCCGGCCAGGCCGTCGCCGTGCGCGACCTCGATCGCGTCGACGCCGGCCCGGTCCAGCGCCGTGACGATGCGCTTGACGTCCTCCAGGCCGATGCGGTGGCGGACGGCGTGCATGCCGTCGCGCAGGGTGACGTCCTGGACGAAGATCGGGGTGGTCATCGAAGGCCCGCCTTCCGTGCGGCGACGCGTTCCGCGACCCGCAGGCCGGCGGAGGTCATGATGTCGAGGTTGCCGGCGTAGGCCGGGAGGTAGTGCGCGGCGCCCTCGACCTCGAGGAACACCGACACCTGGTGGGTGGGCCGCGCCGCGCCGGCGGCCAGCAGCGTCTCCACCGGCTGGTCGGCGGGCACCTCGGTGATCTGCACCTGCTGCTTGAGCCGGTAGCCGGGGACGTAGGCGGCGACGTCGGCGACCATCTTCTCGACCGACCGGCGGATCTCGTCGTGGACGGCGGGGTCCGGCGCCGCGACGAGGCACAGGACGGTGTCCCGCATGATCAGCGGTGGGTCGGCGGGGTTGAGGATGATGATCGCCTTGCCGCGGCGCGCCCCGCCGATCTGCTCGATGGCGGCCGAGGTGGTCTCGGTGAACTCGTCGATGTTGGCCCGGGTGCCCGGCCCGGCCGACTTCGAGGCGATGGACGCGACGATCTCGGCGTACTCGACCGGCGCCACCCGGCTGACGGCGGCGACGATCGGGATCGTGGCCTGGCCGCCGCAGGTGACCATGTTGACGTCGGGCGCGTCGAGATGCTCGTCGAGGTTGACGGCGGGGACGACGTAGGGGCCGATCGCCGCCGGGGTCAGGTCGATCAGCCGCTTGCCGAGCGGGAGCAGCTTGGCGGCGTTCACCTCGTGCGCCTTGGCCGAGGTGGCGTCGAAGACGATCCCGATCTCGTCGAAGCCCGGCAGCGCGATCAGGCCGTCGACGCCCTCGGACGTCGTCGGGACGCCCATCCGGGCGGCGCGGGCCAGACCGTCGGACGCGGGGTCGATGCCGACCATGGCGCCCATCTCCAGGTGACGCGAACCGCGCAACACCTTGATCATCAGGTCGGTGCCGATGTTGCCCGAGCCGATGATCGCGACCTTCGTCCTGCTCATGCTGCTGCTCCTTCGGTGAAGCGGACCGTCACCGTGCCGAGGCCGGACAGGGTGGCGGTGACGGTGTCGCCGGCGGCGACCGGCCGCATCGGGCCGAGCGCGCCGGACAGGACGACCTGGCCCGCGCGCAGCGGCTCGCCGAGGTCGCGGGCCATGCGGGCCAGCCACACGACCGCCTCGATCGGGTCGCCCAGGCAGGCCGCGCCGGTGCCGGTGGAGACCTCCTGGCCGCCGATGCTCATCGACATCGCGACGTCCACGGGGTCGAACTCGCCGAGGGTGCGGCGTTCCGTCCCGAGGACGTAGGCGCCGGCGGAGGCGTTGTCGGCGACCGTGTCGCCGAAGGAGATGTCCCAGCCGGCGATCCGGCTGCCGCAGATCTCCAGCGCGGCGACGGCGTACTCGATCGCGGCGCGGACCTGGGGGGCGTCGAGCGAGCCGTCGTCCAGGTCGGCGCCGAGCACGAGCGCGATCTCCGCCTCGGCCCGCGGCTGGAGGATCCGGCCGACCGGGATCGCGTCGCCGTCGGCGTAGGCCATGTCCTCGAACAGCACGCCCAGGTCGGGCTGGTCGACGCCGAGCTGGCGCTGCACCGCCTCCGACGTCAGGCCGATCTTGCGTCCGGTGATCCGCGCGCCGGCGGCCAGCCGGGAGGCGGTCAGCGCGGCCTGGACGGCGTACGCGGCGGCCAGGTCGGCGCGGCCGATCAGGTCCCGCACGGGGGCGCACGGCACGCCGGACGCGGCGGCGCCGGCCAGCCGCCCGGCCGCGGCGGCGATGTCGGACGGGCTCGCGGCGGCGGGCCCGTTGGTTTCGTTCATCCCCCCACTGTGCAGACAGGATGCCGCCCCAACCAGCACATCGTCTCGTTCAGCGATACGCTGTGCCGGTGACCGATCGGGCGGACCTCGACACCGTGCTGGGCAAGGCGGTGACGATCCTGCGCGCCTTCCGGCCCGACGACCGCGTCGTCAGCCTCGCCGAGCTGGTGCGGCGCACCGGCCTGCACAAGGCGACCGTCCACCGGCTGTCGGGCGATCTGGTCGCCAACCGCCTGCTCGACCGCGCCGACGGCGGCTACCGGCTCAGCCGCGGCCTGTTCGAGCTCGGCATGCTCGCCTCGCTCGAACGCAGCCTGCTCGAACTGGCGATGCCGTTCCTCCAGGACCTCTACGAACGCACCCACGAGACCGTGCACCTCGGCGTGCGCGAGGGGCACGACGTCGTCTACGTCGCCAAGATCGGCGGCCACCGCCAGGCCAGGGCGCCCTCGCGCACCGGCGGCCGGATGCCGCTCCACTGCACCGCGATCGGCAAGGCGCTGCTCGCGTACGCCGGTCCCGACCTGCGGCGCGAGGTGCTGACCGGGCCGCTGGAACGGCGTACGCCGCACACCGTCGTCGTGCCGAGCATCCTGCGCGGCCAGTTGCGGCGCGTCACGGAGACCGGGGTCGCGTTCGAGGCGGAGGAGTCGGCCGTCGGGCTGGTGTGCGTCGCCGCGCCGGTGCTGGGGCGCGGCGACGAGCCGCTCGCCGCGATCAGCGTGGCCGGGCCCACCGGCCGGTTCCGGCCCGAGGGGCACGTGGCCGCGGTGCGCGCGGCGGCGGCCGCGCTCGGCAGCACGCTCACCCGCCGCGACCTCCTCCGGTGAGGCGACGGCTCAGCCGGCGGTGAACCGGCGCTCAGAGGGCACGACCTCCTCTGACCAACCGGTGCTCAGAGGGCGCGACCTACTCCGATCAAGCGGTGCTCAGAAGGCGCGACCTCCTCCGATCAAGCGGTGCTCAGAAGGCGCGACCTCCTCCGATCGACCGGTGGCTCAGAGGGCGCGGCTGATCGCGTCGGCCGCGGCCGTGAGCGCGGCGACGAGGGGTTTGATCTCCTTCGGGGAGTAGCGGACGCTGGGCATCGAGATCGACAGCGCCGCGCCGGTCGCGCCGTCGCGGCCCTTCACCGGGCAGCCCACCGCGACCACGCCTCGCTCGGTGCGCTCCAGGTTGAGCGCGACCCCGCTGTGCCGCACGGACCGCAGGTCCCGCCGCAGCCGCGCCAGGTCGGGCAGCTCCTCGGCCGGGTCGCCCCGGTCGCCGGGGGCGTAGAGCTGCGCCAGCTCCTCGTCGGAGAGGGCCGCCAGCGCCACCAGGCCGCCGGTGGCCTGGTGGGCCGGGAAGACCATGCCTTCACGGCTGCCCACCCGCAGGGCCTGCCCGCACTCGACCGAGGCGATGAAGCGCACGTTGCGCCCGGTGCGGATGCTGAGGTTCACCGTCTCGTCGATCCGGTCCACCAGCGCCCGCATCTCGCCCAGCGCTGCCGCCCGCAGCGCGCCGACGTCGGACTGCGCGCGCTCGGCCAGCGCGAGGACGGGGCCCACACGGTAGCTGCGGTCGTCGTTCTGCACCGCGAAATCGCGGTACACCAGCGCGGTCAGCAGCCGGTGGGCCGTGGAGCGGGCCACGCCGAGCCGCTCGGCGGCGGCCGAGACGGTGATCACCTCGTCGAGCTGGAGGATCTGCGCGAGCCGCAGGGCATGGTCGACGCTGGTGGGCGCGTAGGCCGGCGGGGTCTTCATGGGCTTGGCCATGGAACCGATCCTGGCACATGAATTCCGCTGTGCAGAATCCTCTTTTCCAGCCCGGTCGCCTGCGCGGATAGTCGGGGCCATGCCCCACGTGAACGCCGGCGGCTCGCCGGTCAAGATCGCCGCCGTGGACCGGCCGGACCAGCCCTCGCTCAGCCCCGAGCTGGAGGACCTCTACCGAGGTTTCGAGAAGGCGCTGCTCGTCCCGTTGTGGACGGAGATCGGCGACCTGATGCCGCCGCACCCGCGCTCCAGCGCGCAGCCGCACCGGTGGGAGTGGGGCACGCTGCTCGACCTCGCCGGCCGCGCCGGTGAACTGGTCCCGGTCGGGCGCGGCGGCGAGCGCCGGGCGATCGCGCTGGCCAACCCCAGCCTGGGCGGCAAGCCGTACGCGACGCCGACCCTGTGGGCCGCGATCCAGTACCTGATGCCGGGCGAGAACGCCCCCGAGCACCGGCACAGCCAGAACGCCTTCCGCTTCGTCGTCGAGGGCGAGGGCGTGTGGACCGTGGTCGAGCGCGACCCGGTGCCGATGCGCCGCGGCGACTTCCTCCCCCAGCCGGGCCTCCACTGGCACGCCCACCACAACGCGGCCGACACGCCCATGGCCTGGATCGACGGGCTCGACATCCCGTTCCAGTACGGCGTCGAGGCGCAGTTCTTCGACTTCGGCCGGGACACCCTCGCCGAGGAGGAGCACGCCACCCCCGACCGTTCGCGCGCCGAGCGGCTCTGGGGGCACCCCGGCCTGGCCCCGGTCTCCCAGCTCCGCCGGCACGAGGGCACGCCGTTGCTCTGCTACCGCTGGACCGACACCGACGCCGCGCTGACCGACCAGCTCGCGCTGGAGCGGGAGGGGCACGCGGGCCCGATCGAGCCAGGCCACGCCCTGGTCCGCTACATCGACCCGACGACCGCCGGCGACGTGCTGCCGACGATCCGGGCGCAGTTCCACCGGATCACGACGGGGGTGGAGACCGCGCCGTACCGGGAGACCGGCTCGTCGGTCTACCAGGTCTTCGACGGGTCCGGCCAGGTCACCGTCGGCGACCGGTCGTGGCGGGTGAGCCGCGGCGACCTGTTCGTCGTGCCGTCCTGGCAGCCGCTGTCGATCCGCTCGGAGGCGTCGGCCTCCGACTCCGACTCCGGCGCGCTCGACCTGTTCCAGTTCAGCGACGCCCCGATCTTCACCAGGCTCGGCCTGTACCGCAGCCACACCGAGAAGAACAGCCGATGAAGCTCGCCACCGTCCGTCGGGACGACCACCGCACCACCGCCGTCCGCGTCGAGGGCGACGAGCTCGTCGAGGTGGGCCAGGCCGACGTCGGCGCGGTGCTGGCCGCGCCCGGCGGCCTGGAGGAGGCCGCGGCGGCCGACGGCCCGCGCCACCCGCTCGCCGGCGCCGACCTCGCCCCGGTCGTGCCGCGGCCGAGCAAGGTCGTCTGCGTGGGGCTGAACTACCAGAACCACATCAAGGAGATGGGCCGCGACCTGCCCGAGTACCCGACGCTCTTCGCCAAGTTCGCCGACACCCTGATCGGCGCCGCGGACGACATCCGGCGTCCGGCGGAGACCGACCAGTTCGACTGGGAGGCCGAGCTCGCCGTGGTCATCGGCCGGCCGGTGCGGCGGGCGGACGAGGAGCAGGCGGCCGCCGCGATCGCGGGGTTCACCGTGCTCAACGACGTCACCTGCCGGGACTGGCAGTTCCGGACCCGGGAGTGGCTGCAGGGCAAGAACTGGGACTCCACCACCCCGATCGGCCCGTTCCTGGTCACCGCGGACGAGACCGGCCCGCGGCCGGCGCTCGACGTCCGCTGCGAGGTCGACGGCCGGGTGATGCAGTCGGACAACACCGGCGACCTGCTCTTCGACCCGGTCCACCTGGTCCGCTACGTCTCGACGATGGTCCGGCTCAACCCGGGCGACGTGATCGCGACCGGCACGCCGGGCGGCGTCGGCCACGCGCGCAAGCCGCCGGTCTTCCTGCGCGGCGGCGAGCTCGTCGTGACCGAGATCGAGGGGCTGGGCAGGCTGGAGAACCGCGTCGTCGGCGAGGGCGCGTGATGGCGCGCGACCTCGCCACCACGCTCGCGTGGGTCGAGACGGGGACCGGCCTGTGCGCGTCGGCGATCGCCGGTCTGTCCAAGCGGGAGTACGACGCCGCGTCGGCCCTGCCCGGCTGGACGCGCAGGCACGTCGTGGCGCACCTGGCGGCGAACGCCGAGGCGATCGGCAACCTGGTCCGCTGGGCGCGCACCGGCGAGCCGACCCCGATGTACGCCTCCCCGCAGGCGCGCGCCGCCGGGATCGAGCGCGGCTCCCTGCTGGACGGCGGCGAGCTGGCCCGGTGGTTCACCGAGTCGGCCGCGACCCTGGCGACCGCCATGGCGGCACTGCCCGAGGAGGCGTGGCGGGCCGAGGTGGTGACCGCGCAGGGACGGACCGTGCCGGCGGGCGAGATCCCTTGGATGCGCAGCCGGGAGGTCATGGTGCACGCCGTGGACCTGGCCACCGGGCTCACCTTCGCCGACCTTCCCGACGGGTTCCTGCGGGAGCTGCGGGAGGACATCCGCGCCAAGCGCGGCCCCGGCGCGGTGCCCGACGTCGAGGGGTCGCTGCCCGACGTGACCGCCTACCTGGCCGGACGCCCGGCGGGCGGAGTGACCGCCGCCGGCGGCGGACGCCTGCCGACCCTGCCTCCGTGGCTGTGACGAGAACTCTGTGGCTGTGGCGAGAACTCTGTGGCTGTGACGAGAAGGAAGATCCTATGGGCACCCTCCCCTCCCCCCGTGCCGACGTGATCGTCGTCGGGGGCGGCATCGGCGGTCTGTCCGCCGCCCTCGCCCTGGTCCGCCAGGGCCTGCGGGTCCGGGTGTACGAGCAGGCCTCGGCGTTCGGCGAGGTCGGCGCGGGCCTGCAGCTCGCCCCGAACTGCACCCGCATCCTGGACCGTTACGGCCTGCTGGCCGAGGCGTCCGCGCTCGGCGTGCTGCCCGAGACCATGGTCATGAAGGACGCCCTGGACGCCACCGAGCTGACCCGGCTCGACCTGCGCGACGTCGAACGCCGCTACGGCTACCCCTACCTGGTGATCCACCGCAGCGACCTGCACGGCATCCTGCTGCGCGCCTGCGAGCGGGCGGGCGTCGAGCTGCTCACCGACGCCCGCTGCACGTGGTACGAGAACGTCGGCGGCGGCGCCCGCGTGCGGTTCGCCGACGGCGTCGTGGACGAGGCGGACGTGGTGATCGCCGCCGACGGCCTGCACTCGATCGCCCGCGAACTGCTGGTCCAGGACGAGCCGGTGAACTCCGGATATGTCGCCTACCGCTGCGCGGTGCCGTTCGAGCAGGTCGCCGGCAACGACGTCCAGGACAAGGACGTCGTCGTGTACGTCGGGCCGCGCTGCCACTTCGTGCAGTACCCGCTGCGGGGCGCGGAGACGTTCAACCAGGTCGCCGTGTTCGAGTCGCCGAAGGCGCTGGCCGGCCAGGACGACTGGGGCACCCCCGACGAGCTGGACGCGGCGTTCGCGGGAACCTGCGACCAGGTCCAGCGGGGCCTGCCGCTGATGTGGCGCGACCGGTGGTGGCGGATGTTCGACCGCGACCCGATCATGACCTGGGTCACCGGGCGGATCGCGCTGCTCGGTGACGCCGCGCACCCGCCGCTGCAGTACATGGCGCAGGGCGCGATCATGGCGATCGAGGACGGCTGGGTGCTCGGTGAGCACGTCGCCGCCCAGCGCGCCGCGGGTGGACCGGTCGTGGACTGGGACCGGGCGCTGGCCGCCTACGAGGCGGTACGGCCCGAGCACTGCCGCCGGGTGGTCGACACGGCCCGGGCGTGGGGCGCGTTGTGGCACCTGGAGGGCGTCCGGAGACTGCAGCGCAACGCCCTGCTGCGGGAGCGCGACGTCCATGACTACTCGTTCGTCGACTGGATCTTCGGCCCGACGGCCCTGACCCCCGAGGACGAGCCGGAGATGTTCCGCCCGATCCCCCTCGACTCCGCCCCGCTGTGAGGCGTCAGGTCGCCAGGCCCCGGCGGTAGGCGTAGACCACCGCCTGCACGCGGTCCCGCAGGCCGAGTTTGGCCAGGATGCGTGACACGTACGTCTTGACGGTCTCGTGGCTGATCACCAGCGTGGCGGCGATCTCGCTGTTGGACCGGCCGTCGGCGATCAGGCGCAGCACCTCCAGCTCGCGCGGGGTCAGCGCGGTCTCCCCGGACGGCGGCTCGGCCGGACGGATGCGGGCCGCGTACCGGCCGACCAGCCGGCGCGTCACCTCGGGGGCCAGCAGCGCGGCGCCCGAGGCGACGGTGCGGATGCCGTGCAGGAGCTGCGCCGGCGGGGCGTCCTTGAGCAGGAAGCCGCTGGCCCCCGCGCGCAGCGCCTCGTAGACGTACTCGTCGAGGTTGAACGTGGTCACCACGAGCACCTTGACCGGGTCGTCGACCCCCGCGCCGGCCAGCAGCCGGGTGGCCTCGATGCCGCCGAGCACCGGCATGCGCACGTCCATGACGACGAGGTCGGGCCTCAGCCGGCGGGCGAGGTCCACCGCGGCGCGGCCGTCGCCGCACTCCCCCACGACCTCCAGGTCCGGCTGGGCGTCGATGATCGTCGCGAAGCCGGTGCGGATCAGCGCCTGGTCGTCGCAGACCAGGACCCGGATCGGCGCGCTCACGACGGGCCGCCCGCGGGGACGCGGGCCCGCACCACGAAGGCGCCGCCCGCCTGCCGGCCGGCGCTGAACTCGCCGCCGAGGGCGTCCACCCGCTCGCGGAGCCCGGCCAGGCCCCGCCCGCTCCCGCCGGGAGCGGCGGCCCGCGAGCCGGGCCCGTGGGTGCTGACCACCACGCTGATCTCCTTCTCGCCGTGACGCACCCGGACCGCGGTCGGGCTGCCGTGGGCGTGTTTCAGGGCGTTCGTCAGGGCCTCCTGGACGACCCTGTAGGCGACGAACTCGGCGCTGCCCGCCGGTTCCGCCCGGCTGCCCTCCTCGGCGAACTCCACCGGCTGCCCCGCCCGGCGGGTCCGCTCCACGAGCGTGTGCAGGTCGGCGGCGGACGGCAGGCCGTCGGGGTCGTGGTCGGCCTTGAGCAGGTCGAGCATGTGCCGCAGGTCGGCGATGGCGCGGCGGCCGGTGTCGGTGACGGCGTTCAGCGTCGCGTCGAGCCGTTCCGGGACGGCGGTCAGGTAGCGGGCGGCCTCGGCCTGCACCACCATCGCCGTCACGTGGTGCGTCACGACGTCGTGCAGCTCGCGGGCGATCCGGGTGCGTTCGGCGGCGCGGGTGGCCTCGGCGACGTGGCGGCGGCGTTCCTCCTCGGCGGCCCGGGTCGAACGCAGCCAGGCCCCGATGCCCCAGGTGAGGGCCAGCGCCAGGTAGAACACCACGTACCCCTCGACCCGCTCGTCCGCGCCGAGCCGGTCGAGCGCGAGGGCCAGCGGCACGTACGCCAGCGACAGGAGGACCACCGTGGCGCGCCGGAAACGCTCCAGATGGGCGCCCGCGCTGATGAGCGCGACGGGCAGCACGTTGCTCGCGAACAGGTGGTAGGCGCGCAGCTGGTCGAGGGCGAAGCCGAGCGACACCAGCACGAGGCACACCGCCGGCCACCGCCGCCGGACGGCGAGCGGCAGGCACTCCAGGGCGATCGCCACCAGGGCCACCCCGTCGAAGGGACGGGCGGGCAGGTCGCCCACCTGCGTGCCCTTGTCGTGGAGGCCCGGCAGGAGCGACGCGACGGCCACCAGCAGCCCGAACGGCAGATCCCGGACCACGACGTCACACCGTCGCCACACCTCCGTGGCCCGCCGCAGATCGATCACCGGGCGAGCGTAGCGGCACCACGGGCGTGCGGGCGCCGATAAGCCTGCTTTGTCCCCCGTGCGAGCTACCGGGGAATGTCCACCGTGCGGTGACGATCCCGGCGCCGCCCGGTCCGTAACGTTGCGGGGCGGCCGCGGCGTTCCGCCGGCCTTTCCCGTTCGCACCCCCGCCGTGCGCATCGCCTCCGCGGCGGCCGGCTCACTGGAGGACCTCATGCTCGCCAAGATCAGGACACCCGTCGCGGCCGTGCTGTGCTGCGTCGGTCTCGGCGCGGGGGTGGCCGGCTGCGACGGCGACGCGATGGAGAACTGGGACCCCTTCGCCGCCTCCACGCCCTCCACGTCCGCCGCCTCCTCCGCGTCCTCCGCGCCGACGGCCGCGGCCGCGGCGATCTCCGGCACCGAGAAGATCACCGTGGCGGGACGGTCGGTGAACGTGTCCTGCTCGGGCGAGCCGGTCGAGGGCGGCCCGGTCGTCGTCCTGATGCACGGCGGCGGCGACGGGCTGGACAAGATGGCGTCCCTGCAGAAGACGTTGAGCGGCAAGCACCGGGTCTGCTCCTACGACCGGCTCGGCGCGGGCAAGAGCGACCAGCCGGACGGTCCGCAGGACCTCGCCGCCAGCGGCCGGATCCTGACCGGCGTGCTCGACCGCGTCGCCGGGAAGGCCCCGGTCGTCCTGGCCGGTCACTCGCTGGGCGGGCTGATCGCCGCCCGGTACGCCCCCGACCACCAGGACAGGGTCAAGGGCCTGGTCCTACTGGACGCCACCCCGCCCACCATGATGAACGACATCGAGAAGGCGATCCCGAAGTCCGCCGAGGGCCCGGCCGCCGAGCTGCGCGCGCAGAACCTGGCGATCTTCCAGGGGCAGAACCCGGAGAAGCTGGTCATCCCCGACGGCCCGGTCCGCTCCGCCGGTGACATCCCGGTCGAGGTCGTCCGGCACGGCAAGCCGTACCTGGAGGCCCTGCCCGAGTACGGACCGCGCCTGGAGCGGGCGTGGGCGGCGGGCCAGCGCAAGTGGCTGGCGCTGTCCGGTCGCAGCAAACTGAGCACGGCCGCGGGCAGCGAGCACTACATCTACGTGGACGAGCCCGGCGTCGCCGTCCAGGCCGTCGACCGCGTCACCGATCAGGCGCGCAGCCGGTGATCCGGCCGGTCGCGGGGATCTGGTGGAAGGCTGGATCATGACAGCAGCGTTCATCAGGTTCGTCCCTGACGATGTCGACGACCTGGTCGCCTTCCTGACCGGCGAGGACTGGCCCTTCCACGTCGGACGGCCGGAGGCCGAGGCCGTCCGGCGGCGGGCCGCCGACGGTCACCACGACGACGCGGACGAACGCACCTTCTTCGTGAAGGAGGCGCACTACCGCCGGGCCTGGCCGGGACGCGACGGACGCCTGTACGACTCGGTCGCCTACGCGATCCTGCGCTCGGACCGGGAGACCGGCGAGGTCACGCCGGTGGCGTGGGAGGACGAGCCCCGCCCCTGACGGTCACGGCGGACGGTCGCGAGGAGGCGCCGCCGTCGTGATCGCCGAACGAGCGGCGGTAGGCGGCGGGCGTGGTGTGCACCAGGGAGTGGAAACGTCTGCGCAGGTTGGCGGCCGAGGACAGGCCGACCCTGGCCGCGATCGCCTCCACGGGGAGGTCGGTCTCCTCCAGCAGGGCCCGCGCCGCCGTGACGCGCTGCTGGAGCAGCCATCGGCCGGGGCTGACGCCGAGCTGGCCGGCGAACCTGCGGGCGAGGGTCCGCGGGGAGACCCCGGCCCGTGCGGCGAGGTCGTCGAGGGTGAGGGGCTCGTCCAGGCGTTCGGCGGCCCAGTCGAGGAGCGGCGCGAGCGACTCCGGCCGGCGGTCCGTGACGGGCGCGGTGCTGTACTGGAGCTGGCCGCCCTCGCGGTGCGGCGGCATGACCATGTGGCGGGCGATGTGCGCGGCGTAGACCGCGCCGTGGTCGGCGCGGGCCAGGTGCAGGCACAGGTCGATGCCGGCGGCGGTGCCGGCGCTGGTGGCGAGGTCGCCCAGGTCGATGTACAGCGTGTCGGGTTCCACCTGTACGTCGGGAAAGCGGTCGGCGAGCTCGGCGGCGAGCCGCCAGTGGGTGGTCGCCCTGCGGTGATCGAGCAGTCCGGTCCCGGCGAGCAGGAAGGTTCCCGAGCAGATCGCGACGATCCGGGCGCCTCGCCGGTGGGCCCGCCGGATCGCGTCGATCACGGCGGGCGGCGCCGGGTCGTCGCGGCGGTGCCATCCGGGGATCACCACCGTGTCGGCGGCCTCCAGCGCGGACAGGCCCGCGCCGACCGCCATGTCGTACCCGGCCAGGGTCGGCACGGCGCCCGGACGTTCGGCGCACACCTGGAACGAGTAGCGGGCGGGCAGCCCCGGCCGGCGCACGCCGAAGACCTCCGCCGCGCACGCCAGCTCGAACGTGGACTGCGGCGGCAGGACCAGCGCCACCACTCGGTGAACGGTCATGGCAGGAAAGTACCGCCACACGTCAATCCAGACACTGGGCGGGGGACGGCGTCCGCCGCGACGATGGGGTCATGACGCAAGACGCGAACGACGTCCAGATCCTGCACGTCGACGAGGTGGAAGCCGTCGAGGTCGTCCCCGGGATCGTCCGGCGGCGGCTGCCCGCCACCGACCGGGCCCGCGGCTGGATGTACGACTTCGCCCCGGGCACCGAATGGCCCGAGGTGGACGTGCACGACGGCGAGGAACGCTACTACGTGATCTCGGGCGAGTTCATCGACCGGGGTCACCGGCTCGGGCCGGGCAGTTACGTCGTGTTCGCGCCGGGCAGCACGCATCGCCCGCGCACCGAGACGGGCGCCCGCATGCTGGGCATCAGCATCCTCACCCCGTAGGGACGCCGCAGGCCGGGGACCGGCGGGCGGCGTCAGTCACGCGGGCGGCGGACGCGGGGAACGGGCTGGCCACGGCGGGCGGCCTCGGCCTCCAGCCGCTTCCGCAGCAGCCTGCCCTGGCCGAGGAACGAACGGCTGCGCTCCCGGCGGCTCCCCGCGAGGCTCCAGTCGTTGAGCGCCCGCTCGACCCGCACGCTCAGCCGGTCGCCCGCGCCGGTGGCCCGCCCGACCAGCACGACGTTCTCCTGCCACTCCATGGCCGGGCCGTGCCGGTGGAAGGTCAGGCACACCGGCCCGTCGGCCGCCTGGACGCCCGCGGGCAGCCGCAGGTCGAAGCCCGCCTCGGTGCGTACGGCCGAGCGGGTGGGCACGGCCAGCGGCATGCCGTCGGCCACCATGGTGACGGCGGGCTCGCCCAGGCGGGCGGCGCGGCCGGCGAACGGCCGCCAGTCCGCCGGCGGGGCCGACCGGCTCGGCAGCCGGGGGCCGGTGGGGGCGGGATCGGAGGCGGGCGCGGCGACGTCCGCGGGGCCCGTCCAGATCTCGGGCGTCCTGGACAGGTCGCCCTCGGGCCACCAGACGATCCGCTCGGGGGTGACCTCCACCCAGATGCGGGCGAAGTACCAGCCCAGCCGTCTCACCAGGAACCACGGCATCCCGGCGAACCCGGCGCCGGTCTTGGCCAGGGACTCGCGGACGTACCGGTCGGTGCCGGCCTGCAGGTCCGCGTCGCGCACGGTCGCCCGGCCCTGCACCAGGACGACGGGCGCCCGGTCCGGGCCGCCCTCCGCGCCGGAGCACAGCAGCGCGACGCGCGGGTCCCGGCGGGCGCGCTCGGCCTTGTCCGGGTAGGTGAGCCCGGTGCTGACGTCGAGCGTGCCGCCCGCGCCGGCGTACGGCGTGACGGGCCAGGTGACGGGGCGGCCGTCGCGGGTGAGCGAGGCGTACTCGCAGACCAGGGCGCGGCCGAAGACCTCGGCCGCCCGGCGCGGCGAGACGGTCGGCGCGGATGCGGTCATCACGGCTCCAGGATCAGGTCGGCGGGGGTGGTGCCGTACAGGCGGATGAAACGCCGCCGGTAGGCCGGCCACCAGAACAGGCGGAACATCAGCCGGGCCACGACCGGCAGGTCCGCGTACGACGCCGCGAGCAGGCGGGCGTCGGCGCTGGAGGCGAGCCAGCCGAGGATGACGGGGACCCGGCGGCGGCCGAAGTCGTCCATCGCCTGGCGCCGGTCGGCCTCGACGTCGGCGGGGGTGAGGTGGGCGAGCATGAGCGGCACGGCGACCCGCTCCTCGTGGTCGAGGTGCTCGTTGACGAGCTCGTGCAGCCGCCGCAGGACGGGCGCGCGCCCGGCCAGGGGCGCCCCGCGGTCGGCGGCGGCCTCGATCAGCGGGTCGAGCAGGGAGTGCTCGGACTCCAGCTCGGCCAGCGCGTCCGCCGCCTGCGGGGCGCGGCCGGTGAGCTTGGGCCACAGGGTGGCGTCCTCGTGCGAGTGGTGGGCGTGCAGCATGTCCAGGACGAGCGCGAGCTGCTCGGCCAGCAGCTCCTCGTGCGCGTCGTCACGCGGGTCGCCGCACGCCTTGGCCAGGCGGCCGAACTCGGCGCGGAAACCGGCGTGCATCATCAGGAAGCCGGTCAGGTGTTCTGGTGTGATCATCAGTCTGTTCCCTCACGTGTCGGGAACAGCGTGCGCGCCGGGCCTCTACGTGCACTTGGCGAGCGCTTGGCGGGCCCTTGTCAGCCAGTAGGCCGCACCCGCCCGCTCCAGCTGGCGCACCGCCTCGCTCAGGTGGACCCGGGCCCCCTCGCGGTCACCGAGCGCCAGCAGCGCCTCGCCCAGGTGGCCGTCGTACGCGCCGTCGACGGTGGTGCACGCGCCGTTCACGTGCAGCAGCCCGGCGAACGGGCGGAACGCGTCGTAGACCTCCTGGACGACGTCCGCCTCGCCGAGCCGGATCGCCGCGTGCAGCCGGCACATGGCGGCCATCGCCCAGTGGTAGTCGCGCGGCGGCATGGGCGTCTCGCGCAGGATCCGCCGGGCACGCTCGGGCTCGCCCAGCTCCGCCAGCGCGTACGCCAGGGCGTAGGCGGGCCCCGCCAGGCCGGTGTGCCGGGCCATCTCCTCGATCCAGGCCGCCTCCTCGCCCAGGCGGTCCTCCTGGATGATCGTCTCGGCCCGTCCGCCGAGCATGCTGAGCTCGAAGTAGGCCAGGTCGGCGAACGACAACATCGCCCTGACGGGCTCGAAGTGCCGGGCCGGGTCGGGGACGCCCTGGAACAGGTCGAGCCCCACGTGCGCCACCGCGGCCTGCAGCGCCAGCGTGGGGTTGTGCAGGTCGCGCAGCAGCGTGCCGATCTCCGCCAGCAGGTCGCGGGCCTGCGCCACCCTGCCGTGCTCCACGTGATGGCCGACGAGGTGCAGCTGCGCGATCACCCTGAGCTGGGGCGACAGGTCCGGCTCGGCCAGCAGGCGGCGGGCGGTCCCGGCGCGCTGCTCGACGAAGTCCTGTCCCTGCAGCGCGATGAGCCGCAGGTGCAGGACGCGCCGCAGCAGGGCGGGGTCGTCCAGGCGCTCGGCCGTCGCCACGGCCCGCGAGGAGACCGCGCCGACCTCGTCCTCGCGGCCGGTCTGGGCGAGCACGACGGCCCTGACGGCCTGCGCCGTCGCCCAGGCCGGGGTGGACGGCGGCAGCTCGCGCGCGGCCCGGTCCGCCGCGTCGCGTACGGCGGCCACGTCGACGCCGTACCGGAAGGGCACCCAGATGCCGTGGCCCATCGCGATGTCGGCGGCTCTGACGGCTTTGTCCAGGTCGTCGCCGGCCATGGCGAGCGCCTGCTCGACCGCCTCGTACCCCTCGTCGAACCGGCCGGCGGCGTAGCGGCTCTCCGCCAGCCCGACGGCCAGCTCGAACCGCTCGGCCGCGCTCGCGCCGGCCGGCTCGGCGGCCGCCAGCGCCTCCTGCCAGGACACGGCCGCGTCGTCGGGCGCGTGCCGTCGCTGGGCCGCCCGTGCCGCGCGGGCCGCGTAGTCCATCGCCATGCGGGCGGGCTCCGCGCCCAGCTCCGCCGCCGCCAGCCAGTGCCGCGCGATCACCGCCGCGCGGTCGTCGCGGTCGCCGTGGTCGCCGCGGTCGCCGTGGTCGCCGTGGTCGCCGTGCACGGCGGTGAGGGCGGCCGCCACCTGCTCGTGGACCCGCGCCCGCCACAGCCGCGACCGGCGCGACAACAACGCGTCGGTGACCAGGGCGTGCGCGAACTCGTAGCCGCCCAGCCGGTACGACGACTCCCGGACCAGCCCCGCGCCGAGCGCCGCGTCGAGCGACGGCAGCAGGTCGCCGACCGTGCCGCCGGCGACCCGGGCCAGGACGACCGCCTCGAACTCGTCGCCCATCACGGCGGCCAGCTCCAGCACGCGGGACGCCTCCTCCCCCAGGCCCGCCACCCGGTGCAGCACGACGTCCAGGACGCCCTGCGGCAGCCCGTCGCCCGCCCGGGCCAGCTCGGCGAGGAAGAACGGGTTCCCGGCGGTGCGCCGGCGCAGCTCCTCGGCCCCGTGACCGCCCGGATCGCGGCCGGACAGCTCCTTGACCAGCGCGCGGACCTCCTCGGTGGCCAGCCCGTCCAGCCCGAGCCGGCGCGCGCCGAGCCGGGACAGCGCCGACAGCGTGGCGGTGAGCGCCGACGCCTCGTGCCGCCGGAACGTCGCCACCAGCAGCAGGCCCGGCCGGGCGGTGGCGGCCACGTGGACCAGCAGCCGCAGCGTGGCGTCGTCGGCCGCGTGCAGGTCCTCCAGCACGACGACCGCCGGGCCGACCGCGGCCAGGAACGTGCCGACGGCCTCGAAGAACCGCAGCCGCGCCCCCTGCGCGTCGGACGCCGGGACCGCCTGCGGACCGCCCGACAGGAACGTGCCGACCTCGCCGGGCAGGGCGGCCTGCGGGGCCGCGGCGGCGAGGTCGCGCAGGACGCGTTCCCAGGGCCACAGCGCGGGCGCGGTCTCGTGGTCGGGGCTCGCCCCCCAGCCGACCGGCACACCGACGGTCGCGCGGAACCGCCTCAGCAGGCTCGTCTTGCCGACGCCCGGCTCGCCGTCCACCAGCACGACCTGCCCGGCGGCGGACGCCGCCCTGGCCGCCTCGGTCAGGAACGCGAGCGCGCTCTCCCGGCCGACGAACACCGGCTGGTCCGGCGCGGGCTCGCCGGCGCCGGGCGCCGCCGCGCGCACCGGCGTCAGCGGCGGCTTGGGGTGCGGGGCGGGCAGCAGGGACGGCGGCGGGGTGGCGGGACGGCCGGACGGTAACAGCGCGGCGTCCTGGCGCAGCACCGCGGCTTCGAGCTCGCGCAGCCGCGGACCCGGGTCGATGCCCAGTTCCCCGGCGAGCACGTCGCGCACCCCGCGCAGGCATTCCAGGGCCGCCGCCTGCCGGCCGGCGCGGTAGTGGGCCAGCACCAGCAGTTCCCAGGCCCGCTCGCGCAGCGGGTGCTCGCGGACGAACGGGTCCAGCCGCGCGACCACGTCCGTGTGGCGGCCCAGGTCCAGCAGGGCCGCGGCCAGCGCCTCCACCGCGTCCAGCCGTACCTGCTCCAGGCGGCCGATCTCCGGTTGCGCCCACTCCTGGGCGCGCACGTCCGCGTACGGGTCGCCGCGCCACAGGCCGAGCGCCTCGGCGAGGTCGGCCGCCGCCTGCTCGTGCCGTCCCGCGGCCAGGTGCGCGGAGCCGACCGACACGAGCGTGCCGAAGTCCGTCGTGTCGAGGACGAGCCCGCCGGTCATCAGGCCGTAGCCGTCGGCGGCGCTGACCAGGACGGCCGGAGTCGCGCCCGGCCGCCGGTCGGGCTCCAGCCGGCGGCGCAGGTTGGAGACGTACACCTGCAGGCTGCCCTGGACGCTCGGCGGCGGGTCGCCGGCCCACAGCCGGTCGGCCAGCAGGTCGGCGGGGAGCACGCGACCGGCGTGCATCGCGAGCAGGGCGAGCAGGGCCCGCTGCTTGGGCGGCCCGACCGGTACGGCCTGCCCGGCCACGACGAGTTCCATGGGCCCGAGGACGTTCAGCCGCACGCGCCCATGGTAGGGGCCGCCTTTCAACCGGTCCAGACGCGACATCGACGACACCGGCCGGCCGCCTCGGCACGCCTTACCGGGCCCGGGTCAGCCCGCCCCGGCCTCGGCTCAGGCCGGGGTGGGCTGGTCGTCGAGCGCGGCGAGCTTGGCCGGGTCGACGACGATGTGGATGCCGGTGATCCGGCCGCCGGTGACGGTGAAGGCGATGGCGGACAGCGGGGTCCCGTCGGCGCGCCAGGACAGGTGGCCGGGGAGCCCGTCCACCAGCACGGGCCGCTGCCCGGCGACCTCGCCGGAGAACATGCGGGCTCCGGCGGCGACGGCGGTGGCGCCGAGGGTGACGACCACGCCGCCGGGGGTGTCCACGGTCAGCTTCACGTCCGGGTCGAGGACCCGCAGGAGCGCCTCGAAGTCGCCGCCGAGCGCGGCGGCGCGGAAGGCGTCCACGGCCTCCCGGTGCTCGCGGCCGGGGCCCGCCGCCCGGTCCGTGGACCGGACCTTGCGGCGGGCGCGGCTGGCGATCATCTTGGCGGCGTCGGCGGACCTGCCCAGGATGTGGCCGATGTCCTGGAACGGGACCGCGAACAGGTCGTGCAGGACGAACGCCAGCCGCTCGCTCGGGGTGAGCGAGTCGAGCACCACGAGGAGGGCGAGCCCGACCGAGTCGGCCAGCGCCGCCTGCTCGTCCGGCGTTGGCTCGTCGTCGGGCGTCACCAGGAGGTCCGTGAACTCCTGCCCGTACGCCGTCTCGGGATGGGTCCGGCGGGATCGCAGCAGGTCCAGGCTGATGCGGCCGACCACGGTGGTCAGCCAGCCCGCCAGGTTGCCGATGGCCGACACGTCCTGGCGGACCAGCCGCATCCAGGCTTCCTGTACCACGTCCTCGGCGTCGGCGTGCGAGCCCAGCACGCGGTACGCGACGGCGCGCAGCCGGTCGCGCTGGGCCTCGAACGCCTCGGCCACCGGGCCGGACGGGTGCACGGTCACGGCCTGCGCTGCTGACGGAGGGAGATCCGGTTGCCGTCCGGGTCCACCGCCTCGGCGCGGACGCCGAACGGGTAGTCCACGGGCTCGGACTCCTCGAAGGTGACGCCCCGCCCGCGCATGACCTCGAAGTCCTTGCGCAGGTCGTCGGACTCCAGGATCAGCGGGCCCGGCGCGCCGTTCCCGCCCGCGACGCCCGGCTGCCCGGCGGCCGGCGCATGGGACCACAGGAGGATCTGGACCGGGCTGCCGGGCACGCCGACGGTGAGGAAACGGCCGTCGGGCCCTCGGACGTCGATGCGCTTGTCCAGGCCGAGCCCGGCGGTGTAGAACTCCAGCGCGCGGTCCTGGTCGGTGACGTAGACCGTGGTGTACATGATGGTGGTCAGCATCCTGCTCTCGATTCACTCGTGGGTCTGACGACCGTTCGTTCTCGGTCCTCACCCCCATGACGAGTGGCGGCGGGAAAAGGTAACACGGCCGGTCCGGCCCGGCGGATTCCCGGCTTTACGGAACATGAGAACTCGTTCACGATCACTGCGAGGGGGTGCAGGCTCGATCAGAAGGGGGCCCTATGCGGCCTGGCAGACGATCCTTGGGAGCGGTTGGCCTCACCCTCGGATTCCTCACTCTGGCGTTGTTCCTCGCCGCGCTGGCGATCGGCCCCACCGGGAGGACCGCTCTGGCCTCCGTCCCGGCGGCGCACGACGTCGCGCACGCGACCGTCCCGGCGGCTGCTGTCTCCGGGGCGGCTGTCGCGGCTGTCTCCGGGGCGGCCGACGACGCGCCGCCGACCCGTCCCGGCGGGCTGCGGCCGTGCCCGGTGCCGTTCGCCGCCAACCCGACCGGCTACGCGTCCATCTGCTGGGCAGCCTCCTCCGACGACACGGGCGTCGCCGGGTACGACCTGTACCGCCTGGACCCGGACGGATTCGTCCTCGCCAGCAGCACGACCAGCACGATCGGCGGCTTCTCCGGCGAGCTGAACCGCCTCTACACGATGTACGTCGTGGCCAGGGACCTGGCGGGGCACCTCAGCCCGCCGTCCGCCCTGATCACGGTGCCGGCGACGCTCGGGATGACCCCGACCAGCTCGCCGACCCCGCTGCCCGGCGACCACGTGCCCCCGTCCAGGCCCACCGGGCTGCGCGACGCCTGCCTGCAGGACTACCCGGGCGTCACGTTCTGCTGGCAGCCGTCGACCGACAACGTGGCGGTGACGGCCTACGACGTGTACCGGGAGACAGCGACGGCGTACAGCAGGGTCGGCACGGTCCTTCCGCCGAGCCTGAACTTCGCCGAACCCGGCCTGGTCGTCGGGCAGCGTTACACGTACGTCGTGGTCGCCAAGGACGCGGGCGGCAACGTCAGCGTGCCGTCGGACCCGCTGTCGGCGCTGGCCAGGGAGGGGCTGCCGTCGCCCACCCCGTCGTCGGGCGCGCCGTGCACGGTGACGTACCGGGCCACGACGGGAGGGCCGCGGCTGGACGCCGAGCTCGTCGTGCGCAACACCGGCACGGCCCCGGTCGACGGGTGGACGCTGACGGTCGACTACCCGGCGGCGGCCGCCGTGCGTCTCGTCTCGGGCTGGTCCGCGAACTGGACCCAGGCCGGTGCGGGGGTGGCCGGCGTGAACAAGCAGTGGAACAAGGTCATCGGGGTCGGCTCGCAGACCCAGGTCGGGTTCACCGCCACGTACGGCGGCGGCGCGCCGCCCTCGCCGGCGAGCTTCGCACTCAACGGCAAGACCTGCGCGACGGGCTGACGTTCCGCTCGTAACTGCTCGGCGGGGACGACCACGGCGACCACCAGCCCCACCCCGCCGAGCCCGACCGGCTCAACCGTCCACCTCCCGAGCCCGACCGGCCCCGCCCGTCCGGCCGGTCCGGCCCGTGGCGAGCGGGAGCTCCCGGTGGCGGCGGTGGGCCGCTTCAGGCGCGTAGGGCGTCGAGGAGGCGGGACAGCGCGGCCTGGGTGTCGGCCAGCTCGTCCGGGGCGGACTGCGCCAGCCACAGCGCGGCCTCGTTCATCGCCCCGGACAGCAGGCGGGCCAGCGGCGCGACCGGCTGGGCCGGGATGGCGCCGGCCGCGACGAGCGCGGCCAGCGCCTCGGTCAGGTGCCGGACGCTGGTGGCCTCGTCGATCGCCCGCCACTCGTTCCAGCCGAGCACGGCGGGGCCGTCGATCAGCATGATCCGCTGCACGTCGGGATCGGCCCCGGCCGCGACGAACGCCGCGCAGCCCGCCTTGAGCTGCGCCCACGGGTCGTCCTCGGCGTCGGCCGCCGCGGCCACCCGGTCGGCCACCTCGCGCTGCACCTGCTCCAGCACGGCCCGGAAGAGGTCGGGCTTGCCCTCGAAGTGGTGGTAGAGAGCGCCTTTGGTGACGCCGGACTCGCCGACGATCTCCGCCAGCCCCACTCCGGCGTAGCCCCTGGTCGCGAATAAGCGCCGCGCCGTGGCGAGCAATGTGCGGCGGGTGCGTTCCTTCTGCTCCATCCTGGTCACTGCGTCCCCTTTGACATACCGACGGTATCCCAAATAGTGTACGCCCACATACCGTTGGTACGTGAAACTGATGAGGAGGAACGCATGGAGCTGAGCAGCGTGTATCCGGTGGTGTGCACGGCCGACCTGGCCGCGTCGAAGGACTTCTACGTCCGGTTGTTCGGATATGAGGTGACCTTCGAGGCCGACTGGTACGTGAGCCTGCGCCACGGATCGTACGAGCTGGCCCTGCTCGACCACCGCCACCCGACACTGCCCGCCGCCTACCGCCGTCCGGTCGCGGGGCTGCTGATCAACTTCGAGGTCGCCGACGTCGACGCCGAGTGGGAACGCCTGGTCGGGCGCGAGGGGCTGACCCCTGAGCTGGCGCTGCGCGACGAGGACTTCGGCCAGCGGCACTTCATCGTCGCCGACCCCAACGGCGTCCTCGTGGACGTGATCACGCCGATCCCGCCCTCGCAGGAGTACGCGTCCCAGTACGCGCCCGAGTGAGACCGACGCCGGGCGCTGGACCCGGCGTACGCGTACGTGAATCATGGAGGGGTGCGTACGGGTTTCGCCCATGAGGCGACGATCGTCATGGACGCGGACGGCGATGTGCGCGCCCCCGGCGCGGCGATCACCGTGGCGCTGTGCGGGCACTGGGAGCACGAGCCGCCCTGCCCGATCGCGGCGCACCACACGACCGCCGACCGGCGGGGCGACGTCGTCCGGGTGCGGGTCCTGTTCGCGGCCGAGGCGGCGGCCGAGGCCGACGTGCGGGCCCGCATCGACGCCGCGCTGGCGCGGGGGACGCTCGACGGCCCGGACGGGGTCACCACCCGATGGCGGCTCCTGGACACCTGCCCCGGCCGCCCGCGCGCGGATGAACTGCCGCACCTCGAACGTCTCCGGCGTGGATGAAAGCTCGCCGAATTACGGCGGCGGTCACGGCTCGGCGGCCCTCCTGATCGGTCCGGACAAGTACGCTGACCGCTGTTTCGCGCGACAGTGAAGGAGCACCGATGACCGCCGATCCGACGATGGCCAGGATCGGCCAAGGGGTGGACTTACACCACCACCAAGGCCGGCCCGAAGCCGCTCGCGAATTGTTCGCGCGGATCTGGGACGACATCGGCGGCGAGCAGGGCGATCCGCTGCACGTCTGCGTTCTCGCCCACTCGATGGCCGACGTCCAGGACGACGTGCGCCAGGAGCTGATGTGGGACCTGCGCGCGCTCGCCGCCGCCGACCAGGTCACCGACGAACAGGTGGCACAGGCCGGGGTGGCGCTCCCGGTGGTGGCGCTGTACCCGTCCCTGCACCTGAACCTGGGCGAGTGCTACCGCAAGCTGGGCGATCTCGACCGCGCCCGCGACCACCTCGACCAGGCCCGAGCCGGGATCGACGCCCTGGCCGACGACGGATACGGACGACTCATCAGAGGCGGCCTGGACCGTCTGGCCGACCTACTGAATTCCAACAATTCCGCCGTCGCCCCACCCACGAATTCCTGAACCGATTTCCCAGCACCATTTCGCACCAGAGCAATTCCCCCCGAACCCCCGTCTGGCCGGCAAGCTTCAGCGGGGGAAACCTCCACCACAGGACCCCAAGTCTCGGTTCCCAGTCTCAGCGTAGCGTTCGCCAGGCTTCTTTCTCAGCTACGTATTCAGCCAGGCCAGGCCCTTCTCCGTGTCGAAGCGGCCGTCATCGAGCACCGGCGAGGTGGGCGGAGCCTCGGCGTGGGCCAGCGGCAGCCGGTCGAACCCGGTCACGCGGAACCAGAAGTGCAGGTCACGCCCCAGCGGGCGCTGGGCCACGACCTGGATCGGCTCCCGGCTGGCCAGCGTCACCCGGCGCCCGGTGGCCAAGTCGGTGGCCAGTTCGTAGGCGACCTGGACCGCCGAGTTGCCCGCCCCCACCACGACGACGTGCTCACCGGACAGCGAGGCGGGGAAGAAGAAGCCGCGTCCTCGCCGCTCGTTCACACCGGAGTTCGAAGCCGAGATCGTCGAGCTGTGCCAGCGCGGTGACCGCTCGGTCGGCCAGGTGGCCAAGGACTTCGATCTGACCGAGACCGCGGTGCGCCAGTAGATCCGCCAGGCCGAGGTCGACGCCGGTCAGCGAAACGGGCTGACCAGCAGCGAACGCCAGGAACTGGAGGCGTTGCGGCGGGAGAACCGGCGGCTGCGCGAGGACGTCGACTTCCTCAAGCGAGCGACAGCTTTCTTCGCCAATGGCCGGCAGGCGGGTGAGCGTCGCCGGGGCCGTGCTCACCGGCGCGCAGTACGCCGCCGCGCTGAGCCTGGCGCTCGGCGAGCCCGTCACGCACCAGGCGGTCAGCCCCGACATGATCCGGGCCGCGGGGTTCCCGGGCGCAGGCGAGGTCGGCAACATGCTTCAGTACCTGATCGCGGCCGCCCCCGACATCGCCCAGCTCATCGACTTCGAGCTGCTGCGCGAGCTCAACCCGCGGCTGCAATCGTTCGACGCGTGGCTGGCCGTCCACCGCGACACCATCCCGCGCTGACCGGCACCCGTCCCTTCCCCGCGCGTGGTCACCCCGGGTGAACCTCGCGGGAGATGAACGAGCTCCATCGCATGGGACTCGCGGCGACCTGCCGGGATCGGCATCACGCGGCCGGGCAGGGAGCTGTACTGCGCGGGCGAGAACAGCCACAGCGTCCCTGGCGCACAGGTCAAGGATCGAGATCAGTCTTAGCGCTTCTTCCGGCGGCCCCGAGCTCCCGGCGGCCGCGTGGGGACGTGGCGGAGGCGATGGCGGGCGGTCTTGCGGAGCGGCTCGGCCACCAGCTCGCGCAGCTCCCGCAATCCCACGACATCGGGGTGCCCCGACGCCAGGACCGCCTCCACGAACTCGTACGCGTCCCCGCCCCCCATCCTCTTGAGCTGCTCCACAAGCCCCTCAGGCCCCGCGAGCTCCAGCACTGACAGGAAATTCTCCGCACCCATCAGCAGGTTCTCTCGCTCACTCAGCGCCCCAGGCTGCATCTTCCCGGCATCGATGAGCTGCGTCCACACGGCGGGCCCGAGGACCGGGTCGTGACGTAGGTCATGGAAAAGCCGCCCTTCGGGAAGGACGTCGGCCAGAACGCGCAGCATGGCCCCCACCCGCGTACGGAACGGGCAGTCCCGCACGGCCTGCAGCAACATCTCGAGGTCCTGCCCCGGGCGGGCCAGCCATCCCTGGAGCTCCGCGACGGCGTCCTCCGGCGGATAGTGCTGGGCGAGCACCCCGAGCAGCTCGGCAGGTGGAGCGGTGGCCAGTTCGCCGACGAGGGGCGCGTCGCGGCCCTCGGCGAGGAGGCGGTCGCGGACGCCGCGCACGCCGAGCGGGGTGAGGTGGACCAGCGGGAGGTCGGGCTCGGCGAGGGCGGCACGCAGGCGTTCGACCGCGTCCGGCGGCAGGGGCTGGTCGTCGTGGTCGAGGTCGCTCGCGTAAAGAGGGTCGGCGGGGCCGCGGGTGAGCTCCACGGCCCCGAGGTCGGACAGGACCTCGAACATGCGCCTCAGGTCCCGGTCGGCCTCGCGGCGCCAGAGATCGCGCAGGCGCTCTTCCTCCTGGTCGAGATCGAAGTACTCCTGGCAGGCCAGCCACACCGTCTCTTCGAGCCGGACCACCGGCATCTCGTCCAGCCCGTACATGGAGTTGAGCACGTCCGGCAGGATCTCGTCGAAGATCTCGGCCAGGACAGGCTGGGATCGCCACGTCGCGACGGGCACGGTGACCACCCGGCCCAGCTCCGGCAGCACCTCGAACGCGCGCCGCCACAGCGCCTCCGGGTCGCCCAGCAAGGGTGCGGCCTTGGCCACGCGGAGGAGCCGGCCCTTGCTGGTGCGGGTCAGGCGCATCTTCTTGGCCCAGGCGAGCAGCAGGTTGAGTTGCGGCAGATCGGCGGCGCTGTGGACGCGCAGCCGGTCCTCGCCGGTACCCAGCAGAGTCGACACCTCAAGAGCGTCGGCGATGCGGAGGTTGCCCGCGTCGGTGAGGGCCCGGCCGTCCTTGCCCACCCAATCGGCCAGGGTGATGAGACGCTGGACGGTCTGACTGCGCGCGGCGGCCTCCATCAGCTCGGACGCGGGGGGCAGGTACACAGGCAGCTGGGGGAAGGCGCGTTCCTCACCGATGCCGCCGTTCACGAGGCGGTTCTGCAGGATCTTGTCGAGCACCTGCTCGTCGTACGGAACGCGACCGGCGTCGAGATCGCGCTTGAACCGCTCGAATGCCCCCGGAACGGTGAGATCGACGCCCTGGCCGAGAGCCGTGTGCGCCCAGAACGTCGCCACCCCCCGCAGCGTAGGATCGTCAAGCGCGGCCGCGTACTCCGCCCGCGCGTCGGCGATGATCTCCTGCGCATCCGCGAACGTGGCGCCGCGCGGGTCGCGAAGGCCGGTGACGTCGAGATAGCGCAGGTACGTGCGGAGCACCTCCGGAGCGAGGTCGAGCTCCTCCCGCACGGCCGTCACCTTGTACGGCACGTATCGCAGCAGGAAGAACCTGATGCTCGCACCGTCCCAGTACGCCAGCCGGCCGTCACGGCTCTCGTGCCGCGCGTCGACGGCGGCGGAGAGCAGCAGGTCGTCGACCGGATGCCCGTGCTCCTCCGCCCAGGTGACACACCGCCGGATCAGCAGGTCCTTAGCGGCCTCGAACTCCTCGGCCTCTTCGGGCTCGAACCAGGTACGCACGATTCAAGCCTCCCATCCCTACAGGGGCACCGTCTTGCCTGGCAGCGGGAGTTCTCGGCGACCCAGGCGATGAGATGGCTGTGCAGGCTTCATGACGGGCGGTGCCAGGGGGTGGTGGAGGTGCTCCGCCAAGGCCGCCTCCCCGGGACCGCACCGCGATCCTCCCCTTGCTTTCCCTCGGTGCACGAGCTCTTGCCGACCTACCGATGCGTTGACACTGGTGACGGGCTCCATGCGCTGTCGGACGTGGGACTGCCGGGGATCGGGGCACGCGCCGTGCGCCACGGAGCCGCCTTCATCGGAAGGTCTCCGAGGCGATCCAACACCATGGCCTTCGGCCCCATACGACACATCTGTTCGGCGGTCACCTGTACAAGGCCATGCTGAGCGCACGACACGATGCCGTCGGGGTCGCTCCTCTGGCCACGTGGAACGGCGAGTCCCCGCGAGGCGACGGCATGGTGCCACGTTTCGCCGCAGTACTGCCGGAGGAGACCGACGACCTCGCCGTGCGGTAGTGACGGTCGTGTTCCGGGTGGTGGTGGTGTGGCGTTGCGGATCAGGCGGCTGGGAGAGGTGCAGTTGGGAAGGGCACGCCGGTGAGTTGTTGGCTGATCTCCCGTAGGCGGGCGCGGGCGTCGGTGTCGTATACCTGGTGGTGGGCGCGGGCGGGGCGGGAGCGGTTGAAGTAGGTGCCGGTGACCTTGTCCAGGGCGGGGTCGGTGATCAGGCGGGCGGTGTGGGTGACGCCTTCGTCCAGGGTGCTCTGCACGGTGAACAGGTGGGTGACGATCTTGGTGGGCATGTAGGAGGCGGGGTGCAGGGCATTGACGGTGGCGCCGTGGTCGCGCAGGAGTTCGGCGTGGTCGAGGGTGAGCATGATCTGGGCGAGTTTGGCCTGGCAGTAAGCCTGCACCCCGTCCCAGTGGCGTTCCAGCAGCACGTCGTCGAAGTCCAGGGGCGCCTGTCCGGCGGAGGCGACGTTGACGATCCGCGCCGGGCCGGCGCCGGTAGTGGCTGAGCGGGCGGCGGTGCGGGCCAGGAGCGGGGTGAGCAGGCTGCTGAGCATGTAGGTGGCCAGGTAGTCGACCTGGAAGGTCAGCTCCAGGCCGTCGGCGCTGCGTTGGGGGGCGGTCTCCACGCCGATGCCGGCGTTGTTGACGAGCACGTCCAGGCGGTCGTGCGTGGCCAGGCGGTCGGCCAGGGCGTGGATCTGGTCCAGGTGGGCGAAGTCGGCCAGTTCGAAGGTGAGTCGGTCGTTGCCGGTCTGGTCGCGTAGGTCGGTCAGCAGTTGCCGGCCCTTGGCCGGGTTGCGGCCGTGCAGGATCAGCGTGGCGCCCTGGGCGGCCAGGCGGTGGGCCACAGCGCGGCCCAGGCCGTCGGTTGCGCCGGTGATCAAAATGGTCTGGTCCCGCAGTGGGCGGGTGGTGGGGGTGGTCACGGAAGTTGACCTCAACGTTCGGTGCTGGGCGGGTCAGACGATCGGGTGGCCGCTGACGGTGGTGGCGGGGACGTCCTCGCGCAGGTCCCAGTGTTCGGCGATCAGGCCGTCGGTGATGCGGAAGATGTCCACCACCGCGATGCCGGAGTGGCCGGGCTGGGCGGTGAACAGGCTGTGGGTGAACACCAGGTCGCCGTCGACGGCCATGCGGCGGATCTCGAAGCGGGCGTCGGGAAGCTGGGCGCGCATCCCGTCGATGAACTCGGTCAGCGCCTGGCGGCCGTCGGGCAGATTGGGGTTGTGCTGGATCAGGTCCGCGGCCAGGAACCGGTCGGCCAGCTGGGTGCGGCCCTGGTTCCAGATCTGCTCGAAGTAGTCGCGCACGAGCTGGGCGGCGGGCTGGGACATGGCGTTCTCCTGTGAGGTTGAGGTGACGAACAAAAGGAGGATCGGAAAGGAAGAGCAGGTCAGCAGTGGGCCGGAGTGGACGCGGAGACCGGAGTGGCCGGGCGGGTCGGGCGCGGACGGGTGGAGGCGGCGTGGGCGGTGACGGCCGCGGCCAGCGGCAGTAGCGCCAGTGCCGGGAGCCAGTGGCCGCCCAGGGCGGGCAGCAGATTGGCGCCCAGCAGGCTGCCCAGGCTCATGCCCGAGTACAGGGCCGAGGCGTTGAGAGCCAGCAGGACCCCACGCTGCTCGGGCAGCAGCTCCACCAGGCGGGCCTGTTGCGGGGCCATGAACAAGGTGTTGAAGACGGCCCAGAAGGCGAACACCGCGACCCCGGCCGCCGGTACGGCGGGTGCACCGGCGAGGGCCAGAAAGGCCAGGGTCAGCCCGGCCAGCGCGACGGCGATGGTGCGGCCGCCGCCCAGGCGGGCGTAGACGCGGGAACCGGCGGCGTTGCCGACCATGCCCAGCGCGCCGAACACGAGCAGCGTCAGCGACACCAGCCCCGGGCCCGCGCCGAACCGGGCGGCCAGGTAGGCCCCGGCGACGCCGTAGACGGTGAATTGGGCGGTCAGCACCAGCAGTGTGGTGGCGATCATCAGTGTGGCGCCCCGGGTTCGCAGCGCGGCGGCGAAGGCGCGGGAGGTGGGGGCCGGGCCCGGTGCCACCGGTGGCAGCAGCACCGCCAGCAGCGCGCCCGCCACCAGGGTCAGAGCGACCACGGCGGCCATGGTGGCGCGCCAGCCGATCGCGGTGCCCGCGGCCGAGGCCAGCGGCACGCCCAGCACGGTGGCGGCGGTCATCCCGCCGAACACCACCGCCAGCGCGCGGGGCCGCTGCTCGGCGGGCACGATCATCGAGCCGGTGGCCGAGGCGGCCGGTCCGAAGATGGCCGCGCCCAGCCCAGCGGCCACCCGCGCGGCGGCCAGGGCGGTGAAGTCGGGCGCCATCGCGCCGGCGGCGCCGCCCAGCGTCATCAGCGCCAGGCCCACCAGCAGCACGGTGCGGCGGTCCAGGCGGCCCAGCGCGATCGCGGCGACGGGGGCGGCCAGGGCGAACACCAGCGCGAAAACGGTGACCAGGGTGCCGACGGTGGCGGCGGGCACCTTCAGGTCGGCAGCGATCGGGCCACTGAGGCCGACGACCGCCAGTGAGGCGGTCCCCAGCGCGAAGTAGCCCAACGCCAGCGTGAGCAGTGCAGGGGTGGAGGAACGGGGGCGCATGCCCCCTCCTTTCAATACGGACCGTTGCGTATGAGATTTAAATACGGACCGTTGCGTATGTCAAGTAGAGTGCAGTCCATGACCGGACGACCCCGCGACCCCGCCGTCGACGACGCCATCCGCCAGGCCGCCCTGAGCCTCATCACCGAGCAGGGCTACCGGGGGGTGAGCATGGAAGGCATCGCCGCCCGCAGCGGCGTGTCCAAACAGGCGGTCTACCGCCGTTACCCGAGCAAGGGCGAGGTGATCCTGGACGTGCTGGCGGTCTACGCCCGCACCCGGCTGCCCACCCCCGACACCGGCGACCTGCGGGAGGACCTGCTGGCCCTGCTGGAGGCCACCTTCGCCGGGCAGCGCGGGGTGCCCGGCGCACTCAACCAGGCCCTGGCCGCCGAGGCGTTGCAGGATCCCGCCTTCGCCCAGCGCGTGAGCAGCGAGCTGATCGCGGCGCGCCGCCAGGCGGTCCGCCAGATCCTCACCCGCGCGCGCGAACGCGGGCAGCTCGCCCACCCCGATGACGATCTGCTCATCGATCTGGTCTTCGGGCCGATGTGGTACGCGCTGCTGTTCGCCCCCGGCAAGCTCACCGACGCCTACGCCGCCGCCCTCGCCGACGCCGTGATCGCCGTGGGCACCCACGCCGGGTGACCCACGCCTGGGCCGCTCGGGAACTGCAGGCGACCGCCTACATGAAGGTGACCAATCCGTCGAGCCCAGCGCCAGTAAACGCTCGCCCTCAACCTCTCTGGTGGCCAGGCCCTTGCCGGCCGGCCGCGTTCCGGCGGCTCGGCATGATCCGAGGCACAGGATGCCCACGGCGGCCACGACGGTGAACACAGCGGATGTCAACGAGGCGACGGGGTTGTCGTAGTCCGGGATATAGGCGGCGGTGACGTTGCCCATCGCGTGCATCAGGATCGCCGCCGACACGCCGCCGGTGGCGCGCGTCCGTGGATGATCCAGTAGCATCCCGGGTCAGCGGGCCCTTGGCAGGCCGAAGGAGAAGGCGGGACACCCCGCCTCCGGCGCCTCGGGCCGCGTGGACCCGAGGAGCCGATAGCGCGATGACGGCAGGCCGACCGATGCCCACGCAGGACGACGTGCTCGGATACTTCGACACGCTGTCGAACTGGGGCCGCTGGGGCGACGACGACGAGCTCGGCACCCTCAACCACATCACCGACGACGTCCGGCTGGCCGCGGCGCGGGCGGTGCGCCACGGCAGAAGCGTGTCGTGCGCGTGGGAGGTCGCCGTACCCAAGGACATGGAGCGGTCGACGACGGCCTGCCCGCGCAGCGCCGACATGCCGGGCGCCGAGAACTTGCCGGCCGCCTTCCACAAGGACCGGCGCTGGGGGTTCTCCTCCGAGCGGCTCGGCCTCACCTTCCACGGCAACAGCCTCACCCACCTCGACTCGCCGTGCCACATCTTCTGGGACGGCACCATGTACAACGGGCGGCCCCACTCGCTGGTCGACGCCGAGACGGGCTCGTCGTGGGCGGCCGTCACGGCGGCGGCGAACGGGATCGTCACGCGTGGTGTGCTGCTCGACGTCGCCGGCGCGCGCGGCGTGCCGTGGCTGGAACCGGGGGAGGGCGTCGTCCCCGGCGACCTGGAGGAGGCCGAGCGGCGCCAGGGCGTGCGGGTGCGGCCCGGTGACGCCGTGCTGCTGCGCACCGGTTACGGCCGCGCCCGCCGCGAGGCCGGTGAGCCGGGCGGTTTCCGGCAGGCCGGCTGGCACGCGTCCTGCCTGCCGTGGCTGCACGAACGGCAGGTCGCGTTGATCGCCGCCGACACCCCCCAGGACGTTCAGCCGTCGGGGTACGAGGACGTGCTGATGCCGGTGCACGCCGTCGGCCTCGTGGCCATGGGGCTGTGGCTGGTCGACAACTGCGACCTGGAGGCGTGCTGGGCCACGGCCGCCGAGCTCGGCCAGTGGAACTTCCACCTCGCGGTCGCGCCGGTCCGCTTCGCCGGCACGTCCGGCAGCCCGGTCAACCCGATCGCCACGTTCTGACCGACGTTCACGAGGCGAAGCACGTCACGTGGCGAACGGCCCCGAGCGGGAACGGCGAGCCCCGCTTGAGGTGCCGGCCGCGTCAGGGCCGACGCCCTGCACGGGCAGAGCGGCCAGGCCGCCAGCTTACTGGGCGCGCTCGGAGGCGGGGTCGCCGTCGGAGCGGGCGGCCTGACCGCCGTCGTCGGGATCGGCGTGGCCGGCTTCTGAGCTCCGCGCTCCTGCTGGCCCGCCTGCGGACGCCCGACCGCGCATCCGGTCTCAGCCCACGGCTGACAGAGATCGATGCATGGCGCCGAGGCGATCTCTAACGAAGAACGCGCCTGTTGTCGTAACCAATTGTGAGAATTCTCCAAGGACCATTTGTGCCTCGTGCCCTCGAACCGCAACATGGCAGTACCCAGGGGATGCCGATCAGCCCAGTTCCGCGTCCCCCAGAGCCCCCTTCGGCGAATTCCTCAACAACGAGTCCTAATTCCCGAACGACAACAGCGCCCAATTAATTGAGACCACCACCCCACCCGAGCGTCTCGCCCCCCACCCACGGCGGCCCAGCGGCCCGGAGGCCCAATGGCCCGGTGGTCCGGTGGCGAGGGCCTGGAAGTCCGGGGAGTACGGGGAGTCGGAGCGGCACGGGAGTCCGGGCGACACGGGGAGTCCGGGCGGCCCAGGAGCGGGCAGACCGGGAGCGGACGCGCCCAGAGCGGACAGCCAGGAGCGAACGGCCAGGAGCCGGGGCCGGGAACCAGGGAGCGGGGACCAGGGAGCGGGAAGCTAGGGCCCGGAAGCTGGGAGCTCGGGAGCCGGGGACCTCCTTTCCATGCCTCCAGGCCGCCCGGCGGGCCGAAGGTGTGCGTGGCCAGGGCAGCCAGACCAGGCGCGGCGAGAGTAGGGGCAGCAAATGCACGCCAACCAGACACACCTCCACCAGTTCCCGGCAGAGCGACCGCCCCTCCATCCGACACGCTCGGACGGCGACGAACAGGCCGCCCCGGCCGACAACACCAGGGCGGCCCGGGCCGACTCGGACGACAACCCCCCCGGGCCGCGCCGATCGGGGATGAGCAAGGCCGCACTGCCGGCTCGGACGACGATGAACAAGGCTGCCCTGCCAGCCCGGACAGCGACGAGCGAGACGGCGTGGCCGACGTCCCCGCCCCGCCGTACCGCTCGATCGCCGTCGGGCCGCACCGCGCCGCCCAACCACACGCCTCGCCGCCTCTCCCTCCCGCGCCCTCCTGCTGCACTGCCCACCCCTTGCCTGCCACCCGACCACGCACCCCTCACCCGTACCGCGCCGCCCGACGTCCCAGGCCCGCCGTACCGCGTGACCGCAACGCCACCGCGCCACCGACCGGGCACCCCGCTGCCTCACCTTGCCGCGCCACCCGGCCATGCCGCCCGCCCGCTCTGCCGGCGACACCCTCGCACCGCCACGCAGCCGCGACACTGCGCCGCAGGTTTCCTCCGCCAAATGTCCGACCTCGTTCGCGCCGACCACCGGCCCGGTCGTACCCGAGCCGCCATGAACCCCTCGGAGGCCCCAGCCCTGGTGCCCTTCCTGAGGAGGCTCGGCACCCGAGGCCCTCATCCGCGCCGCACCTCCACCACGCCAGCACACCCGCACCAGCACAGGACGGAGACCATCGGCAGGCCCAAAACAGGGAACGCCACCCCCACGGAACGGACGTTCTTCCGCCGGCCGGGATCACGAATTCGCCACCCGGAGATCAGCCACTACACAGGGTCACAGAATCCCCCGGAGTTTGACCGGAAACCCTTACGCGACGTCATTCACGCTGACGGCCAACTCCGCCCCGGAAGGCCCTCGACAAAGCGATCATGCGGATTATGCTTCATCGCGCAATTTGTACATATTTGCCGCCAATCGCGGTGGGTTTTACGGGGAGACACCATGACCGACGACGTGAAAGGCCCGGGGGCCGGCACACGCGTTCACGAGGCCATATCCATCCAAGCCAGGAAAAGTCCTGACAGCATCGCCGTCATAGCCGGCACCACCCGCCTCACCTACGCCGAGCTGGACCGCAGGGCCAACGGCATCGCCCACACGCTGCTCGACCGCGGCATCGGACGCGGCCACCACGTCGGCGTCTGCCTGGAACAGGGCGAATGGCTGCTCCCGGCGCTACTCGGCGCGTGGAATGCGGGCGCGGCCTACGTTCCGCTCGACCCCGCCTACCCCGCCGAGCGCTTACGGTTCATGGCCGCGAACGCCGAGGTCACCGCCGTGCTCTCCGCGACCGCGCAGGCCGCGACGGCCGCCCTCACCGGGGCGGAGGTCGTCCACGTCGACGACGTCGCGCCGCGCGAGGACGCGCCCGGCGTCGCGGGAGACGCCGCCGACGCCGCGTACGTGATCTACACCTCCGGCTCCACCGGGACCCCCAAGGGCGTGGTTGTGGAGCACCGCAACACCATGAACTTCCTGGCCTGGGGCGCGTCGGCGTACACCGCCGAGGAGCTGGGCGGCATGCTGGCCAGCGCGTCGATCTGCTTCGACGCCTCGATCATGCTGCTGTTCGTCCCGCTCGTCGCCGGCGGCACGGTGATCATGGCGGAGAACCTGCTGGCGCTGCCGTCCCTGCCCGCCCGCGACGAGGTGACGACCGTGTTCGGCGTCCCGTCCGCGCTGTCGGTGCTGCTGCGCGACCCGCTGCCGGCCGGGGTGCGGACGGTGGTGTCGGGCGGCGAGCCGCTGACCGCCGCGCTGATCCGCCAGATCTACGCCAACCCGAACGTCCGGCGCGTCCTCAACATGTACGGCCCGACGGAGTGCAGCACCGCCTGCACCTTCTTCGAGGCGGGACGCGACTTCGACGGCGAGCCGCCGCTCGGCGAGCCGCTGGCCGGCGCCGTGCTGTCGGTGCGCGACGCGCAGGGCCTGCCCGTCCGGGACGGCGAGCTGGGCGAGTTGTGGATCGGCGGCCCCGTGGTGGCCCGCGGATACCTGGGGGTGGACTCCCCCGCGTTCGGCTCCGGCCCGGACGGCGGCCGCGTCTACCGCAGCGGCGACCTGGTCCGCCGGGTGGACGGCGAGCTGCGCTACGCGGGCCGGGCCGACGACCAGGTCAAGATCCGCGGCATCCGGGTCGAGCTCGGCGAGGTGGAGGCCGTGCTGGGCGGCCACCCCGCGGTACGGCGGGCCGTGGTGCTCACGCAGACCGGCGACGACGGGGCCGCCCACCTGGTCGGCCATGTCGCCGCGACCGGGGTGAGCGAGCCCGAGCTGCGCGAGTGGCTGGGCGACCGGCTGCCCGGCCACCTGGTCCCGGCCCGGATCGGGATCAGCGAGAGCCTGCCGCTGGCCCCCACCGGCAAGGTGGACCGCGCCGCCCTGCCCAGGCTCGGCTCCACGCGGCTGGTCGCCGCCGCGCCGGTCGCGCCGAGGACCGACGACGAGCGCCTGGTGGCCGACGTCATCGCCGAGGTGCTCGGCCTCGACGGGATCGGCGTGCTGGACCGTTTCGCCGACCTGGGCGGGCACTCCCTGGCCGCGGTGAGGGTGGTGAACGAGCTGTCGCGCCGGCTGGGGCACACCGTGCCGCCGGCGGCGTTCCTGACCGAGCCCACGGCGGCCGGGCTGGCGTCCCGGCTGCGCGAGACCGTCCAGGAGCCGGTGCGGCGGGACGGCGGCCGGAGCACGTACCCGCTGACCGGCATGCAGCGCGAGTTCTGGACCCTGCGGCAGCTCCATCCGGGCAAGCCGGTCACCACCGTGTCGGTCCGGCTGCGGGTGAGCGGCCTGCGGGACGCGGCGCCGCTGCGGGCGGCGCTGGACGCCGTCGTGGCCCGGCACGAGGTGCTGCGCAGCACCGTCGCCGTGGGCGAGGACGGCGTGCCGTACGCCGTGACGCATCCGCCGGTTCCGGCGCCGTTCGCCGAGCACGGCCCCGAAGCCGACCCGGAGCGGGTGGCCAGGCGCGCGGGCGCGTACGTGTTCGACGTCGCGGACGAGGTGCCGCTGGTCCGGGCCGAGCTGTGCTGGACCGGCGAGGCGGCGGCCGAGCTCGTGGTCGTGACCGATCACCTCGCCTTCGACGGCGGCTCGGTCGGCATCCTGATGGACGAGCTGGCCGCCGGGCTGGCCGGACGGCCGGTGGCCGGGCCCGCCGTCCAGGTCGGCGACGTGGCCGTGCGCGAGCAGGAAGGGCATCCGGAGCTGCCGCGGCTGCGCGAGTTCTGGCAGCGGGAGCTGTCGGGCGCGCCGGTGACGCCTCCGGCGCCCGCCGACCTGACGGCGGCGCGGGTGACCAGGCCGCTGCCGGAGGAGTTCGTGGCCGGCGTGTCCGCCCTGGCCAGGCGGTGCGGCGCGACCCCGTTCGCGGTCTACCTGGCCGGGCTCGCCCTGGCCGGCGCTGAACCGGACACGCTGATCGGTGCGGTCGCGGCGCGCCGCGCGGGCGCCGAGCTCGCCGGGGTCGTCGGCCCGCTGGTCGACACCGTGCCGGTACGGCTGCGGACCGGTGACGCCGCGACCTTCCGCGACCTGGTGCGCCAGGCCGCGGACGCCACCACGCGGGCGCTGATCCACCAGGAGATCCCGCCCGCCGAGCTGCCCCGCGCCGCCGTGCTGCTGGCCATGCAGCACAGCGAGGTCCCCGTGCGCGTGGATGGCCTGGAACTGCTCACCGAGCTCGGCTCGGGAGCCGCCGGCCACGAGCTCAGCGTGCTGGTCAACCGCACGGCGTCCGGCGGCGAGCTGCACCTGGAGTACGCCACCGCCCTGCTCGGCCGGGACCGCGCCGAGGCGTACGTGGACCGCCTGATCGCGTTGCTGCGGCACGCCATGACGGACCCCGGCCGCGAACTGGAGCTCGTCACCCCGGACGAGCGGGCCGCGCTGCTGGCGCTGGCCGCCGGGCCGGACCTGCCGCGACCGCTGCCGACCGTGCCGCGGTCGATCGCGGCCCACACCACGGGAACGGCCGTGGCCGGCCCCGACGGCACGTCGCTGAGCTTCGCCGACCTGAACGACTGGGCCGACCGGGCGGCGGCGACGCTGCTGGAGCACGGCGTGGCGCCCGGGGACGTCGTCGGCGTCTGCCTGCCGCGCGACCATCTGATGCCCGCCGTCCTGCTGGCGGTGTGGCGGGCGGGCGCGGCCTACCTGCCGATGGATCCCGAGCACCCGGCCGAGCGGCTGCGCCTGCTGGCCGAGGACGCCGGGGCCCGCGTCGTGCTCGCCAGGGGCGGCGTGCCGGGGCTCGACGCCCTGGACCTCGACCGGCTGAAGCTCGACGTCCTGGACCTCGACCGGCTGGAACTCGACCGGCTGGAACTCGACGGCCGCGCCGAGCTGCCCGAGGTCCGGCCCGGCGACCTGGCGTACGTGATGTACACCTCCGGCTCGACCGGCACGCCCAAGGGCGTCGAGGTCACCCACGCGAACCTGGCCGCCCTGGTGGCGGGCACGGCGGCCGCGCTGCGCCTGGGCCCGGACGACGTGCAGCCGGCCGTGGCGCCGCTGACGTTCGACGCGGCGGCCTCCGAACTGTGGACGGTCCTGACCCGCGGCGGGACCAGCGTGGTGGTGGACAGGGCGACCGCCAGGGACGGTCACGCGCTGGCCGAGGCGGCCGCCAAGGCCACGGTGCTCGACCTGGTGCCGACGGCGTACCGGATGCTGATCGAGGCCGGCTGGACGGGCGACGCGAAGCTGCGCGCGGTCACCGGCGGCGAGGCGCTGGACCCGGGCCTGGCCGCGGAGATCCTGGCGCGGGCCGGCGAGTTGTGGAACGCCTACGGCCCCACCGAGGCCACCGTCACCTCGACCATGCACCGCGTGTCCGCCGGCGAGCCCGGCCCGGTGCCGATCGGCTCGCCGATGCCCGGCGAGCGGGCCTACGTCGTCGACTCGCGGCTGCGGCTGCTGCCGCCGGGCGCGGTGGGCGAACTGCTGCTGGGCGGCGCGGGCGTGGCCCGGGGATACCGGAACCGTCCGGGCCTGTCCGGATTCGTGGAGGATCCCTTCGTCCCCGGCGGCAGGTGTTACCGGACGGGGGACCTCGCGCACTGGCGGCCCGACGGGACGCTGGAGTTCCACGGTCGCCGCGACCACCAGGTGAAGGTCCGCGGCTACCGCATCGAGCTGGGCGAGGTCGAGGCCGTGCTGCGCGAGGTGGCCCAGGGCGCGGTGATCGTGTCCGGCACGGGCGCCCAAGCCCACCTGGTCGGCTACGTCACGCCCGAGACGGCCGACCCGGCGGCGGTGGAGCGACATCTGCGCGCACGGCTGCCCGACCACATGGTGCCGCGGCGGTGGGTGGCGCTGGCCGCGCTGCCCACCCTGTCCAGCGGCAAGGTGGACCGGGACGCCCTGCCCGAGCCCGGTGACGGCCCGCAGGCCGAACGGGTCGCGCCCGCCTCCGACGCCGAGATCATGGTCGCCTCGATCTGGGCGGCGGTGCTCGGCCGTCCGGCCGTCTGGGCCGACGACGACTTCTTCGCCCTGGGCGGCAGCTCCTTCGCCGCCACCCGCGTGGCCGGACGGCTCCGCGAGGTCCTGCGGCTCGCCGTGCCGGTGCGGCTGCTCTTCGACCGTCCGGTGCTCGCCGACTTCGCCGCCGGCCTGGAAGAGCTGCTGCTCGCCGACCTGACGGACGGGGTGGAGGCATGACCGAGGTGCAGCGGGACCGGGTCGCCGACCTGCTCCGTTCCCGGCTCGCGGCGGCGCGGGCCGCGGCCGAGACCCTTGAGGAAGCCGCTCCGGCGGGCATCCCGGCACTGTCGGCCGCGGACATGCCGCTGTCCCCGCTCCAGGAGCGGCTGTGGTTCCTGGCCCAGCTGGAGCCGGACTCCCCCGCCTACAACGTGCCGCAGGCGCTGCGGCTGCGCGGGCCGGTGGACCTCGACGCCCTCGCCGGCGCGCTGGCCGACGTCGCTGAGCGGCACTGGGTGCTGCGCGGCGTCGTCGAGGGCCGGCGGGTGCGGCCGGCCGCCGGCGTGCCCGTCAGCGTGGTGGAGGTGACCCCCGAGTCGCTGGAGCGGGAGCTGCGGGCCGAGGCGTGGCGGCCCTTCCGGCTGGACGCCGAGCCGCCCATGCGGGCCACCGTGTTCCGGCTCGGCGCCGACGACCACGTGCTCGTGCTGGTCCTGCACCACATCGTGACCGACGCCTGGTCGGAGCAGGTGCTGCTGCGCGACCTGTCGGCGCTGTACGCGGCCCGGCTCGGCGCCGGCCCCCGGCCGGAGCCCCCGGCCCTGCAGTACGCCGACGTCGCCGCCTGGGAGGCCGGCCAGAACGCGCACGAGACGGCCGGCGAGAGCGACCTGGACTGGTGGACGCGGCGGCTGACCGGGCTGGCCCCGGTGCTCGACCTGCCCACCGACCGGCCCCGTCCCGCCGTGCCGGCCTGGAGCGGGCGCACGGTCGGCTTCGAGGTGCACGGGGAGCTGGCGGCCAAGGTGCGGGCCACCGCCGGGGCGACGCCGTTCATGGTCTTCCTGGCCGGGTTGCAGGCGCTGCTGGGCCGGTTGGCCGGCAGCGACGACATCGCGGTGGGCGTTCCGCACGCCGGGCGGGACCATCCCGACACCGAGGGCGTGGTGGGCTGCTTCCTCAACACCCTGGTGCTGCGTACCGACGTCGGCGGCGACCCCACCGGGCGCAAGCTGCTGACCCGGGCCCGCACGACCGCTCTGGACGCCTTCGCCCACAGCCGCACGCCGTTCGAGCGGATCGTGGAGCGGTTGCAGCCGGAGCGGAACCTGTCGGTCACCCCGCTGTTCCAGGTGATGCTGAACGTGTACGACAGCGTCACCCCGATGAGCCTGCCCGGGGTCGAGGTCGTGGCCGAGCGGCTGACGTCGCCGACGGCCAAGTTCGACCTCAACCTGACGCTGGAGGATCGCGGGGACGGGTTCGACGGCGTGCTCGAATTCCGCACGGACCTGTTCGACGAGGCGACCGTCCGCAGGCTGGTGGACTGGTACCTCACCCTGCTGGACGGGATGTTGTCCGACCTGGACGCGCCGGTCGGCGCGGTGCCGCTGGAGCCCGTGACCGGGCCCGTCCTGGCCGGTCCCGCGCCCATGGAGGCGCCCGGCCAGGCCGTGCACCACCTGATCGAACAGTGGGTGGACACCACTCCGGACGCGCCCGCAGTGGTGGGTGCGGATCGCAGCCTGTCCTATGCCGAGCTGGAGTCCTCCGCCAACCGCATCGCGCACTGGCTGCTCCAAGCCGGAGTACGCGCGGACGAGGCCGTCGGCGTGCTGCTGGAGCCCGGCGCCTC
>NZ_JBEZGC010000032.1:0-64240 GCF_040649795.1 Nonomuraea sp. NPDC048881
AAGCTGCTGGCCATCTGCCAGCGCTCCGACGACGGCCGCTCGTTCGGCGTGCGGGTGCACCCGGCGATGATCCCGCGCACCCACCCGCTGGCGGACTTCGACAGGTAGAGGGTCTTCCAGGTGCCGGCGTACAGGCAGTTCAGGGACGGCTTGGAGCCCTTGCCCTCGGCGCAGACCTTCAGCTCGACCTGGTAGACGTCGTGGTACTCGAAGGAGAACCGCTTGGCGGAGCTGGAGGAGCAGTTGCGGATGCCGCGCTCCTTGTTGGGCAGGTTGCTCCCGTCGCGGTAGGTGATGCGGAACACCGCCCAGCCGCAGGCGGAGTCCTTGCGGGTCGAGTCGGTCAGCTTGCCGGAGATCCGCACCACGTCGGCGGTCGGCAGGTCGGCGTGGTCCTCGCCGGTCGCGCTCAGCGTGCCGGTCGCCTTGGCGGCGTGCCCGGGGGCGTAGTAGGGACCCCAGGGTGCGGCCGAGGCGGCCTGGGCGGGGGAGGAGGCGAGCGCGACCAGGGCTGCGGCGGCGACACCGGTCAGGACGGCGGCGGTACGGGAGGCGGTCATCGAGGGGTTCCTTCCTCTCTGGGATGACCACACAGTGCATTGGCCCGATTTCAACCGGCTTGCGGGGCCGCTTGCAAGCTAGTTGTATTTGTACTGCCGCGTCGCGACCCGGTGGGAGCCGTTGTAGACCGACGCGCGGTACATGCTGATCGACTGGTCGCCGTGCTCGGCCTTGCCGCAGGTGTTGAGGCCGGCGAGCTGGTGGATCTCGTAGCGGGCGGTCGGGTCGCCGGCCACGAAGTACTCGGCGCGTGCCTGGTACTCGTCGGCCCTGGTGTCGCAGGCGAAGACGTACGTGTCGCGCTCGTGGAAGCACACGCTGGCCCCGCCCTTGGTGTACGAGCACAGCTTCGACCGGCCCCGAGCGGCGGCCGGGGTGACGCCGGTGTCGCGCTTGACCGGGTATTTGGTGAGGTTGCGGACGGTCTTCCAGCGGCCCACCCGGACGCGGTGGTTGCCCTCGTACACGGCGGCCCTGAACGTCACGGTCCTGCCGATCTCGCGGTTGCCCCGGATCTCGCCCTTGCCGGCCAGGTTGTGGATGACGTACTTGGTGCCCAGGTACTCGTTCAGGTGGTATTCGACGGCGGCGTGCAGCTTGTCGTTGCGGGTGTCCTCGACCCAGATGCCGGGCCGGTCGCTGCCGTCCGGGCCCACGCACACCTCGGCGCCCTTGACCCGCATGCAGGCGGGCTCGGCGACGGCGGCGGGGGTGGTGGTCAGAGCCGTGGTGGTCACGGGGGCCGGCTCCTGAACGGCGGCGGCGGCCGGGCGGGCCTCGCCCCGGGCCACGGCCCCTCCTGTGGTGAGCGCGGCGGCCGTCATCACGGCCATGGCTACGAGTTTGCGACCTGACGCCACTTCGGTCTCTCCAGTCTTATGGATCACACACCGGGCTGTGCTTGAGTGTGACGCGGAAAATGCCGGAGTGGTTCTGAAATATGCGGTTTGGGCCTTCGGTAGGTTGGACGCATGGCGGACCGGCATGCGTGACGAACGGCTGCGGGAGATCGCGGCGAAGCTGGCCGAGGTGCCCGGCGTGGTGGCGGTCGCGCTCGGCGGCAGCCGGGCGCGCGGCACGCACCGGCCGGACTCCGACGTCGATCTGGGCCTGTACTACCGGGGGCCGCTCGCCGTCGGCGACCTGCGCGCCCTCGCCCGGGAGATGACCGGCGAGCCGACCGAGGTGACCGAGCCCGGCGGCTGGGGCCCGTGGGTGGACGGCGGCGGCTGGCTCACCGTCGAGGGGTGGCGGGTGGACTGGATCTACCGCGACCTCGACCGGGTGCGCCGCGTCTGGCAGGACTGCCGCGCCGGACGGTACGAGATCGGCGTCCAGCCGGGCCATCCCCTGGGCTTCTACTCCCACGCCTACGCGGGCGAGGTGGCGCTGTGCAAGGTGCTGGCCGACCCGTCCGGCGAGCTGGCGGCCCTGCGCGCCGAGACAGCCGCGTACCCGCCCGCGCTGCGCGAGGCGCTGGTCCAGGGGTTGTGGGAGGCCGGCTTCTCGCTGACGATCGCCGCATACGGCGCCGCCGGGCGCGACCCGGTGTACGCCGCCGGGGCGCTGTTCCGCGCGATCGGCGTCGCCTGCCACGCCCTGCACGCGGCCGACGGCGCCTGGCTGATCAACGAGAAGGGCATGGTCGCCGCCGCCGACCGGCTGCCCTCGGCGCCCGCCGGCTTCGGCGAGCGGGCCCAGGCGCTGCTCGCCTCCGTCGGCGGCACGCCGGAGGAGATCGCCCGTACGGTGGCCGCCGCCGAACGGGTCATCGCCGACGTGCGGGCCGCCTGCGGGGTGTGATCAGGCGTTCCCCCTGGCCCTGGCGGGGGCCAGCGTGGTCAGCAGCAGCAGGAGCGCGCTCTGGGCGAGCATGCCGGGCGCGAGCGGCGGGGCCGGGCCGACGGACTTGGTCAGCGCGTACCACCATTGGGTGAGGGGCGAGAGGGTCTGCCAGGTGTCGGCGTGGCGCGGGTCGAAGGCGCCCATGTCATGGTTGGCCGAGATGTGCGCGTACACGCCGTAGGCGGAGGCGAGCAGCACCACCAGTGCGATCCCGCGGACGACCTTGAGCGTGAGGGGCGAGGCGTCCAGGGCCAGCAGCACGAGCGCGGCCCCGAGCGCCAGCAGCGCCACCCAGGGGACGAACTGCTGCCAGGACTGCCAGTGGCGTTCGAAGGCCAGCTCCAGGCCGGCGCCCAGGATGCCCAGCGCGACCAGCCCGAAGAGCCCCAGGCGTACCGTGACGGCCCCGAGCCGTCCGATCTGTGTTTGCGCGTTCGTTGGAGGCACGGGCACCACGGTGTGCTCCCGGTCTCAGAGAGATCTCAGGAATACATGAACGTTCAATGAGAATCGCGGATCTTCCGCCGTTTCTGGACAAGCGCGACTTAAGGGATCATAGGGACGTGAGCGTACTCGCGGTCGTCTCCTCGGTGCTCGCCCTCGTCCTGAACGGGCTGATGGCGGGCGTGTTCTTCGCCTTCTCCACCTCCGTCATGCCCGGCCTGGACGCCGTGGGGGAGTCCGTGGGGAAGGAGGGCGCGGCGGCCGCCATGCGCAGCATGAACAGGAAGATCCTGAACCCGGGGTTCCTGTCGACGTTCACGCTGGCGCCCGTGGCCTCGCTGCTGGCCGGCGTGTTCCTGCTGATCGGCGGGGACGGCGGGCCGGCGATGCTGGCGTTCGCGGCGGCCGTCGTCTACTTCCTGGGCTCGATCGCCGTCACGGCCGCGATCAACGTGCCGATGAACAACGCCCTGGAGGCGGGTGACCTGGCCTGGCAGGCGTACGCGCCGCGCTGGACCCGGTGGAACACGCTGCGCGGCTGGGCCTCGGCGCTGGCCGTGGCGCTGCTGGGCGTCGCCCTGTACGTCTGGGTCTGACCCGGCGTACGTCTGGGTCTGACCCGGCGTACGTCTGTGTCTGACCCGGCCGGATGCATCCCGATGGACGAGCACCGGGATGCGCATCCGCGCGACGGGATCACATGTTGATCATGTGGCCCGCGAGGCCGTGGATCGCCTCCTTGACCGCTTCGCCGAGCGTCGGGTGCGCGTGCACGTTGCGCGCGACCTCGTGCACGGTCAGGTCCCACTGCTGGGCCAGCGTGAGCTCGGGCAGCAGCTCGGTGACCTCGGGGCCGATCAGGTGGGCGCCGAGCAGCTCGCCGTGGGTGTTGTCACTGATGATCTTGACGAACCCGGCGGTGTCGCCCAGACCGTGGGCCTTGCCGTTGGCCGTGAAGGGGAACTTGGCCACCTTGACGTCGTAGCCCAGGTCGCGGGCCTGCGCCTCGGTGTAGCCGAAGCTGGCCACCTGCGGCTGGCAGTACGTGGCCCGCGGGATCATCACGTAGTCGAGCTCCATGGTCTCGGCGTCGCCGATGGTCTCGGCGGCGATGATGCCCATCGACTCGGCGGCGTGGGCCAGCATGAGCTTGGCGGTGACGTCGCCGATGGCGAAGATGTGGGGCACGTTCGTGCGGCAGCGGCCGTCGACGGCGATCGCGCCGCGCTCGGTGAGCTGCACGCCGGTCTTCTCCAGGCCGTAGCCGTCGACGCGCGGCTGGAAGCCGATGGCCTGCATGACCTTGTCGGCCTCGAGCACCTGGGTCTGGCCGTCGCGGGTGACGGTGACCTTGACCGAGCCGCCGGTGTCCTCGATGCCGTCGACGCGGGTCGAGGTCAGCACCTCGATGCCGAGTCGCTTGTAGCGCTTGGCCAGCTCGGCCGAGACCTCTTCGTCCTCCAGCGGCACGACCCGGTCGAGGAACTCCACGATCGTCACCTTGACGCCGTAGTTGTGCAGCACGTACGCGAACTCCACGCCGATCGCGCCCGCGCCCGCGATGATGATGCTGCGCGGCAGGTTCTCGGTGAGGATCTGCTCCTCGTACGTCACCACCCGCTCCGACAACTGCGTGCCCGGGATCAGTCTGGTGGTGGCCCCGGCCGCGATGATGCAGTGGTCGAACGTGATCGTCTCATCGTTGACCTGCAGAGTGTTGGCGTCGAGGAAGGTGCCGCGCCCGTCGTACTCGGTGATGGCGTTCTTCTTCATCAGGTAGTGAACGCCCTTGACCCGGCCGTCGGCGACCTTGCGGCTGCGCTGGAAGGCCGCGCCGTAGTCGAAGCTCACCTCGCCGCTGATGCCGAACGTCTTGGCCTCGTTGTGGAAGATGTGGGCCAGCTCGGCGTTGCGCAGCAGCGCCTTGGACGGGATGCAGCCCACGTTCAGGCAGACGCCACCCCAGTACTTCTCCTCGACGACCGCGGTACGCAGCCCGAGCTGGGCGGCGCGGACGGCGGCCGTGTATCCTCCCGGACCCGCGCCGAGAACGACGACGTCATAGTGAGTGCTCATGACTCGGACCATACCGCCCGCCCCAGGCCACCCTTGACGCTAGACCTCCACCTTGTACGGCAGCGTCAGCTCGTCGGCCGGAACGCCCCGGATTCCCCAGTTCACCTTGGGCATCTCAATGATCGTGATCTTCACATCCTCAGGGTCGTATCCCGACTTTTCGTAGATCGACCGGATCAGCGCGCGCTTGGCGTCGTCGCTGCGTCCCGTGAAGCACACGACCTCGATGATCAGGTAGTTCGCGCTGCGCCCCGGGCAGACGAAGTCGTCGGCGTCCAGCAGCAGGAACCGGTGGAACCGCTTCTCCTCGGGCACGCCCCACGCGCTGACCAGGCACGACTGCAGCAAGTCGGAGATCTCCCGCTGCCGTCCGGCCCACACGTCACGACGCCCGTAAACCTTCACCTGTGCCATGTCGGCAATATAGAGGGCGTGATCCGCGTACTCCTCGCCGACGACGAGGCCATGATCCGGGCCGGGGTCAAGGCGATCCTCGACTCCGACCCGTCCCTGGAGGTGGTCGCCGAGGCAGGCGACGGCAGACAGGCCGTCGACCTGGCCATCGGCCACCGTCCCGACGTCGCGCTGCTCGACATCCGCATGCCGCGCCTCGACGGCCTGGCCGCCGCGGCCGAGCTGCGCCGCGTCGCGCCCGCCACGGCCGTGGTGATGTTGACCACGTTCGGCGAGGACGACTACATCGCCAGGGCGCTGGAGGTGGGGGCCGCCGGGTTCCTGCTCAAGTCCGGCGACCCACGCGAGCTGATCGCCGGCATCCACGCGGTCGCCGACGGCGCGGCGTACCTGTCGCCCAAGGTGGCCCAGCGCGTGATCGCCCAGCTCGCCGGCGGCCGGATGGTCCGCGAGGCCGAGGCCCGCGACCGCGTCGGCGTGCTCACCGACCGCGAGCGGGAGGTCCTCGCGCTGCTCGGCGCGGGCCTGTCGAACGCGGAGATCGCCAAGCGGCTGCACATCGTGGAGGGCACCGTGAAGGCGTACGTGAGCACGATCCTGACCCGGCTCGACGTGCGCAACCGCGTCCAGGCCGCGATCATCGCCCACGAGGCGGGATTGGTAGCCTGACCCGTGATGTATCGCCTCGTGTTCACGCAGGTCTTGCGGCGTTTCGACGCCGAGGCCGTGCACCGTCTCACCGTCAAGGGCCTGGCCGTGCTCGCCCGGCTGCCCCTGCTCAAGCGGCTGCTCCACCGAGCGTTCGCCCCGCACGACCCGGTCCTGCGGGTGACCGCGTTCGGCGTGCACTTCCCCGGCCCGTTCGGCCTGGCCGCCGGGTTCGACAAGGACGCGGCCTGCGCCGAGGCGATCGCCGCGCTTGGCTTCGGCCACGTCGAGGTCGGCACCATCACCGCGCACGCCCAGCCCGGCAACCCGCAACCGCGCCTGTTCCGGCTGGTGGGGGAGCGGGCGGTGATCAACCGGATGGGCTTCAACAACTCCGGCGCCCGGGCCGCCGCCCGGCGGCTGCGCCGTACGCGCGGGGTGCCGGTCGTGGTCGGGGTGAACATCGGCAAGACCAAGGTGGTGCCGGAGTCCGAGGCGGTGGCCGACTACGTGACCGGCGCCAGGGAGCTGGCCCCGCTGGCCGACTACCTGGTGGTCAACGTCAGCTCGCCCAACACGCCCGGCCTGCGCAACCTCCAGGCCGTCGAGCTGCTGCGCCCGCTGCTGGTCGCGGTCAAGGAGGTCGCCGACGCGACGCCGCGCCGTACGCCGCTGCTGGTGAAGATCGCCCCCGACCTGGCCGACGAAGACGTCGACGCGGTCGCCGACCTGGCCGTGGAGCTGGGCCTGGACGGCATCATCGCGACCAACACCACCATCAGGCACGGCGGCGAGACCGGCGGCCTGTCCGGGCGTCCGCTCAAGGGGCGCTCGCTGGAGGTGCTGCGCCGGCTGCGCGCCAAGGTCGGCGACCGCCTCACGCTGGTCTCCGTGGGCGGCGTCGAGGACGTCGACGACGTCTGGGAGCGCCTGCTGGCCGGGGCCACCCTGGTCCAGGGGTACACCGGCTGGATCTACGGCGGCCCGCTGTGGGCCGCCCGCATCCACCGGCAGCTCGCCCGCCGGGTCCGCCGCCACGGCCTGTCCTCCGTCACCGAGGCGATCGGCCGCACCGCCTAGGGCCCCTATCGTGGAATCGTGATCAATGCCGAGGTGAAGCTCACCGACGACGTCGTCATGCGTCCCGTCGCCAGGTCCGACGCGCGGGCGCTGGCCGACGCCTACCGCCGCAACCGCGACTTCCTGCGCCCCTGGGAGCCCCGCAGGCCGGCCGACTTCTTCACCCCCGCGGGCCAGGCCGCACGCCTCGAACGACTGGCCGAGGACCGTGCGGCCGGCTTCGTGATGCCGTGGGTGCTCACGGACGGCGACCGCGTCGTGGGCAGGATGAACCTGAACAGCATCATCCGCGGCGCCGCCCAGAGCGCGTCGCTGGGCTACTGGGTGGACGCCGCCTACAACGGGCGGGGGCTGGCCACCAAGGCGGTGCTGGAGGCGTGCCGGGCCGCCGACGAGGACCTGAGCCTGCACCGGGTGGAGGCCGGCACGCTGCTGCACAACAAGGCCTCGCAGGCGGTCCTGCGCAAGGCGGGCTTCGAGGAGTACGGCATGGCCCCACGCGCCGTCAGCATCGACGGCGCGTGGCAGGACCACGTGCTGTTCCAGCGCATACTCAACGACCGCCCCGCGCCCATGTGACCGACGGTCAGACGCTCGGCCGGGTCGACTCCGCGTCGTGCGTCATGGCGTCGATGCGCTCCATCACCTCGTTCACCTTCACGCCGCTCGGCCGGTGCGGACGCCGCCGCTGCCACGGGTGCGGGCCCGCCGCCGGCCGGTACTCCACGCCGATGGCGTCGAGCCGCCGCAGGTGACTCTCCAGCCGTCCGGCGAACCCGTCGCCGTCCGAGCCGGCCCAGGCCACCTCCGCCAGCGCGCACGACCGCGGCCAGAGCCGGTAGTCGACGGTCCGGGGGTCGGGCACCCGCTCGGTCCAGAGCTGGGCCTGCACGCCCATGACGCGTGCCCGCTCCTCGTCCGTCCAGTCGGCGGGGGCCGGGTCGAACGCGGCCACGTCGGCCACCGTGGTGGTGTCGCCGATGGCCATCGGCTCGTCGGCGGAGGCCGCCTCGGCGTAGTCGAAGTAGAGCGGGAACACCGGGGTGGCGACCACGTCGTGGCCCGCCGCGGCGGCCCGCCGCCCGACGCCCATGCCGCGCCACGGCATGACGACGGTGTCCTGGCGCAGCCCGCCGCTGACGAACGCCTCGTCCCACACCACGGCCCGCGCGCCGCGCTCGGCCAGGGCGTCGGCGAGCGCGCGCAGGAACCACGCCTGCAGGTCGGGCACCGTGGACAGCCCCAGCGACTCGCGGTAGGCCGTGATCTGCGCCGACTGCGCCCAGTGGTCGAGCACGACCTCGTCCCCGCCGATGTGGAAGAAGGGCACCTCGCCCAGCGCGCCGATGATCTCGTCGAAGATCGTGATCAGGAACTCGACGGTGGGCGGCAGCGGCGACAGGATCGCCGGCGAGATGCCCCACCGGTCGAGCACGTCGTAGGGCTCGCCGGTGGCGCCGAGCGCCGGATAGGCGGCCAGGATCGCCGAGGCGTGCCCCGGCACGTCGATCTCGGGCACCACCGTGACGAACCTGGACCGCGCGTACGCGCCGATCTCGGCCAGGTCCTCCAGCGTGTAGTAGCCGCCGTGCGGGATGTCGTCGTACGCCTCCGGCTCCCGGTAGTAGTTGACGGCCGTGCGCGGCCGGTGCGAGGAGACCTCGTGGAGCAGCGGGTAGGCCCGGCTCTCCACCCGCCAGCCCTGGTCGTCGACCAGGTGGAGGTGCAGCCGGTTCAGCTTGTGCACGGCCATCAGGTCGATCAGCCGCAGCACCTCCCGCTTGGGGGAGAAATGCCGGGCCACGTCGAGGTGCAGCCCCCGCCAGGCGAACCGCGGCGCGTCCTCGATCCGCACCCCGGGCACCGGCCACGACGCGCCCTCGGCGAACCGGTAGGAGGCGTCCGGCAGCAACTGGTGCAACGACTGCGCGGCGTAGAACGCGCCCGCCGCCCCGCCGGCGACGATCTCGATCCCCCGCGACCCGGTGGTCAGCCGGTAGGCCTCCGCGCCGAGCGCGGGATCCTGGCGTACCTCGATCTCGCCCGAGTCTCCCGGGCGCAGGTCGAGGAGGGGCAGCGCGCGACGTACCGCGTCCGCGTACGGACCGGCGACGGTCGCGCCCGAGGTCAGCTCGAAGGAGCCGGAAAGATCACTGAGCAGCTTGGGGCGAGGAATCATGCTTCGAGATAGTGCTGCATCCCGTTCGCGAGTGCCAAGGCGATCCGCTGCCTGAACTTCGGGTCCTGGAACTTGGCCGCGTCGATGGCGTTGCGCATGTTGCCGCACTCGACGAGGACCTTCGGCACGGTCGAGAGGTTGAGCCCGCCGATGTCGTTGCGGAAGTTCAGCGCCTTGGCGCCGACGTAGTTGGAGTAGGGGATGCCGGTGCCCTTGAGGTAGGCGTCGCGTACGTCGATCCCCAGCTTGGTCGAGGCGCCCACGACCTTGTCGACCGGCCCGTTGATCTTCTTCGGGAGGATCACGTGGAACCCCCGGTGCGAGGGGTTGTCCGAGCCGTCGCCGTGGACCGAGATCGCGGCGTCGGCACGGGCCTTGTTGCCGATCGCGGCCCGCTTGTCGATGCACGGGCCGACGCCGTCGTTGCTCGACCTGGTCAGCTTGACGGTCGCGCCGCGCTGCTCAAGGATCTTCGCCATGCGGTTGGAGACGTCCCAGGTGAAGGCGGCCTCGCTGTAACCGCTCTTCGTGGCCGTGCCGGTCGTGTCGCATTCCTTCATCTTGGTCAGCACGTTGACCTTGCGGTTGATCTCCGCCGGATGGCGGTAATTGGCGCCGTTGTGCCCGGGGTCGATGACGATGACCTTGCCGGCGAGCGGTTTGGCGCCGGGCGGTGCCTGCTTCGCCGTGGCCGTCTCCGTCGGCCCGTCCTGGACGGACGCCTTGCCGGTCTCCTGGACGGTGGAGGGGGCCTGACCTGCCGCGGCGCCACCAGGCTCGGTGCCGCCGCACGCGGAGGCGATCAGGCCGCAGACGGCGAGGACGGTGGCTGGTAGAGCACGCATGAGCTCCAACTTACGTGAAGCCACGCGTTCAGGCCCGTATCAACAGCAATCCTGCGAGTCGGTCCGCGACCCCGCCGAAGTGCCGGACCGGGACCGCTGCGACGGTCCGCCTGGCGGTTTCGCCGTCCGCTTCACCACACGTGCTCGCCAACCTCCTGCCGTTCGAGCAGGGCGGCCAGCTCCCGCGCGTCCTCGGCGTCGAGGCCGAGGACGACGCGGGGGCGGCCCCACGGATGGTCGAGGGAATGCGCCACGTAGCTGGCGACGGACTCGGCGCCGACGTCGGTGCCCCGCCCCCTGCCCGCCCGCCAGTGCCCCCAGGCGCGTTCGAGCTCGGCCGCCGCGCGCTGGGCGCAGGACACCAGTTCTGGATCACGCATGACTGTCCCCCGGATCAGATCGTGACCGAACCAGATTCGGCCACAATTAGCATGACCCTGACGAGTAAACCGCCGTCCGGCGACGCTGCCGTACGGCTTGACCCAGGCTTTGGGCGGGCTTGCTGACGAGAGACCTGCGCATTGGCCCGCCGTGCCATTGCGGCGCCGGTAAAGGCCCGCAACGGCAGCGCAACCGGCAGATATCCCCTCAGGCGGGTCCCGTGCTGCGGCGCACGATCAGCTCGGGTTGGATCTCGCGCAGCCGGGCGCCCTTGGCCGGCTCGCCTATCCTGTCGCTCAGCAGCGCGGCCGCCGACCTGCCCATGGCACGGCGCGGCTGGTCGACCGAGGTGAGCGAGATGTGCCGTGAGGCCGACAGGTGGGTGTTGTCGTAGCCGACCACGGACAGGTCGTCCGGCACCCGCAGCCCCAGCTCGGCCGCGGCGGCCAGCACGCCCAGCGCCACCACGTCGTTGGCCGCGAACACGGCCGTCGGCCGCGGGTCGCGGGTCAGCAGGGCGATCGCCGCCTCGCGGCCGCCCTCCTCGGTCGCGTCCGCCGCCTCGACCATGATGTACGGGGCCAGCGAATGCCTGCGCATCGCCACGAGGTAACCCTCGCAGCGCGAGGACCGGGGGCCCTCGATGTGCGCGATCCGCTTGTGCCCCAGGTTCACCAGGTGGTCGATGGCCAGGCGGGCGCCGAGCCGGTCGTCGTCGACCACGATGTCGACGCCGTCGAGCTCGATGTCACGTTCCCCTACGACGACGGTCGGGGTGTAGGCGGTGGCCTCGATCAGCGTCTCGCTGGTCGGCGCGATGCCTAAGAGCACCAGCCCGTCGACCCGGAGCTCCAGGAAGGCCTCGACGGCCTCGTCCTCGAACGCCGGGTCCCACTGGCTGTTCCCGATCAGCATGCGCAGCCCGTCGCCGTGCAGGCTCTCCTGCAGGCCGTCGAGGAACTCGGCGTAGAACGGGTTGTGCAGGTCGGCGACGAGCGCCCCGACCAGATGTGTACGTCCTTCCACCAGGCTGCGCGCGACGGCGTTCGGCCGGTAGCCGAGCTCGCGCGCCGCCTGGAGCACTGCCTGCCGCCGATGCTCGCTCACGTGCGGGGATCCGCGCAGCACGAGTGAGACCAGCGACTTCGAGACGCCGGCTCGCTCGGCGACGTTGCGGATGGTGGGTCGTGGCCGAGGCAATGGCTCTACCTCGCGGAGCTCGGCGATGGTTGAAGTGTTGACGGGCGGTCCTGACATGTGTCTCCCCCGCGATGCGGATATGGGCACCTGTCTCACCAAACGATCGAGTAAGCCGCAGGGTACGGCTTCGGGTTAGGGAAGCCTGATATTGACCCATTCGCCACACGTCCGCTATTGGGCATGCCGTCGGATACTGTGCAGGTGTGACACCCGGGAAGTCAGCCGAGACGGCACGCCCCGCACGCCGAAGGCTGAGCGTGGACCGCCGTCGCGAGGAGCTCATGGCGGCCGCGCTGGAGCTGTTCAGCACCCGTGACGCCGAGGACGTCTCGATCGACGACGTCGCCTCCGCGGCAGGCGCCTCGCGGGCGCTGGTCTACCACTACTTCGGCGGCAAGCAGGAGCTCTACGTGGCCGCGCTGAGGAGCGCGGCCGAGCAGCTGGAGTCGCGGTTGCGCCCGGCCGAGGGCGGCAGGCCGCTCGACGAGCTGGCCGCGGGCCTCGGGCGTTACTTCGACTTCGTCGAGGAGCACGCCGCCGGCTTCGCCGCGCTGCTGCGCGGGGGGCCCGCCAACCGGGCGGGCGAGGTCGGGGAGATCGTCGACGGCGTGCGCCGGAGGCTGTTCCGCCTCATCCAGAAGCAGATGCGCGTCGAGGAGCCGAGCCCGGTGCTGCGCACCACGCTGCGCTCGTGGATCGCCTCCGTGGAGACGGCCGGCCTCGACTGGCTGGAGCACCGCGACGTCGAGCGGCCGATCCTGGAGAAGATGCTCGTCGACCACATGGTGGCCCTGCTCGGCGTGGCCGCCGCCTACGACGGCGAGGTCGGGGAGCTGCTCGACGTGCTCACCGGCGAGCAACTGGGGTAGCGGGGGAAGAGTGGCGCCGGGCGGGCGACGCCAACTTCCCCGTGCGACGTCACGTCGGTGGACCGGGCAAGCGTACCTGGTCCACCCTCAACCCCCCTGAGGTTCGTGACGACCCTTGCGACTACTCGGAACGCTGCTGCGGAATGCCCGCGAGCAGTGCGCGAACCTCGGTCTCCCGGTAACGCCGATGACCGCCGAGGGTACGAATCGACGTCAACTTGCCCGCCTTGGCCCACCGCGTAACGGTCTTGGGGTCGACCCTGAACATGGTCGCGACCTCAGCGGGCGTGAGCAGTGGCTCGGCCTCGGGTGTACGAGCTGACATTTGTGCGGCCTCTCCTCCGTGTGGACCGGCTTAGCGATCCTGTGACTGCCTTTGCGCGTGTCACGGATGTCCCCCTATGGCGCAGAGCGTGCGGCTTTTCTGAGCCATATGCGGCATCACCCGATGTGACCATACCGCCACGCAGAGCGATTGGCGAGCCCTTCTTTGACCCAACTGCCCGCCCCCATGGCGATGTCACGCTCGGTGATTCTAGCGACACGGTTCGTGGTATCGCAGTGAAAACGGCAAACTACTCAGTTCGCAGAAGAGAGCAGCCGCGAGACGTGACCTACTCATGCAGGTCAGACGGTTGTTTTGGGAATCAGTTGGCGGATTCCAGCTGTTGCATTGACTTCCACCGAAGGATGACGCGCTGGTACATGGCATAGGCAAGTTCTTCTTGACCCGTGTCCAGACCGGTCAAAGCGGCCGAAAGCTCAGCAACCGACTGGTCGGCCTGGAGGGCGTCGTCGTTCATCAGGTGGACCAGGCCGCCGTAGTCGAGTTCGACCAGCGAGTGCGGGTGGAACTCCTCCAGCCAGCGCGCGATGTCCTCCACGTCGAAGTTGGACGACGCGTCGCCGAGGTGCCGGCGCATCACGTTGAGGGCGCGGGCCGCCCGCCTCCTGGCCTGCGCCATGGAGGTGACGTAGATGAGGTTACGGCCCGTAGTGGTCGTCACGTCCTGTCCCGGGGTGGAGGAGCCGAGCACCAGCCAGCGCTCGTTCCCATCAAACGGCACGAACCACGATGGCGGCACATGCCACGCCGTGGTGCGAATGTGCGTACGCAAGGCGGACGAACCGGCCCGGCGCTTGAACCGGTCGAAGTCGTCGGCCGTCTGCTCGGCGATGGCCTTGGGCACGAGCCGGTCCATCAGCTTCACGGGAGTGGCGCCACGAAGCCTTGAGAAGGCCAGCCACGACCGCAGACGGGTCTGCCAGGGACATACGTACAAACGGTCCTCAACGCGCCGCAGATAGGCATTGGGGCTCTCCTGGGCGGGAACGGGCTGAGGGGGCATGCCGAGCAGGCGCATGACCGACTCGCTGTGCTCCGCGTTGAGCGCGTTCGCCCGGCGCGGACGGTCGCGTGAGTCGGCGTAGTCGGTCCACAGCTTGCGCTCGGACTCGGCGAACGCGGTCAGTGGCTCATAGACGCGGAGGTAGGCGGCATAGGGCAGCACGGAGGCATCGTGTCACGAAGAGCACCTGCGCGCACCGTCGGGCTCACTAGTCTGAGAGTGACCTCCGCCGCGAAGGAGCGGTGGACCGGACAGGGAGTCACTACCGTGACCGACGTCTTCGGCACGTCCCACAAGGACGTCCACGAGCAGGTCGTCTTCTGCGCCGACGAGCAGAGCGGCCTGCGTGCGATCATCGCCGTCCACAGCACGGCCCTCGGGCCCGCGCTCGGCGGCACCAGGTTCTATCCGTACGAGAACGAGCAGGCGGCCCTGGCCGACGTGCTCAACCTGGCCAAGGGCATGTCCTACAAGAACGCCCTGGCCGGCCTCGACCTCGGCGGCGGCAAGGCCGTCATCATCGGCGACCCGGCCAAGGTCAAGAGCGAGGCGCTGCTGCGCGCCTACGGCAGGTTCGTCGAGTCGCTCGGCGGGCGCTACATCACCGCCTGCGACGTCGGCACCTTCAGCGAGGACATGGACGTCGTCGCCCGCGAGTCCCGCCACGTCACCGGCCGCACCCTGGCCCACGGCGGCGCCGGCGACTCCTCGGTGCTGACCTCGTTCGGCGTCTTCCAGGGCATGCGCGCCTCGGCCGAACGGGTCTTCGGCACGCCGTCGCTGCACGGCAGGCGGGTCGGTGTCGAGGGGGTCGGGAAGGTGGGCCACCGCCTGGTCGACCTCCTGCGCGAGGACGGCGCCGAGGTCGTGATCTGCGACGTCGACCCACGGGCCGTCGAGCGGGTGCGCCAGCGGCATCCGGAGGTCGAGGTGGTCGCCGACGCCCAGGCGCTCACCACGTCCGACATCGACGTCTTCGCGCCCTGTGCGCTGGGCGGCGCGCTCGACGACGCCACGGTGGCCGGTCTGCGGGCGAAGATCGTCTGCGGCGCGGCCAACAACCAGCTCGCGCATCCCGGCGTCGAGAAGCAGCTGGCCGACCGCGGGATCCTGTACGCGCCCGACTACGTGGTCAACTCCGGCGGCGTCATCCAGGTCGCCGACGAGATCGAGGGCTTCAGCATGGACCGGGCCAGGGCGAAGGCGGCCCAGATCTACGACACGACTCTGAAGATCTTCGGGATCGCGGCGGACGAGGGCGTTCCGCCGGCTGTGGCAGCGGATAGGCTAGCTGAGCGCAGAATGTCGGAAGTCGGGCGTATTAGGGCCATTTGGCTGGGCCACTGACGCCCCACGCCCATACGACGTACCGAGCTGGGCACAAAACAGGTACGGTAATAGGCGAACGATAGGCTGACGTCCAAAGTCAGGCGGCGTCAGTGTGTGGTGCGTTAGCGACGAGGGGTCGGGGACGACCCCACACGAGGGGGTCGAGCCAATGGGGCGCGGCCGAGCAAAGGCCAAGCAGGTCAAGGTTGCTCGCCAGCTGAAGTACAACAGCGGTGGCACGGATCTTGACCGTCTGCGCGACGAACTCGGGGTCGGAGACTCCAGCAATGACGACGCCGACGACCTCAACGATGAGCTGGCGGATCGCTATGCCGATTACGCCGATGACTACGGCTCCGGGGACGACGAAGACGGCCGTCCCGGTCGCCGATAGCCGTTCTTCAGAGTGACGTGGCCGAGGATCCGGCATGTGCCGGGTCCTCGTTCATGAGCGTCGGGCCCCACGGGCAACCGTGGGGCTTTCGTCACGCTTGCGTGCGGTCGAGAAAGCCCGCGACCAGCGGCGCGATCTCAGGGAGCCTGTCCTCCAGCGCGAAGTGCCCGGTGTCGAGCACGTGCAGCTCGGCGTCCGGCAGGTCCCGCAGGTAGGCGTGCGCGCCCGGCTCCGGGAAGAAGGCGTCGTTGCGGCCCCACACGATCAGCGTGGGCGGCCGGTGGCGGCGCAGCCATGCCTGCCAGTCGGCGTAGAGCGCGAGGTTGGAGCGGTAGTCGAGCGCGAGCGCGAGCTGGGCTTCCCGGCGTCCGGGCAGGTCCAGGAAGTGCTGGTCGAGGGTCCATCCGTCGGGTGCGACCGCTGAGACGTCCGACGCGCCGCCCTCGTACTGGCCGCGCGTGACGGGCAGGGTGAACAGGTCGCCCAGGCTCTCCGCGGGCGCGTGGATGGTGGTGCGCGCCAGGTCCGACAGGCCCTCGTCGTAGGCGTTGGCGTTCTGGACGATCAGGCCGGCGATCCATTCGGGGTGCCGGGTGGCCAGGCGGAAGCCGACGGGGCCGCCGAAGTCGAAGGCGTACCAGACGAAGCGGTCGAGCCCGATCTTCTGCACGAAACCTTCGACCACGTCGGCCAGGCGGTCGAAGGAGTAGACGAAGTCGCCGGGGGCCTCGGTGTGGCCGAAGCCGGGATAGTCCGGCGCGATCAGGCGGTAGCGCGCGCCCAGCGCGTCCATCAGGCGTCTGTACTGGTGGGAGGCCGAGGGGAAGCCGTGCAGCAGGAGCACGGGGATGCCGTCGCGCGGGCCCGCCTCCCGGTAGAACACCTGCACGCCTTCCACGTCCACGAAACCGTGGCGGATCTCCGGGATCTCCATGCCTAATGCCTTTCTCGCGCAATGATGCGTTAGTTATAGCGAGCAGGCTTCTAACGCGTCAAATGGGGGATGTAGCATTAGAACCCATGGAGTTCCTGATCGGTGAGCCGCTCGCGCTGGACCTGGTGAACACCCGGGCCCAGGACTTCGACGTCCTCGACACGCCCGAGGTGTTCGGGAACTGGCTCGATCGTCAGGCGGGCCGGCTGACCTCCGTCGGGGGGCCGTACACGGCGGACGACCTGGGCGTGGTCCGGGAGTTGCGGGCGCATGTGGCGGCGGCGGTCGACGCCGTGCGCCGGGGCGAGAGACCGCCCGGCGAGGCGGTCGGGGCGATCAACGACGCGATGCGCGCCGCGCCCGCGTACGGGCAGCTGGACGTCACGGACGGCGGGCTCACCAAGGGCGCGCGCAGGGACGGCGACCGGCTCGCCCGCCTGCTCGCGCAGCTCGCCGAGGCCGCGGCCGACCTGCTCACCGATCCGGCGGCGAGCCGGATCCGGGCCTGCGAGGGGCCCCGGTGCCTCATGATCTTCCTGCCCGCCCATCCGCGGCGCCGCTGGTGCTCACCGGAGCTGTGCGGCAACCGGGTGCGCGTCGCCCGCCACTACCAGCGGCACAAGACCGGCTGAACGGGGGCCGGGGTCGAGCCGGCCCCCGTCGGGTCAGCGGTAGCGGGCCTGGCCCGAACCCTGGACGATCTCGCCCAGCACCCACGCGTGCAGACCGCGCTCGGCGAGCAGCCGGATGGCCTCGTCGGCCGAGCGGGGCGCCACCACGGCCGCCATGCCCACGCCGAGGTTGAACGTACGGTCCATGTCCTTCTGGGCGATCCGCCCGTGCCCGGCGAGGACGCCGAAGATCGCCGGCGGGGTCCAGGACGACCGGTCGAGCAGCGCGTCGAGGTGGCCGGGCAGCGACCGCGACAGGTTGGCCTCCAGGCCGCCGCCCGTGATGTGCGCGTAGGCGTGCACCTCGGTCGTGCGGGCCAGGTGGAGGCAGTCGAGCGAGTAGACGCGGGTCGGCTCCAGCAGCTCCTCGCCCAGCGGACGGCCCAGCTCGGGCAGCACCGCGTCGAGCGACAGCGACGCCTCGCGCAGCACGTGCCGCACCAGCGAGTAGCCGTTGGAGTGGATGCCGGAGGAGGCCAGCCCGAGGACCACGTCGCCCTCGCGGATCCGGTCGGGGCCCAGCATGGCGTCGGCCTCGACCACGCCGGTGCCGGCTCCGGCCAGGTCGTACTCGTCGGGGCCCATGGCGCCCGGGTGCTCGGCGGTCTCGCCGCCGACCAGCGCCGCGCCGGCCAGCCGGCAGCCCTCGGCCACGCCGCCGACGATCTCGGCGACGCGCTCGGGCACGACCTTGCCGACGGCGATGTAGTCGGTCATGAACAGCGGCTCGGCCCCGCAGACCACCAGGTCGTCGAGGACCATGCCGACCAGGTCGATGCCGATCGTGTCGTGCTTGCCGTAGCGCTGGGCGATCATGACCTTCGTGCCCACGCCGTCGGTGGAGGAGGCGAGCAGCGGACGCCGGTAGCGCAGCAGCGCCGAGGCGTCGAAGAGCCCGGCGAAGCCGCTGGCGTCGTCGACCACCTCCGGCCGGCGGGCCCGCGCCACCTTGTCCTTCATCAGGGTGACGGCGCGCTCGCCCGCCTCGATGTCGACGCCGGCGGCCTCGTAGGTACTCACGCTTTGCTCTCCAACACGAACTTGCCCACGTTGTCCTGGTCGATGGGGATCGGGTACGAGCCGTCGAAGCAGGCCCGGCAGAGCCGCTCGGCGGGGATGGTGGTGGCCTTGGTCAGGCCCTCCAGGGAGATGTACCCCAGCGAGTCGGCGCCCAGCGAGGCCCGGATCTCCTCGACCGACAGCGAGCCGGCGATCAGCTCGGCGCGGGTCGCGAAGTCGATGCCGTAGAAGCACGGCCAGGCCACGGGCGGCGAGGAGATGCGGACGTGCACCTCGCGCGCCCCCGCCTCGCGCAGCATCTTCACGATGGCGCGCTGGGTGTTGCCGCGCACGATCGAGTCGTCGACGACCACCAGGCGCTTGCCCGCGACGACCTCGCGCAGCGGGTTGAGCTTGAGCCGGATGCCGAGCTGGCGGATGGTCTGCGAGGGCTGGATGAACGTGCGGCCCACGTAGGAGTTCTTCACCAGGCCCTGGCCGTAGGGGATGCCGCTCTCCTCGGCGTAGCCGACGGCGGCCGGGGTGCCGGACTCGGGCGTGGGGATGACCAGGTCGGCCTCGACCGGGTGCTCGCGGGCCAGCACGCGGCCGACCTCGACCCGGGTGACCTGCACGCCGCGGCCCGCGATCGTGGTGTCGGGGCGGGCGAGGTAGACGTACTCGAACAGGCAGCCCTTGGGGTCGGGCAGGGCGAACCGGCGGGACCGGACGCCGTCCTCGTCGATGGTGAGCAGCTCGCCGGGCTCGACCTCGCGGACGAACGTGGCGCCCACGATGTCGAGGGCCGCCGTCTCGGAGGCCACCACCCAGCCGCGCTCCAGGCGGCCCAGGACCAGCGGGCGGATGCCCTGCGGGTCGCGGGCCGCGTAGAGCGTCTTCTCGTCCATGAACACCAGCGAGTACGCGCCCTTGACCTGCGGCAGCAGCTCGGCCGCCGAGTCTTCGATGGAACGCGTGCGATCCTGGGCGAGCAGCGAGGCCAGGACCTCGGTGTCGGTGGTCGCCCGGGTGGAGCCGGGAGCCAGGCGCTCGGCCAGCTCCGGCGTGTTGATCAGGTTGCCGTTGTGCGCGAGCGCGAGCCCGCCGACCTCGGTGGAGCTGAGGGTCGGCTGCGCGTTCTCCCACACGCTCGAACCGGTGGTGGAGTAACGGCAGTGGCCGATGGCCAGGTGGCCGCGGAGGGTGCCCAGCACCGACTCGTCGAAGACCTGGGCCACCAGGCCCATGTCCTTGTAGACGAGGATGCGGCTGCCCTCGCTGACCGCGATGCCCGCGGACTCCTGGCCGCGGTGCTGCAACGCGTACAGCCCGTAGTAGGTGAGTTTGGAAACTTCCTCGCCTGGCGCCCAGACGCCGAAGACGCCACAGGCGTCTTTGGGTGCGCGGTCGTGGGGGTCCAGGTCATGGCCGAGCCGGCCGTCGCCCTTCAGCACATGCCTCAGTTTAGGTTGCGGGCTTCCGTGCTCGCACACCCGGGTGCTCCATCAACCGGCGTGGGACGATCTGCCGGCGTTGGATCCGTCGCGGACGAACTCTCCGGTGACGTTGCGGTTCGCCGCCGATCCGAGGAAATGGATCAGCGCCGCCATGTCGTCGGCGGTCGAGAGCCGGCGGCTCGGCGTGCGGGCCGCGACGCGGTCGAGGGCCTCCTGGGTGACCGGGCGCTCGGCCTCGGTGATCGTGAGCCCGGCCACGGCCACGTTGACCAGCACGCCGTCCCTGCCGGCCTCCCAGGCCAGGGCGCGGGCCATGCCGTGCAGGGCCATCTTGGCGGTGCCGTACGGGCCGGGGCCCGGCTGGCCCTCCTCGGCGGCGCCCGAGGAGACGAAGACGATCCGGCCGAAGCCGTTCCGCCGCATCCCGGGCAGGAGGGCCTGGACGAGCAGGGCGTTGCCGACGACGTTCGCGTGCAGGGCGGCCGTCCATTCGGCGGCGGGCACGTCCTCGAAGCTCATGCTGTTGGGCATGATCGTGCCCCAGCGGACGGCGTTGAGCACGAGGGCGTCCACCGGGCCCGCCTGGGCGGCGGCGGGCGCGATGGTGGCGTGGTCCTCCAGGTCCAGGTGGACGGCCGCCGCCTGGCCGCCCGCCTCCTCGATGCGCTTGACGACCTCGGCGGCGCGGCCGGGGCCGGTGTTGTAGGTGATCGTGACCCGCGCGCCGGCCCTGGCGTAGGCGAGCGCGGTGGCGGCGCCGATGCCGGAGGAGCCGCCGGTGATGAACGCGTGCATGGGGATGCCTCTCTTGATTAGCCGACTAATTAGCCAGCTAAGTCGCTTTTGGCCGCTGGAGGCAAGGGGGTTTCGCTCTCGGTGAAGAGGGTTACTGGGGGATGGCGCGGACGAGGCGGGACAGCAGGGCGCGTTCGGTGTCGTCCAGGCCGTGCTGGAGTTCTTCGTCGGTCCTGGCCCAGATCTCCTCGACCGGCTCGCGCAGCGCCCTGCCCGCCTCCGTCAGGTGCACGCGGCCCACCCGCGGGCGGTCGGGGTCGGGGGAGCGCTGGACGAAGCCCGCGCGTTCCAGGCGCTGGAGGGTCTTGGTGACGGTCGGCGGCTCCACGCCCAGCCGGGCGATCAGCTCGCCCTGGGTGAGGCCGTCCTGCCGCCACAGCTGGTTGAGCAGCAGCTCCTGGCCCGTGTGCAGGCCCAGTGGCGCCAGGGCGGCGGCCATCCGGTTGCGGTGGGTCTTCATGACCATGATCAGGGCGTACGTCAGGGTCTCGTCCAGCATGCACTCATCTTGCCCGCCGCCTGCCGCTTTGGCGCATGGTGACCCAAGGATGGCGCCCGTCTTACCGTGTCGTGCGCTTTAGCCGATGCCCTCCGCGAAAAGGTGAAGTATCCGGCATGCAGACCCGTCGGGAGACGCAGACGTGACCACACCTGGGGACCCCAACGAACCCCGCGAGGGGCAGGACCCGCAGCACCCCGAAGGCCACCCCCGCGAGGGCCGGCCCGAATCCGCGCCGCCGCAGCACACGCCCGAATGGTGGCGGGAGGGGACGGCCGAGGAGGATCGGCCGGCGCCTGAGGAGGATCGGCCTGCGCCTGAGGAGGAGCCGCCGGAGATCGGGCCGTACGAGGGCGGGCCGACGAGCAACGAGTGGCGTCCGAGCGAGTGGGCCGTCGGTGGCCCGCCCGGCGCCGGGCCGACCGGCGGCGCGGGCACCCCGGAGGGCTGGACCGCCCCCGACCACGAACACGCCCCTGGACACGAGCACGCTCCTGGACGCGAACACGCCCCTGGACACGAGCACGCCTCTGCTCACGAGCACGCCTCTGGTCACGAGCACGGCGCTGGTCATGCGGACACTCCGCAGGGCGCGGCGTCCGGCGAAGGCGCCGGTCCCGTAGAGGGAGGCCGGTCGGGCGGCGGGCGGCACGAGGGTGGGCGGTCCGAGGGTGAAGGAGCTGGGGGGCAGCCCGGGGGTGGGCGGTGGGCGGATGAGTGGCCGTTCGAGGAGGAGCGGGAGGGCGAGGAGCCGATCGCGCCCGTGCCGCCCGTGGTGCCACCGCCGCCACCTGACGTGCCGCCGTCGCACGAGCCCAGGCCCGGGGGCCGTCCCGACCATCCCGACCTGCCCACCTCGCCCGAGACGCCGGGACCGGCCGAGGGCGGCGCCGGCAGGACGCGGTGGTCCGGCGGGGACGCCGAGGAGACGCAGGTCTATCCGGTGCCCGGCGGCACCCCGGCCTATCCCGGCTGGGGCACGCAACCGGACGAGGAGCCGAGCCGCCCCGCGCCCTCCCGGTACGAATACGGCGACGTGCCCACCTTCGAGCCCCCGCCCACCGGCACCCACGCGGCCAGGGGCCCCGAGGAGCCGGGCGGCGCTGAGGGCGCTGAGGGGGCTGAAGGGGCCGGGGGCATCGCAGGCGCGCCGGACTTCCGGAGCCCGCCGGGCGAGGGCGCACCGGGCCAGGCCGGCACCCCCGCGCCAGGAGGTGCAGGAGGCCCTGGCGGTGCCGTAGGCCCAGGAGGTGCGGAAGGCCCTGGCGGCGCCGTAGGCCCGGGAGGTGCTGAAGGCCGTGGCGGGGCCGTAGGCCCAGGTGCCACAGCCGGCGCGGGAGGCGTGACGCCGACCCCCGGAGGCGCGGGTGTGCCCCCAGGAGGGCCTGGCGCCCCTTACGGGGGCGAAGGAGCTTACGGCGGGCCGGGGGCGCCGTACGGGGGCGAGGGAGCCTACGGCGGCCCCTCAGCGCCCGGCGGCGGGGAGGGGCCCCATGGAGGGCCGGGATCCGGTGGCGAAGGGCCCCATGGGGGGCCGGGGGCTGGTGGCGGCGAGGGGGCCTATGGGGGGCCGGCGGCCGGCGGGTCCTATGAGGGGGCTCCGGGGGCGTACGAGGCCGGGGGCCGGGACGCGTCCGTTCCCGGTACCACCCCCTCCAGCCCCTACGGCGGCCCGCCCGGTTACGGCCCGCCGCCGGGAGCCCCCGCCTACGGCCAGTACGGCCCCTACGGCGCCCAGCCGACCGCGCCGCCGGGCAGCGGCCTGGCCACCGCCTCGCTGGTGCTGGGCGTGGCGAGCCCGTTCCTGGTGTTCGTCTGCTTCACCGGCGTGCTCACGGCGATCCTGTCGATCGTCTTCGGCTGTGTGGCGCTCGCCAAGCGGGTGGGCAGGGGCCGGGCCATCGCCGGGATCGTGATCAGCGCATTGTCGCTGGTGTTGTTCGCGATCGTCGCGATCTGGTTCTGGAAGGTGGTCCAGGAGTGCGGCCAGCTTCCCGGCCAGCTCGCCGACCAGTGCTTCGAGAGCAGGTTCCCCTGGATGGGCAAGGGCCGCTAGAGCGGCAGGTGGGCTGACAGGTCGGCGCGGGAGCCGCTCGCCGCGACCGAGCCCCTGGCCATGGCCTCGTCCCAGGTCAGCCGGCCGAGCGCGAGCTCCAGCCAGGTGCGGGCGTCGGTCTCCACCACGTTCGGCGGCGTGCCGCGGGTGTGGCGGGGGCCGGGGACGGCCTGGACGGCCGCGTAAGGCGGCACGCGCACCTCGACCGTGCGGCCGGGAGCCGCGGCGGCCAGCTTCTCCAGCAGGTGGCGCACCGCCTGCCTGGCCGCGTCGCGCTCGGGGGCGAGCCCGCGGTCGTAGGCGGTCAGCACCGCGGCGACCAGGGCGTCGGGCAGGGCCGAGGCAGGGCCGTCGTAGGGCGGTTCGTCGAGGGCGACGAGCTGGCCGTCGAGGGCCGCGCGCAGCTTCTCCGGGTCCATCTTGCGTGGTGGCACGGGTCCATTGTCTCGCGGCAAGCGTTCATCGGGGCGGAGGTCGTCGTTCACCCCGGGTTTCGTTGACGACCGTAACGTCCCCGCCGTACAACCGCGCACATATCTGGAGGACCTGTGGCGAACCCTGAGGCGGGGCGGCTGCTGCCGCTGCTTTCCACCCCGCACAAAGGTGGCCGATCCGCTCTGACCTGTCAGTTCCGTTGCGGGAACGCGTGCGCGCACGACGTGGCCAACACGACGGGCAACGCCTACTTCGGCGACGTGGTGAAGGAGGCGCTGACGCGCCGCGGCGTGCTGCGCGCGGGCGCGCTCGGCGCGCTGGTGGCGGGCGTGGGCGTGGCGGGCGCGGTCCCGGCGCTCGCCGACGAGCCGGCGGCCGAGACCGCCGCCGCGCCGGTCGCGGTGGGCGGGCGCGGCCCGGGTGAGATCGCCTTCGCCCCGGTGCCGCCGAACAAGGACGACGCGCTGCGCATCCCCGACGGCTACACCTCCTCCGTGGTCGTGCGCTGGGGCGACCCGGTGCTGCACGACGCGCCGGCCTTCGACTTCGACAACCAGACGGCCGACGCCCAGAACAAGCAGTTCGGCTACAACTGCGACTACGTGACGTTCTTCCCGATGGGCCAGAACCGCGGCCTGCTGTGGGTGAACCACGAGTACACCGACGAGAACCTGATGTTCCGCGGGTACACGGGCGGCGCGGCCGCGACCGAGGAGCAGATCAAGATCGCGCTGGCCGCGCACGGCGGCTCGGTCGTGGAGATCGAGCGGGCGCACGGCACCGGCGAGTGGAGGCTCACCACCAAGGGCCGCCGCCGCTACAACCGGCGCGTCACCGCGCAGACGCCGATGCGCTTCTCCGGCCCCGCCGCCGGTCACGCCCTGCTCAGGACGGCCGCCGACCCCAAGGGCCTGGCGCCGGTCGGCATGCTGAACAACTGCTCGGGCGGTTCCACCCCGTGGGGCACGGTCCTGACCGCCGAGGAGAACTTCGACCAGTACTTCGTCAACGGCGACAAGGTCCCCGAGGCGCAGCGGCCGTACATCTCGCGTTACACGATCACGACGGGCACCCCGGCGAGCAGCCGCCGCTTCGACCGGGTCGAGGAGCGCTTCGACCTGGCCAAGCACCCGAACGAGGCCAACAGGTTCGGGTGGATCGTGGAGATCGACCCGTTCGACCCCGACTCCACGCCGATCAAGCGCACCGCGCTCGGCAGGTTCAAGCACGAGGCCGCCAACACCACCCTGGCCGCGGACGGTCGTCTGGTCGTCTACATGGGTGACGACTCGCGCTTCGAGTACATCTACAAGTTCGTCTCCAAGGACCGGTACATCCCGGGCTTCGACCGTCACAACCGCACCCTGCTGGACGAGGGCACCCTGTACGTCGCCAAGTTCACCGGCGACAGCCCGGCCGCCGAGATCGACGGCTCCGGCAAGCTGCCCTCCGACGGGCTGTTCGACGGCTCGGGCCGGTGGATCCCGCTGGTGTCGGGCGACAAGTCGTACGTGGACGGCATGACCGCCGCCGAGGTGCTGGTCTACACCCGTACCGCGGCCGACAAGGTCGGCGCGACCAAGATGGACCGTCCGGAGGACATGGAGCGCAACCCGGTCACCGGCGGCGTCTACGTGGCCCTGACCAACAACTCCAACCGCACCGCCGCCCAGGTGGACGAGGCCAACCCGCGCCCGTCCAACAAGCACGGTCACATCCTGGAGGTGGCCGAGCGGCGCAACGACGCGGGCGAGACCACCTTCGCCTGGTCGCTCCCGCTCGTCTGCGGCGACCCGAACGACCCCGCGACCTACTTCGCCGGCTTCGACAAGACCAAGGTCTCGCCGATCTCGTGCCCGGACAACGTGACGTTCGACGCCGACGGCAACCTGTGGATCTCCACCGACGGCAACCAGCTCGGCAGCAACGACGGCCTGTTCGTCATGCCGGTGCGCGGCTCCGACCGCGGCCACCTGCGCCAGTTCCTCACGGTCCCGCTCGGCGCCGAGACCTGCGGCCCGCTGGTCACCGCGGACCAGAAGAGCGTGTTCGTGGCCGTGCAGCACCCGGGCGAGATCGACGGCGCGACCCCGGAGAACCCGGCCAGCCGCTGGCCCGACGGCGACCAGCCGCGCCCGTCGGTGGCGGTGGTCTGGCACGGCGGGGGCAAGAAGATCGGCAGCTGATCCCTGGCGAAAACCAGTTGACCTCAAGTTAACTTGAGGAAATAGTCTCCCATGCATGAGCATGGAAGTGACCGCCTGGCATCAGCTTTACTCGATGAACAACCGGCCGGAGCGTCGCCCGCTGAACAGGGCGACGCTTCGGCGTATCGGCGGGTTCGCCCGTCCCCACCGCCGCAGGATCGTGCTGTTCCTGGTGCTCAGCGTGGTGCTGGCGGGTTTGGCCGTGGTGTCGCCGCTGCTCGCGGGGCGGGTGGTCGACGCGATCTTCAACGGTGAGCCGCTCGGCGTGGTGGTCGTGGTCGCGCTGCTGATCGCGGGCCTGGCGCTCGCGGAGGCCGGGCTCGGCCTGCTGAACCGCTGGCAGTCGGCCACCATCGGCGAAGGGCTGATCCTCGACCTGCGCACGGCGGTCTTCGACCACGTGCAGCGCATGCCGGTCGCGTTCTTCATGCGGACGCGCACCGGGGCGCTGGTGAGCCGGTTGAACAACGACGTGATCGGCGCGCAGCGGGCCTTCACCGACACCTTGTCCAGCGTGGCGGGCAACCTGGTGCAGCTCGTGCTGACGCTCACCGTGATGATCGGCATCTCGTGGCAGATCACGCTGCTCGCGCTGCTGCTCCTGCCGGTGTTCGTGCTGCCCGCGCGCCGGATGGGCGTCAGGATCGCGCAGCTGCGGCGCGAGGCCGCCGACCACAACGCCGCCATGGGCACCCAGATGACCGAGCGGTTCTCCGCGCCGGGCGCGACGCTGGTGAAGCTGTTCGGCCGTCCGGCGCGCGAGTCGGCCGAGTTCGCCGCGCGGGCGCGGCGGGTGCGCGACATCGGCGTGCGCTCGGCCATGAACCAGTCGGTGTTCGTCACGGCCCTGACCCTGGTCTCGGCGCTCGCGCTGGCCCTCGTCTACGGCCTCGGCGGCTTCTACGCCCTGCGCGACCAGCTCGAACCCGGCGCCGTGGTGTCACTGGCCCTGCTGCTGACCCGCCTCTACGCGCCCCTGACCGCCCTGGCCAGCGCCCGGGTGGACGTGATGAGCGCCCTGGTCAGCTTCGAGCGCGTCTTCGAGGTGCTCGACCTCAAGCCGCTGATCCAGGAGCGCGCGGACGCCCGCGACGTCCCCGAGGGCCCGGTCGCGGTCGAGTTCGACGACGTGCGCTTCGCCTACCCCGCCGCCGACAAGGTGTCGCTGGCCTCGCTGGAGGAGGTCGCCACGCTGGACTCGCGGGGTGGCGAGGAGGTGCTGCACGGCATCTCGTTCACGGCACTGCCGGGCCAGATGGTGGCGCTGGTGGGCTCGTCGGGGGCCGGCAAGTCCACGATCGCCCAGCTGCTGCCCAGGCTGTACGACGTCGACTCCGGCGCGGTCCGCCTCGGCGGCGTGGACGTACGGGACCTGACCTTCGACGCCATCCGCGACACCCTCGGCATGGTCACCCAGGACGGCCACCTCTTCCACGACACGATCAGGGAGAACCTGCTGCTGGCCAGGCCGGCGGCGAGCGAGGAGGAGATCTGGGACGCCCTGTCCAGGGCCCGGCTGCGGACGCTGATCGAGTCGCTGCCCGACGGCCTGGACACCGTGGTCGGCGAGCGCGGCTACCGGCTGTCCGGCGGCGAGCGCCAGCGGCTCACGATCGCCCGGCTCCTGCTGGCCAGGCCGCGCGTGGTGATCCTGGACGAGGCCACCGCCGCGCTCGACTCCACCTCCGAGGCGGCCGTGCAGGAGGCCCTGGGGGAGGCGCTGGCGGGCCGGACCGCCGTGGTGATCGCGCACCGGCTGTCGACCGTGCGGGCGGCCGACCAGATCCTGGTGATCGAGGACGGCCGCGTGGCCGAGCGGGGCACGCACGCCGAACTGCTGGCCATGGGCGGCCGCTACGAGGAGCTGTACCGCACTCAGTTCGACGAGCCGACGGTCGCCGGGGCGGTGGCCTGAGGCTCGTCCGTCACCGGCGGGCGGCGGGACGGGCGCAGCGCGTACAGGCCGAGCGGGACGGCGGCCAGCACGATCACCGCCGCGATGACCAGCGTGAACTGGTAGGCGTCGAGGAAGGCGGCCAGCGGGGGCCGGTCGCTCCCGCTCTGGCGGGAGCTGAGGATCGCGCCCAGCACGGTGATGCCGAGCAGGCCGAACACCTCGCGCGAGACGTTCAGCACGCCTGAGGCCACGCCCGCCCTGTCCTTGGGCAGGCCGCCGAGGATCGCCGAGGTCAGCGGCACCAGCAGGCCCCCGCCGAGGCCGTAGAGCAGGAACCAGGGGGCGACGTCGGCGTAGTCGCCGTCGGCCCCGACGCCGGAGATCAGGTAGATCGCCGCGCCCATGAGCGCCATGCCGAGCGCCACCGTGCGGCCGGTGCCGAGCCGCGCGGAGATCCGCTGCGAGGTGATGGCGACGACCGCCATGACCAGGGCCATCGGCACGAACGCCAGGCCGGCCTGCGTGGGGGAGAAGCCGAGCACGTTCTGCAGCCACAGGGCGCTGAAGAAGTAGATGCCGAACACGCCGAACGACCAGATGCCCATGGTCAGCGCGCCGCCGGTGAACACCCGCGAGCGGAAGAGCGACAGGTCGATCATCGGGCGCTCGGATCGCGTCTCGACCAGCGCGAACGCCACGGCGGCCGCCGCCGCGAGCCCGAACGCGGCCAGGATCTCGGCCGACGTCCATCCGGCGCGGTCGCCCTCGATGAGCGCGTAGGTCAGGGAGACCAGCGCGAGCGCCGAGGTGGCCAGGCCGGGCAGGTCGAGCCGGTGCCGGCGGCGGGTGAAGTCGGGCCGGACCGCCCACAGGGCCAGGCCGAGGGTGGCGATCCCGATCGGCACGTTGATCAGGTAGATCCAGCCCCAGTGCAGGTGCTCGCTGATGAAACCGCCGGCCGCCGGGCCGAGCGCCATGGACAGCGCCCCGGACGCGCTCCAGATGCCCACGGCCCTGCCGCGCTCGCCGGGCTCGGGGAAGATCTGGCTGATCAGGGTGAGCGACGTGGGCGTGAGCAGCGCCGCCCCCACGCCCTGGACGGCCCGCGCCGCGATCAGCGCGCCGCCCGAGGTGGCCAGCCCCGCGCCCAGCGAGGCCGCGGTGAAGACGGAGAGCCCGGCCAGGAACACCACGCGGGCCCCGAACAGGTCCGCGAGCCGGCCGCCGACCAGCATGAGCCCGGCGAAGACCAGGATGTACGAGCTCACGATCCACTCCAGCCCGGAGATCGTCAGCCCGAGCTCCCGCTGGATCGTCGGCAATGCGACGTTCCCCACGTTGTTGTCGAGATAGGTCATGAAGGTGCCCAATGTCACGGCACCCAGCGCCCACCATCGCATGTCGCCAACCTCCTATACGTCGTACTTGTACGTCGTACAGTTCAACTTGTACGGCGTATAGTTGTCAACCGTGATGGGAAAACTGGACGCGCGGACCATCGCCGAGCGGGCGTTGGAGATCGGCGACACCGAAGGGCTCGACGCCGTGACGATCCGCCGGCTGGCGACCGACCTGGGCGTGACGCCGATGGCCCTCTACTGGCACTTCAAGAACAAGGACCAGCTCCTGGTCGGCATGGCCGACCACCTGGTCGGCGGCTTCGTGCCGGAGCCGGCCGACGAGCGGCCCTGGCAGGAGCAGCTCCGCGACCTGACCCACGGGCTCATCAGGACCCTGCGCACCCATCCCTGCGCCAAGAACGTCATCGAGCAGATCGACCCGATCTCCGTCCCCAACTTCCTGGTCGTCTGGGACAAGGCGCTGGGCCTGGCCCGTACGGCCGGGTTCGACGTGGAGGAGAGCTGCCTGATCACCAAGTACCTGCTGCAGAGCGCCCTGTCGATCGCCGACGCGCCCGTGCACTTCAAGGCCGGCCGGACCGGCGAGGAGATCGCCGAGATGGTCAGGGTCAAGCGGGCCGGCCTCCAGTCGCTGCCGCCCGAGAGGTACCCGTACCTGGTCGAGATGGCCTCACCGCTGGTCGCGGGCGCCGACCCGGCCTTCTACGACTCCTTCGGCGTCGATCTCGTGCTGCGCGGCATCGAGGCGCTGGCCGCCGAGCGTTAGGGTCGGGATCATGCCTTTCGAGCTGGTCTGCGAGATCGAACCGCCCACCAAGCCCGATCTGAAGCGGGTACGCCACCAGATCGGCACGCTCAGCCAGGTCGCGCATTCCTTCCTGATCCCCGACAACCACATCGGCCGGGCCACCGTGTCCAGCGTGGCGGTGGCCCACGAGGTCGAGGCGATGGGCGGGCGCAGCATCGCCTGTCTCAACTCCCGCGACCGCAACCTGCTCGGCTTCCACCGCGACCTGCTGACGGCCGCGGCGTACGGCGTCGACCAGTTCCTGTTCGTCCACGGCGACAAGCCCGCCAGCGGCAGCCGGACCAGCGATCTGACGGTCCGCTCGATGATCGAGGAGGCCAGGGGCTTCTCACCGGCCTTCCGCGTCGGCGCGGCGGCCGGGCTGCGCCCGCTGCCCGCCTGGAAGCGCGCGGCCGACTTCCTGTTCGCCCAGGTCAGCTTCTCGGTCGAGGCGCAGGTCCGGTGGCGCGAGGCCAACCAGGTCGACGTGCCGGTCTACGCGGGCGTCATGGTGCTGGCCAGCGAGCGCCACGCCCGTACGCTGGCCGCCGCCATCCCCGACATCGCCCTGCCCGGCGAGCTGGTCGAGCGGGTGGCCGCCGACCGCATGGCGGGCGTCGAGGCGGCCTGCGAGCAGGTGTTCGCGCTGCGCGACTCGGGCGCGTTCGACGGCGTGCACCTCATCCCGGTCTCGCGCTACCGTGACGTGGAGTCGAGGCTCGCCGGAGCCCTCTGAGACCGGGCGAGCGCGGCCAGCACCGCGCCGGCCAGCGCCACGGCGAACAGCACCGCGTACGCCCGCTGGAAGCCGTCCATGAGCTGCCCGACGGCCACCGGGGAGAGCGTGGACAGCGTGCCCGCGTACACCTGGGCGCGCAGCTCCGGGCCCACGGAGCTGGTCACGACGCTGAGCGACAGGCCCACGCTGATCACGATGCCGACGTTCATGATCATGACTCGGAAGCCGTTGACCACGCCCAGGCTGCCGCTCGGCAGGGCGGCCATGACCTGGGTGGTGTTGCCGGTCAGGAACGTCCCGCTGCCGCAGCCGGCCACGAACAGGGCGATCCCCGTCACCCAGTACGGCGTCGCCGGGTCGGCCGTCAGCATGAGCGCGCCCAGCCCCAGCGCGCTCATCGCCGCGCCGCCGATCGACAGCCCGTACGGCGAGACCCGCGGCCCGAGCAGGCCCGCGATCGGCGAGGCCAGCCCGATGCCCACCGGCACCGGCAGCACGCTCAGCCCGGCCGAGAACGCGTCGAGCCCGCGCGCCGCCTGGAAGTAGAGCGCGACCACCAGGATCAGCGCGGAACGCGCGAGCGCGTTGCAGAAGGAGGCCAGGTTGGCGTAGGCCAGCAGCCGGCCGCCGAACAGCCGCAGGTCCAGCACCGGGTTGGCCGAGCGCCGCTCGGCCAGCACGATCAGCGGCACCAGCAGCACGAACAGCGCCGCCCCCGTCAGGACGACCGGGCTGGTCAGGCCGCCCGACCCGGCCTCGTTGACGGCCAGCAGCACGGCCGACAGCGCGGCGAACACCAGCACGTTGCCGAGCGCGTCCACCGGCTGCCTGGGCCTCTTCGGCATCTTGCGTAAGATCACCGCGCCCCAGCCGAGCGCGATCAGCCCGGCGGGCACGTTCACCCAGAAGATCCACTGCCAGCCGGCGGTCTCGGCGATCAGGCCGCCGAGCGTCGGACCGGCGAGCTGGGCCACCGACAGCGTGCCGATGTAGACGCCCATGCCCTGGCTGAGCCGTTCGGGCGGGAACGCGTCGGTGATGATCACCGTGCCGTTGGCCAGGATCATGGCCGAGCCGATCGCCTGGAGCACGCGCATGCCGACCAGGAACCAGACGTCCGGTGACAGCCCGGCCAGCAGCGAGGCCACGGTGAACAGGGCGAAGCCCGCCAGGTACACCTCGCGCCGGCCGAGCAGGTCGGCGACCCGCCCGAAGAACACCAGGCTCGCGGTGTTGACCAGCAGGAACGCCAGCAGGATCCATCCCGACTGCGTCGCGTCGGCGTGGAAGTGCCGCACGACGGTCGGCAGCGCGACGTTGAGCGTGCTGCCGGCGATGCCGATGAGGACGAGGCCCAGGCTGGTGACCGAGCACACGCGCCAGGCGTAGCGCATGCGGGTGCCGGCTTCGGGGGTGACCGCGACCATGCCTCCCACTATGACGTACGTCGTACGTCCGTTTTGTACCAGGGGTCACCTGGCTCGCCTGCGTAACCCCTCGACGTCGTGGATGACCACCCGTCGCCGGCCGGTCTCGATGAGCCCGCGGTCGCGCAGGGTCCGCAGCGCCTTGCTCACCGCCTCCCGCGAGGAGCCCGTCCAGCCGGCCAGCTCGTCCTGGCTGAGCGGCAGGGCCACCCGCACGCCGGTGCTGGTGCGCTCGCCGTACCGGTCGGCCAGTTCGAGCAGCCGGGTCGCCACCCGGCCGGTGGTGTCGAACGCGCCGTACTCGACGCGCTTGCGGTCGGCGTCGCGCAGCCGGCCGACGAGGAGCTGCAGGAGCAGGACGGCGATGCGGCCGTGCGCGGCCAGGAAAGCGCTGAAGTCGCGGACCACGATGCCCTGGATCGGCTCCAGCGCGGTCACGGAGTTCGAGCGCGGCGAGCCGTCCACGGCCGACATGTCGCCCAGCAGCGCCCCTGGGCCGCGTACCGCGAGGATCACCTCGGTGCCGCTGCTCGTGTGCGAGGACACCTTGACCCGGCCCTGCGTCAGCACGAGCACCCAGTCGGCCGCGTCGCCCTCGGTGATCACCGTCGTGCCGCGGTCCCATCGGCGCGGGCGCCCGGCGGCTCGCAGCGCCTCGACCTCCTCGGCGGTGAGCAGGGAAAGGAACTCGCCGGGCTCTGGATCCATGCGCCGATTATGTACGCACGGCTATTGCCGTTCTATGGCATTCCAGTCAGAACGTACGCGGCCACGAGCTCTTCCTTGCCCTTCAGGCTGAGCCGTCCGAGGGCGTTCACCGAGGCGTCGCGGCCGAGCTGTCTGAGTGTCGTCTCGCCGATCACCACCGTGCCCGGCTCGGCCAGGGCCTGGAGCCTGGCGGCCACGTTGACGCAGTCGCCCATCGCGTTGAAGCCGCGTAACTCGGGGCTGCCGATGTTGCCGACCAGCGCGGGGCCGGTGTTGACGCCGACCCGGAAGGTCGGCCACTCCACCTCGTCGACGCGTTTCCAGGCCATCTCCTCGGCCACCTCGGCGGCGGCCCGCTGCATCTCCAGCGCGGCCCGGCAGGCCGCCCTGGCGTGACCGGCCTGCGGGGCGGGCGCGTTGAACAGGGCCAGCATCGCGTCTCCGACGAACTGCACGATCGTGCCGCCGTTGTTCAGCACGCAGGGGACGGCGGCCGTGTGGTAGCGGTTGAGCATCTCGACGATCTCGCCGGGCGCGACCTGCTCGGAGAACGAGGTGAACCCCTTGAGGTCGGCGAAGAGCGCGGTCAGCTCCCGCAGCTCGCCGCCGAGCGCCGCCCGCGCCGGGTCGGCGAGCAGGGCGTTGGCCACGTCGGGCGACATGTACTGGCGGAAGAGGGTGTCCAGCTCCTGGTAGAGGCGGGCGTTCTCCAGCGAGATGGACAACTGGCCGGCGAGCGTGGCGGCCAGCGCCTCGTCGTGGCCGCCGCGGCCCACCGGCACCTCCAGCACGCCGGCGAGGTGGCCCCTGACCGTGAGCGGGTAGGCCAGCCGGTGGTCGCGGCGGATCGGGCCGTCGCCCTCGAACTCGTACGCGCGCGAGCCGATCTGGGTCTTCCCCTCCGACACCAGTGCGATCTTGACGTCTCCGTACGCCTGCCTGACCCGGTCGAGCGCGGTGGTCAGCAGCTCGCCCTCCGGCAGGCCCACGCGGGTCTGCGCGCTCACCGCCACCAGCGCGGCCAGCCGCTCCGACAGCTCCCGCTCGTGGGCCAGCGCCGTCCCGGCCCGGTCGAGCACGGCGGCCTGGCTCTCGTTCAGCCGGAACTTGCCCGACAACCGGGCCGCGGCCAGCGGCTCGCCCCGGCGTACGTGCTCGACCAGCTCCTCCAGGGCCTGGTCGTAGTCCTGCTGGAGGCGGGCGACGGTCGCCGCCAGCGTCACCGAGTCGAACAGCCCCGCGCTCGACCCCTCGCGCCGGAACTGCAGGTAGGCGCTGTAGGCCACGAACACGAAGGCGAGGGTGAGCAGCGCGTGCCACTCCCACCACGTCAGGTGCCAGTTGAGCTGCGACATCCCGGCGACCATCGCCTCGGCCAGCAGCGCGTACGCGGTGATCAGGCTGACCAGCATGGCCGAGGGGCGGCGGCGGTGGAGCAGGAACATCAGCACGCCGGCCGCGCCGTACAGCAGGACGCCGGGGATCGAGGCCGCGCCCAGCCAGCTCACCGGCGCGACCGGCGGCGGCTGACTGAGCTCGGTCAGCTCGGGCACCAGCGAGATCAGCGCCCACAGCAGCATGAACCCGAACAACACCGCCCGGACGAAGTGCTGCCCCGCGAGCACGCTCCTGGCCGCCCGCTCGCCCAGCGGCAGGGCCGAGGCGAACGCGAACATCGAGGCGATCGTGAGCCCCACCTGCTGCCCGAGGTCGAAGCCCAGCGAGCCGGTCGGCAGGATAATCCCCGGCGTGGCCAGGCCGTGCAGGAGGAAGAAGCCCGCGCTGCTGAGGAACACCATGGAGACCAGGAACAGCCGGGCGTCCTGACGGCGGCGCGCGGCCTCGGTGATCAGCCCGCCGAGCGCCACGTTGATCCCGGCCACCGCGACGATCATCCAGAAGTGGCTCGCGTTGTGCTGCCAGACGACGTTGAGGTGGGGCTGGGCGAGCAGCAACCAGAGCCCCAGCAGGGGAAGGGCGAGGTGGATGACCCAGACCACGCCTCGGACGGGCTGCGTGGCCGGCGGCAGGTAGGTGCTGGGCACAGACCCGATTATGCACGCGGGATCGCCGCCGCCAATGCGTCCTTTTACCCACTACGACGGCGACAGTCGGTCAATCCGGTCAGTAACCCTCCGTTTCGTGACAAATACGTTATGTAGTTTCTGCCAACCTTTGGAACGGTCGAAACGTGAATCTCATGCACCACATGAGCATCACTTGTTTCCTGGAAGGAAAGCCGTGGCTATCAACGTTCGCGGTGGGCGTACGCTCACCCTCGCCACTGTCGGAGCGCTCGCCGCCTCGCTCCTCGCCGTCGGTGGCGTGGCCACCGCCTCGTCGGCGGCGAGCGAGGTGTACGCCTGCGTGCACAAGAAGACGCGGTACGTCCGCATCGTCAACCCGACCACGCCGTGCCGCAAGACCGAAGAGCGGATCGTGATCGGCGGCAGCACGACGCAGCTGAACGGCGGCACGTCCGGCCCCAAGGGCGACCAGGGCCCCCAGGGCAAGCAGGGCCCGCAGGGCGAGACGGGTCCGGTGGGCCCCCAGGGCAAGCCCGGCCTCCCCGGCAAGGACGGCAAGGACGGCCTGCCTGGCAAGAACGGCCAGGACGGCAAGGACGGCGAGCGCGGCCCGGCGGGCCCCCAGGGCCCGAAGGGCGACGACGGCAAGCAGGGCCTCCCCGGCAAGGACGGCCAGGACGGCAAGGACGGCCTCCCCGGTAAGGACGGCCTCCCCGGCAAGAACGGCCAGGACGGCAAGAACGGCCTTCCGGGCAAGGACGGCAAGGACGGCGAGCGCGGCCCTGCGGGCCCCCAAGGCCCGCAGGGCCCCAAGGGTGAGCCCGGCAAGGACGGCGCCGGCGCCGCCTACACCACCTACACCAACAGCGTGTCCATCAGCGGCCTCGGCTCGGAGACCGCCACCTGCAACAACGGCGGCACCCCCACCGGCGGCGGCTTCTCCTTCGGCACCCTGAAGAACGCCGAAGTCCTGGGCAGCTACCCCGGCGCCGGCGGCTGGACGGTCACCGTCGCCAAGGACGACAACGGCGGCGGCAACAACCTCACCGCCGACACGCAGACCACCCAGAGCACCCAGAGCCACGGTGGCGGCAACGGCACCAGCGTCTCCGGCAAGGTGTACGTCATCTGCATCAAGAAGGTCTGACAAAGCGGAATGGGCCGGTGCGGGGGATCACCCCGCACCGGCCCTTTCCGTTGAACGTCAGCCGAACAGCGCCGGCAGCGTCGCCGAGTGGGTCTCGCGGATCTCCTCGACCCCCACCTCGAACACGCCCTCGACCACCAGCGACGCCCCGCCGGTGACGCCGAGCCCGTAGCACGGCACCTCGTGCCGCCCGCACAGCGCCGCGAACTCCTCGAACGCCTCCGGCCGCACCGCGACCAGGGCCCGCGCCGCCGACTCGCTGAACAGGTCGGTGAACGGCTCGCCGCTCAGCGCCACCGTGGCCCCGATGCCGCGGGCCAGGCACGACTCGGCCAGCGCCACGGCCAGGCCGCCGTCGGACAGGTCGTGCGACCCCTCCAGCAGCCCGCGGGCAGCGGCCTCGACCAGCACGGTCGCCAGCGCCTGCTCGGCCTCCAGGTCGGCGTGCGGCGGCAGGCCGCCCAGGTGGCGGTGGGCCACGTGCGCCCACTCCGAGCCGCCGAACTCCTCGGCGGTGTCGCCGAGCAGCACCACCCGCAGCCCCTCGGCGGTGAACCCGGACGGCACCCGCTTGGCCACGTCGTCGATGACGCCGAGCACGCCCACGACCGGTGTGGGGTTGATGGCCGTCGAGCCCGTCTGGTTGTAGAAGGAGACGTTCCCGCCGGTCACCGGCACGCCGAGGGTGCGGCAGGCGTCGGCGAGCCCGCGTACGGCCTCGGCGAACTGCCACATCACCTCGGGGTCCTCCGGCGAGCCGAAGTTGAGGCAGTTGGTGACGGCCAGCGGCTTGGCGCCGGTCACGGCCACGTTCCGGTACGCCTCGGCCAGCGCCAGCTGCGCCCCCGCGTAGGGGTCGAGCTTGGCGTAACGGCCGTTGCCGTCGGTGGACAGCGCGATGCCCCGGGTCGTCGGCTCGGCTCCGGCGATGACCTCGGAGATGCGCAGCATCCCGGCGTCGGCGGGCTGGGCCAGCACGGTGTTGGAGCGGACGTAGCGGTCGTACTGGGAGGTCACCCACTCCTTGGAGGCCAGGTTGGGCGAGCCGAGGAGCTGCAGCAGGGTGGCCCGCAGGTCGTCGGGGCGCGCCAGCCGGTCGGTGGTGTCGGCGTTGAGCGCGGCCTGCCCGGCCGGCTCGTGGTAGGGACGCTCGTAGACCGGGCCCTCGTCGGCGGCGGTGCCCGGCGGGATGTCCACGATGACCTCGCCGTCCCAGGTCATGACCAGGCGGCCGGTGTCGGTGACCTCGCCGATGACGGTGGCCGGGACGTCCCACTTGGCGCAGATCGCCATGAACGCGGGGATGTCGTCGGGCCGGACCACGGCCATCATCCGCTCCTGGGACTCGCTCATCAGGATCTCCTCGGGCTTGAGCGAGGAGTCGCGGAGCGGGACCAGGTTGAGGTCGACCTTCATGCCGCCGGTGCCCTTGGCGGCCAGCTCGGTCGTGGCGCAGGAGACGCCGGCCGCGCCGAGGTCCTGGATGCCGACGACCACGTCGGCCGCGTAGAGCTCCAGGCAGCACTCGATGAGCAGCTTCTCCATGAACGGGTCGCCCACCTGCACGGCGGGCCGCTTGGCCTGCGACTCGTCCTCGAACGTCGCCGAGGCCAGCACGGACGCGCCGCCGATGCCGTCGGGACCCGTGGACGCGCCGAACAGCACGACCTGGTTGCCCGGCCCCGGCGCGGTGGCCAGCTTGATCTGGTCCTTGCGCAGCAGGCCGACGCACAGCGCGTTGACCAGGGGGTTGCCGATGTAGCAGGGGTCGAAGACGACCTCGCCGCCGATGTTGGGCAGGCCCAGGCAGTTGCCGTAGTGGCTGATGCCCTCGACCACGCCGGGCAGCACCCGCCGGGTGTCCACGGCGTCGGCGCCGCCGAAGCGCAGCGCGTCCATGACGGCGATCGGGCGGGCGCCCATCGACATGATGTCGCGCACGATCCCGCCGACGCCGGTGGCCGCGCCCTGGTGCGGCTCGACGTAGGACGGGTGGTTGTGCGACTCGATCTTGAACGTGGCCGCCCAGCCGTCGCCGATGTCGACGACGCCCGCGTTCTCGCCCATGCCCACGAGCAGCGCCTCGGACTTGGGCGCCTTGGTGGCGAACTGCCGCAGATGCACCTTGGACGACTTGTACGAGCAGTGCTCGGACCACATGACGCTGTAGATGGCCAGCTCGGAGCCGGTGGGACGGCGACCCAGGATCTGCTTGACCCGGTCGTACTCGTCCTGCTTCATCCCCAGCTCGGCGAAGGGCATCGGCTCGTCGGGGGTCTCGGCGGCCCGCTTGACGTTGTCGGTGCTCATGCGTTCACCAGATTCTTCAGGATGGACGTGAAGAAGCCGAGCCCGTCGGTGCTCGGCGCTCCGACCAGCTCCTCCACGGCGTGCTCGGGGTGCGGCATGAGGCCGACCACGTTGCCCGCCTCGTTGCGGATGCCGGCGATGTCGTTGAGCGAGCCGTTGGGGTTGCCCCCGGCGTAACGCACGACGACGTGGCCGCCGGACTCCAGCTCGGCCAGCGTCTCCGCAGAGGCGACGTAACGGCCCTCGCCGTGCTTGACCGGCAGCACGATCTCCTGGCCGCGCTCGAAGGAGCCGGTCCAGGCGGTGGCGGTCTGCTCCACCGTGAGCCGCTGGTCGCGGCAGACGTAGTGGAGCGAGGCGTTGCGGGTGAGCGCGCCGGGCAGCAGGTGGGCCTCGCAGAGGATCTGGAAGCCGTTGCAGGTGCCGATGACCGGCAGACCGGCCTTGGCGGCCGGGACGAGCTCGTCCATCAGCGGGGCGAACTTGGAGATCGCGCCGCACCGCAGGTAGTCGCCGTAGGAGAAGCCGCCGGGCAGGAAGACGGCGTCGACTCCCTTCAGGTCGTGGTCGGCGTGCCACAGCGGGACCGCCTGCGCGCCCACGAGGCGCACGGCTCTGGCGGCGTCCTGGTCGTCGAGAGTTCCTGGAAACGTGACTACGCCCACACGGGCAGCGCTCATGACAGTCGTCCCCTCCGAGGAATGCGCACGCGCGTGCCACCGTCTCTTTGGGGGCGGACGGCGGTCTACGGCGGTGTACTCAGATTATCGGGTGCGCGGCTGTGTTCCGGGCAGCGGGTCGGACGGCGGTCAGACGGCGGCCAGCTCGCGGTGACGGGCGCCCTCGGCCTCGTCGTCCCAGGCGAGCGTCTTGCGCAGGTGGACCGTCGTGCCGCGGCCGGGTGTGGTGCCGAAGGAGATCTCGTCCACCACGGACCGCATGATGAGCAGGCCGCGGCCGTTCTCGGTGTCGGGCGGAGGGAAGTGCAGCGGCATCGACGGGAGGCCGTCGCCGTTGTCGGCGACGCGCACGTCGCAGCGGCCGTAGCCGATCGACGCCGAGACCTCGTAACGGTTGGCGGGGCCGCCGTGTCGCACCGCGTTGGAGCACGCCTCGGAGACGGCGAGCAGCATGTCGGCGATGCAGGTCTCACTCACGTTGAGTGACCGCATCGCGTCGCCAAGCACTCGCCTGACCATCGGTATGCCGATCGCATCCCGAGGCAGCGCCAACGAGAACTCAATATCCACCGGACTCCTCCGGGCTCCGGAATGTCACCTGGAGTAGGTTTCCCTGTGAAATCGGGGCTAACCGCAAAATCACGTTGTTGTTATTTAGTGTTGGCACGCCCGTGGCATTGTGGCATGCCCGAACGCGACTTTAACTCACCAGGGGTAAAACCAGGCATCAAATGTGCCTTCTACCCCTCAACCCGGACGCTGTAGTCCTCGATCACGGTGTTGGCCAGGAGTGTCTCGGCCATCTTCCGTACCTCGTCGAGGGCCGCCTCGTCGGCCGGGCCCTCCAGCTCGACCTCGAACCGCTTGCCCTGACGGACCGCCGAGACGCCGGAGAAACCGAGCCTGGGCAGCGCCCTGGCGATGGCCTGGCCCTGCGGGTCGAGGATCTCGGGCTTGAGCATGACGTCGACGATGACGCGCGCCACTACGTTCCTCCTGGGTGGAGTGGGTGCTTGGGAAAGCAAGCCTACCGGCGCGCATGGCCGTCAACACAACGGGAACGGGGAGGACATGGGGCTTGCGCGGAGGGCTGTGACGTCTGCCACGATGTCCCCAAACGCGTATGAACCACCACCACATGGTTCGCACGCACACACGGCTGGCCTCAGGTGGCGACCCCATCGACACCGGCCCCGATCGCACAGGAGCGGCACGTGACAGTCGACGCCTCTCGTGGTGCCGAAGCACCCCCTGAGCTCGTGCAGTTGCTCACCCCCGAGGGAGTGAGGGTCGAGCATCCCGACTACGACATAGACCTGACGCCCGAAGAGGTCAGGTCGCTCTACCGCGACCTGGTGCTCGTCCGGCGCATCGACCTGGAGGCCGTGGCGCTGCAACGTCAGGGCGAGCTGGGCATCTGGGCCTCGCTGCTCGGCCAGGAGGCCGCCCAGATCGGCTCGGGCCGCGCGCTCACCGACTCCGACATGGCCTTCCCCACCTACCGCGAGCACGGCGTCGCCTGGTGCCGCGACGTCGACCCGGTGAAGCTGCTCGGCCTGTTCAGGGGCGTCAACCACGGGGGCTGGGACCCCAAGGAGCACAACTTCCACCTGTACACGATCGTGATCGGCAGCCAGACCCTGCACGCGGTCGGCTACGCCATGGGCATCCAGCGCGACGACGCCTCCGCCGCCACGATCGTCTACTTCGGCGACGGCGCCACCAGCCAGGGCGACGTCAACGAGTCGTTCATCTGGGCCAGCGTGTTCAACGCGCCCGTCGTCTTCTTCTGCCAGAACAACCAGTGGGCCATCTCCGAGCCGCTGGAGAAGCAGAGCCGCATCCCCCTCTACCGCCGGGCCTCGGGCTTCGGCTTCCCGGGCATCAGGGTCGACGGCAACGACGTGTTCGCCTGCCTCGCGGTGACCAGGAAGGCGCTCGAAGCCGCCCGTACGGGCCAGGGGCCGACGCTGATCGAGGCGTTCACGTACCGGATGGGCGCCCACACCACGACCGACGACCCGACCCGCTACCGGGTGGCCAGCGAGCTGGAGGCGTGGAAGCTGAAGGACCCGATCGAGCGGGTCAAGTCGTACCTGTTCCGCAACGAACTGGCCGACCAGGGCTTCTTCGACGCCGTGACCGCCGAGGCCGACCAGCTCGGCGCCGACCTGCGCAGGCGGTGCCTGGCGATGCCCGACCCCGAGCCGCTCGATATCTTCGACCACGTCTATCGCGAGCCCCACGCGCTCATCGACGGAGAGCGCGCTCAGTTCGCCGCCTACTTGGAGGGCTTCGAGAAATGACGGTGTTGAGCCTGTCCAAGGCGCTTAACGAGGGCATGCGCCGCGCCATGGAGGACGACCCCAAGGTCCTCATCATGGGCGAGGACGTCGGCAAGCTCGGCGGCGTGTTCCGCGTCACCGACGGCCTGCAGAAGGACTTCGGCGAAGACCGGGTCATCGACACGCCGCTCGCCGAGTCCGGCATCATCGGCACCGCGATCGGCCTGGCGCTGCGCGGCTACCGGCCGGTGTGCGAGATCCAGTTCGACGGGTTCGTCTTCCCGGCGGCCGACCAGATCATCACGCAGCTCGCCAAGATGCCGATGCGCTCGCTCGGCGCGATCAAGCTGCCCGTCGTCGTGCGCATCCCGTGCGGTGGCGGCATCGGCGCGGTCGAGCACCACAGCGAGTCGCCCGAGGCGTACTTCGCGCACACGGCCGGCCTGCGCGTGGTCGCCTGCTCCAACCCGGCCGACGCCTACACCATGATCCAGCAGGCCATCCGGAGCGACGACCCGGTCATCTTCTTCGAGCCCAAGCGCCGCTACTGGGAGAAGGCCGACATCGACACGGCCTCGACCGACTGGTGGACGCCGTTCGACAAGGCCACGGTCGTACGGCCCGGCTCCGACGTCACGCTGCTGGCCTACGGCCCGATGGTCAAGACCTGCCTGGAGGCCGCCACGGCCGCCGAGGACGACGGCCGCTCGCTGGAGGTGATCGACCTGCGCTCGCTCAACCCGCTGGACGAGCCGCTGGTCATGGAGTCCGTCCGCCGCACCGGCCGGGTGGTCGTGGTCCACGAGGCGCCCGTCTACAGCGGCTTCGGCGCCGAGCTGGCGGCCCGGATCACCGAGCAGTGCTTCTACCACCTGGAGTCGCCCGTCCTGCGGGTCGGCGGCTTCTCCACCCCCTACCCGCCGTCGAAGCTCGAAGAGCACTACCTGCCCGACCTGGACCGGGTGCTGCACGCCGTCGACCGCGCCTTCGGGTTCTGAAAGGGGGACGCGCTTCCATGCGACGCGAGTTCAAGCTTCCCGACGTCGGGGAGGGCCTGACCGAGGCCGAGATCGTCCGCTGGCACGTGCGGCCGGGCGACGAGGTCAAGGTCAACCAGATCGTGGTGGAGATCGAGACCGCCAAGTCCATCGTCGAGCTGCCGATCCCCTGGGACGGCGTGGTCGCGGGCGTGCTGGTCGAGGAGGGCCGCACGGTCGACGTCGGCACGCCGATCGTCGCCGTGGACACCGGCGGCGAGGCGGGCGGCGCCGACCAGGGCCCCGCCGGCCAGCACCGTGCCGACCAGGGCCTCGCTGACCAGGGCCCCGTTGACCAGGGCCTCAAGGCGCTGGCCGACGACATGGTCCCCAAGCCGCCGGAGGAGGGCGCGGTCGAGCCCGGCGCCCACGGCAGCCCCGCGCCCAAGGAGGAGCGGCAGGCCGTCCTGGTGGGTTACGGGGTCAAGACCGGCGCCTCCAAGCGCCGTCCCCGCAAGCAGCCGCCGGAGCCGATCCCGGCCGCGCCCGTGGCCAACCCGGCCCGCGTGGAGGTGCCCGGCCCGGCCCCGACGGCCCGTCCGGCCGAGCCCGTCCCCGCCGCCGCGCCGGCCGCCGGGGTGGTCGCCGGTTCCGGCCGCGTGGCCGTGCTGGCCAAGCCGCCGGTCCGCAAGCTGGCCAAGGACCTGGGCGTCGACCTCGCCACGCTCACCGGCACCGGCCCCCAGGGCTCCATCACCCGCGACGACGTGCACGCCGCCGCGCAGGGCGGTCTCCAGGGTGGTCCTCAGGCGGCGCCCGAGCCCGTCCGGCAGGCCGAGCCCCAGCGGCGGGAGGAGCGCGTCCCCGTCAAGGGCGTGCGCAAGATGACCGCCCAGGCGATGGTGGCCAGCGCCTTCACGGCCCCGCACGTCACCGAGTTCCTCCAGGTGGACGTGACGGAGACCATGGAGGCGGTCCGGCGACTGCGGGCCCTGCCCGACTTCGCCGAGGTCAAGGTCTCCCCGCTGCTGCTGGTCTGCCGGGCCCTGCTCACCGGGGTCAGGCGCTACCCGATGATCAACTCGTCCTGGGACGAGGCGGCCCAGGAGATCGTGGTCAAGCACTACGTGAACCTGGGCATCGCCGCCGCCACCCCGCGCGGCCTCGTCGTGCCCAACATCAAGGACGCCCACGCCCTCCCGCTCCCCGAGCTGGCCAGGCAACTGGGCGCGCTGGCGGAGACGGCCAGGGCCGGCCGCACCCAGCCGGCCGAGATGGCGGGCGGGACGATCACCATCACCAACGTGGGCGTGTTCGGCGTCGACGCCGGCACCCCCATCCTCAACCCGGGCGAGTCCGCCATCCTGGCCTTCGGCCAGGTCAGGGACATGCCTTGGGTGGTGGACGGCGAGCTGGCGGTGCGCAAGGTGACCACTCTCGCGCTCAGCTTCGACCACCGGATCGTCGACGGCGAGCTGGGCTCGATGTTCCTGCGCGACGTCGGCGCGATGCTGGAGGACCCGCTCCGCATGCTCGCCTGGGGCTGAAACCGGGCTGAAACCGGGCCGAAACTGGGCCGAAGCCGGGCCGAGCTGGGCCGAAGCCGGGCCGAAGCCGGGCGGCGACCGCCGGGAGGACCCCTCTCCCCGGCGGTCACCGCAGGCTCGGCCAGGGCGCCTTCTTGTCCCGCGCGCGGGGGCCGTACGACTCCAGCCACACGGGCGCGCCCACGACATGAGAGACCGCCGTGGGCCAGTCTGATACACCCTCCTCGTAGACCGGCGTCGCCCGCAGCAGCCGGGCCGTGCGGTCCGGCTCGGCGAACGTGACGGGCCGGTCGTAGCGCACGCACATGCGGGTGACGTCCGCGTCGAGGTGGGTGAGCGCGAGACCGTCCACGCCGCCGGCCGCCTCGGCCGCGTACCGGTGGGCGACCGCGTCGAAGTGCCCGCGGCGGAAGGCCCCCTGCCACGGCCCGGTCACGTTGTGCGGCTCGGGCAGCTCCAGGCCGGGGTCCTCGGTCACCAGCGGGCCGGGGCCGTGCCGGGTGGTGTAGGTCCGCAGCACGCCGAGCCGCGCCGCCCCGGACCCGTCCAGCAGTTCCAGCGCGTTGGCGAAGGTCGTCGTGCTCCACGTCGTGTACGGGTCGAACCCCTGCCGCTCGTCCAGCAGCACGCCCTGCGCGCCCTCGAACACCACCGGCCCCCGCCTGACCAGCCGGGCGGTGTACGACGAGTCCACCAGCCGCACCCGCTCGGCGAACGCCCGGTAGACGGCCACGCAGTCGGCCACCGGCGGACCCTCGACCCCCAGCGCCTCCCGCAGCACGGTCAGCTTGCGCGTCAGCTCGCGCGGCGGGTCGCCCGCCCGGGGCGCGAGCGCGCCGTGCTCCAGGTGGTACGCCATCGTCTCCCCGACGCCCATCCCGCAGGACCCGTGCCGCGCCTCCCCGCGCGCCAGCTCCCGCCTGCGCCCGGCCTCGACGTGGTACGGCGTCGCCAGCAGGCAGTCCCGGTCCACCGTGAGCAGCCCGAAGGGGTCGGGCACGCCGAGCCGGGCCAGGTGCTCCGCCTCGGCCGACAACGCCAGCGGATCGACCACCACGAACCGCGAGAGATGCGTGCGAACCCCCTGGAACGTCCCGGCGCCGAACTGCGCGAACGTGTGGTGCCGCCCGTCGTCCAGGACGACGTTGTGCCCCGCCTGGGCGCCCCCGTTGAACCGGACCACGGCGTGGACGGGCAGCGTGGCGCACGCCCAGTCCACGACCGTGCCCTTGCCGGCGTCGCCGTACCCGAGGTCGACGACGACCAGGTGCTCGTTCACGGCAGGACCCCGCCCAGCCCGCCCCCGAGTCCGCTGTCGAGCCCGTCGAGCGGCTCGGCGGTGACCACCGTGCCGCGGTCGAGCCTGGCCAGGGCCCGCGACACCGACGCGCCGGCCGTCGAGCCCAGCTCGGCCAGGTCCTCAAGGCCCTCGTCCAGGCCGATCGCGTCCTCGCCGAGCCCGACGGTGAGCGCGATCGTCTCGCACACGGCGTCGAGGTCGTCCAGCTCCAGCACGTTCTGGCCGAGCAGACGGCGCCAGGAGTCCAGCACTTCGGGGTCGCCGGCGTAGCTGGCCCCCTGCGGGAGGATGAAGTAGACGTCGTACTTGCGGGTCAGCTCGGCCACGACGTCGTCCACCCCGAGGGGCGCGGTCAGCCGGTCGCCGACGAGGTCCTTGACGTGGTTCCTGGACACCCGCTGGTAGGGCATCTCGTCGCCGATGACGAACAGGTAGCCGCGCTTGCCGCGCTTCTCGTGGCAGTCGATGGAGGTGTGCCTGGCCATGAAGTACATGGCCAGCTCGTAGGACTCGCGCTTCTGCCCGCCGCCGCCGCCCTCCAGCAGGATCAGGCCGAGCTGGTCGTCCATGCGGTTGTCGGACTCGAACTGGCCGACCTGCAGCGGCGCCCGGTCGCAGGTGGCGTCGCCGATCGCGCCGAACATGATCTGCGGGTCGGTGGCGTACCCCTTGCGCAGCAGCAGCCCGAGCAGGTCGGGCAGGCGCGTCTGCAGCGTGCGGGGGACCGCGCGCATCGAGCCGGTCACGTCGAAGAGCACGGCGATGGCCAGCGAGTCGGGGTGCTCGGCCGAGTCGCGGCTCTCCCGCGTCACGCCGAAGGGGTCGAGGTCGGGGTGGACGCGCCGGGCTCCGCCGTCGCTGTAGGCGAAGGCGCTGGAGCCGGTGGCCGCGCGGTAGCGCGCGGCGGAGTCGTAGACGTTCGTGGACCAGATTCCGCTGCCCATGGCAGCCTCCCTCAAAGGTGGAGCGGACGGTACGTACGGGGTCCGTAGAGGTCGTCGAGCAGGTCGTCCAGCTCGCGCAGCAGCTCCCACGCGTCGGACGGCGGGCGCAGCAGGCAGCCGCGGACGAAGGCGCGCATCCGGCGCGGGCATTCGCCCATCAGGTGGTCGACGCACCGGGTCAGCGCGGCGATGTCGGCGCGCTCGTCGAGCCGGTCGCCGTGGCACCAGTCGACCAGCACGAGCCCGTGGTCGAGCGGATGGATGAGGACGTGGCGGGGGAGCACGGCGCCGTGCGCGACGCCGGCCCGGTGGGCGAGCCCGGCGGCCACGAGCAGCCGCCGCCAGATCCAGGCCACGTCGCGCGGGTCGAGGCCGGTGCCGGCGCGTTCGAGGGTGACGAACCCGGCGGGCGCCCGGCTGACCACGTTCGCCTGCCGGACCACCTCGCCGGCGCGGTAGCGGAAGCTCGCGACGAGGCGGGGGACGTACGGCAGGAAGCGTGGGTCGCCGTCGGCCGCGATCTTCCGCAGCGCGGCGGCCTCGCGGACCAGCAGCCGGTCGGCGGCCGGGTTACGGGCCACCTTGAGCAGCGAGTCCCGCTCTGCGCCGCGCCCGGACGGGTAGAGCACGGCGGTGCCGCCCTTGTACAGCGGCGGCCCGACCAGGAAGTCGCCGACCCGTTGGCCCCGGTGGTAGGTCTCCCAGAGCGCGACCAGCCGCTTGAACGCCTCCTCGCCGCCCGGCGCGAGGTCGGGATGCAGCGCCCTGGCCAGCCGCCGGTAGACGCGGGCCGCGGACCCGCCGGCGAAGAGCTCCTGGGCCGATCGCGCACCCATGACGATCGCCGCCGCCCGCTCGGTGTTCATCGCACCTCCTCCTCCCGGGCGGGCCGCAGCAGCGCGGGGTGGAGCAGCCGGGCGTCGCCCGCGCGGTAGAGCTTGGCCCGCGGGCCGCCTCTGGGGCCGCCGGTCTCGGTCGTCTGTCCGGTGCTCTCGACGAACCCGGGGACGGACAGGACCTTGCGGTGGAAGTTGCCCGCGTGCAGCGGCGTGCCCCACACGGTCTCGTAGATCAGCCGCAGCTCGGAGACGGTGAACTCGGCGCCGGCGAAGGCCGTGGCCAGCGGCGTGTACTCCAGCTTCGACCGGGCCCGTTCGACGCCGTCGGCCAGGATGCGGGCGTGGTCGAAGGCGAGCGGCGGCACGTCGTCGACCGGGTGCCAGACGGCCGCGGCGGCGTCCGTGCCGGGCCTGGGGTCGGGCAGGTCGGGGGCGAAGGCGAGGTAGGAGATCGACACCACCCGCATGCGGGGGTCGCGGCCGGGGCCGCCGTAGCTGGCCAGCTGCTCGATGTGGGCCGGGCGGGTGGCCACGCCGGTCTCCTCGGCCAGCTCGCGCACCGCGGCCTCGGCCAGGTCCTCGTCCGGCTTGATGAAGCCGCCGGGCAGGGCCCAGCGGCCCGCGTACGGCTCCACGCCGCGCTCGACGATCAGGACGTGCAGCCGCCGGTCGCGGATGGTCAGCGCCACCACGTCGACGGTGACCGCGACCGGCGCGTAGAGCCGGGGGTTGTAGCCGGCCAGGAACTCTTCCATTCCCAAGTCCTTCTCAGTTCGAGTCAATCTCGACTTGAGAATAACTCCGCCGACGGGTGTGTGTCGATAGGGTTGGCGCATGATCCGTCACATTGTGCTGTTCACCTGGGCTGACGACGCCACCGACGAGCAGAAGGCCGCGGTCGCGACCGAGCTGCGCAAGCTGCCGGGCGAGATCCCGCAGCTACGGGCGTACACGGTGGGGCCCGACGCCGGCATCACCCCCGGCAACCACGAGTTCGCCGTGGTCGCCGACCTCGACAGCGTGGACGACTTCGTGATCTACCGCGACCATCCCCGGCACCAGGCCGTGATCGCGGAGTACATCAAGCCGATCCTGGCGACGCGCGCCGCCGTGCAGCTCAGCCTCTAGAGCTCGGGCGGGTGGTTCTCGCGGTGCATCAGCCGGTCCTCGGAGGTGCGCCCGCGCCGGGGCGCGAGCACGATGCTGAGCACGACGCCCACGCCTCCGACGATCATGAAGATGACGCCGACGATGTCCATGTGCACGCTCTGGCCGAACACGTCGGGTTCGATGGCGAACCGCAGGATGGCGCCGAGCGTGAGGAAGAAGATGCTGACCCCGACACCCATGACGACCTCCAGGCAAAGGCGAGATGTGCCCACGGTCATACCCGGGTATCGGTGATCACACCCCCGCCGCGTCAGGCGAGACAGGACAGTGGCCGCCCGCCGTTGTAGGCGATCATGTCCTGGACGGCCGCGCCGACGTCGATCGGCGCGCCCGGCGGGCGGCCGTCCAGCTCGGCGTAGGCGCGGTGGAGGTTGCCCACGATCCGTTCGGGGTCGAGCAGCGCGCCCCACTCGCCGAGGTCGGTCTCCCGCGCCGCCTCCAGGGGCGTCCGGCCCGCCGCGTGGCCCCGCCGGGCGGTCTCCTGGACGAACCGCAGGTAGCCCTCGACCCGGTCGTAGACCTCGGGCCCGCACACCTCGCCGTGCCCGGGGACGATCGTCTCCGCGCCCAGCGCCCTGAGCGTGTCCAGGGCGGCGATCGTCCCGGCCACCGAGCCCATCAGGACGAACGGCGTGCCGCCGTTGAAGACCAGGTCGCCGGAGAACAGCACCCGCCGTTCCGGGATCCAGACGATCGAGTCGTTGGTCGTGTGCGCGGCCGGCCCGACGTGCCGCACCTCGCAGCGCAGGTCGTCGGACCAGAGGGTGACCCCCTCTGAGTACGTCAGGAACGGCGGCGCGACCTCCATCGCCCCCCACACCACCTCCGGCGACCAGGCCCCCCGGTACGCCGGGACCCCGTCGGCCAGGATCTGGGCGCGTACGCCCTCGTGCCCGACGATCGTGGCCTCGGGGAACAGCCAGTTGCCGAAGGTGTGGTCGCCGTGGTGGTGGGTGTTGACCAGCGTGGTGATCGGCCCGCCGCTGACCTTGCCGACGGCCGCCCGCAGGTCGCGGGTGCGGCGCTCGGTCGAGCAGGCGTCCACGCAGATCACGCCGCGCCGCCCGGCCAGGAAGCCGGTGTTGTTGATCCACCAGCTCCCGTCGGGCTGGACGTAGGCGTAGACGCCCTCGGAGACCTCTTCGACGCGCGGCGGGGGCAGGGGGTGGTCATGAGGTGAAGAGCTCATGCCCGGAACCTAACAGCGACGCCCGCCCCCCGGACGGGAGGCGGGCGTCACAAGCGGTGGCTCAGAAGGCCTCTTCGGGAAGCTCCATGAGGTCCTGGCCGGTGGCGGCGAGGACGCGCCGCTCGGCCGTCAGCCTGGGCAGCACGGTCGTGGCGAAGAACGACGCCGCGGCCACCTTGCCCTGGTAGAACGGGTCCTCCGACTCCGCCAGCCGGGCCAGGGCCACCTCGGCCTGGCGCAGCAGCAGCCAGCCGATCACCAGGTCGCCCAGCGAGAGCAGGAACCGGGTGCTGTTCAGGCCGACCTTGTAGACCTCCGCCGGCTTCTCCAGCGAGCCGAGCGCCCAGCCGGCCATGGTGTCGCCCATGACCTTGACCTCGGCGGCGGCCTCGGCGAGCAGCTTGCGCTCCTCCTTGAGCCGGCCGTTGCCCGCCTCGGAGGCGGCGAACTCGTTGATCTCGGCGAGCAGCGCGCCGACCGCGGCGCCCTGGTTGCGCAGGATCTTCCGGAAGAACAGGTCGAGGCCCTGGATCGCGGTGGTGCCCTCGTACAGGGAGTCGATCTTGGCGTCGCGGATGTACTGCTCGATCGGGTAGTCCTGCAGGTAGCCCGAGCCGCCCAGGGTCTGCAGCGAGCGGGCCAGCAGCTCGTACGAGCGCTCGGAGCCGACGCCCTTGACCAGGGGCAGCAGCAGGTCGTTCATGGCCTCCGCGTGCCGGTCCGCCGGGTCGATCAACAGGGCGTCCTGGAAGGTGGCCGTGTAGAGGACCAGGGCGCGCATGCCCTCGGCGTACGCCTTCTGCAGCATCAGCTCGCGGCGCACGTCCGGGTGGTGGGTGATGGTCACCCGGGGGGCGGACTTGTCGGCCATCTTGGTCAGGTCCGCGCCCTGGTAGCGGGACTTGGCGTAGTCGAGGGCGTTCAGGTAGCCGGTGGAGAGCGTGGCGATGGCCTTGGTGCCGACCATCATGCGGGCGTGCTCGATCACCATGAACATCTGCTTGATGCCCTCGTGCACGTCGCCGACCAGCCAGCCGATCGCCGGGTGCTTGTCGCCGAAGGTGAGCTCGCAGGTCGTGGAGACCTTCAGGCCCATCTTCTTCTCGACGTTGGTGACGTAGGCGCCGTTGCGCTCGCCCAGCTCGCCGGTCTCCAGGTCCACGTGGAACTTGGGCACCAGGAACATCGACAGGCCCTTGGTGCCCGGACCGTGGCCCTCGGGACGGGCCAGGACCAGGTGGAAGATGTTGTCGGCCATGTCGTGCTCGGCGCTGGTGATGAAGCGCTTGACGCCCTCGATGTGCCAGGTGCCGTCGGGCTGCTGGACCGCCCTGGCCCGGCCGGCGCCGACGTCCGAGCCCGCGTCCGGCTCGGTGAGCACCATGGTGGCGCCCCAGTTCTTCTCGATGGCCAGCTCGGCGAAGCGCTTCTGCTCCGGCGTGCCCAGCTTCCACAGGGTGTAGGCGAAGTTGGGGCCGGCGGCGTACATGTACAGGGCCGGGTTGGAGCCGAGCACCATCTCGGCCGTCGCCCAGGCGAGGCTGCGCGGGATGCCGGGGCCGCCCAGCTCGGCGGGCAGGTCGAGGTGCGCCCAGCCGCCGTCCACCAGCGCCTTGTACGACTTCTTGACGCCGGCCGGGACGGTCACCGTGCTCGTCGCGGGGTCGAACACCGGCGGGGTGCGGTCGCCCTCCTCGAAGGAGTCGGCGAGCACGCCGGTCGCCAGCCTGTTGACCTCGTCCAGGATGCTCCGCGCGACGTCCTCGTCCACTTCGCCGAAGGGCCCGGTGCCGAGGATCTCGCGTCGACCGAACACCTCGAAGAGGTTGAATTCCAGGTCACGCACGTTGCTCTTGTAGTGGCCCATGGGTGCAGATCTCCTTGAACCGAGGTCTTCATGTACTGGCCAGTAACCTTACCTGCAATGCTACCCGCGGGTAACCCCGCCCATGCGTGGCATGCTCGACTCCATGGACGCCGAAGAACTCGCCACAAGATGGCGGGAGCGACTGGAATCCTGGGCCATCCCCGAGGAGATCCTGGCCAAGGCTCCGGCCGATCCGTGGAGCCACTCGCCGGCCCGGTTCGCCACGCGGACCGACCGGGCGCTGGCCGAGCCCGACGACGGCCCGACCATGACCCGGCTGGCCGAGGCGCTGCCCGACAAGGGCACGCTGCTCGACGTCGGCTCGGGCCCCGGCGCCGCGTCGCTGCCGCTGCGCGAGCGCATCGGCCACCTCTACGCGGTCGACACGTCCGCGCCCATGCTGGAGGGCCTGAAGGTCCGCGCGATGGACCTCGGCGTGCCCGCCACCACCGTCGAGGGGCGCTGGCCGGACGTGGCCGACCAGGTGCCGGTGGCCGACGTGTCCGTCGCCGCGCACGTGGTCTACAACGTGCCCGACCTGGCGGAGTTCCTCCAGGCGCTCGACCGCCGCACCCGCGGCCGGGTGGTGCTCGAACTGCCCCACCGCCATCCCATGAGCTGGATGACGCCGCTCTGGCAGCACTTCCACGGCGTCGACCGTCCGGTCCGGCCCATCGCCGAAGACTGCGTGGCCCTGGCCGCGGCGCTGGGCTTCCCCGTGCGCGTGGAGGAGCGGGAGGCGCCCCTGGAACGTTTCACGACCGTCGAGGAGCTGGCCGAGAGCGCCTGCCGCCGGGTGTGCCTCGACCCGTCCAGGGTGGAGGAGGTGGCCGAGACCGCCGTCGAGCTGGGCATGTGGCCGGTGCCGCGTGACCGGTGGGTCACCGTCTGGTGGGAATGATCCGTTTCGCTCAGCCGTTGTACGCATTGAGCTGACCGCTCCCGGACGAGACGCGCCGTACCCGGACACGCCAAGACGACGCACGTACCTGTACGTCTCGTCCTCAGGAGTACTGATCATGGCGTGGATCCTCATCGTGCTGGCCGGCCTGTTCGAGGTGGCCATGGCACTGTCGCTCAAGCTCAGCAACGGCCTCGGCAACCTGTGGTGGACCCTGTCCTTCCTGGCCACGGCCGCCCTCAGCTTCGGCCTGCTCGCCTACGCGCTCAAGACCCTGGAGGTCGGCACCGCGTACGCCGTGTGGACCGGCATCGGGGCCGTCGGCACCGCGATCCTCGGCATGGTCGCCATGGGCGACGACGTGTCGCCACTGCGCCTGACCTCGATCGCGCTCATCCTGGCCGGTGTCGTGGGGCTCAATCTGGCTGGTGGACACTAGTGCGATGATTGAGATCCATGCCATCACCGTCGACGCCACCGACCCCTACGAGATCGCGAGCTGGTGGAGCCAGGCCACCGGGTGGCCGCTGGCCGAGGGCGACAAGCCGGGCGCCGACGAGGTGATGCTGCGCACGCCGCAGGACCCGTTCCTGCTGTTCATCCGCGTGCCCGAGGGCAAGACCGGCAAGAACCGGGTGCATTTCGACGTCAACGGCACCGAGGGCCGTACGCGTGACGAGGAGGTCGAGCGGCTGCTCGGCCTCGGCGCGACCGTCTTCCAGGACCAGCGCAGGCCCGACGGCACGGGCTGGGTGACCATGCTCGACCCCGAGGGGAACGAGTTCTGCGTGTGCCGGAGCGAGGCGGAGAAGGCCTTGCCGGAATGATGTTCTGTCGGTGAAGCTGGCCCCATGAGCGTGAGGGCCGTCGTCTGCTGGCGGCGGCGTCCACCGGCGAGAAGAGGGAGCGCGCCCGGCGGGCGGGAGCCGACGACGTGATCGGCTACGACGGGCTGAAGGAAGCGGCCAGGGCGTGGGCCGTGGACGTGGCCGTCGACCCGGTCGGCGGCGAGCTGTCCGAGCAGGCCCTTCGCGGGTTGCGCGAGGGCGGGCGGCTCCTGGTCGTCGGATTCGCCTCGGGCGGAATCGCGAAGCTGCCGGCCAACCAGGTGCTGCTGCGTAACCGGGCCGTGGTGGGCGTCGACTGGGGCGCGTGGTCCATGGGCCACGCCGTGAAGAACCGGGCCATGCTCGAAGGTCTGCTGGCGATGCCGGGCATCGTCCCGGCGGCGCCGGAGGTCAGGCCGCTGGCGGAGGCGGGCCGGGCCATGGACGACCTGCTGGAGCGGCGGGTCACTGGGAAGATCGTGCTCGTCCCTTCATCGTGAGGGTCAGGATCGCGGCGATCAGGTAGACCAGCGCGCCGTGCCACATCGCCTGCACGGCCGAGCCGAACACGCCCTCGTCGTCGAGCACGAGCTGCACCGGGTAGTCGAGCACCGCCGTGATCGCGGCGGGCAGGAGCGCGAACTTCCACGGGTGCCGCAGCGACCAGAGCCGGGCCTGACGGGTGACGCGGTCGCCCTCGTGCGGCTTGGCGACCGCGCCGATCGCGGCGATCAGCGCGAACAGGCTGATGCCGAGGCCCAGGGCCCAGACCAGGTCACCGCCGCCGGTGACCAGGCCCATCCCGAAGCTGGCGGCCGACACCACGACGCCGCCGATGGCGGCGGTCTTCCAAGGGGCGCCCCGCAGGGCCGCCGCGGACAGTGAGACCTCGTCGCGTCTACTGATTTCGTTCATGTCCTCATGGTGCCGCCGCGGGCCCCCATGAGGCATCGGGGACGGACCCTGACCTGTCCCTGACATGATTCCCATATGACGGAAATCGCCATTGTGCAGTTGGGGCCGGACGAAGGGGAACGACTGAGGGACGTCCGGCTGCGGGCGCTCCAGGAGTCACCGGACGCGTTCGGCTCCTCCTACGCGCGGGAGGTCGCGTTCTCCGCCGACGACTGGGCCGACCGGCTGAAGAACCCGCACTCGCGCTGGTGGGTGGCCGAGGACGACGGCCTGGGCGACGTCGGCCTGGTGTGCATGCTGCTGGAGGAGTCCGGCGCCCACCTGCTGTCCATGTGGGTCGCCCCCGAGGCCAGGGGACGCGGGCTCGCCTCCCGGCTGGTCGACCGATCCGTGGAGTGGGCCCGTTCGGCCGGGGCCGAGCAGGTGCAGCTCTGGGCCGTCGACGGCAACCACGCCGCCCGCGCGCTCTACGCGGCCAAGGGCTTCGTGCGCAGCGGCAAGGTCATGGCCCTGCCCTCCAACCCGTCCCTGATGGAGTCCCACTACGTGCTGTCCCTGCTGTTCCGCCAGGCGCGCAAGGAGGACGTCCCGGCCATCGTCCGGCTGCTGGCCGACGACCCGCTCGGCGCGGCCCGCGAGGGAGCCCCCGACGACACCCGCTACCTGATGGCCTTCGACCGCATCGAGGCCAACCCGCACGACGAGCTGATCGTGGCCGAGCGGGAGGGCGAGGTGGTCGGCACGATGCAGCTCACGTACCTGGCCGGGCTGTCACGGCTGGGCTCCGAGCGGTGCCAGATCGAGGGCGTCAGGGTGGCCGCCTCGACGCGCGGCCAGGGGCTCGGCGGCAAGATGATCCAGTGGGCCGTCGACCGGGCGCGGGCCAGGGGGTGCGCCGTCGTCCAGCTCACCTCCGACAAGTCGCGCACCGACGCCCACCGCTTCTACGACGCGCTCGGCTTCACCGCCTCCCACGAGGGCTACAAGCTCTCACTCGGCTGATTCGCCGTCGGCGAGCTGGGTCAGCATCCAGCGGCACCACTCGGCCCGGTGCCGCTCGTAGCTCAGCCCGCAGCGCAGCGTCGCGTAGCCGCCGAACCCGGGGTCGCCGAAGGCCGGCCGCCCGCCGAACGACGCCTCCTGCCGCTCGTAGTCGGCCAGCCGCTCCTCGTGCGCGGCGAGCTGGTCGGCGAACAGCCGCCGCAGCAGCTCCGGCTCGGCCAGCCACGCCGCGTACGTCTTCAGCACCAGCTCGTCGCGCTCGGGCCGCTCGCGCGGCGGCTCGGTAACCCATGCCCGCAGCGCCGCCAGGCCCTCGGCGGTCAGGTGGTAGACCTTCTTGGCCTGCGGCCCGGGCCCGTGCGCGCTCTCGAACCCGACCAGCCCGGCCGCCCGCAGTTTCTGCAGCTCGGCGTGGATCTGGCTGTGACCGGCCGTCCAGAAGTAGCCGACCGGGCGCCGCATGGCCGCCGCGAGGTCGTAACCGGTGCGATCGCCGCGCGCCAGCACGGCCAGGATCGCGAATCCGAGCGTTGAGGTCATGGTGGGTCCAAGGATATGGTGCTTGCGGCACTATGTCAGTTCAGACATAGTCAGGAGAAGGGCGCGGCGGCCATGCGAAAGATCGTCGGATGGATGGCACTCCTCACCATGGGGCTGACCGGCTGCGGGGGCACGGTCGGCACCGGCACCACCGCCGTCCGCACGACGGCCGCCGAGTCCCCCGCCCCTGTCAGCGAGACAACCACCACCCCGAGCGCGCCGCCCACCGGCCCCAACGTCTCGGGCTGCTTCACCGAGCAGGACGGCAAGATCTTCACCCACGTCCGCGGCCTGCCCGGCGTGATCGCCGGCGACGGCCCGGTGGGCGTGGTGATCAGCTATGAGCGCCGCGGCACCGTGTGCTCCTGGCGCCCGCTGTCGGACCGCCTGGTCGCCGCCGGCTACCGCGTCCTGCTGTACGCCAGGGACGCCGGCCTCCTCCCCGAGGACGGCGCGGTGGCCATGGGCAAGCGCCTGGCCAAGGAGAAGGGCGTCGAACGGCTGTTCCTGGTCGGCGGCTCGATCGGCGCCACGGCCTCGGTCCCGGCGGCCGAGCGGCTGGGCGCCGAGGTGGCCGGCGTCGTCGCCCTGTCAGGCGAGATCGACAAGGGCGACGCCGCCGCGCTCACCGTGCCGCTGCTGCAGATCGGCTCCGAGCACGACTCCTACGGCGGCGCCGAATCGATGCGCGCGGCCGAGGCCGCCGCGACCAGGTCCCCGGACAACCAGGTGCTGGTCATCCCCGGCGAGTCGCTGCACGCCTCGGCCCTGCTCGGCAGCCCCTACTCCGCCAAGGTGCTCGACACGGTCGTGGCGTTCATGGACCGGCACAAGGGCTGATCTCGACCAGATTGTCGTGGAAGGCCGGGCCCCGGCCCATGTCGCCGTCCCGCTCGGCCACGACCGCGTTGGCGTTCGCGCCGCCCGGGGTCAGCTTCGGCCACCGGCCCTTGGGCGAGGCCACCACGCCGGGCGCGACCCGGTCGCTGATCTCCACGTCGGCCAGGAACTCGCCGCCGTCGTTGTGCACCCGTACGCGCTGCCCGGCCACCAGCCCCCGGGCCGCCGCGTCGGCCGGGTTGACCAGCACGGCCGGCCCCTTGGCCCGCCGCCGCAGCTCCGGATTGTTGGCGAAGATCGTGTTCAGGAACGTGTGCGAGGCCGGCGTGACCAGCGTCAGCGGGTACGCCGACCGGTCGGCGACCGCCGTGTGCGAGGGCACGTACGCCTTCCCCGCGGGCGGGAAGCGCAGCCGCCCGGAAGGCGTCGGGAAGCCCTCGGCGAACGGCGCGAACGGCTTGGGGTAGTTCATCCGCACCCAGCCCTCCTTGCGCAGCCGGTCCAGCGTGACGCCTTCGAGCGACGGGTGCCCGCCCGACAGCAGCGACTCGGCCAGCTCCAGGTCGGAGTCGTACAGGGACGGCTCGGTCAGCCCCATGTGCGCGGCCAGCCGGCGGAAGGTCTCGGTCGTGGACAGGCACTCGCCGGGCGGCGGCACGGCGGGCTCGTTCCACAGCAGGTACATGTGGCCGTACCCGGCGTGCAGGTCCATGTGCTCGGTCTGCATGGTCGCGGGCAGCACGATGTCGGCGTAGTCCACGGTGTCGGTCGGGAACTGCTCCATGACGACCGTGAACAGGTCCTCGCGGGCGAGCTGCCGCCTGATCGTGTTGGCGTCGGGGGTCGAGCCGAGCGGGTTGGCGGCGTACACCCACAGGCATTTGACGTCGTCGAGCTGGGAGCCGAGCTTGGTCATGACCAGCGTGCGCACCGGCTTGGCCAGCAGGTCGTCGCGGGTGTCGACGGTCACGCGCACGTGGCCGCTCGTCGAGTACGCCACGCCGCCGCCCGGATGCCGCCAGTCGCCGGTCACGCCGGGGATCGCGGCGATCGTGCGCATCGCGGCGCCGCCGCCGGCGTGCCGCTGGATGCCCATGGTGGCGCGGATCGCGGTCGGCCGGGTGTGGGCCAGGCGCATCCCCAGGCCGTGGACGTCCTCGGCCGGGATGCCGGTGATCTCCGCCACCCGCTCCACCGGGTACTCCAGGATCTCCTTGCGGAAGTCCGCCCAGCCCTCGGTGTGCTCGGCCAGGAACTCCTCGTCCTGGGCGTTCTCCGCGAGCACGACGTTGAGCAGCCCGAGCGCGAGCGCGGCGTCCGTGCCCGGCCTGATCGCCAGGTGCTGGTCGGCCTGGTCGGCGGTCCTGGTGCGGATGGGGTCGATGGCGACCACGTGCGCGCCGTCCGCGCGGGCGTCCTGGATGAACTTCCACAGGTGGTGGCCGCTGGTCAGCGTGTTCGTGCCCCAGAGCAGGATCAGCCTGGCCTGGGCGAAGTTCTCCGGGTCCATGCCGCCGGCGGTGCCGTTGGCCTTCATCAGCCCGCTGCTGCCGGCCGCCGAGCAGATGTTCAGCCAGTGCTTGGACGCCCCCAGCACGTTCCAGAACCGGCGGCCCGCCACGCCCTCGCAACCCTGGAGGTAACCCAGCGAGCCGGTGCCGAGGTAGGGCCAGATCGCCTCGCCGCCGTGCTCGTCCACGATGGCGCGCAGCCGGGTCGAGATCTCGTCGAGCGCCTCGTCCCAGGTGATGCGCTCGAACTGCCCCGACCCCTTCGGCCCGGTGCGCCGCATCGGGTACAGGATGCGGTCGTCCGCCTGCGTGTGCTCCAGGTACCGGTTGACCTTCACGCACAGCGCGCCGCGGGTGTAAGGGTGGTCGGGGTTGCCGCGCATCTTGACGGCCTGCCCGTCCCGTACGGTCACGATCCAGGAGCAGGTGTCCGGGCAGTCAAGCGGACATGCCCCCAAAACCCTCAAATCACCCGACATGCGCACAGCCTACGTCGAGAGGCCCGCGCCCGCCGTCCCCGCGACACCGCCGAGCCGACCTCGTGAAAGAAGTCAAAGGTGAACGGTTGGAGTTCCACCGTGTACCCTGCCTCGCGCAGCCTGGCCGCGGCGTTCTCGGCCGACGCGTCGTGACCGGGCCGTCCGGCCGCGCGGTTCCACCCGCGGGCGCCGGGCGTCGGGGGCGACGAGGCCGGCACCGGCATCGCGGGAGTGAACATGCCAGACGCGCGGGCAGATCGATGCCGGTCGGGTCCTCACCCGGTGCGCGCGCCGGAGCGGCGAACGAGGACACTGGAGAACAGAGATCGTACGGTCCGGCCGGGAAGGTGCAGAATCACTGTCGGTGGCCGAAATCAGGGAACGAGACGATGACACGGAGGACCTCGCGGAGGGGGATCCAGCCGTGTCCGAGCCACGCGCCGACGGCGGCGTCTACGTAGTCGAGCCGCTCCTTCCCCAGCGGCTGCGGCGGCCGTCCGACCTGCTGCGCTTCTTCGCGACGCTGGCGGTGCTCGCGGCGGTGATCCTGCTCGCCCTCGTCGCCAAGCAGACGCTCAACGGCCTGGAGCAGGACGTCAAGGTCGGCGCCGAGATGGTCCCGCTGCTCAGCCGGGTCGCGGCCTTCATCGGCAGCGCGGCCGTGCTGATCGTGCCCGCCGCGTTCGCCGTCGAGCGGGTCTTCCACCGCGACGGCCTGCGCGTCGCGGAAGGGCTGATCGCGGCCATCATCGGCATGGCCGGGTCGTTCCTGCTCGGCCAGTGGATCGAGGCCAGCAGCCTGACCGACCTGCGCATCCTGCTCACCGGCGACCGCGCGATCGAGCCGCTGAACACGCTGCTCACCTCGGTGATCGCCTACACCACCGCGGTGCGCATCGCCCGCCGCCCCACGTGGCGCATGCTCATGTGGACCTCGATCGCCCTCTACATCCTCACCTACTTCTCCGGCAGGCAGATCACCCTGCCCAGCGCCATCGTGACCGTCCTGGTCGGCATGGCCATCGGCTACGCCACCCTCTACGGCGTCGGCAGCCCCAACACCCGCCCGCCCGGCAGCGCCGTGGTCGCCGCGCTGCGCAAGCTGTCCTTCTCGCCCGTCTCCGCCCGCCGCATCGAGGACGACCACCAGGGCAGCCGCCGCTACGCCATCGGCCTCAAGGACGGCACCAGCCTCGACGTCACCGTCCTCGACCGCGACCGCCAGGTGGCCGGGCTGCCGTACCGGCTGTGGCGGCGCATCAGGCTCAACTCCGAGACCAGACGCCGGGCCATCCGCTCGCTCCGGGCCGAGCTGGAACGCGAGGCCCTGATGGCGTACGCGGCCCAGGCCGCCGGCGCCAGCACGCCGCGCCTGCTCGGCACCAGCGAGATCGGCACCGAGGCCGCCCTGCTCGCCTACGAGCACATCGAGACCCGCCCGCTCGACGAGGTGCCCGACGCCGAGATCGACGACGCCCTGCTCGCCCAGATCTGGGAGCAGGTCGCGCTGCTGCAGATCCAGCGGCTGGCACACCGGCGGCTCACCGGCGACAGCATCCACCTCGACCGCGCCGGCCGGGTCGTGCTGACCGACGCCCGCAGCGGCGAGATCGCCGCCGGCGACCTGCTGCTCCGGCTCGACATCGCCCAGCTCCTCACCTACCTGGCGCTGCGCGTCGGCGCCGAGCGCTCGGTCCGGGCCGCCGCCGCCGTGATGGGCCCCGACGCCCTCGCCGCCGCCATGCCGCTGCTCCAGCGCATCGCCCTGACCAGGGAGACCCGCTCGGCCCTGTCCAAGGCCAAGAACGTGCTCACGAGCCTGCGCGACCACATCGTCGCCCTCAAGCCCCAGGGCAAGGTCGAAGAGGTACGCCTGGAGCGCTTCCGCCCGCGCACCCTGATCACGATCATCGCCAGCACGGTCGCCGCCTACGTCGTGCTGTCCCAGCTCAGCAAGGTCGACCTCTACAAGGTGGTGACCACGGCCAACTGGGGGTGGTCCGGCCTGGCGCTGATCGCCTCGTTCACCAGCTTCGTCGCCGCCGCCCTCATGCTGCGCGGGTTCGTCCCGGAACGCCTGCCGCTGTGGCGCACCGTCCTGGTGCAGTTCGCGTCGTCGTTCGTCAAGCTGGTCGCGCCCGCCGCGGTCGGCGGCGTCGCGATCAACACCCGCTACCTGCAGAAGCGCGGCATCGCGCCGGCGCTCGCGGTGGCCAGCGTGGGCGCCTCGCAGCTCATCATGCTGGTCTTCCACATCGCCCTGCTGCTGCTGTTCGCCTACATCACCGGCTCCGACGCCGCCACCTCCTTCACCCCCTCGCGCGGCCTGGTCGTGGCGATGCTCGCCATCGCGCTGCTGGTCGCGGTGGTGCTCGGCGTGCCGCCGCTGCGCAGGATGGTGACCGTGCGGATGCGCAGGCTGTTCTCGAACGTGCTGCCCCGCCTGCTCGACGTGCTCCAGTCGCCGGCCAAGATGATCGAGGCCGCCTTCGGCACACTCATGATCACGATCGCCTTCGTGGCCTGCCTCGACGCGTGCGTCGCGGCGTTCGGCGGTCAGCTGAGCTTCACCGCCGTCGCCGTCGTCTACCTCACGGCCAACGCCATCGGCTCGGCCGCCCCCACGCCCGGTGGCCTCGGTGCCGTCGAGTACGCGCTCACCCTCGGCCTGGTCGCGGCCGGCCTCGAATGGGACCTGGCGGCCTCGGCCGTGCTGCTGCACCGGCTGCTCACGTTCTGGCTGCCGGTGCTGCCGGGCTGGGCCGCCTTCACCTACCTCCAGCGGCACGAGGCCCTGTAGGGCGATACAGGACCCCGTGCGCCGCGGGTGATCAGCGGGCCGACGTGACCACCTCGGTGACCTTGTCGATCGCCGCCAGCTCGCTCTCGGTGAACACCGGGCCGTCCACGCACGCCACGTTGTCCTCCAGCTGCCGGACGCTGCTCGCCCCGATCAGCACGCTCGTCACCCGCGGGTCGCGCAGCGTCCACGACAGCGCCATCTGGGCCAGCGTCTGACCCCGGCCCCTGGCGATCTCGTTGAGGTCGCGGGCCAGGTCCCGGTCGATCTGCTCGGCGCTCAGGAACCGGCTCGTCGCCGCCCGCGAGCCCTCCGGCACGCCCTCCAGGTAGCGGTCGGTGAGCAGCCCCTGCGCCAGCGGCGAGTACACGATGCAGCCCATGCCCGCCTCCTCCAGCACGTCGAGCAGCCCGTCGTCCTCGATCCAGCGGTTGATCATCGAGTACGACGGCTGGTGGATGAGCAGCGGCGTGCCCAGCTCGCGCATGATCCGCGCGGCCTGCGCGGTCTGCTCGGCCGAGTAGTTGGAGACGCCCGCGTACAGCGCCTTGCCCGAGCGCACCGCCCGGTCCAGCGCCCCCATCGTCTCCTCCAGCGGCGTCTCCGGGTCCGGACGGTGGCTGTAGAACACGTCCACGTACTCCAGGCCCATGCGGGCGAGCGACTGGTCGAGGCTGGCCAGCACGTACTTGCGCGACCCCCACTCCCCGTACGGCCCCGGCCACATGTCGTACCCGGCCTTGGTCGAGATGACCAGCTCGTCCCGGTACGCCGCGAAGTCCTCCCGCAGGATGCGCCCGAAGTTCCGCTCCGCCGACCCGTACGGCACGCCGTAGTTGTTGGCCAGGTCGAAATGCGTCACCCCGAGGTCGAACGCGCGCCGCAGCACCGCCCGCGAGTTCTCGATCGGCCGGTCGTCGCCGAAGTTGTGCCACAACCCCAGCGACACCGCCGGCAACCGCAGCCCGCTGCGCCCGCTGCGGTTGTACGGCTGACGCTCGTAACGCCGCTCGTCGGCCACGAAGCTCACGCCGTCCCCCTCTCGATGATCCAGGACAGCGCGAACGCCTCCTCGCGCCAGGCGTCGTACCGGCCGCTGCGCCCGCCGTGCCCCGCGCCCATCTCCGTCTTGAGCAGGAACGGGCCGCCGGACGCGGTCGCCCGCAGCCGCGCGATCCACTTGGCCGGCTCGTGGTAGAGCACCCGCGTGTCGTTCAGGCTGGTGATCGCCAGAATCGGCGGGTACACCCTGCCGTCCACGTTCTCGTACGGCGAATAGCTCTTCATGTACGCGTAGACGTCCGGGTTGTGCAGCGGGTCGCCCCACTCGTCCCACTCGATCACCGTCAGCGGCAACGACGGGTCGAGGATCGTGTTGAGCGCGTCCACGAACGGCACCTCGGCCACCACCCCCGCGAACTCCTCGGGAGCCAGGTTCGTCACCGCGCCCATCAGCAGCCCGCCCGCCGAGCCGCCGCGCGCGACGATCCGCCCGCTCCAGCCGCCCGCCTTGAGATGCCGGGCCGCCGCCACGAAGTCGGTGAACGTGTTCCGCTTCCTGGTCAGCTTGCCGTCCTCGTACCAGTGACGGCCCATCTCGCCGCCACCCCTGACGTGCGCGACGGCGAAGACGAACCCGCGGTCGAGCAGCGACAGCCGGGGCACCGAGAACCCGGGGTCGATCGAGGTCTCGTAGCTGCCGTAGCCGTAGAGCAGGGTCGGGGCCGGCGTCGTGGTGTCCTTGCGCTTGACGATCGAGATCGGCACGCGCGTGCCGTCCTCGGCCGTCGCCCACTCCCGGAACTGCTCGTAGTCGCCCGCGTCGTAGCCGCCCAATACCGGACGCTGCTTGAGCAGGATCAGCTCGTGCGAGTCCAGCTCGTAGTCGTAGACGCTCGGCGGCGTCACCATGCTCGTGTACGCCAGCCTCAGCCGCGTCGTCGTGAACTCGGGGTTGCCCGCCGGGCCGACGTCGTACAGGGGCTCGGGGAAGTCGATCTCGTACGCGTTCCGCTCGGCGGCCTCGATCCGCTCCCGCCAGCCCGCGCCCGCGGCGCTGTAGGGCAGCACCCGGAGGCCGGTCAGGCCGTCACGGCGGAAGTGCACGACGGCGTGGTCGGAGAAGGCGTCGATCTCCAGCAGCCGGGTGTCCTCGCGGTGCCCGATCAGCGGGGTCCAGGTGCCGGGCTCGTCGATGGGGGCCGTGGCCAGCTCGAAGTTCTCGGCGTTCTCGTTGTGCAGGACGTAGAAGAAGTCGCCCGCGTGCTCGACGCCGTACTCCACGCCGGTCTTCCTGGGCCGGACGACCTGGAACTCGCCGGTGGGGTCGGCGGCGTCGAGGATGCGCACCTCGCTGGTGATCTTGCTGCCCGCGCCCAGCACGAGGTACCGCTCGCTGCGGGTCAGCCCGATGCCCACCCAGTAGCGCTCGTCGGTCTCCTCGTAGACCAGGACGTCCTCTTCCGTCCCGAGGGTGTGCCGGTAGACCTGGTAGGGACGCCAGGCGTCGTCCACCCGCGTGTAGAAGAACGCCGAGCCGTCGGCCGACCAGGCGCCGCCGTAGAAGATGTCCTTGATCTCGTCGGGCAGCACCTCGCCCGTCTCAAGGTTCCTGAACCTCAGCGTGAAACGCTCGTCGCCCTTGTAGTCGGTCGAGTAGGCCAGCATCGTCCCGTCGGGCGTGACGGCGCTGGTGCCGACGGAGAAGAACGCGCTGTCGCCGGCGAGCTCGTTGCCGTCGAGCACGACCTGCTCGCGCTCAAGGCGCTCGCCCGGCGTGATCTGCGGCGGCGCGTCACTGTCGGCCGGCACCCGGCAGGACACCGCGTACTGCTTGCCCTCCTCGGTACGCGTGAAGTACCACCACGCCCCCTTGCGGCTCGGCACCGACAGGTCGGTCTCCTGGGTGCGCCCCTTGATCTCCTGGAAGACCTGCTCCTGGAGCTCGGCGAGATGCGCGGTGTGCTCTTTGAGAAAGTCGTTCTCTGCCTCCAGGTACGCCGTTGTGTCCGGGTCGTCCTTGTTGCTTAGCCAGGCGTACTCGTCGATGAACGTGTCGCCGTGATGGATGCGCTCAGTCGGTACCTTCTTCGCCACTGGCGGCGTGTTGCTGCTCACGGGGGGAGTCTATGTTCGGCCGTGATCGTTCTGTGGCCGGGAGAGCTGCGGAACGCGTCCCGAGCGCTCGGGAGCGCTGCTAATCTTTAGAAGCCGACGAGGTGCGGCGCAACCCACTCCCTTCACTCCGGTGACTTTGGTGCGTTGCGACGCGTAACGTCGGCAATCCCTTCTGGCTCGCGGGTTTGAAGATCGGTTCGCTAACCGAGCGACAGGCTGGTAAGTTAGAGGGGTTGTCCCGGAAGCGGGGCGCGACTTAATTCCAGCAGGTCGAGCAAGCCCGGTCAATTTGACAGAGACTTGAACGGCTGAAAGAATTAAGACACAACGAAAGAACGCAAGACAAAATGAACGCCTCTGAGCGGGGATCCGGGAACGGGTTCTGGTGAGGAAGTACGCGTCCGTTTCTTGAGAACTCAACAGTGTGTTAAAAGCCAGTG
>NZ_JBEZGC010000033.1:0-3267 GCF_040649795.1 Nonomuraea sp. NPDC048881
GGGGGGGGGGGGGCGGGTGCCGTAGTTCCATGCGCCCGTCATCCCCGGCCGGGGGGGGGGGGGGGGGGGGGGGGGGGGGGGGCGCCCCCCCCCGCCCCCCCCCCACCGCTGGGGGACGGGTCCCGACGCAGGGTCAGGACCGGGGGGTCACCTGGTGACGTAGCAGCTGTTGCCCTCGTTCTCGCAGGTGAAGCTGGAGACCTGGCAGGCGGCCAGGCCGGACTCCTCGCGGGCGGGGAGCATGTCGAGCGCGGTGATGTCGAGTTCCATCGGTTTCTCCTTCTTCTTCGGTGTGGAGCCCGCGGGTGCGGGCCTTGCCACCGGCCCGGCGCCGGGTGAGGACGCCGGCCGGCGGGATCATGGGCGCCGCGGGGAGCGGCGGCGGAGGAAGGCGACCAGGCGGTCGAGCACGAGGTGGCCGTCCGGTCCGGTCAGCGGGTCGTGTCCGGCGCCGGGCACCTCGACGTAGGTGAGCTCGGGCCCGCCGGGACCGGCCCGCGCCAGGCGGTCCCGCAGCCGCCGGGAGTGGCCGACGGGGATGGTCGCGTCCCGCTCGCCGTGGACGACCAGCAGCGGGCCGTGCAGCCGGTCGGCCAGCCGGATCAGGTCGCGCGGCCCGAGGTCGTCGTCGATCTCCGCGCAGCCGCCGAGCCGGTCGAGCATGTTGCGGACCAGCGGCGGCCCGTCGGCGTGGAGCTCCCGCCCGGACAGGAACGGCGCGACGACGGCGGCGCCGGACCACAGGCCCGGTTCCGCGGCGGAGGCGAGCAGGGCGAGGTGGGCGCCGTAGCTCACGCCGTACAACAGGGGCGGATCGGCGCCGGGTCCGCGGGCGGCCGTCAGGGCGCGGCCGAGGTGCAGGACGTCGGCCAGGTCCGGTCCGCCCCAGGCGCCGCGGATCGCGTCGCGGTGGGCGGGCCCGTACCCGGTGCTGCCGCGCTGGTTGGGCGCGACCACGGCGACGCCTTCGTCGGCCAGCCGCTGGAACAGCGGGTCGTGGCCGAGCCGCCAGGCCGACTCGGGGCCCCCGTGCAGGGCCAGCACCACCCGCCCGGCGGCGACGGGGTCGCCGTAGACGACGGCTTCGACGGGTCCGGCCGGGCCGTCGAAGCGGCGCGCGGCGGCGTCCGCCCGGCCGGTCCCGCCGCCGTCCGGCCCGGGGACCGTCACCACGTGCGGCGGCAGGCCGGGAGCGGAACGCACCAGCCGCAGCCCGCCCGCGCTCCAGGCGGCCATCGGCAGGATCGTGCCGGTCGCCGGCCCCGCCTCCCGGAAACCGCCCTCGGCCAGGTCGTACAGCACGGCGCGGCAGCGCACCCCCGCGGTGACCGCCAAGGCCAGCTGCCGGCCGGCCGGGTCGAGGGCGAGCGGGGTGACGGCGCCCTCGACGGCGTTCAGCTCCTCGGGGAAGACGGTGGGCGCGTCCGCGTCGCGCGGGCGGATGCCCAGGCGGTGGCCGTCCGGGGTCTCGCGGGCGGTCAGCAGGACGCCTGCTTCCGGGGCGGCGAGCAGCAGGCGCTCGCGCCGTTCCAGGCCGGGCAGCGGGGCCACGGCGCCGTCGGACAGGTCCAGCACCACCGTGCGCGTCCGGGGGCCGGCCGGCACGGCCACGGCCAGCAGCCTGCCGGACGTGTCGAGCCAGACGCCCCCGGCCAGCGGCCCCGGCACACCGGCCACGAGCTCGGGCGGCTCGGCCCGGCCGGACAGCCGCCACACGGCCGTGCCGCCCGCCGGGGTCGTGCGGAAGGCCAGCGCGGCGGTTCCCGCGCCCCGGCCCGCCACCAGCCTGAGCCCGCCCCCCGTGACGGCGGCCAGGTCGTGCGCCGACCAGCCGGTGCCGTCCCGGTCCGGGACGACGAGGAGCAGCCGGTGCGTCCCCCCGCTTCCGGCGCGGCTCAGCAGGACGGCGCCGTCGTCCGTCGGGACCGCGGTGCTCGCGGCGCTCTCGCCGTCCCAGGAACGCAGGACGCGGGACCGGGGACGCGCGCCGGTCAGGTCCCACAACTCCGGCGCCAGGGGACGGCGGCCCTCGGCGGTCAGGCACACGGCGTACCGCCCCAGGCCGGAGAACCGGAACCCCAGCCGGAGCATCGTCCCGCTCACGACCCCGCCGGTGCGGGTGCCGGTTCCAGTGCCGGTTCCGGTGCCGGGACGTCGGCCGTCCACGGACGCGGGCCGCCGTGACGCAGCCGCAGCAGGAAGTCCAGGACGCCCGCCAGACCGGTGTTCCAGCCGAAGCTCACCGTGTCGCCGTTCTCGTCCGGCACCACCAGCAGCCCGTCCCGCAGCACCGCCCGCGCCTCCAGGCAGGCGGCCAGCTCCGCGGCCTGGGCGCGGTGGTCCTCGTCGCCCAGCAGGCCGGCCATGTCCAGCAGGAACTGCCCGTCACCGGCCAGCCCGTGGCAGGCGGCGGTCCCCGACGACAGCCGGGAGCCGCGGACGGCGACGGCGGCGGCCTTCGCGGCGTCCAGGAAGTCCGGCTCGCCGGTGACGGAGTGGAGCCGGAGGAGGAAGCTGCCGACCCCGGAGGAGCCGCTGCACCAGTGCGTCATCCGGACGCCACCGCCGGGGAACTCCGGCCACCAGGCCGCCGCGCCGGTGCGCTGGGCGGCGGCCAGCAGCGTCCGCCCGGCGAGCAGGGCCGTCTCCAGGTACTCGTCGCCATCCGGGGCGGCGGCGGAGAGCAGGAAGGTCCCGATCCCCGCGACGCCGTGGGCGAAGCCGTAGTGCACGGCGCCGGCCAGCGCCGACGGGAAACGTTCGGGGATGGGCCACAGCACGGTGCCGGGGGTGCGCTCGGCGCTCGCCACCAGGGCGTCCGCGCAGCGCGTCGCCCGCTCCCGGAAGCGCTCGTCGCCGGTGGCCCGCCAGAGGTGCAGCAGGGCCAGGCCGGTGCCGGCCAGGCCGTGGCAGACGTCCGGGTTCGGCCACGACGTCGGCAGGGTCAGCGCGAGGTCGGCGCCCGCCGTGCGCAGCGCGTCGTCGCCGAGGGCGCGGCCGGCCTCGTACAGCCCCCAGGCGATGCCGGCCCGGCCGAAGTGGAGCCCCGGCGACGGCCTGGCCTCACTGCCCAGCCGCCGGAGCGTCCAGGCCGCGCCGTGCCGCAACGCGGCGACGACCTCGCCCCGCCCGACCTCGCCGGTACCCAGGACCTGGGTGCCCAGATCCGCGGTGTCCAGGTTCGGGGTGTCCAGGTTCGGGGTGTCCAGGTTCGGGGTGTCCAGGTTCGGGGTGTCCAGGTTCGGGGTGTCCAGGTTCGGGGTGTCG
>NZ_JBEZGC010000033.1:3365-59506 GCF_040649795.1 Nonomuraea sp. NPDC048881
GGTGTCCAGGTTCGGGGTGTCCAGGTTCGGGGTGTCCAGGTTCGGGGTGTCCAGGTTCGGGGTGTCCAGGTTCGGGGTGTCCAGGTTCGGGGTGTTCAGGTCTGAGGTGTTCAGGACCGACGCGAGCAGTGCGAGCACCCCGGCCGAGCCGTACTGCACGGCGCAGGGGTCGGCGGTCTCGCCGAACCCGGAGACGGGCCACAGACGCCGGGCGCCGGGATCGCGGTCCATCCGCCGGAGCGTGTGCGCGATCCCGTCGCGGAGCAGGCGCTCCTGACCGGCGACGGACAGACGGCGGACGCCCCCCGCGGCCGTCGCGCCCCGGGGCGTGGTGTCCGGGGCGGAGGCCGGCAGTGGCCCCAGGTCGTCGAGGAAGGCGCCGACGCGCCGCAGGTCCCAGCGTCGGGCCGGGTTCTCGCGCATCAGGCCGAGGATCATCGGCCGCAACGCCGAGGCCACGGCGTCGCCCTCGGTCGCCACCTCGACCAGCCCGCGCACCCGGCTGTCCCACGAGCGGCCCGCGGGCGGCTCGTCGGAGCCGAGCAGCGGCCGGCAGGCCGTGGCCAGGTGCAGCACCGTCGCGCCCAGGGCGTACAGGTCCGCCGCGGCCCCCGCGGCCGGCCCGTACATCGGCCCGCGCACCTGCTCGGGCGGCGCGTACCCGGCGGTGTAGGCCTTGGTGACGGGCGTGCCGGGGACGGCGGCCATCTCCAGGTCGACCAGCCGGCAGGAGCCGTCCGGGCCGGCGATGACGTTGTTCGGCGTCAGGTCCCGCAGCACGAAGCCCCGCTCGTGCACGGCGGCGACCAGGCCGGTCAGCGCGCGCACCGCGGTCAGTGCCACGTGCGGCCAGCCGTCCGGGTCGGCGGCCCTCGCCTGCTCCGCCCAGGTGGTCAGCACGGCGCCGTCGAGGTGTTCCTGCGCGAGGAACACGTTGTCCCCCTGCGTGAACAGGGCGACCTTGCGGCTGGTGACGCCGAGCGGCCCGAACAGGTCCAGCATGTCGGCCTCGTGGCGGAGGCGGTCGCGTTCGTCCTGGCCCTGCAGGGTGGCGCTGATGTGCGGGCGGGCCTGCTTGATCACGACCTGGGCGCCGGAGAGCCGGTCCTCCGCCAGGAACACCCCGCCCTTGGCGCCGTGGCGGATCGCCTGCCGCACCACGAACCGGCCGGCCAGCTCGACGGCCTCCGGCGCGGCGGTCCGCACCGGGGCCCGGCCGGACTCGAACGGGCAGGCGGCCCATTCCGGCGGCGAGTACCAGGCGTTGCGCCGGTCCACCAGGCAGGCGCCGTCGGGGGCGGTCAGCGGCGAGCTGTAGACGCCGTCGTTGTCGAGCACGCTGGGCGCGGAGAACACGCCGTAGCGGTAGTGGACCAGGCTGCCCGGCCGGTAGGCCCGGTCGGACAGGACGGACGGGCCCGGCAGGCCGTACGTGGCCCGGTGCAGGTCCTCGGCGATGGCCGTCGCCGCCTCGTCGTCCGGGGGATAGACGGTGATGAACTTGCCGGCCGATCCCCGATGGACGTTCCTGGACAGCAGGCCCGTCAGGTCGGCGAACGTGGCCGCGAACTTGAACGGGCACCGATGCCGCACCAGCACCTCGGCCGCCCGCGCCAGCACGACGGGGGCCGACAGCGGCGTCGCCGACACGTGCAGCTTCCATCCCTGGGCCCGCGTCCCGGCCCGCCGGGGAGCCACGTACGTCCACGGAGGGCGGTGGCGGACGTCCCACCCGTCCTCGGAGGACCGTCGCAGGGCGGCCCGCACGAGGTCCTCCAGCAGGTGGAGGTCCGCGCTCACCCGCTCGTCCGTGCCTGTCGTGCTCATGCTCACGCCACAACCTCATGCCTGATCGGATTCGGGACGTTCCCGGCAACGGCCGTACGGCGGCGGCCGAGCAGGCCGCCGCCGTCAGGTTGATCAGTAGAAAAGGCTGAGCGCGAAGCGCGAGCCGGACACCTCGCACCGGAAATCCTGGACGATGCCCCCGCTGGTGACGGCGCTGAAACCGGCCCGCACACACTGGTCGCGGTACTGGTAATACCCCGCGAGGTGCCACGACCCCGACACGGCCGACGCGGACACGGCGGACGCAGGCATGGCGGACGCAGGCATGGCGGAGCCGGTCACGGCGCCGAAAGCGAGCCCACCCGCGACGAGGGCGGCCGCGGTCAGACGTCGAATGCTCATGTTTCCTCTTCTCCTCAGGGAACGGCGTTCTGCCGTCAAGATGTGCCAGGAGACTTGGGAAACACTTGTGGGCCGTCCTTAAGGCTGCGGCGGCCTCCTTAACGCTGCCTTCAGGGCGTGCCTCGTCCGGTGCGCAGGCCGTCGAGGATGAGCGCGAGGTAGCGGCGCCACGGTTGCGCGCCGCCGGAGGACGGCAGGTCCATCACCGAGTCGATCATCGAGACGATGGGCGCGATGTCGCCCACCGTGATGTCGGCGCGCAGCGTGCCCTGCTCCTTGGCGCGGGCGATGAGGCGGCCGCAGGACTCGGCGATGCCTTCCCTGGCGCGCTCGATCAGCTCGCTCTCGCCCGCGCCCCGCCGCATCAGCTCGCGCAGCCCGCGGTCGGTCGCGGCCTGTTCCAGGGCGTGTTCGATGAAGGCTCTGAGGGCTTGGTAGGCGTCCTGTGCCGCCTGCGCGGCCTGCGCCGCGGCGCGGATGTCGTCGAGCCTGCCGGCGTAGACGGCCTCGGCCAGGGCCTCCTTGTTGGGGAACCGGCGGTAGACGGTGCCGACGCCGAGCCCCGCGTGGTGGGCGACGTCATTGAGGGTGGCCTGCAGCCCGCGCGCGGCGAACACCTCCCGCGCCGCCGCCAGGGTGCGCTGCCGGTTGTGCTCGGCGTCGCGGCGCAGCGCCGGTGTCTCTTCGCTCATGGCATCCCGTCCGTCGGCTAACTGGATACAGCATATCCGCTTCGTGTTAGGCTCCATCGCGTAAGCGGATATGTCATATCCACTTCGGTGGATGTGCCGACGAGAGCAGGTGAACATGCAGACCGTGATCATCACTGGCGGCACCGACGGGCTCGGCAAGGGGCTGGCCCTTCACCACCTCCGGCAGGGCGCTCACGTGGTGGCCCTCGGCAGCACCGCCGGAAAGGGGGAGGCCCTGCTCGCGGAGGCCGAGGCGCTGGCCGGGCGGGCCACGTTCGTGCGCGTCGACCTCACCTCGCTGGCCGCCTGCCGGGGCGTCGTCGAACGCCTCGCCGCGGACCATCCGGTCGTGGACAAGCTGATCCTCTGCGCCCAGCGCTACCGGCTCCTCGGCGGCCGCGCGACCACCGGCGAAGGCTTCGAGCACAGCTTCGCGCTGGCCTACCTCAGCCGTTTCGTGCTGAGCCACGGCCTGCACGACGTGCTGCGGGCCGCGCGGCGCCCGGTCGTCATGAACGTGGGCACGCCCGGCGTGCCGCTGGGCCGCATCCACTGGGACGACCTGCAGCTGACCCGGGCCTACAGCGGCGCCAAGGCCACCCTGCAGTCCTTCCGGGCCAACGACCTGCTCGGAGTCGCCTTCGGCGTCCTGTACGCCGGCAGCGGCGTCTCCTACGTCGGCTACAACCCCGGCGTGGTCTCCACCGGCATGCCCGCGAGCCTGCCGCAGCCGCTGCGTGCGGCGACACGGGCGTTCTTCACCGTGTTCGCCACGTCGGTGCCGAAGGCGACCGAGCCCATGACCGCGCTCCTGGACGACCCGCCGGCCGAGCCCTTCACCGCCCACTGGGGCAAGCGCCGGCTGCCGCTGGACGGCCGCGCCTTCGACCGGGACGACGCCCTGCGCCTCCATGCGCTCACGCAAGAACTGATCTCGCGCTGACACCAGCGTCCCGACCGAGAGGAGACAAGCACAGATGACATTGAACGACATGACCGGCAGGACCGCCCTGATCCCCGGCAGCGCCGGGGGCATCGGCATGGAGACCGCGCGCGGCCTGGCCAAGCTCGGAGCCTCCGTCGTCCTGGTGGGGATCGACCGCGTCCAGGCGCAGCGCGCCGCGCAGGAGATCCGCGCCGGCGCCGGACACGATCGGGTGCACGCCCTCGCCGCCGACCTCACCGGACTCCAGGGCCTGCGCCGGATCGCCTCCCAGGTCGCCGAGCGCCACGACACGCTGGACGTCCTGGTCAACAACGTCGGCCTGAACCGGCCGCGCCCGGGTCGTCAACCTGACGGGCGGCATCCCCGGCGGCCCCATCGAGCACGACAACCTGCTGGGGGAGCGGCGCTTCATCGGGTGGAGGTTCAGCCACTACAACCACACCAAGACCATGACGATGGCGCTGACCGCCCGGCTCGCCCGGGAACTGCGCGGCACGGGGTGACGGCCAACGTGGTCTACCCCGGGCACGGCTACGCGCCGATGAACAGGGCGACCCCGATCGGCGCGTTCCCGAGGCTCTACCGGCCGATCGCGCCTTTGGTGCTGAAGGTCGTCGCGCCGCTCTTCCTGTCGGACCTGACCCGATCGGCCCGCTCCAGCATTCACCTGGCCGCGAGCGCGGTCGACGAACGCAACCAGAACGCCGTGTGGGACCTGTGCGCCCGGCTGAGCGCGAGCATCCTTACCGAATCTACAATGTAAAGGCGGTCCCCAGGATTCGCTCACGCGAATCCCACCCGGCAAAAACCAAGCGCCGACAAGCCTAGGCGCGGCCGGAGCCCGCTTCTATGCTCCGTTCGTGGCGGACATCAGCTACTTCGACGCGTGGGGGTTGTGGCTGCACGGCAGGTCCACGCTCGGCAACGACCTGCTCGGCCTGCCGATGATCTGGTGGGGCCGCTTCGGCAAGATCCTCTCGTTCGTGTCCGGCGCGGCGGTCGTCGTCGACCTGGTGGGACCGGAGAGGCTGAGCCGATATGGCGCGCGGCTGACCCGGTTCATGGCGAGAAGGCCCAGCGGGGGGCCCTTCATCGTCGGTCTCGTCACAGGGGCGGCCGTCGCGTTGGTCGAGGAGCAGACCGAGGTGCCCTGGTATCTGGGGTTGCTGCTCGGGTCGATGCTGGGCGGGGCCGCGGGCCTGCTCGCGGTCAGGGCCGGGCGGACGTTGCAGGATCCGGAGCTTCCGATGACGTTGAAGTGGGTGTCCTTGGGGCTGTTCTTCGTCGGCTTCCATTTCGATCTGCTCGCCTCGTAGCCCTGCTGGTCGGCCAGAAGGCCAAGCTGGTCGGCCAGAAGGCCAATCAGGCGTCCTTCCCAGGGCGGAGATCGTCGGTGGGGATTCAGGGTTCCCGTAGGGGATTACTCCGACGCCGTGCCGCCCTCTCGTGCCGGATCTTGGTACGGCGGAGGCCGAGAGCCGGACTCCGCCGTATCGGAGGAGTGACGTGAGGGGAAGACGTACCGGCGCGGCCGTCGTGGCGTGCTTGACCGTGTCGTTGACGGCGACGCCTGCTGTGGCCGCCACGGCAGCGGCGGAGGCGAGCGCGAGTTTGCGGGCGATGCTGGACAAGGTCGTGGCAGGCGGTGCGGTGGCCGCGATCGCCGAGGTTCGCGATGGGGACAGGACCTGGCGAGCCGCCAGTGGCAAGGCGACGATGAACAGTGCCCGGCCGGCCCCGGTGGACGGGCGCTTCCGGGCCGGGAGCGTGACCAAGTCGTTCACGGCGAGCGTGGTGCTTCAACTGGTGGGGGAGGGAAGGCTGCACCTGTCCGACAGTGTGGAGCGGTGGCTGCCGGGGCTCGTGGACGGGGGCGCCGACATCACGATCAGGCACCTCCTCCAGCACACCAGCGGTCTTCCCGAGTACTCGACGGGCATGATGGACGAGGCGGGCATCCCCAAGGAGCGTTTCCGTACCTGGTCGGCACGTGAACTGGTGGAAAGAGCGGAGAAGCTCCCGCGCGATTTCCCGCCCGGGTCCGCGTACGGGTACTCCAACACCAACTACATCGTGCTCGGCCTGCTGATCGAGGGGGTCACCGGCAGGCCGTACGCGACGGAGATCAGGGAGCGGATCCTGCGGCCGCTCGGGCTGCGGCACACTCGCGTGCCGGGAGCCTCGCCGGAGGTGCACGGGCCGCATGCCCACGGATATGTGCCGGTCGCCAGGGGTGGCGGGGTCGTCCCTGTTGACGTCACACGGTTCAATCCCACGATGGCCGGGGCGGCGGGGGAGATCGTCTCCACCACCGGGGACGTCAATCGGTTCTACCGCGCCCTGTTCCAGGGCAAGCTGCTCCGCCCTGATCTGTTGAAGGAGATGAAGGATCCCGGCACGACCGAGGGGTATGGGCTGGGGTTGGAGCTGGCGCCTCTTCCCTGCGGCACGGCGTTCGGTCATGGCGGCGGTGCTCCGGGCTACCTCACGGTGGCGTTCAGCTCGGCGGACGGTTCGCGGCAGGTCACGTTGTCGATCACGCCGTTCTCCGGTGACCCTCATCAGGCGGCCATGGCCTTGCTGACCTCTGCGCTGTGCCCTTAGGGGGCCTCGGTCGGGATGGCCGAGTGCGGCGTCGGCGACTTCGTGGTGTCGGGGGTACGGCGTCGTGCGGCGAGCACGGAGTCGAGCAGGCCGGGGAAGAGGGTGTCGAGGTCCTCCCGGCGCAGCCGGACCAGCCGGGCGCGGCCCTGCACCGTCGTCCATGTCACGCCGGCTTCGCGCAGCACCCGGTAGTGGTGCGACAGCGTGGTCTGGTGCACGTCGATGTCGGCGCCGATGGCGTTGCAGTGGTCCTCGCCCATCCGGTCGAGCCGCTGGACGAGGTCGAGGCGCACGGGGTCGGCCAGGGCGCGCAGCACCTCCACCAGCCGGATGGCCTCGGTGGCCGGTTGTGACACCTCACGCATGGTCGCCCCCTGTGTTCCGCATGCCTGTCACGCTACCAATTGATGGATATATGGACAAGTATCCATCTATTCCCTAGGGTTCCCCTCGATACGTCCGAGGTCCCTATGAAAGGTGGCACCGTCCGGTGTTGCGACGACTTCTCCCTCTGGCCCTGGCGACCTTCGCCGTGGGCACCGACAGCTACGTGATCGCGGGCCTGCTCCCGGCCATCGCCGCCGACCTGCGGGTCTCCACTCCCGCCGCCGGGCAGTTGGTGACGGTGTTCGCCCTGGTGATGGCCCTGTCGGCGCCGATCATGGGCGCGCTCACCGGTGGGCTGGACAGGCGGACCGCGCTGCTGGTCGCGTTGGGCGTCTTCGTGGCCGGCAACGCCGTCACCGCTCTGGGCACCGGTTACGAGGTGGTGATGACCGCCCGCGTCGTCACCGCGGTGGGCGCCGGGATGATCAACTCCGCTGCGTCCAGCACCGCGGGGGCGATCGCGCCTGCGGAACGTCGGGGCCGGGCTCTGGCCTTGGTGCTGGGCGGGCTGACGGCGGCGACGGCGTTGGGCCTTCCGCTCGGCACGCTGATCGGCCGTGCCGACTGGCACGTCACCCTGTGGGCGGTCGCCGGGGTCGGCTTGGTCGCGGCCCTGGGGATCGCCGCCGGGCTGCCCGAGGTGCGGCTGCCCGCCGCCTCGCTGGGGGAGCGGCTGCGTCCGCTGAAGGAGGGCCGGGTCGTGGCGCTGCTGGCCGTCACCACGCTGGTCTTCCTCGGCGCCTACACCCTCTACACCTACATCGGGCCGGCCCTGCGGGAGGCGACGGGCGGCTCCGCACCGCTGTTCGCCGCCGTCCTGCTGGCCTGGGGGGTCGGGGTCCTGGCCGGGAACCTCGTCGCCGGACGGCTGGTCGACCGGTACGACCCCGCGCACGTGCTGACCGGGCCCCTCGTCGTCGCCGTCGTCGCCCTGGCCCTCACGCCGGTGGCGACCGGCACGTTCGTGTGGGCCCTGGCATGGGCCGCGGTCTGGGGTGTGGCCCTGGGCGTCGTCGTCGTGCCCCAGCAGCATCGGCTCATCGCGCTCGGCCCGGCCGCGGCTCCGGTCCTGCTCGGCCTCAACTCCTCGGCGATCTACATCGGGATGGCTCTCGGCGGCGGTCTGGGCGGGCTGGCCCAGGAGTGGTTCGCCGTCGTGCCCGCCGCGTTGGGGCTGCCGGCCGCGGGCGTCACGACTGTGGCACTGCTCTGCCATCTGACGACCGCCCGCCGCCGTACGCCCGCCGCGCCCCGGCCCTCCTGAGTGCGGGTGGTCAGCTCGACCCGGTGGCTCCGGGGAGCAACGCGGCGGCGGCGCTGGACAGGAGCGGCCCGAGGATCACCAGGCCCGTCTGCAGGTCGGTCATGAGGTTGTGGTCGACCTCCAGGATCTGCTCCAGCTTCGCGCGTTCCTCGGCCCGGGCGACCACCGTCGCGGCGTCGTCCGCGTCTCCGAGGGGGAGCAGGCCGTCGCAGAGACGGGTGGCGGCCTCCCGTAGCGCGGCGCGGGCCGGCACGTAGGCCAGGGCCACCAGCAGCGACCCGTTGCCGCCGAAGATCAGGACGGCCCCCTGGGGCGATGGCGCGGGAGAGGCGCCGAGCGCGAGCGTCGCCAGCGCGACCAGCAGGCCGACGGCGCCCAGCAGCTGCCGCAGCAGCCGCCGGAAGCTGATCAGCGTGGCCACCCGGGTGCCCGGGCCGCCCTCCAGTGCCCCGGCCGACCGGCGGATGCCCGACATCGTGGCCGCGGCCGGAAGGGCGCCCAGGCAGGCGATCGCCGACAGGGCCCAGCCCCGCCAGCCGGCGAGCGGATCGGGGGACAGGGCCAGGGCGAGCACGACCAGGAGCAGGGCCACCAGCAGCAGGGCGCCGAGCGGCCGGAGCACCTCGCGGACGCGGGCGGGACGCAGGGCCGTCAGCTCTCTCCAGCGCTGGGCGCCGTAGGCGAGGACGGCGCCCGAGGCGGCGGTCAGCGCCAGGGCGAGGGCCGCCCACATCTCCCACCGGGGAGCCGTCCGGTGGGCGGAGGTGAGCACGATGGCCAGGCCGAGCGCGAGCGCCGTCACGACGGCGACGGTTCGGAGCACGGGTTCCCCCTCACCGCGGGGTCGGAGCCGGACGGCGATCGTGTCAGACGCCCCGGCCGGTGTCCATGCTCACCCCTCGACGCGACCAAGCCAGGCGTCCTGGGCGTCGGCCAGCTGGTCTGCCAGCGGTAGCGGGACGAAGCGGCACGCGAACTCCATGCCGGCGTCCGTGCCGTCGCCGTGGACCCGGTGGTGCCAGGCGTCGGGGCTGTCGGGGGCGGCGGTGAGGTGGAAGAACGTCGTGTGCCGGGGCTGCCCGTTGTCCTCGCGAGGTTTGTGGTCGACCGCGATGGGCCCGACGACGGTGAGCTCGGTCAGGCCGGTCTCCTCCGCGACCTCCCGCAGGACGGCCTGTTCCAGGCTCTCGTCCGGCAGGACTCCGCCCGCCGGCACCTGGGTGCCGGCTTCGGGCACGTCGACGTGGTCGAAGACGAGGAGTTCGGGGGTGGTCCGGTGGCGGATGACGTAGGCGGCGACGCGGATTCTCGGCTCGGGCATCCGTTCATGATCGCAGAGGCCGAGCCGAGGGATCCGGGTGGTCTACGAGACGTACAGCAGCCAGTAGGGGGGCTTGGCGTAGATGCTGTTCAGGCGGCAGGAGGCGGTCTTCCCCGCGGCGGTGTACGGGGCGGCGGCCCGCGCGCAGGCGTCCGACGTGGGGTAGACGCCGACCAGGACGGGGGTGGAGGTCTGCGCCGTGGCCGCCTGGGCGGCGGCGGGGAAGGCGAGGGTGGCCAGGACAAGTGCGACGCCGGTCGCGGCGCGGCGGAAGGTGTTCGTGTTGATGACCATGGGGTGAACGGTAGAAGTCGTCCCCTTCCGCGGTCGTCAAAGCGATCCTTGATTCCCCGTCCCCCTCGGGGATGATTTCCGCGGCCGGGACGTCGTCCTCCTGGCAGGGGGAGTGTGGTCGAATCGCTCCCATGACGATCGAGTACGTCCCCGTCTCCGGTGACGGCCGCCTGTGGGCCGAGCAGGCCGGCGACGGTCCTCCCATGGTCCTGCTGCACGGCTCCGTGCACGACAGCCGCCTGTGGGACGGCGTCTTCCCCGAACTCGCGCGCCACCGCACCGTGATCCGGTACGACGCGCGGGGCCTGGGCCGTTCGACGCCGCCGACAGCGCCGTTCCGCTACGAGGACGACCTGCTCGCGGTCCTCGACCACTTCGGCGTCGAGCGGGCCGCGCTGGTGGGGCTGAGCATGGGCGGCGAGGTCGCGCTCGACTTCACCTTGGAGCACCCGGAACGGGTGCGGTCCTTGACCCTGGTCGCGGCGTCGGCCGGCGGCCATGACTGGCCGAGCTCTCCCGAGCTGGACGCCTACGCGGCGGCCGACCGCGGGGACGACCCCGGCCGCCTGGCCGAGATGGAGCTCACGCTCTGGGCCTCGCTGGGCGACCGGGCGCCGGGATACGCGGCGATCCGCGACATGGTCACCGAGAACGCCGGGCTGCGGGTGGCCGTCGAGAAGGGGCATGCCCTGTTCGCGGAGGTGGGCGCCGTCGAGCTCCTCGACCGGGTCGCGGTGCCGACGACCGTGGTGGTCGGCGACCACGACCACCCGGAGATCGGCGTGATCGCCCGCCGGCTCGCCGCGGGCATTCCCGGCGCGCGCCTGGAGATCATGGCCGCCGCCGACCACTACCTGCCGTTGCGCGCGCCGGAGCGGCTCCTGGCCGTCCTGCTCGCCGATTGAAAGGCGTGCCGACGGCGGCGCGGTCGTCGGGCATAGGGTGATCGGCATGGCATCGCGGCTGGTTCAGGTGAACGTCAAGGCTCGGCGCGACGTCTGCCGACGTGGGCCAGGGCGACGTGCCGTGGGTCGTCATGGCCGATCCGGAGGACAACGAGTTCTGCGTCCTGGGCGCCCCGCGCTGACCCGGGACGCGCTCAGCGGGTCACGGTGGTCTCCCGTCCCATCCGCGCCAGCTTGTCGGGATTGCGCACGTGGTAGGCGCCGGTGACGTAGCCGTTCTCCACGCGCACCGCCACGACTCCGTCGATCTCGCCGTCGATCCGCACGAGCAGCCCGGGCCCGCCGTTGATCTGCACCAGCTCGACCGATCTGTCCGCGTCGTGCTTCCACCAGCCGGCGGCCAGCAGGCGGGCCACGTTGTCGATGCCCACGACGGGCCGCGGCAGGGCGTGCCGGCGGCCGCCGCCGTCGCTCAGGGCGACGACGTCCGGCGCGAGGACGTCGAGCAGGCTCTGCAGCTCGCCGGTCTCGACCGCCCGCTGGAAGGCCTGGAGCGCGGCCCGCGTCTCGGCCGGGGAGGTGGTGCCGCGCGGCCGGCGGGCGGCGACGTGCGCCCGCGCCCGGTAGGCGATCTGGCGGACGGCTGACGGGCTCCTGCCGACGGCTTCGGCGATCTCGTCGTAGTCCAGCTCGAACACCTCGCGCAGCACGAACACCGCCCGCTCGGTCGGCTGCAGCGTCTCCAGCACCAGCAGCATCGCCATGGAGACGCTCTCGGCGAGTTCGACGTCCTCGGCCACGTCGGGGGCGGTCAGCAGCGGTTCGGGCAGCCACGGCCCGACGTAGGACTCCTTGCGCCGGCCCAGCGCGCGCAGCCGGTCGAGCGCCTGCCGGGTGACGATCCGCACCAGGTAGGCGCGCTCCTCCCGGACGGCGGCGAGGTCGACGTCCGCCCATCGCAGCCAGGTCTCCTGCAGGACGTCCTCGGCGTCGGCGGCCGAGCCGAGCATCTCGTAGGCGACGGTGAACAGCAGGTTGCGGTGGGCGACGAACACCTGGGTGGCGGAGCCGGGCGGCCCGGCGTGTTCGTCGTGATCGGTCATGTCCCGCTCCTGCCTGTCCGCTCTCCGCACTGCCACACGCACAAGACGCCGCGGTGCGCCGCCGCGTAACACGTCCGGCCGGTGGCCTACGTCACAGGGGCGCCGGTGTTACGGGGGCCGGGGCGGCGGCGTCTCGTGGTCGTCAGGACGCCGCGCGGACGATCCGCGCGGCGCGACGACGAGTCGAGAGTGCGAAGGGAAGTCTTCCTCATGTCCATGTCCACGACGACCGGCCGGCGGTCGCGTATGCCCAACCCCCTCCCCTTCCTCCCCGAGCTGGCGGTGGTCGGCGAGGGGCTGCACAAGGCCCTGCGGAACGGGGTGATCCCCCCGGTGACCATCGCGCTGCTGCAGCTGCGCGCCGGGCAGCTGCTGGGCAGCACGTACTTCACCGTCAGGGAGACCGCCGACCTGCGCGGGCTGGGGGAGCCGGAGGAGCGCATCACCGCCGTGGCCACCTGGCGGGACGCCACCTGTTTCACCGAGGCGGAACGCGTCGCGCTGGAGCTGGTGGAGGCGGTCCTCACCCCGAACCCGTCGGGGGAGCGCGTCAGCGACGAGCTGTACGCCAGGGCGTCGGCGCTGCACGACGACAGGGCGATGTGGTCGCTGGTCATGGCGATCGCCCACATCGGCTTCTTCACTCCGGCGGCACTCATCGCCAAGCCGATCCCCGGCATGCCGCCCGGCCGGAACTACAGCGAGTGAGAAAGGCGCCTGACATGAGCATCACCACGTTCGCGGTGGCCGGGGCGACCGGCCGGCTGGGCCGCCACGTCGTCGACGTCCTGACCGAGCGGGGCCACCGGGTCGTGCCGATGTCCCGCGCCACCGGCGTGGACGTCGTCACCGGTCAGGGCCTCGCCGAGGCGCTGACCGGGGCGCAGGTCGTCATCGACGTCGCCTCCTGGCACTCCTCCGACCAGGAGGCGGCGACGGAGTTCTTCCGCGCCTCGGCCCGCAACCTGCACGAGTACGGCCGCCAGGCCGGGGTCGCGCGGATCGCCGTGGCGTCCATCGTCGGGGCCGACAAGGCCACCGCCGGGTTCCTGGCCGCCAAGAGGGTGCACGAGGAGCTGCTGCTGGCCGGGCCGCTTCCCGTCCGCGTGCTGCGGGCGGCGCAGTTCCACGAGTTCGTGGGGCAGCTGCTGGACTGGCAGCCCGGTGACGTGGCCTATGTCCCGGAGCTGCCCACCCAGCTCGTGGCCTGCCGCGTCGTGGCCGAGGAGCTGGCCGACCTGGCCGTCGCCGCGACCGTGCCCGGCACGCCGATCCCCGAGATCGCCGGTCCGCGCAGGGAGACGCTGGCGGAGGCGGCCCGGCTCCTGGGCGCCCGCCGGGGTGTCAAGGTCGTGGGCGTCGACGGCGCGGGCATGCCCGACGCCGAGCAGGCCGCCGCCGGCGCGTTCCTGCCCGGCCCGCACGCCAGGCTCGCCGGCCCGACCTTCCGGGAATGGCTCGACGCCCAGCCCTGATCCGGCCCCGCCCTTGTCCTCGGTGGGACGCCGAGGGCAAGGGGTTCCCGGTGCGGTCGTCCCGGAGGCCGCCGTCTGGATGATCTTCGAAAATTGTCCGTGCCCTGCGCCATGATGACACCGCTCGTCTCCGCATAACGGATCTTGAAGGAGCTGTCATGACCGCACAGGAAACCCCCGGCTGGTCCGATCTGGGGTGGGACTCCTGGACGAACCTCGCCCTGGTCCGCGCCAGGCTGGCCGCGGGCGCCGACCCCGACGAAGGCGCGTACTTCCACGAGCGTCCCCTGCACGTCGTCGCCGAGCGCGGTTCACCGGAGGTGGTCGCCGAGCTGGCCGGCCGGGTCGCCGACGTCGACGCCGAGTGCGAGGGCCGCACCGCGCTCTGGGAGGCGGTCTTCCATGACCGGCCGGACAACGCCCGTGCGCTGGTCTGCGCCGGAGCCGACCCGTGGCGGCCGATGATGGGCGGCTGGTCGCCCGGCCGGCTCAGCCTGGCCGGTCCGACGCCCGGCCTGTTCTTCCCGTTCCCGCCCGGCCACGCCCGGCTCACCGAGGCCGAGACGGCGGCCGTGGCGGAGGCCGCGCGCCTGGTCGGCGTCCTGGAGGGCCTCGACGGCGACGGCTTCAGCCTGACGTGCGTGCGCGGTGTCAGCGCGGCCGAGGCGGCGCGCCTGCTGGCCGCCGAACCCGCCACGGAGGAGGAGCTCGAAGAGGTCGAGGAGGATCCGTTCGACGACGACGCGCTGCGGTTCGTCGGCGTCACCGACGTGCCGGGCGGCTGCGTCGTCTTCCAGGAGTGGGGGTACATGGCCGCCACGCCCGGCGTCATGAAGGCGCTGTCGGCGGGCACGGTCGCCTACGGCATGTACGCCAATCCCAAGAGCGGCAACCAGGGCAGGGTCTACCGCGACGGCCAGGTCGAGGAATGGGACACCCATCCGGGCGGCGGCGACGCCTTCCCGGAGGACTCGCCGGAGGAGATCCTGCGCACGTACCTGTACGACGGGTGCGCCGAGGCGTACTGCTTCGCCGGCGCTGGGCTGCGCCCGGCCGACGCCCGCTCGCTCACGGAACCGGACACGTTCCTGCGGCTGCCCGACGGCGACTACTGGGCCTGAGCGTTCTCCTCCCGGGCGCCGGTGCCAGCGTTCTGCCAGCCGGGTGACAGCCCTGGCGGCCAGGCTGCTGTCTCCACCGACGTGAAGGCAGGGCGTGATGGGCGGCAAGAAGTCGATGCGATGGCGCAGCGCGGACGTGACCTCGAAGGACGGCACGACGATCGCCGTGCTCAGCGCGGGGCGGGGGCCGGGGCTGCTGATGATCCCCGGGAACAACCGGCGCGCCCACCACTACGGGGCGCTGGCGCGAGCACTGTCCGGCACGCACAGCGTGCACGTGATCGAACGGCGCGGACGCGGCGGCAGCGGCCCGCAGGGCCCGGCGTACGGCGTGGACACCGAGGTCGAGGACGCGCTGGCCGTCATGGACCGCACGGGCGCGCGCCTGGTCTTCGGCCACAGCTACGGCGGTCTCGTCGCCCTGCACCTCGGGTTGCGGCGCAGGGTGGCCGCGCTCATGGTCTACGAACCGGGCGTGAGCATCGACGGCTCCTTCCCCGCCGGCTGGCTGCCGGCGTTCGAGCGGCTGCTGGCGCAGGGCAGGCACACCGCGGCGATGGCGGCCTTCCTCAAGGCCACCCGCCTGGTTCCGGTCGGCGACGCGCCGGCGCCGGTGTTCCGCGCGCTGGCGTTCCTGATGCTGCGCGGGGCGGAGGGGCGCGACACGCGGGCGATGATGGCGACCACCCCCGCCGAGATCGGCGAGATCGTCCGCCTGGACTCCGACGGCGCCAGGTACGCCGGCGTCGGCTCACCGGCGCTGCTGCTCGGCGGCGACAGGTCCCCCGGTTACCTCACCGATGTGCCGGCTCGCCTGGCCCGCCTCATGCCCGACGCCCGGCACGAGATCATCGCCGGGCTCGACCACAACGCCCCCGACCTGAACGCCCCCGAGGTCATCGCCGAACGGATCCGGGCCTTCACGCGGTCGCGGGTCCCGGGGGCCGAGGGAACGATTTCGCTGAGCGATGCCCCTGAGCCATGGCATTCCGACAACTGAATCTTGCCGGTCACCGGGAATGCGGTTTCGGTGTGGCGTCGATGAGTGATTCGTGGCAAGTGTAAACATCGTACCGGTCTAGATGCCCTGATCGGCGTGCGGAAGGGCCGCATTCCGGTCTATGGGTTCGGATAGCGACTACGGGCTGCATTCCGAAAGGAACGGTACATGTTCTCACCCAAAATACGAGCAAATGCCCTCAGCAACCCCACCCGGCCGGCGGCGCCTCGTCTTGGGCGGACCATGACACGAGTGGCCCTGCGCGGCTCGCTCTCGACGGCCCTCGTCCTGGCCATGACCCCCGCCATGACCGCCGCCATGACCGCCGCCATGACCGCCGCCATGACCCCGGCCGCGCACGCGGACGGCGACGGGCGGTGCGACCCGCACACCTTCTACAAAATCCGTTCGCTCTCGCCGAGAAACTTCTTCATTCCCCGTACCCGCTACATTGACGGCCCCGGCGGCACCATCACGGTGACGGTGACCCGGGAATACGAGGTGAGGGCGTTCCGGGAGACGGAGAACGAGCATCAGTTCTCGATCACGACCGGAGATCTGGTGCGTAACCTGCGCAAGATGGGCGTGCCGCATCTCGAAGAGCGGCATATGGTCTTCACCGGCCATGAATACAGCCGGACTATCACTAAAGGGATGTACGGCAATATGTGGTACCGCGTTTTCGGCTACCGCATCGGCTGGTCGGCTTGGTCGGTCCTCGGCACCTGCAAGCAGGTCGAGATCGGCTCGGGGATAGCCAACGTGCCGGCCAGGGTGGAGGGCTGGCGGTACTGGGAGACCAGGCATCCCAAGTTCAGGGGCCGCATCCTGTCCATCGACGGCGCGGATCCCGACGCCGACAAGGGAGCGGGGTCGGGGGCGGCGCGGCCGCGGCCCCGGCAGTGGCAGGGGCCGGCGCTGGCGCCCCTGGCCAGGCCGTCGTTGCCGCGGGAGACTCCCGCGGCCGACAGGACCGAGAGGACCAGGCAGCGCAGACGCTGAGCCCCGGTTCACCGGCCCCGGTTCGCCGGCCCGCCCGAGCTCAGGCCTCCAGCGTGGCCTCGGGGGCCGGTCGGCGGCGCGGGGCGGCGAGGTCGTGGGCGGAGCGCGCCAGCCAGATCATCATCAGGACGCCCGAAACCGCGCCGAGAGCCTCGGCCGCGCCTTCCCCGCCGGCGAACGGCAACGCCGTCAGCACCAGGACCAGCGGCGTCACCAGGGCGGCGACGCCGTACGCGACGGTCGCCGTGCCCCAGCGGTCGTCGGAGCCCTGGGCCCGCAGGACCAGCACCGTCCAGACCAGACCGGCCAGGCCGCAGACCAGCTCCACCCCCTCCGGGACGGGCCGGCCGAGGAGGCCGAGCACGCCGATGACGGTGAACCCGCCGTACCCCAGCAGCCCGGCGCCCCGCATGTACGGCCGGCCGCGGCCCAGCACCCGCATGAACAGCACCACGAGCACGCACATCACCGCGGAGTCGAGCACCGTCGTGTCGGCCCACATCGACGCGGTGAGGTGGAGCAGGAACGTCGTGGCCGCCGAGGCGTACAGGGCCAGGCGCAACCGCAGGGCGTCGGGGTCCCGCGGGGGCGGCGGACCCGCCGGCGGCCCGCGCAGGATCTGCCAGATCCCCCAGGACCAGGACAGCCCGGCCAGGACCAGGAGGAACAGGTTCTGCCCGGTGGCCGTGACGCCTTCGGCCGCGGCCGAGAACAGCGTCAGCCCCCACAACGGGCCGAGCTCACCGGAGACCAGGGCGACGACGGCGGCGACCGTCAGCGCGGCACCGTACAGAACGGTGAGAAGCAGGGCGGGCACGGCCGAACGGTGACGACGTAACACAGGACGCTTCCCGAAGGGGGAGGGGGACGAACGCCTCACTCTACAATTGATCATGAGAAGTGACGCCAGACGGCGGGCGCGCCGCGCGCCACGATCCCCCCACTGACGAAAGGCGCGAACGTGATGTCCGCCCCCACCACCGGTGACGACTGGGAGTCGTCGCTGAGGCAGGCCTTCGGCGTCCTGCTGGGCCACCCGCTCTCCGGCTTCGACCCCGAGGCGGAGTACGCGGCCTGCTACAGCGGCAACTGGCTCGACGAGACGGGGTTCAACAGGGATCCGGCGTGGCTGGAGCCGGCCGCCCTCGCCGGCCGCGCGACGATCTCCAGCGAGAACCTGCTGCTGCTCGACGAGGTCGGCTACCCCGAGCTGCGGTTCGACCCGAGCCGGTCGTTGTTCGAGATCGACGCCGCGGCGGGGTTCCCGGCCGGCTTCGGGGACGAGCTGGTGGCCGTCAAGCTCGCCGGTTCCGACCGCTGGCCGCAGGTCGGCGGCGCCGAGCTGGCGCGCCTGACGGCCCGCCACGCGGTCGGCCTGCCGGCCACGGCCTGGTCCGTGACCAGCGCCACCATCGCCTCGGACGGCACGCTCCTCGACGCCCTCCGGGTCGCCACCGGCATCGGCGACGGCTTCGACAGCCTGGTGCCGTACGAAGGAGGCGACCCGGAGACGGCGGCGGCCGTCGCGGCCGTGGAGCACGCCGGGCTCCGGGCCCACCTGCGCGCGTTCTGCGCCCCCCGCTCCGACGAGCTGGCCCTGTGCCGTCAGGACATGCGCACGGCCAGGGACGAGGGCGGCGCGCTGGTGGCCCGGTGGGAGGGCGCCGTGGACCAGTACGAGATCACCGTCCGGCGGGTCGGCCCCTGACCGGTCACCCGCCGCCCGGTCCACCGGCCCAGGCGGCGGGGTCTTCAGGAGCGGGCCAGGGTGCCGCGACGGCGGGCGACGTTCTCCAGCCGGTGGAACAGGACCACCCCGGCCGCCGTGATCAGCAGCGGCTGGGCCAGCAGCCAGCCGAGGCCCCAGCCGGTCGGGAGGGCGGCCAGGGAATGCCCGCCGAGCAGGATGTCGCGCATCGCCTCGATGCCGGGCGCGATGGGCACCACCAGCCGGCTGAAGAAGGCGACCGGTTCGGGCATGGCCGCCAGCGGGACCAATGTGCCGCCCGCGACGGCGTAGAGGGCCACGGACAGCTGGGTGACGATCTCGATGCGCCGGAACACCAGGCACAGACCGCACAGGATGAGCGCGAGCCCGCAGGTGCCCAGCACGATGGCGGCCAGCGGCACGATCACCTGCGCGTCGAGGGGCAGCCGCTCGCCCTGGAGGGCGACGGCGGCGACCCCGGTGGCCAGGACGGCCAGCGCGGCGGGCACGGCCGCGATCACGGCGGCCACCTGGCGGCCGAGGATGCTCGCGGCCGAGGGCAGCGGGGTCAGGTAGGTCTGCTCCAGCACGCCGGACCGGATGTCGCCCAGGTAGCTCCAGAACACCCGGTTGACCTGCTCGTGGACGAACGTCAGCGCCACCATGCCGAGCAACACCGGCGGCAGCAGGTCGGCGCGCAGCTGCCCGCGCCCCATGAACAGCACGATGAGCAGGTAGAACAGCGGGAACGTGATCATCTCCAGAAGGACCTCGCGCCATCCGGCGAGCAGCCCGATCACCCCCTTGCGGACCTCGGCGGCGAATCCGCGGACGAAGGTCATGACGCCTCCAGGGCTCGCCGGTGGTTGCGGACGAACAGCAGGCCGGCCACGGCGGCGAGGACGAGGGTGTGGGCCAGCAGCCAGGGCAGCGCGCCGCCGGTCCACAGCCCGGCCAGGGTGCCGCCCTCGAACAGCGTCCGGTTGAGCGCCTCGACGCCCAGCGTGGTGGGCAGCAGCCGGGCCGCCGCGGCCAGCCAGTCCGGATACAGGTGCAGCGGCAGGAACGAACCGTTGAGCAGCAGCACCAGCGAGGTGAACAACGACTGCAGGGCGCCGACCGCCGGGGAGACCAGGGCGAGGGCGGCCAGCAGGAAGGTGAAGGCCAGCGCGTCGATCCCGAGCAGCACGGCGGGCAGCAGCGCGGCCCAGCGCAACGGGACGGCGATCTGCGCCAGGAGCATCGGCACGAGAGCGGCGACGGCGGCCACGGCCAGCCCGAACACCGACGCGGTGAGCAGCCGGCCGAGCATCGGCAGCCACGGCGGCGCCGGGCTCATCTGGGACTGGGCGAAGGTGCCGGCGCGGATCTCCTCGACGAGGTCGGCCACCATCACCAGGCCGGCGTACTGCAGGAACCAGTAGCCGCCGATCGCGACCAGGGTGGGCGGCAGCAGATCCTGGCGCAGCTCACCCTGGCCCAGCACGAACTGCAGACCGAGATACATCATGGTGCTGATCAGCAGCGTGACGACGTGCCCGGCCGGGTGGGCGAGCTGCACGCGCAGGCCCTTGCCGATCTCGGCGCGCAGGATGTCAGGCAGCATGGGACGGCTCGTTCACCAGGGCCAGGAACACGTCCTCCAGGCCGGGCTGGACCTGCGTCAGCGACTCCAGGACGGCTCCGTGCGCGCGCAGCCGCCCGACCACGTCGTACACCTCGGCCGGATCGCTCACCCGCACGCGGATGGTGGTGACGCCGTCACGGGTGTCGGCGTCGAAGCCGGGAGGCGCGGCTCCCTCGACGCGGATCTCGTACCGGTCGCGTTCGCGGAAGCGGGCCAGCAGCTCGCGGGTGGGCAGGTCGGCCACGAGCCGCCCCTGGCGCATGACGGCCACCCGGTCGCACAGCTCCTGGGCGATGTCGAGTTGGTGGGTGGTGAGCAGGACGGTGGTGCCCAGCTCGCGGGCCTGCTCGGCGATCCAGTTCCGGACGGTGCGGGTGGCCTCGACGTCCAGGCCGAGCGTCGGTTCGTCCAGCAGCACGACGGGCGGGTCGGCGATCAGGGCGACGGCGATCGCGACCTTCTGCTGCATGCCCCGGGAGAAGCCGCCCACCTTCTCGTGGCGGCGCTCCCACAGGCCGAGATCGGTCAGCAGATCCTCGGCGCGCTCGGTGACCCGGGCCTTGCGCAGGCCCTTCAGCCGGCCGAAGTACATGAGGTTCTGCCAGGCCGACAGGGTCCAGTAGACGTTGCGGGAGCCCTCCAGCACCGCGCCGAAGCACGCCATCGCGGACCGGCGCTGCCGGGTCACGTCGAACCCGGCCAGCCGGACCCGGCCGGAGGTGGGGGACAGCAGCCCGGCCAGCATCTTGATGGTCGTGGTCTTGCCCGCGCCGTTGGGGCCCAGGAACCCGACGACCGACCCGGCGGGGACGCGCAGGGACACCTCGTCGACCGCCCGGACCTGCGCCGATCCGTACACCTTGGTCAACGCGTCGATTTCGATCATGTCTTCTCCTCGGTTCGGGGAAGCCCCGGCCCGCGGCCTCGCGGCCGGGAGCCGGGGCGGGCCGTCACAGCTCGGCCAGGACCTCGATGTCCTGCGCCGTGACGTCGCGGACCACCGCGAACGCCGCGACGGCCGCGGGGGTGCCGGGCGCGGCCTGGCGGGCCGCCTGCAGGGCGGCGGCCGAGTTCCAGCGCCAGACGCCGACCCACGTGTCGTCGTCCAGGCGGCCGAGGCGGGCCTCGGTGAGGCCGGGCTCGGTGGCTCTGATGGCGGTGACCAGGGCGGCGTGCCGGGCCTGGACCTCCTCGGCGGCCGCGGGATCGGCCTGGAAGCGGGTGACGCTGATGACCGGCATGGCTAGACCTGCTCTCTAGAGTTGACTTCTAGTGACTGAATCTAGAGATAGACTCTAGCCATGAGCGATGTCAAGCGGCCGAACAAGCGGGCCCAGAAGGCGAAGGAGACGCGCCGGCGCATCCTGGAGGCGGCGTCGGAGCTGTTCGTCCGCGACGGATACGGCGCCACGAACCTCCAGGACGTGGCCGAGAAGGCCGGGGTCGCGGTGCAGACGATCTACTTCGTCTTCGGCAACAAGCGCGCCCTGCTCAAGGAGCTGGTCGACGTCACGATCGCGGGCGACGACGAGCCGGTGGCCACCATGGACCGGCCCTGGTACGCCGCGGCGCTGGCCGCCGTCACGGCCCAGGACCTGCTGCGCGCCTACGTCGCCGGCACCAGCTCCGTCCTGGAGCGCGTCGCGCCGATCGGCAAGGTCCTGGAGGCGGCGGTCGCCGGCGACCCGGAGGTGGCCGCGCTGTGGCCGGACGACGTCGATCCCCGCTACGTCGTCCAGCAGGAGGCGGCCAAGGCCCTGGTGGGCAAGCCCGGGGCGCGGGCCGGGGTGTCCGCGCAGGAGGCCGCCGACCTGCTGTACGGCCTGCTCAGCCCCGAGCTGTACCTGCTGTTCGTGCACGGCCGCGGCTGGCCGCGGGAGCGCTGGGAGCAATGGGCCTTCCGCACCCTGCGCGCCCAGCTCTGCTCCGGCTAGAGCCGCCGGGAGCCGCGGCGGGAGGCGACCAGGGCCGCCGCCGTGGCCATGACCACGCAGACAGGCGTGTAGAGGAACAGGTTGAGCCAGTAGAACGGGGTCCTGGCGTCCGCGCCGACGCCGGCGATCCACACCAGCCCGGCCGCCGCCCGCACCAGGGTCCCGGCGGCGACGGCGGCCGTGACCAGGCGGGCGGGCAGGCCGCCGCGACCGCGTGAGCACACGAGCACCGCCGCCGCCCCGGCGCCGAGCACGGCGACGAGCGGCACCAGCACGCGCGGGGTGAACGGCGCCTCGAAGTTCAGCACCGCCAGGGAGAGGGAGCTGACGTCGCGGGCGGGCCACGTGCGGCCGGTCAGCCAGTACAGGTGCGCGGCGGCGTCGGTGAGCAGGACGGAGGCGGTCAGGGCGCCGAGGCGTGGGATGTTCATGCCCGGCAGGAGTCGGCGAAATCCGTAATGGTTCCATGGAACCTCTCGCGCCCCTCCCGCCTCTGGATGGACATGAGCTGGCCTGTTGCCGATCTGGACCCCGTACGCCGCCTGCGCGCGCTGGCCGCGGCCATTCCCGGGGCGTCCGTCGCCGAGCGCGTCATTCCCGCACCCTTAGCGGCGGTCTGGGCCGTGGTGAGCGATCTGGAGAAGGAGTTCGGCACGTTCGAACCCGACATGCGGCATCTCACCGTCGAGTCCGCGGGCCCGGACGACGGCCGCCTCGTGGCCAGGGCCCGCAGCCGGTACGGCATGCGCGCCCGGTTCGACGTCGACCTGCGGCCGGGCTGGTGCTGGATGCAGAGCCGGTTCCTGCTCGTCGGCCTGGCCGCGACCGCCGTGCCGGAGGGGACGCTGGTCGCGCAGACGGGCGGGGTGCGCGTCCCGGGCCGCGCGGCGCTGGTGCCGTGGGGCGTGCGGGCGGCGGGGGAGAAGGCGCTGGCCAGGCTCGCGTCCCGGGTCACGGCCGGGGGCGCGGGTGGGGACGCGGCCCGGGACGCGGCCCGGGACGCCGGGGGCGCGTCGTGACGGCGGCCCGGGTGCTCGCCGCCCAGCGGGGCGACACGATGGCGATGAACGACCTGCTCGCCGAGCTGACGCCGTACCTGGGCCGGATCTGCGGGCCCATCGCGTTGGACAGCGGGCCGGACGCCGTGCAGGAGGCGCTGATCGCGATCTTCCGGCATCTGCGTGACCTGCGCGAACCCGAGGCCCTGCTCGGCTGGGCGCGGGCGATAGCCGTGCGCGAGGCCGTCCGGATCGCCCGGCGCGATGGGCGGTCCAGCCCGGCGGAACTGGCCGGCCTGCCCTCGCCGCACGACGTCGAGCGGGCCGTGGACGTCCGGGACGTGCTGGAGCGCCTGTCGCCGGAGCATCGGGCGGTGCTGGTGCTGCGCGACCTGGAAGGGGTGCCGGAGGACGTCGCGGCGCGGATGTTGCGGGTGCCGTCGGGCACGGTCAAGTCCCGGCTGCACCGGGCCCGGGCGAGCTTCCGCCGGGCCTGGCAGGGCTGAGTCCGTCCGGCGGGGACGCCGGTACGAATGGTGGCAAAACAACCCTCTAAGGTCTCAACCGTGAGAAAGATCTACCATGCGGCGCACATCTACATGATCGTCGGCGTCATCACCGGCCTCTACTATCGCGAGATCACCAAGCTCAACGACTTCACCGGCGACACCCAGCTCGGTGTGGTGCACACCCACCTGCTCGCTCTCGGCATGCTGTTCTTCCTGATCGTGCTGGTGCTGGAGAAGGTGTTCACGCTGAGCGCCGGCGGCAGGCTGTTCACCTGGTTCTTCTGGGTCTACAACGGCGGGCTGGCGCTGACGGTGGCGATGATGCTGGTGCACGGCACCCAGACGGTGCTGGGCGCCGAGACCAGCCCGGCGATCACCGGGATGGCGGGGCTCGGGCACATCGTGCTGACGGTCGGGTTGATCCTGTTCTTCGTCAACCTCGGCAAGCGCATCCCCGCCAAGACCTGACCACGGTCACCTCCCCCCGGCCGTTCGCCGGTTGGGGCGCCCCAGAACAGGACGTCCGGGACGGCGGCGACCGTCGCCGCCGGCCCGGGGCCCGGCCCCGCAGTTCCCGGCTGAGAAGGGTGCCGAAGACGGCTACGCCGAGGAAGAGGCCCAGGCCCCGGACGGACACCACGGCGGAGGCGGTGGCGGCCAGGTCCGCCGGGGGAGGCCGCTGGGCTGCTCCGCGCTCCCTCCGGCGGTCAGGCCGGGCAGTCGCGAGGGTCGACGCTCGTGCGCGCCCCCGCGACGGCGATGCGGGCAGGGCTGTCCGGCAACGCGGCGGCCGTGCACACGATCTGCCGCACGGCCAGGGGGGACAGGTCACCGCCCGGCGCGGACGGGGTCAGCACCATGCGGTCGCGCGCCTTGACGGTCACCAGGAACGGATCGGCTTCCGGCGGCACCTCGGTGCTGAGCCCGAGCGCCCGTTCCTTCTCGATGGGCCCGGCTGCCAGCAGCGCGAGCCTCTCGGTCCGGAACAGCGGGCGCGCGCTCGGCCGCGTCACGGCGCTGAGCCGCCCGTCCTTCACCAGGTAGAGAATGATCGTCGTGGTCAGCGCGACGGCTCCCTTCGGCGGCTCGCCGACGGCGATGACGTCGCTGGGACGCACGCCGCAGCCCGCGACCAGCGCCAGGAGACCCGCGGCGAGCGCGCGGCGGGGGAGTGCGGCCCTCATCCGGCTGCTCCGTCCTGCTCGGGGGCCCTGCGTGGCAGGCGCAGCGTGAACAGGGCGCCGCCGTCGGGGGCGTTGGCGACGGTGAGGTCGCCCCGGTGCAGGCGCGCGTTCTCCAGCGCGATGGCCAGGCCCAGGCCGCTGCCCTCGGACCTGGCCCGCGCCGCGCTGGCCTTGTAGAACCGGTCGAACGCGTGCGGCAGCACCGCCTCCTCCAGCCCCGGACCGTGGTCGCGGACCTCGACAGTGATCCACTGCGGGTCGGCGGACAACCGCACCGACACCGGCGGCTCGCCGTGCCGCAGGGCGTTGCCGACCAGGTTGGCCAGGATGACGTCCACGCGGCGCGGGTCCAGCCTCGCCGTCACCGAGGAGGGAAGCTCGGTGCGCACCGCGTCCGACCAGCCCCGGACGCGCAGGGTCGCGGGCACCAGCTCGGCCACGTCCACCTCGTTCAGCGACAGGGCCGCGACGCCGGAGTCGAACCTGCTGATCTCGATGAGGTCGTTCACCAGCGCGGTCAGGTTGAGCGTCTCCTGGCTGACCAGCTTGGCCGCCCGGCCGGCGGGTTCGGGCAGCTCGGCCGCCTCGTCGTCGAGGACTTCGGCGACGGCGGCGAGCGCGGCCAGGGGGGTGCGCAGCTCGTGCGAGACGTCGGCCACGAACCGGCGGGCGTCGGCCTCCATCGCACGCAGCTGCATGACGTGCCGTTCCAGCTCCGCGGCGGTGTCGTTGAAGGTACGCGCCACGTCGGCCAGCTCGTCGGAGCCGCGGACCGCGACCCTGGTCCGCAGCTCGCCCTCGCCCAGCAGGCGGGCCGCCCGGCCGAGCTCGCGCACCGGGCGCAGCACGCTGCGGGTGGCCAGCAACGCCACGACCACCGCGAACGCCATGGCCGCCCCGCCGATGAGCCAGGCGCGGGTGGCGAGCACGTCGATGCTGCGCTGCTCGGGAAGCAGGCTGCGCGTGGTGTAGACCTCGATGCCGGACACCCGCCACCGGTCCCCCTCGGTGATCAGCAACGGCGCGCCGATGATCAGGAAGGGCCTGCCTTCCCGCACCACCCGTTGCCACGCCATCTCGCCTTCGGCCACCTTCCGCCGCAGGCTCACGGAAAGGGCCTGGGGCCTCAGGTCCTCGGCCTCCAGGGCCGGCGCGTTCCCGTCGCGTCCCCCGCTTCCCGGCGGCGGGTTCCGCATCAGGCCCGGCGCCGGGTCGGACGGCGGGCCGGCCTGCGCGTACAGCCCGCGGTAGACGGCGAGCGCGTAGCTGTCCCGCTCGGCCATGGTGGCGGCGATCCTGCCGAGCTCGGTCCGGTCCGGAGCCGGGGTGCGCAACGGGAAGAGCGTCTCCAGGCGCGCTCTCGTCGCCTGCAGCGCGGCGTCCTGGGCCCGCTGCAGGATGTCGGTGCGGGCCTGGACGTAGAGCCCGCCGGTCACCGCCGCCGTGGTGACCACGCACAGCAGCGCGAACGCGAACAGCAGCCGGGCACGCAGCCCCGGGCTCGGCACAGGCGTCACCGCCGGTTCACACCGGCCCGAACCGGTAACCGAACCCCCGCACCGTCTGCACGTAGACGGGGGACGCCGAGTCGTCCTCGATCTTCGCGCGCAGCCGCTGCACGCACGCGTCCACCAGCCGCGAGTCGCCGAAGTACCCGTGCTCCCACACCGAGTCCAGCAGTTGCTGGCGGCTGTGCACCCGGCCCGGCGTGCCGGAGAGCTCCAGCAGCAGGCGCAGCTCGGCCGGGGTGAGCCCGATCGGGGCGCCGCGCTTGGTGACCACCAGCCCGGCCCGATCGATGGTCAGCTCACCGTGCCGCTCCAGTTCCGCCTGGTCGCGGCCGATCCGCCGGAGCACGGCGCGAATACGCGCTTCGAGCACCCTGGGCTGCACCGGTTTGACCACGTAGTCGTCGGCGCCCGCCTCCAGCCCCGCCACCACGTCGATGTCGTCGCCGCGCGCGGTCAGCATGATGATCGGCACCTCGCCGATGGCCCGGATGCGGCGGCAGACCTCGAACCCGTTCATGCCGGGCAACATCAGATCGAGCACGACGACGTCGGGACGGTCGGCGCGCAGCCGCTCCAGCCCCTCCTCGCCGGACTCCACGGCGCCCACCCGATGCCCGTGCCGGGTCAGGGCCAGCTCAAGGCCCTCCCGCACGGCCGGGTCGTCCTCGATCAACAACACTCGCGACACGCCGCCGAGTACCACAGCACGCTCCGTAACCTCGCTCGCCGGTCAACTGCGTCCACTGTCGGCCGGTGATGTCCCCGTCTTGTCAGCGCCATGTCATCGTTGTGTCACGGTGATGCCGGCGTGGTGGCCGTCGACAAACGGTGACATTCGGCAGACGACCCACTCACATTCGGCGCCAATCGTAGTTCGTCATGAACGAACCACGCACCATCCCAGCTCGGCCCCGAGATCGGCTGTTCGCCGTGGTGACGCTGGTGCTCGCCGTGCTCCTGCTGCCCGCGGCGCTCGTCCGCCGCCCTGGCCGGGCCCGCGAGCTGGCCTGCCAGTGGGCGTTACGGATGCGCTTCCCCGCCGAGGACCTGGCCGGGCTCACCGACGGCGCCCTGGCGGCGTTCACCGCGGCGCGCACCGAGGCGCTCTGGCGTCACGGCCAGCTCCTCGGCCTCACCTCGGGATACCGTGATCCGCTCGTGCAGCTCCGGATGTTCGAGGAGGAGGTGCGCCGCACCGGCTCACCGGCGCTGGCGCGCATGCTCGTGCTGCCGCCGACGGAGTCCAGCCACGTCAAGGGCATCGCCCTGGACGTGCGTCCGCACGAAGGCGCGCGCTGGCTGGAGGAGCACGGCGCCCGCTACGACCTCTACCGCATGTTCGACAACGAGTGGTGGCACTTCGAGCACCACCCGGAGTACGGCGGCACGCCCCCGCGCCGACGGCCTCACCCCGGGGTCGGTCACGCGGAGGAGAACCGGCGCCGGGGCTGACCCGCGCGCGCTCGCGGACCTCGGCCAGGCCCGCGCCCGGGAGACCGGGCCGCTGGTCTCACCGGCAAGCCGCTGGTCTCACCAGCAAGCCGGTGGTCTCACCAGCAGGTCAGGTCAGGTCGGGGTTGGGGGTGGGGGTGGAGCCACAGGGGCCCTGGTTGCCGCCGCCGTCGGCGACCGTGCCCGGCGGCGCCCAGATGAGGTGGCCGGCGGTGTTGTTGCCGTTGAACACGTTCCTGCGCACGATGATGTGCCGCAGCATGGAACTGGAGGACAGGCCGATGTCGTTGCCGGTGAACTCGTTGTCCTCGATGGTGTTCGCGTCCTGCGGCAGGAAGGTCTCCGCGGCGCCGAGGCCCGCTGTGGCCAAGTTCTTGAAGACGTTGGCCTGCACGAGGTTGCGGCGGCTGTCGTTCGACAGGCCCATGGGGAAGGCGTCGAAGACGTTGCGGGTGAAGGTGCCCTGGTCGGTCGCGCTGACCGTGAGGCTTCCACCGGTGAGCGTGCTGTTGCGGATCGCCGAGCCGGTGCCGCGCACCATGACGGTCTGCTTGGTCACCGTGCACCGGTCGATCGTGATCAGCCCGTCGACCAGCCGCAGACCGGACAGCAGGCAGGCGTTCTGACGCGTGCCGGGCTGCTGCGCCAGTGGCCGGATGAGGCCACGAGGGTGGTGACGATTACGGCAGTCCACTCGGAGGCTGATGGGACCGGAGTGGCAGAGCTGAAGCGATCTCCCCCGTGCGGCCAGGCCGAGGCTTGGGTGCTTTCGACCCGGACCTCGCGATTTGCGCCGAGGAGACAAGTCCGTGCGGGGCGCTGCTGGTCGTGGTTGAGCGGAAGGCCAAGACGTAACGGACAGCCGCAACTGAAAACGTGAGCCCCACTCTGTGTTTCGGTCCAACCTGACAGATGGTGATCATTGCGAGCGCAGTTGCGCTCTCTTAACGTCAGCGACGTGGGCCCTTCCGGGCCGGCCAGGAGGCGCAAGACGGTGACGACGTAACCCCCGCGTAGCGAAGGGATGGCATCGCATGTCACAACCAGACGAGAGCGTAATGATCAAGAGCCTCGGCTCGTCATACTGGCGCTGGCGTCAATACCAGGAAAAGACATACTGGTGTTGGAACGCGACAACGGTCAGCATCGCGAACTTCTACGCCAACGCGCAGGCATGGACCCAGTGCGGATTCGCCACCGCGGTCCTCAACAGGAAGGACTCCCGGCTCGCCAACCAGCAGCCGTTCCAGTGCTGCCCGGATGGCGGCGCGTTACGCGGCGACTGCAACCAGGGCTGGTGGCCCGATGCCGGGCCGCTGCAGCAAGCCGGGGTGTACATCCCGGCCCCCGAAGATTCCAAGAATTACACCGACTGGGTGGAGGCACCCGGGTGGGTGCAGGTCAGAAGGTTCCCGACGTTGACGAAGAACGAGGTCAAGGCGGAGATAGACGCCGGACGCCCGATCATGATGAACATCGGCTGGGGTGGCGGCCTCTCCGGCCACATCGTCAACATCTGGGGCTACAGCTACCGCCCGGAGACCGGTGAACTGGTGCACGTCTGGGTGCATGACCCGTGGGAGGGTACGCACGGGACATACGCGGGCCAGGAGAACGACCCCATCATGTGGGTCGCATGGGAGACGCTCTTCGGCGGCTATCCGGGCGGCCCGAACGGCACCTGGAACAGGACCTTCAAGACTCGGCGAAACTAGCCTCAGGGAGCATGCGATGCCGTTGAACATGCCTGAACCGCCGGGACGGATCCGGGAGGAAACACGCTCCCATCTCGGCCTGATCGCCAGAGCCGGCGGAGAGGGCCCGAAACTGCTGGGCGAGATCTCCCCGGATGACGTGGAGGTGTCCACCCCCCACCGGGTGTTCGCCCTGCTCGTCAAAGACATCGAGGCCGGCGGCGGCCTGGAGGTGGCGCAGCCGGTGGGCTGGCGATTCCTGCTGGAGTCCGGCGGCAAGGTGCTCGCCGGCGCCGAAGTCGCCGAAACGCCGGACCGCACCTTCCCGCCGACGTTCTACAGAAGCTCATCCGTCGGAGCCACCGCGACCGCCGTCAAAGCCGCACGAGCCCTGCCGCAGCTCGAAATGGCCGGGTTCGATCTCCGGCTCCTGCAAATCCCCGAGCTCTACCAGACCGCCCTGTGGTTGCACTCACCCAATACCGACCTGCTCATACCGCTGGCGCCCTCCCCGATCGGGCGCGAAGGCCAGGTCACACCACCCCCGGTGTTCTTCCGGGAACTCGCCGTCCGTGCCCAGGAGTACAGAGCCCACCAGCCCCGCTACCGGGAGCCGACCTGACGCCATCCGCTCGCCCTCCCCAGAGGTGATCGCAAGGAACCGCCGGTCGGCGTGAGCTGCTCGGGAAGCGGGGGCTACGTCATCGCCCCCGCTTCCAAGGCCGTGGCGCCCGCCACCGTCCGGTCGGGGCTTGGTGAGGAGACGTCCGCCCGCATCACCGCCGAACCCGACCCCGCAGCCCGCCAACGCGAGCGCTCAGGGCAGGCAGCTACGCCACGCGGTGTGTTTCTGGCGTCCTCCGGCCGAACCCGCTGTGCAGCAGGTGGTACATCTGCGTCCCGGCCCGGTAGATCAGCCCCACGTACTCAAGGTCGTCCATCTGCCGGTTGCGGACGAAATGTGAGGGCGTCCACGCCCACGACGCTCACCTCCGTCACCACTCCGGCCCCCGCCTCGGCCGCTCCGATCGCCTACAACAGCGACTTCAACGGCGACGGCTACCACGACCTGGCCGTCGGCATGCCCTTCTACCGGCCGCCTCAGGCACCAGCAAGACGGGCCAGATCACCCTCCTGTACGGCGGCCCGGACGGCTTCACCGGACGCTCCCACCTGCGGCCCGAGCCCGGCTGCATGCTCTACTCGATCAACACCCCCTGTTCCGGATGGGGCGCGAGCATGGCCGCGGCCGACACCGACGGCAACGGCAAGACCGACCTGATCTCCAGCGGCTACCGATCGCGCCAGATCCACTCCTGGCCCAGCGGCAACGACACCACCCGCCAGATCGAGACCGGCGTCAGCGACATGCAGTCGCTGGTCTTCGGCCCGGCCGACCAGGGCGACCTGCGTCCCGACATCGTGGGGGTGTATCGGGCGGGCTACGGGCAGGCGCTGGGCGGCTGGTAAAACGGCGGCCGCCTTCGATCGGTTTCACCGCTCGCGGCCTGAGCTGGCTGACCTCGTTCTCGCCGAGCCATTGCAGCCGCTCCCCGAGCCTGGCCACCGGCGACTTCAATGGCGACGGCACGGCCGACATCGCCATCGGCCTGCCCACTGCCAAGGTGTCCGGCGCGTACCGGGCGGGCGCGGTCGCCCTCATCCCCAGCTCACCCCCCGGGCCGGTCGTTTCGGGCACGCAGATCATCACCCAGGACGGCGTCGCACCCCCTGGCGCCGAGCCCACCGCCGACCCGGTCAGCGAGCAGTCGGTCGCCGGCGACGCCTTCGGCGCGTCGGTCTCGATCATCGACGTCACCGGGACGGCAAGGGCGAGTTCGTGGCGGGCGCGCCGGGCAAGAACACCGGCCATGGCATGCTGGCTGTCCTGCCCGGCACCGCCACCGGCGTCCCGGCCGGCGGCCACGTCGTCCACGCCGCCTCCGGCGGAACAGCCAGCGGATCGCCGGTCAGGAACACCCCCAGCATGCGCACCGTGCCCCACTGCACGGCCCAGCCGAGCTTCATGGCCGGATGCCGTTTCGAGGCCAGCGCATCCAAGGCACTGCGATCCAGCCGGAAGAACTGCTCCAGCTCCGCGGTGTCGGCTTGCGTGCAGGATTCACCCGGGGTTGCCGTGGGCGCCGATCAGTTGGCCATGCCGGTGAACATGCCGGGCTGGTAGGAACCCCCGGGCTTGCGCACGATCACGTTGAGCCGGTTGTTGGCGTTGATCATGGCGACCAGCGAGACCAGCGCGACGGTCTGATCGTCGTCGTAGTGCTTGCGCACCTCGGTCCAGGTCTCATCCGACACGCCGTGGTGGCCGTCGGCGATCCGGGTGCCCTCCTCGGCGAGCGCCAATGCGGCCCGCTCGGCGTCGGTGAACACCGTCGACTCGCGCCAGGCGGCGACCAGGTGGAGGCGGGTCGCGCTCTCGCCCGCCACCACGGCGTCCTTGGTGTGGTAGTCGACGCAGAAGCCGCAGCTGTTGATCTGGCTGGCGCGTAGCATCACCAGATCCTGAGTCGCCTTGGGCAGTGGCGACTTCTCGATCAGTACGGCGACGTTGTAGATCCGCTTGGCGATCTTGGCCGCCTAGCTCGTTGGTCAACAGGTCGAAGCGCTCCATGGCAAAGTCCTTACTCGCGGGGTGGTGTGTCGTTCGGTCGGTGCTGCGGATCGTCACTGGGCGGGCTGGTATGCCCCGCCCCGCTGCCGGTTGATGACGGCGAAGCGGTTGGTGGCGTTGATGAGGGCGATGAACGCCACCAGGGCGGCGAGCTGGTCGTCGTCGTAGTGCTCGGCGGCGTTCGCCCAGGCCTCGTCGGTGATGCCGCCGGCGCCGTCGGCGATGCGGGTGCCCTGCTCGGTCAGCTCCAGGGCGGCCCGCTCGGCGTCGGTGAACACCGTCGACCCGCGCCAGACGGCGAGGAGGTTCAGCCGCGCGATGGTCTCACCGGCGTGCGCGGCGTTCTTGCCGTGGACGTCGGTGGCGTAGCCGTCGCCGTTGATCTGGCTGGCGCGCAGCATCACCAGGTTCTGGGTCGTGGCCGGCAGCGCCGACTCCTGGATGAGCACCGGGGCCGCTGCGCCGTAGTGCCCGAGGGCCTTGGCGACGACGGGGCTGGCGAAGAGGTTCAGGCGGCTTTCCATGGAAGTGCTCCTTGCTGCTGTTGTCGGCTCGGTCATGAGATGCCGGAGGTCGGGGTTCTGTGACACAGCCACTTAGGTGACTTGCGTCATACAGGCCCTGGAGAATCCGTTGAACTCACATGCAATTACTGCACTGCTGTGCAATAACTGCATGAAGATATACTCTGGCGGTGAGCAGGCGTCAAGTTCTGCGGCCACCACCACCCAAGGAGCGACAGAGCAACGATGAGCAGCGACGATCCAGCCCGCCGTAGCGGCCGCGAAGCGCAGCGCCGCCGTACCCGCAAGGCGATCGTGGACGCGGCGGTCCGCCTGAGCGCCGGCGGAACGACACCGTCCATCGACGACATCGCGGCCGCCGCCGACGTGTCCCGCCGCACGGTGTACATGTACTTCCCGAGCCTGGACCACCTGCTGATCGACGCGACCGCCGGCGCGATCAACGAACCTCCCGTCGAGGAGGCGCTGGCCGACCCCGCGCTCGCCGGCGACGCCGCGGCCCGCGTGGAAGCTCTCGCCAGGACCCTGCTCGCCTATTCACCCCAGTCGCTCCCCCTGGGCCGCCGCCTCATCCGGCTGACCGTCGACCCACCGCCCGACGTCGCCCCGGGCACGGCCATCCCACAGCGCACCCGCCGCCGGATCGAATGGCTCGAACAGGCATGCCAACCGCTCCATGGCACCCTCAGCGAAGAGTCCTTCCAACGCCTGATCTCGGCCTTGACCATCGTGGTCGGCTGGGAAGCACAGATCGCCCTGCGCGATGTCCGCGGTCTCGACCCCCAGGCCGAACAGGAAACGGTCACCTGGGCCGCACGAGCCCTGGTCGAGGCAGCGATCAAGGAAAGTGACCTGGACCAATGAAGAGGCGATCGCCTCGCGGTACCAGTGCTGGTCCCGGTCAGATTGCCCAACGCTTCCTCCAGCATTCCGAGACGGCGCCCTTCTCCCGAAGCTGTCCACAGCCGTCAGTAGCGCTGACCGGACAGAACGGCGGCTCTGTCAGGGGCAGGCATGCCGATGCCGGTCGTGTCCAGGCCGACGGCCGCGTAGCCGCCGGCAGATCGTGCCGCTGTTCGCCCAGGGCGCCGAGCTGTCGGTAACCAGGTCGCCGAACGCGCCGGCATCAGCCAGTCGGCCGCCTCCCAGTAGCTCGCCCTGTCCACTGCGGCGGTGCTGACCGCCCCGGCCGGGCGGCGAGCTCACCCGGCCGGGGCTGGCAGATCGTGGAAGGGGCGCAGCCCGGAGCCGACGTCAGCGCGGGTGAAGGCGTAGCGGCCCAGAAAGTTGATGTGCTCGTACTGGATCGGCGACAGCCGGGCGCACATCTCGTCGGTGACCGGGAAGCCTTGGGCGCGCAGCTGCCGCAGCGAGTCGCAGCGTGCCCGGCACCACCAGCCCGCCAATCCCCATCACCTGGTCATTGACCACGTTCAGCCAGGTCGCGCCGCGCTGCCGGCCGAAACAGATCGGGTTGTGCCCGGCGTGCAGACTCTGCACCGGGACCACGAAGCGCAGGCCGTCGGCCGAGGCGATGTGCCCGCTGCCCCAATGCCGGACGATGCCGATACCGGCCTGGGCGCCGATCAGCCGGGCGTTGGCCGGCGGAACGGCCAGCGGGTCGTCGGTCAGGAGCGCCCCCAGCATGCGCACCGTGCCCCACTGCACGGCCCAGCCGAGCTTCGTGGCCGGGCGCCGTTTCGAGGCCAGCGCATTCAGGGCACTGCGATCCAGCCGGAAGAACTGCTCCAGCTCCGCAGAGGAGGGCTCCTCGGGGAAGCGGCCATAGCGGGCGAGCTGCTCATCAGAGAGAAATTCGAAGGGCATGGCCCAGGAACGTAGGCCCCGCGACCTGCCCAAACGCGGGCCGTCACCGAACCGGTACGAAGATCAACTCTCTACCGCTGATTTCTGCACTCAGCCTTCTCGAAGGCCGAACGAGCCCTTGCCCCCGCCCGGACCAAATGTGATCTACATTGTAAAGGTGGCGGGTTGGTTTGCAAATCACACTTCTCCAGAAGCACGGGCTTCGCCCGTACTCATCCACCCAGAGCACCTTCGAAAGGAGAAGGGGTTTGGCCGTGGAGGCGGTCGGTGACGTGCCGGAGTGGTCCTGGGGGGCGTTGGTCTGATCCCGTCCTTGGCTGGTTGGGAGGTGTTCAGCCTGCTCCTGGGTGTTTGCAGGTCATTCGGGACGTCCGCATACGATGTGCAGATCATGGTCTTCATCCGGGTTCTGGGCGCTCTGGCGGCTGAGGTCGGCGGCGAGCCGGTTCCCTTGGGCGGGCCGCGGCAGCGGGGTGTGCTGGCGTTGCTGGTGGCGGCGCGCGGGCAGGTGGTGCCGGTCGATCGGATGATCGAGGATCTGTGGGGTGGGGAGCCGCCCGCTCGGGCGTTGTTGTCGTTGCAGGCGTACGTGTCGAACCTGCGGCGGTTGCTGGAGCCTGGGCGTCCGCCGCGCTCGCCGGCTCGGTTGCTGGTGAGCGCGGCGCCGGGCTATGCGTTGCGGTTGCCGTCGGAGGCGGTGGATGCCTGGCGGTTCGAGGGGTTGCTGGGGCGGGCGCGTGCGGACGGTGACGTGGGTGTCGCGCGGGCTCGGTTGGGTGAGGCGCTGGGGTTGTGGCAGGGGCCGGCGTTCGCCGAGGTGGCGGACGAGCCGTGGGTTGCGGCTGAGACGGCGCGGTTGAACGAGCTGCGTTCGGTGGCTGCGGAGCTGCATGTGGCGGCGGGTTTGCGTGTCGGTGATCCTGTTGTGGTGGTTGCCGAGGCCGAGCGGCTCACTCGTGAGGAGCCTCTTCGTGAGGAGGGGTGGCGGTTGCACGCCTTGGCGTTGTGGAGCAGTGGCCGTCAGGCGGATGCGTTGGCGACGTTGCGCCGTGCTCGGGGCATTCTCGCTGAGGAGCTCGGGCTTGATCCTGGTCCTGAGCTGGTGGCGTTGGAGGAGGCGATCCTCACTCGGCGTATGGATGTCCTGCGCGCGTCCGTGCCTGTGCCGGCGGCGTCTTCGCTTGCCGTGCCGGCGCCGGCCGCGCCGTTGTCGCGGGTGGCTGCTGCCGAAGGGACGGTTCCGGTCGCCGGGGCGTCGTTCGTCGGGCGTGAGGCGCAGCTTTCGGCGCTGGTCACGGCCGCCGGCGAGGCGGTGAGCGGTGGGGTCCGTGTCGCTTTTGTCACCGGGGAGGCGGGGCTCGGCAAGTCGACGTTGCTGGATCATTTCGGCAGGCGGCTCGAAGGTGAGGGGTGGCTGGTGGCCGGCGGCCGTTGCCCCGAGGTCGATGGTGCGCCGGCTGCGTGGGCTTGGACGGAGGTGCTGGGTGCCGTCGCCGCGTCCGTGTCTCCTGGGGAGTTGGCGGGTGACCTGGCGCCGTTGCTCGCCGATGCCGGGCCGGTGGAGGACGACGCCACTGCTGGACTGTTCCGTCTGCGCCGGGCCGTGTGGAGGTGGCTGGCGGCGGTCGCGTCGGGGCGTCCGGTCGCCGTCGTGCTGGACGATCTGCATTGGGCGGATGCCACCACGTTGGAGTTGCTCGGCGGTTGTCTGGGGGTGCGGGCTCCGATCCTGGTGGTGGTGGCGTACCGTGCGGACGAGGGTGGGCGTCTGGGGGAGACGCTGGCTTCTCTGGCGCGGGTGGCGCCTGTCCGTCTGGCGTTGCCGGGTTTGGACGAGGAGGCCGTGGCGCGGCTCGTGCGGGCTGAGTGTGAGGCCGATGACGAGACGGTCGCGGGGATCGCCGAGCGTACGGGTGGTAATCCGTTCTATGTGCGTGAGAGTGCTCGGTTGTTGAGCGGCGAGGGCGCGCTGGTGGCGTTGTCGGAGGTTCCTGAGGGGGTTCGGGACGTGTTGCGTCGTCGGCTTGCGCGCCTGCCGGAGGGAGGGGTGTCGGTTCTGCGGCTGGCTGCGGTGGTGGGCCGGGAGAGTTCGGTGGACGTCCTGGTGAAGGCTGCTGACGTCGGTGAGGACGGGGTGTTGGACGCGTTGGACGCGGGTGTCGTCGCCGGGCTTTTGGATGAGCCTGGTCCTGGCCGTGTCCGCTTCGTGCATGCTCTGGTGAGGGACACGCTGCTCGCTGACCTGAGCAGGTTGCGTGCCACTCGGATGCATGGCCGGATCGCCGCCGCTCTTGTGGGGAGTGGTGATGTCGCGGCGTTGGCTCGTCATTTTGCGCGGGCGGGTTCGCCGGAGGCTGTCGGTTACTGTGTGCGGGCCGCTGAGCTTGCCGAGGCGCGTTATGCCCATGATGTGGCGGTCGACCTTCTTGCCGACGCGGTCGCTCTTTCTGCCGGGCCGGAGGAGCGTGTGGAGCTGCTGGGCAGGCTGTTGCGGGCGCAGGTCCGGGCGGGTGCCGTCGCTGCCGCCCGTGAGACGCGGCGGGCGGCTGTGGAGTTCGCGGAGTCGTTGGGGCGTGAGGATCTGATGGTCGCCGCGTTCACGGCGTGGACGGAGCCGACTCCCTGGCAGGCTCGTACGTACGGCACGGTGGATCGGCCTGTCGTCGATCGGCTGGGGCGGTTGTTGAAGCGTGAGCTGGCTCCTGCGGTGCGGTCGCGGCTTTTGTCGGCGTATGCGCATGAGCTGGTCGGTGAGGATGATCCGTCTGTGGTGGAGGCGGCGCGGGAGGCGCTGGATCTCGCGACCGAGCCCCGGTTGCGGGCGGCGGCGCTTGAGATTCTGAGCGAGGTGCTGGGTGATGCCGGGCTGTGCCGGGAGCTGGTGGAGATCGGGGTTGAGCACGACCTGCCGGTCTATCGTGTTTCCGGGTTGCTCAATCATGCGGGTGTCGCCGCTGCGGCCAATGATCCTTTGACGTTGCGTCGGGTGATCGGTGAGGCTTTGGAGCTGGCGCGTACATATCGGATGCGTGAGGCGATCGCCGTCGCGGAGATCACGCTGGCGGGTCTGGCGCTGATCGAGGGGCGGTTCCGCGACGCCGAGGCCATGTATGTGGAGGCCGGTGAGGGGATGCGGCGGATCGGGTCGGTGCACGCTGAGGGTTTTCTCCAGCTGGCGCTGGCCGCGATCTGGTTGAACGAGGGCACGTTGGGTGGGCATCTGGAGGAGGTGCGTGCTCTGCACGTCGTGCTGGGCTCCATGACGTCCGATCTGCTGGCGCTCGCGCTGCATGCCAATGGGCTGGATGACGAGGCTCGGGCGGTCCGCACGCCACCCGGCCCGATTCGTCGGGATTTCTTCTTCACGTTCCTCACCACGTTGCGCGCGATGGCCGTCATGGCCCTGGGCGACCGGGACGCCGCCGAGGAGATCTACGAGGTGTTGCTCGCGCACCGCGACGGTCCTCCGGCGGGTGCGGAGAGCCTGTCGATGGCGCTGCGCCCGGTGGCCCACACCCTGGGTGAGCTGGCTGTCTTTCTGGGGCGTCCCGAGGCCGCCGCGCACTTCGCTCGGGCCGCCGTCGTCGCGGACCGGTGGAACGCTCCTCATTGGGCCGCTGAGGCCCGGTCGCGGACGGCCGCCTTGCGCGCGTCCTTCTAGAGGAGTGCGGCGACGTGACGTGTGTCGCTGTGGAGGGAGGACAGGGCGGTGGCGGGGTCGTCGGTGAAGGGGGCGGGCTGCGGGCCGGAGCGTCCGGTGAGGACGTGCCGGGTGGTCAGCGCGTCGCCGACGAAGATCGCGTCGGCGAGGGGGACGTGTACCGCGACGCTGCCCGGTGAGTGTCCCGGCATGCCGATGATCACGGGCTTTCCGGGCAGGTGAAGGATGTCGCCGTCGGCGATCTCGGTGACTTCGCTGACGTGGCGGATGCGCAGGCCGTTCTTGCGGAGGGAGTAGGCGAAGGAGCCGAGGGTCGGGCCGAGGCCGCGGATGTCGTCGGGGGTTTGCTCTCCTGCGGGTTCCCGGCCGGACACCCTCGGGTCTGGGCCCTTTGTGGCGTATGGGTAGATTTTTCGCATGTTGCGGGGGCGGGACAAGGAACTCGGCGAGGCCGCGCGGCTGCTCGAACGGGCGCGGGCGGGTCACAGCGGCGTCCTGGTCCTGCGCGGCGAGGCGGGCATCGGCAAGTCGGCCCTGCTGGACGAGCTCGTCCGCCAGGCCCGCGAGGTTCGCGTGTTGCGGGCGACCGCGGTGGAGGCCGAGACGTCGCTGCCGTTCGCGGGTCTGCAGATGGTGCTGCGTCCCGCGCTCGACCGCCTCGACACCCTGCCCGGCGTGCAGGCGGCGGCGCTACGGGGTGCGCTGGGCCTGGCCGACGCCGCCGGCACGAGCCGGTTCCTGGTCGGTCTCGCCGTCCTGAGCCTGCTGTCGGAGCTGGCCGCGGAACGGCCGGTCCTGTGCCTGATCGACGACGCGCACTGGCTGGACGCCGCCTCCGCCGACGCGCTGCTGTTCGCGGCGCGCCGCCTTGCGGCCGACGGCGTCGCGATGGTGTTCGCGGCGCGGGACGCCTTCGACGCTCCGGGCCTGCCCGAGCTGCGGCTGGGCGGGCTGGACGAGGCCGCGGCGGCCGAGGTGCTCGCGCAGCGCTTCTCCACGATGGCCTCCTCGGTACGCGATCGGGTCGTCCGGGAAGCGGGCGGGAACCCGCTGGCGCTGATCGAGCTGCCCGCCGGGCTCAGTCCGGAGCAGCGCGCCGGGCGCGAGGTGATGCCGGGCGCGCTGCCGGCCACCGATCGCGTCGTCGCCGGTTTCGGCGCCCAGATCGACGAGCTGCCCGCGCGTGCCCGGCTGGCCGTGCTGGTGGCCGCCGCCGAGGGGAGCGGCGATCTCGGGACGGTCCTGCGGGCGGCGCGGGCCCTCGGCGGCGGCGTCGCTGACCTGGAGGCCGCCGAGAAGGCGGGGCTGTTGCGGATCACGGGGGCTTCGATCGCCTTCCGCCACCCGCTGGTCCGGTCCGCTGCCTACCAGCGTGCCCCGCTCGGCCTGCGCGTGGCCGCGCACGAGGCGCTGACCGCCGTCGTGGACGCCGAGCGGCGGGTCTGGCACCTGGCCGCCGCCGCGACCGGGCCTCAGGAGGGCGTCGCCGCCCGGCTGGAGGAGGCGGCCGAGGCGGCGCGCGGCCGTGGCGCCATGGCCACGGCCGCGTCGATTCTGGAGCAGGCCGCGCTGCTCAGCCCGGACCGGGCCGAGCGGGCGCGGCGGACGACCCTGGCCGCGCGGGCCGCGGTCGCCGGCGGACGCACCGAGCAGGCCGCGGCCCTGGCGGAACGCGCCGCCGAGCTGGGCGGGCACAGTGCGGGGCTGGCGCTGGTCCGGGCGAGCGTCGCGTTCGAGCGCGGCACGCCGCAGGGCGCCGCCCAGGTGCTCGCCGACGGTGCGCAGACGATCCTGCGCGACGATCCCGGCCTGGCCCTGACGATGCTGACCATGGCGGCGAGCAACGCCTGGCCGGCGGGCGAGATCGACGCCGTCCGGCGGGTGGCCCGGCTCGCGGGCTCCTTCGCCGGCCCTACGGCGCGCGCCATCGAGGCCCTGGCGGTCCTGGCCGACGACGATCACGCGAACGCGCTGCCCGCCCTGACGGCGCTGGTGGCCCAGGCCCGGACGAACCCGCTGGACGACGCCCTGGCCCGGATCTTCGTCGTCGGCGTCGCGCTGTTCCTCGGCGACGACGAGGCCGTGGCCGAGCTGGCCGCCGCGGACGTGGTCCGCTGCAGGAACGAGGGGCTGGCCGGCGCGCTGCCGGTCACCCTGCACGCGCTCGCGCACGCGCAGCTGATGGCGGGCCGGCACCGTGACGCCGCCGCGACCGTGGCCGAGGCCGTCGACCTGGCCAGGGACACCGGGCAGAGCCACCGGATCGGGCAGCTCACCGCGATCACCGCCCGGATCGCGGCCATCGAGGGCGGCCCGGAACACGGCTCCGATCCCGTGCATCGGGGACTGCTCCACCTCACTTTCGGGCGGTATGAGCAGGCGTTCCGTGAGCTCGACGGGGTGAGTGCCGTCTCGGCCGCGCCCGATCTGGTGGAGGCGGCCGTCCGGGTCGAGGCGGCGGACCGGGCGGCGGGGGCCTATGCCCGGTTCGCGGCGTGGGCCGAGGCGGGCCGGCAGCCGTGGGCGCAGGCGGTCGCGCTGCGCTGCCGTGCCCTGCTGGGCCCGGCCGGGGAGGCGGGCGAGCACTACGCGCAGGCCGTACGGCTGCACGGGCGCGGCGGCCGGCCGTTCGAACGCGCCCGCACCGAGCTGCTGTACGGCGAGTGGCTGCGCCGCGCGCGGCGCAGGGCCGAGGCGCGCTCGCCGCTGCGCTCGGCCCTGGAGATCTTCGATCGGCTCGGCGCCGCGCCGTGGGCCGGGCGTGCCCGGGCCGAGCTGCGCGCCACCGGGGAGAGCGCGCCCGCCGGGCCGCCCGCCGACGCGCTGGCGGCGCTCACCCCGCAGGAGCTCCAGGTGGTACGGCTGGCCGCGGCGGGGGTGAGCAACCGCGACATCGCCGCGCAGCTGTTCCTCAGTCACCGGACCGTGGAGTACCACCTCTACAAGGCCTATCCGAAGCTCGGCGTCGCCTCCCGGCAGGAGCTCGCGCGCCTGGTGTGACCGCGACCCCCGTGGCGGCCCCCGTGGCGACTACGGGGGCGACTACCGGGGCGACTACCGTGGCGTCACGGATTCGGGCCGGCGGGGCCGCGGCCTAGCGTTGCGGCCATGGACAACGTGAACGTGGCGATCATCTACTACAGCGCCACCGGCACCCTGCACGCGCTGGCCCAGGCCGCGGCCAAGGGCGCGCAGGAGGCGGGCGCGCACGTACGGCTGCGCCGGGTCGCCGAAACCGCCCCGCCGCAGGCGGTCAACTCCAAGGCGACCTGGGCCCAGCACCTGCGCGACACCGCGGACGTCGCCGAAGCCGGCCACGACGACCTGCTCTGGGCCGATGCGGTGCTGTTCGGCACGCCGACCCGGTTCGGCAACCCGGCCAGCCAGCTGCGGGCCTTCATCGACGCCACCGGCCCGCTGTGGGTGCAGGGCCGGCTGGCCGACAAGGTGTACTCGGCCTTCACCGCCTCCAACACCGCGCACGGCGGGCAGGAGTCCACCATCCTGGCGCTGAGCAACACCTTCTACCACTGGGGCGGCGTCATCGTCCCGCCGGGCTACACCGACCCCGTCCAGTTCCGGTCCGGCAACCCCTACGGCGCCTCCCATGTGGCCGGCGACGGGCCGCCCGCCGAGGTGACCCTGCAGGCTGCCGCTCACCAGGCCCGCCGTGTCGCCGAGACGGCGGCCGCGCTCAAGGCCGGGCGGCGCTGATGTCGGGCGAGTCGCAGATCAGGGCGCTGCTGGCGGTCCGGGTCGAAGCCTGCCAGGTCAAGGACGTCGACCGGTTGCTGGAGCTCTACGCTCCTGACGTCGTCTACTTCGACGTCGTGCCGCCGATGAGATTCGCCGGGCTGGATGAGCTTCGCGGCAACTTCGTCCGCTGGTTCGCGGAGTACGACGGGCCCATCGCGTTGGAGACGCGCGAGCCGGTGGTCGCGGCGGGCGGGGAGGTCGCGTTCGCGCACATGCTCCACCGCGACAGCGGGAGGCGCAGGAACGGCCTGCAGACCTCGATCTGGGTCAGGTCGTCCCTCGGCTTCCGGCGGACGGGGCAGGGCTGGCTGATCACGCACGAGCACGTCTCGGTGCCGATCGACCCGGCGACCCTGCAGGCGTGGTTCCCGCCGGGCGACGAGCCGATCTGACGCCGGCGCGCCCGCCGGGGAGGCGGTCTCCTTGGCCGGAGGGAGCCGGCTCGGTGAGAATCCTTCGTCATGATCCGTGTGCACTTCTCCGACGCCGACCTGCGCAAGATCACGTTCGCTCCGGCTCCCAACGCCTTGTGGGAGACGGTGCTGAGTGTGCGCCTGCTGCTCGGCGCGCCGACGAGCAGGAGCTGGACGCGGCCCGCAGCGCGCCGGCTGTTGCGGCAGGTGGGAGGAAGCCTGGCCGAGCGGGCGGGGGTGCTGGCGCCCCTGGTGCCGCCGCGGAGTTCGGTGCCGGCGTTCCTGCTCCAGCCGGACGCCGGTGACTTCGCCGCCGGCGTCGAGCTGGCCAGTCGGACGCCGAGCTCCTACCTGGCGGCCGATCTGGGCGCGTTGTCGCCCGCCCAGCGGGCCGGGCGGTGGGCGCGGGAACTGGCCGGCGGCAGCCGCGGGGCGCGCCAGACCCTCGCCGACGACCTGCGCGGCTTCTTCGGCTCCTCGGTGGAGCCCTTGTGGTCGCAGATCCAGGCGGAGGCCGGCGCCGACCGGGCCCTGCGCTCGGAGACCCTGCTGCGCGGCGGGGTGGACGCCCTGCTGGCCACGCTGCATCCCGGGTGCCGCTGGCGGCCGCCGACCCTGCACATCCCGGTCGACGGCGATCACGACGTCGCGCTGCGCGGGCGGGGGCTGCTGCTGATCCCGTCCTATTTCGCGCCCCGTCCGATGGTGATGTACCGGCCGGACGCGGCCACGGTGCTGGTGTACCCGATGTGCGTCACGGGCGGGCCGGCCGGTGCGGACGACGTGCTGACGCCCCTGCTGGGCCGTACCCGTGCGGCGGTGCTGGCCACGTTGCGCAGCCCGGCCACCACGACGTTCGTGGCCGAACGCGTCGGTGTGTCCCTCGGCTCGGCCAGCCAGCACACCACGGTCCTGCGCAACGCCGGGCTCGTCTCGACCGTCCGGACGGGCAGCTCGGTCCTGCACACTCTGACGCCGCTCGGCCAGGCCCTCCTGAACGGCTCCCCGGACGCCGGCTGACGGCGACGCCGCCTGGCCGGATCGTCGCGGGCCGGTTCAAACGGCATCGTCCGCATCAGCAACGCCGGCCACTCGAAGTACTGGGCGACCTTCTCCCTCGCCAAGAAGCACACGGTCGAGTACGGGGTGCGGTACTACAAGTGAACTCCGCCGGCCCGGGAGTTCGCGGTCGCCGCCCCGAAGGGACCGCGCCGCGGGACCCTATCCTCATGGGATGGCTCTGCACGATCGACTCGCCGTCGTGGACGCCCTTCTGGCCCGTCCCTTCCCGGAGACGGAGGAACGGGAGGGCAGGTCGCGGGAGGTGTGGGAGGGTTACCGTTCCAGCGGCCCGGCCCACCATGTGTGCTACCTGATGGCCAGCCGTGACTTCTGGGACGACCGTGGCGAGGAGGTCGTCGAGGCGGCCCAGGCGGAGATCGACGCCGCCCTCCAGGAGCTGGCGGCCGCCCTGACGGAGCGCTGGGGCGCCCCTCGGGTGGTCGATCTGTGGCCGTACGCGGAAGGCGAGGCCGCGGCGCCCGCGCCGCTGGACGAGCTCGGCCAGCTCACCGGCACGATGCTCGCCTGGCGCCGGCCGGACGTGGGCCGATGGGTCGCACTCGCCGTCGGTCAGGCCGATCCGGAGTTCCCCGTCCTGCTGCTCGTGGCCGTGGGCGGGACACCGCTGGACTGACTCGCCCTGCGGCCGACGCGGCGAGGGAGGCGCGCGAGGCTGATCATGGTCAGGTGTGGTGCCCAGTGCGTCATCATTGACGCGGACGTCGGTGATGACACACTGAGCCGTCAGAGCCCATGGCGCACGCCAGTGCCCTCGACCCTGGGGTGCGGGCTCTTGTCGAACCCCCTGCCGGTGGGGGGCACGCCCTTGGCACGGCGGCGTGCTCAGCGAGGGGGCCGGTCAGGCTGGTCTCAGCCGCAGTGCACGTTGTCGAGCTTGACGCTCGTCCACGACGGCGAGATGCCCTCGACGTCGATGCACTGCCCGGCCGCCGAGACGTACACGGGGCCGGCGTAGTACTGGTAGTTTCCGGCGTCGCTGTCCTTGCCGCTGCCGTCGCCCCTGGAGATCACGACGCCCTTCCAGCTCGTGGTGTTGGCGTAGGGGCCGTCGCCGTAGGTGAGTGCGCAGTTCTTGCCGGTGGCGGAGCTGTAGTACACCTCCAGGATGCCGGTGCGGTACCCGTACTTCTCGATGCCGATGTTGTAGACGCCGACCCGGGTGTAACCGCTGCCGCAGGGGCCGGCCGCGCCGGCCGGGGCGGCGGTCGCCGCCAGGGTGGTGGTGGAGGTCAGGGCCGCGGCGGCCAGGAGGATCGCCAGCTTGCGTGCTCGCACGAAGATCCCTTCGATTGCCCAGTGTTGTGATCTTGAGTACCACCGGCTCACTTCTGCTACACGCAACTCGTGATCAATGTGATAGTTAGCACAAATCACCCCCGACGGGTTGCCGCCAGACGGCAGCGCAGACGGCGGCAGGCGAATCCTGCGGCCCCTCCTTCGGCGCGATCACCGGGCCCGGCAGGACGCGAGCCCGGTGTCGCCCAAGCTCCGGGCCGAGAATCCGGCCCGGCGTTCACCCGCCGGCGCCGGGGCCCGAAGCGGCGCCTTCCCGCGTGCGCATCGCCGGCCGGGCGGACATGATGTGGGAAATGGCGCTGAGCCTGCACATACTCCAGCGGCCGGGCGGGGTGCGCGCGCTGTCCGGCTGGCGGCGGCAGGCCCGCACCGACCTGGCCGAGGCCGGGTTGCTCAAACCGGTACGGGAGCAGCTGGTGCGGCTGGTGCCGCTCGGGGCGTACTTCCCCCGACCAGTTGCGCCGGCACGCGCCCGTTCCCGCGACGCTGGACGACCTTGCCCGCGGCAACCGGCGCTCCATCCGCGGCCTGGCCCGGCTCGGCGAGCGGTACTGCCAGGTCGCCTTCGGCTCCCGCCGTACCGACATGGAGGACGCCCTGGGACGTGAGCGCGCCAGGCTGACCCGCCTGCTCACCGGCCAGGGCGTGGAGGCGATGCTCGCCGGCCTCGGGCCGTCGATGCGGTGGCGGCCCCCGGTGCTGGAGGCCGACTACGCCCCCGGCCGGTACGAGATCCACCTGCAAGGACGCGGCCTGACGCTCATCCCCTCCTACTTCGGGCGCTTCACCCCGGTCGTGATGGCCGACCCCAGCCTGCCGCCCGTCCTGGTCTTCCCGATCCAGCACGAGATGCCCGACGCCGAACCCGACGACGCGCTGCCCGACCTGCTCGGCGCCACCCGGGCCCGCGTCCTGCGCTGCATCGCCGCCACCGACGGCTGCACCACCAGCGAGCTCGCCCGCCGGACCGGCGCCTCGCTGTCGTCGGCCAGCGCGCACGCCCAGGTGCTGCAACGGGCCGGGCTCATCACCAGCACCCGGCACGCCAACATGGTCATCCACCAGCTCACCCGGCTGGGCGGCGACCTGATCCACCGCCGGCAGTGACCCCACCCCCCCGGCGGGATCCTGGATGGAACCTTTCTCCCGCATGCGGATAAGTACCGTCGTGACATCCCTTCCACACGACGAACCCGTCCTGGCAGGTCCTCCGGCGGGCGCGCGGGCGCCGCTTCGGGCGGACGTCCCGGCACCGGTCCAGCCGAAGGTCTCCACGGCCTGCGAAACAGCCCTTGAAACAGCCCTTGAAACAGCCTGCGATGTGCCCGCGCAGGACTCGGCGGTCATCGAGGCGTCGCTGGCCGAGCCGGAGCGTTTCGCCGAGCTGTTCGAGCGGCACGCCGCCGTCCTGCATCGTTACGTCGTCCGGCGGCTCGGGCCCGATCAGGCCGAGGACGTGGTGGCCGAGACGTTCACCAGGGCGTTCGAGAAGCGCCACAAGTACGCCCTGGATCGCCAGGACGCCCTGCCCTGGCTGTACGGCATCGCCACGAACATCATCGGCACCCATCGAAGGGCCGAGACCCGCGGGTACCGCGCGCTCGCCCGAACCGGGGAGGACCCCGTGGCGGTGGCCTTCGACGAGCGGGTGGTCGCCCGCGTCTCCGCCTCGGAGACCCGCAGACCGCTCGCGGCCGCCCTGGCCGCGCTGGGCAAGGGCGAGCGCGACGTCCTGCTGCTGGTCTCCTGGGGCGACCTCAGCTACGAGGAGACGGCGCAGGCGCTGAACGTGCCCATCGGCACCGTGCGGTCCCGGCTGTCGCGGGCCCGCCGCAAGATCGCCCACGCCCTGGGCGGCAGCAACCCCACCGACGTGATCGAGGAGGTCTGATGAACGATCTGGACATGGTCCGAGACCTGCGCTCGGAGGTGCGGCAGAGCCGAGCGGGCGATCTGCAGCACGCCCGGCGGCGGATGATGGCCGCGCTGGCCCCGGAGCCGCCGGCCCGCCGGGTGCGGCGCATGGTGCTGCGCGTGGCGGCCGTGGGCGCGTTCGGCGCCACGATCGCGGCGGGCGTCACGGTGGTGCAGAGCCTCGCCCCGGACGGCCGGGGGACGCAGACCACCGGCGCCCCGGCATGGCTGCCGGTGGCCAACGCGCAGACCCTGGCCGAGCACGCGACGGCGGCGGCGGCCGGCCAGCCGGACGTCTACCCGCGAGCCGACCAGTGGGTCTACGTCAAATGGGACAGCTACACCTCACCCAGGCTGCTGGCCAAGGCCACCGCGCAACCAGCCGGCGCAGGCAGGACCCGCTCGCGCGAGACCGTCGAGAGATGGACGCGGGGGGACGGCGAAGAGCGGGCCATGCGGGACGAGAGCAGCGGCACGATCCAGCGGCGCCGGGGCGGCGCCGACCCCCGTCTGCGGTTCGACCCCGCCTACCTGCGCTCGCTGCCGCTGGAGCCCTCCGCCCTGGCCGAACGCCTGAAGAAGGACACCAGCCAGATCGCTCTGCCGCGGGCGCGGGCGGTGTCCCACCAGATCCTGAGCATCCTGGAAGAAGGCGCTCCGGCGGCTCGCCTGCGCGCCGCCCTCTACACCGTCCTGTCCCGGCTGGACGACGTCGGCGTGGAGCCGGTGCGCGATCTGCTGGGCCGGCAGGGCGTGGCGATCTACACCCGCGACGACGACGGGGTCCGCCAGGAGGTCATCATCGACCCGACCACCTTCGACCTGCTCGGGGCGCGCCGCGTCTACGTCGGCGGGGTCAAGTCGCCCGACCCGTACTACAGCGGGTTGCCCGAGGGTGAGGTGATCACCTCCAGGGCCCGGGTGTCCGTCGGCATCGTCGACGAGGCGGGCGACCTTCCGTAGCCGAGCCCCTGGCCGGTGCCCGTGACGAGGGCCGGGCACCGGCCGCCGGGCTCAAGGGGGGCCGGCCCGCAGTGGTCGGGATCGACTCCCGGGCCGGAGCCGGAGCCGGAGCCGGAGCCGCCCGAGCCCCCTTCCCGACTTAGTAATCGGTACCGTATCGTTTACTAAGTGACTGACACCGTGCTCATCGCGGGCGCCGGCCCCACCGGGCTGGCCCTGGCCGTCCACCTGGCCCTGCACGACATCCCCGTCCGCGTCATCGACGCCGCCCCCGCCCCCGCCACCACCTCCCGCGCCCTCGGCCTGCAACCACGCGGCAGGGAGGTCCTGGAACGCATCGGCGCGCTCGGCGACCTGCCCCAGCGCTCCCGGTCCTCGCTCACCATGTCCTACAACGAGGGCACACGCACCGTGCTGCGCCTCCACGTCGGCCAGGCCGTCGCCGACCAGCCGAAGCAGACCCTGCTGATCTCGCAGGCCGAGATCGAGGGCACGCTGCGGCGACGTCTGGCCGAACTGGGCGGCCAGGTGGAGTGGGACACCCGCCTGGCCGCGGCCCGGCAGGACGGCGCCGGCGTCACCGCCACCGTCCGCACCGCGGGCGGCGCCGAGCGCCTGATCCGGACCCACTGGCTGATCGGCTGTGACGGCGCGCACAGCACCGTGCGCAAGCTCGCCGGCATCGGCTTCCCCGGCCGCAAACTCCTCGAACGCCTGCTGATGGTCGACGTGCAAGCCCGGTGGCCGCTGGACAGGAACGGCAGCACGACCTGGATGGAGGCCGGCCACATGCTGTCGGTCACCGCGCTGCCCGACGACACCTGGCGGGTGTTCACCGAACCGCCGTCGCAGCTGCCGGACCGGCTGTCCGAACGCGAGATCGGCGACCGGGTGCTGAGCGAGTTCTCCCGCCGCAGCGGGATCGACCTCGACACGGTCACCGACCTCCGCTGGGCCTCGGAGTTCCGCATCCACCGCCGGCTGGCCGACGCCTACCGGCGCGGCCGGATCCTCCTGGCCGGCGACGCGGCGCACATCCAGAGCCCCACCGGCGGGCAGGGACAGAACACCGGCCTCGGCGACGCCGAGAACCTGGCCTGGAAGCTGGTGCTGGTCGCCCGCGGCCGCGCCGACCGGCGGCTGCTCGACACCTACGAAGGCGAACGCCGGCCGCTGGCCCGCAAGGTCCTGCGCGCCACCAGCACCGCCGTGGACATCATGCTGCCGAACGCCCCCTGGAAACGCCTGCTGCGCGACCACGTCGTCCTGCCGGTCGTGCGGCTGCCCGCCGTGCAGCGCCGGCTGTGGCTGGCCGCCTCCCAGCTCGGCATCAGCTACCGAGGAGGACCGCTGGCCTCGGCCGAGCACCGGTGGATGCCCGGACCGCGTCCCGGCGACCGGATGCCCGACCTCGCCTGCCGGCGCCCGGACGGCGGCGCCACCACCCTGCACGCCGCCATCGGCGGACGCTGGGTCGTGCTCGCCGATGACCGGCACGTCGCCGCCCGCCACGCCGCGGCCGCCGCGGCGGAGTTGGGCGCCGACCTGGTCCTCGCTCTCACGCCGGTGGAGCCCGGCTCGCCCGACGTGACGCTGATCCGCCCCGACGGGCACATCGGTTGGCGTCACCATCCGGCACCCGACAGACTGACCACATGGCTGAACCAGGTGCTGTGGCCGGCGTAGAACGCCACGGCCGTCCGCGCGATCCGGGAAACGACGCCGCCATCCTGGAGGCGGCGCTGGACCTGCTGATCGAACGCGGCGCGGCGGGCACCAGCGTGGAAGCGGTCGCCCAGCGCGCCGGCGTGGCGAAACTGACCGTCTACCGGCGCTGGCGGGCCAAGGAGGACCTCCTGATGGCCGCCTTGGAGCACGCCCGTGCCCCCGACGTCGACGCCGCCCCGGCCGGGCGGTCGATCGAGGAACTGGTCGGCTCCGTCGCCGAGCTGCTCAGCCGTCCCCGCTTCCGCGCGCTGATGGCCCGCGTCATCGGCGCCTCGGTCGACTACCCCAAGCTGGTGGCCGCCTACACCGAGCGCTACCTGCGGCCCCGGCTGGACGCCGTGGCCCAGGTCGCACGGCAGGCCGTCGAGGCCGGTCACCTTCCGGCGGGCACCGACCCGGGCGTCGTCCAGGACATCCTGGCCGGCTCGATCGGATCCGTCCTGCTCCAGCACGCCGACGACGTGACCGCCGAACAGATCGAGCGCCGGATGCGGACCCTGCTGGGCCACATCGGGTACCGGCCCTGACCCGCGCGGCCGCCGTCCCGGCCCCGCACGCTCAGCCGGGCAGATCGTCGCGGCCCACGAGCCCGTTCTCGTAGGCGTGGATCACCGCGTGCACGCGGTCGCGCAGGCCCAGCTTCTGCAGGACGGCCCGGACGTGCGACTTCACCGTGTTCTCGCTCAGCACCAGCTCCGCGCGGATCTCGGCGTTGGACCTGCCGCGCGCCAGCAGGCCGAAGATCTCGACCTCGCGCGGGGTCAGGCCGTCCAGGGCCGCCGTCCTGCGCATCGGCGTCTGCCGCAGGAGGCCCAGGATCGTCGCGGCCACCCCCGGGGCCAGCGCCGCCGTGCCGGACGCGACGTCGCACACCGCCTGGGCCAGCGCGGCGGGCCGGACGTCCTTGGTCAGGTAGCCGCTGGCGCCGGCCCGGACGGCCGCCACGACCAGTTCGTCGTCGTCGAACGTCGTCAGCATGAGCACCCGGGTCGCCGGCGCGATCCGCACGATCTCCGCCGTGGCGGCGACGCCGTCCAGGCGCGGCATGCGGATGTCCATCAGCACCACGTCGAGGCGGTGCCGCCGGACGACCTCGATCGCCTGGCCGCCGTCGGCGACGTCGTGGGTGACCTCGATGCGCTCGTCGGCCGACAGGACCGTGCGCAGCGAGGCCCGCAGCAGCTCCTGATCGTCGACGAGCATGACCCGGATCGCGCTCATGCCCCCTCCTTCGTGGGGAGCCGCGCCCGCAGCACCCATCCGTCGTCCCCGTCGTCGATCGACAGTGTGCCGCCCGCGGTGCGCACCCGTTCCTCGATCCCCATCAAGCCGGTCCCCTGGCCGCGGGCGCCGCGAAGCGCGCTGCCGCCGTCGTCGCGGACCTCCACCTCCATCTCGGCCGGGCTCCAGCGCAGGCTGACGCTCACCGCGACCGGCGGTTCCAGGTGGCGCAGCGCGTTGGTGACGCCCTCCTGCACGGTCCGCACCGCCGCGACCTCGGCACTGAGGCTCAGCGGCCGCCGCTCACCCGCCTCCGCCAGCGTCACCGCGTGCAGCGGGCTCGCCGCCGAGGCCACCAGGTCGGGCAGCACGTCGAGCGAGATCGGCGCCTGGCCGGGCCGGGACCCGGCGCGCGACGCCGCGCTGGCCGCGGCCCCGGCGGACGGGCCCCCGGCGGACGGGCCCAAGGTGGCCAGCATCGCGCGCAGACCCTGGTGGGCGTCGCGGCCGGTCTCGGCGATGTCGCCGAGTTCGCGCCGGGTCGCCGCATCCGCCGTCGTCACCGCCGCGGCCTCGATCCGCGCGACCATGACGGTGACCGTGTGGGCGATCACGTCGTGCAGGTCGCGGCGGATGCCGGCCCGTTCGCCGGCGAGCGCCGCGGCCAGCCGTTCGTCCTCGGCCCGTCGGGCGGCCTCGCGCCTGCGCCGGACCAGTAGGGCCGCGAGCCACACCCCGCCGGCCACGAGCGTCAGCAGCCCGCCCTCCAGCAGGCGGGTCCACAGCGGGTCGGCGGGCAGCCGCGCCCACCCCACCGCCTCGTTCAGGACGATCCCGAGCGCCGCGACCGCCAACGCCGGCGCCGAGGACCTGACCGGGACCAGGCCGGTCAGCCGCCACAACGCGAAGGGGAAGCACACCGCCGAGGGCAGCAGGTTCAGCGACCATCCCGGGGAGGGCGTCAGCACCAGGACGAGCATGGCCAGCGCGCCGATCGCGTACCCCGGCCACGGCCGCCGGGCGGCCGCCACCGCCCCCGCATGGAGCAGGACGGCGGCGCCCGCCGCGGGCAGGACCTGCCACCAGGCCGCGCCCAGGTACCAGGCGCCCACCAGGATGATCACCGTCAGGAACGCCAGGACCGCGTGCGCCGCCACCGTCGTGGCCGGCCAGGCGCTCCGGCGCGGAGGGGCTGTCACGGTCGGTCGTCGCCTTCCGGTGGGCTCGTGGTGGGGGAGCCGTGCCCGGCTCGACCTGCCACAGGATAGCCAGCGGCCGGGGGGGACAGGCGACGCGCCGCGTCGGCCGCTCCGGCAGCGTGCGAATGGATCACGAGTCTGGACATTCGGCAGATACGCGCGAGCACGCCTGGATAGGCTGCCACAACTTGATCATCGACGAGGGAGCATGGTGGCCGCGCAGACACAACCAGGACGTGTGATCAGCGGACGGTACCGGCTGGAGTCCGTTCTGGGCGGCGGAGGCTTCGGACGGGTCTGGAAGGCGCACGACGAGTCTCTCGACGTGTCCGTGGCGGTGAAGGAGGTCTGGCTCCCGTCGGCCACCTCCGACGAGGAGCACGCGCAACGGCTGCGCCGCGCCGAGCGGGAGGCGCGCAACGCCGCCCGGCTGCGGTCGCACCCGCACATCGTCACCGTCCACGACGTGGTGATCGAGGACGAGGCGCCGTGGATCGTCATGGAACTGGTCGACGGCGGCACCCTCGCCGAGCTGATCGCCCGGGACGGCCCCCTGCCGCCCGGCGCCGTCACGTCGGCCGCAAGGGGCCTGATGGACGCCCTGCGCACGGCACACGCCTCCGGCATCGTGCACCGGGACGTGAAACCGGCCAACGTGCTGATCGCCCGGGACGGCCGCGTGCTGCTCACCGACTTCGGGATCGCCGTGCAACAGGGCGACACCGCCCTCACCAAGAGCGGCGGGCTGATGGGCTCGCTGGAGTACATCGCGCCGGAACGGTTCAACGGCGTGGACAGCGGCGGCGCCGGCGACCTGTACTCGCTCGGGGTGACGCTGTACCAGGCGCTGGAGGGGGTGTCCCCGTTCCACCGGGACACCCCGACGGAGACGCTCACCGCGGTGCTGCTGGGGGAGCCGCCCGTGCCCCGCGACGCCGGCGGCCTCGGGACGCTGATCGCCCGCCTGCTGGACAAGACCCCGGCCAACCGTCCCACCGCCGCCGAGGCCCTGGCCGTGATCGACGCTCTCGGGCAGCCTCGCCTGCCGAACACCCCGCCGCCCCCGGCCGGCCCTCACTCCGTGCCGCCGCGGCAGCCCTTCCCGGACGCCGGTTCCGCTCCGGCCGGCCCGTCGGCGCGCACCGAGAACCTCCCGCCTCCGCCGCCGCCCACGTTGCAGGAGCAGGCGCCCGCCTTCCACGACCCGTCACGGCCCGGCCCAGGCGGGCCGCGGAACCGCAAGCTGCTCATCGCGGGCGGCGCCGGGCTGGCTGCGGCGATCGCCGCGGTCGCCGTGGTCGTGGCCATCTCGGGAGACGGCGACCAGACCCCGCAGGCGGGCTCGTCCGGGACGGCGGCAGAGCGGACGGCGGCCGCCGCAGACCAGCCCGGCACGAAAGGCCACGGGATACCGCCGGGCTGCGAGAACCAGACCGGTGTCATGGACAAGTGGACCCAGGTCCCGGTCAGCGGAACGGTGCCGCTGCCGCCGACCGAGAACCTGCTCAACGAGATCATCGACCTTCAGCAGGCCAATCTGGCCAAGGCGGTCCGCCCGGCGCTCAAGGTCGCGCTCCGGAACGACATCGACACCGCCGAGAAGGCGCTCAAGGCGCTTCGCGCCGACGACGTGGACACGTACCGGCAGGCGGTGACGAAGGACAAGCTCGGGCACCTGACCGAGATCTCCGACGCGTGCTTCTTCAACGATCTCGGCCCGTCGCAGTCATCGGGGTGACCCGGGCGTCGGAGGAACCGCCTGCCTGCCGGCGCCCGGTCACCGACCCGCGGGGCGACGATCAGGAGCGCTTGCGGTAGACGGCCAAGGCCCAGCGGACCGGGCGGTTGGCGTCCTCGCCCCAGATGCCCGCCCGGACGGTGACGGTGACCCGCCTGCCCTCCGGCACGCTCAGCTCGGTCATCGCCATCGGGTACGGGCCGCCCGTCCACTGGCTGCAGGTGACCACCTCCTCGTCGCCGCCCCCGATCCGGTACGTGAACCACATCCGCCTGGCCAGGTCACCGGCGCAGAGCGCCTCGATGCCCATCCTGCCGCCGTCGCCCCGGACCGTGACCGTGGCCGTCCCGTCCTGCGGCCAGATTCGGTCCTGCGTCGCGCCGGCCAGCTCCCAGCTCGGCAGCCGCTTGGGGAAGGCTCGGAGCGGTTCGGGATCGACCGGCCGCGCGGGAGGCGTCCATTCGTAGACGGCCAGGCTCCAGACCGCCTTGACGGGCTCAGGGGTGACGCACGGCGCCCCCGTCTCCTGCCGCGTACACCCCCCGCCCCTGGTGGTCGTGTCGAACGTCACCGTGACCTGGCCGGCCCCGGCGGGCACCGGCAACGGGACCAGCTCCATGCCCTTCAGGCAGGGGGAGAAGGGCGGGGAGGCGCCGGCGGCGCGGCCCGCCACGGAGATCCTCGGCGCCGTGGCGCCGAACGAGCCGTCGCACAGCGCGGCCACGTCCAGCGGCCTGCCGGTGACCGGGATCGTGACTGACGTCCTGCGCGCGCCGTCCGTCCTGACCGTCGCCGTCGCCAGCCGCCGGTAGCCGGTGCCGTCGTGGGCGGTGAACCGTTCCGGCAGCGGCTCCGGGGCGGGGGCCACGGCGGAGGCCGAGGTCGCGGGCTCGTGCCGCGTCACGGCGCCACCGGGCAGCAGGGAGAGCACGGCCGCGCCCGCGGCCACCGTCGCCGCCACCGTCGCGGCGGCGGAGGCCAGGACCCTGCGCCGCCAGGTACGCCGCACACGGCGGCGGACGAGCTCGTGACGGTCCGGGATCGCGGGCGCGGGGCCCTCGGCTCGCTCCCGCAACATCTCACGCAGGTCCTGCACGCTCATCGGCACTCCTTCACGATCGACTCGTCCACGCGCAGCTTGGCCAGCGCCTTGGCGGTCTGGCTCTTGACCGTGCCGTCATGGCAGCCCAGGATCCTGGCCACCTCCTGCACCGACAGGTCCTCGTAGAACCGCAGCACGATCACCGCGCGCTGCTTGGCGGGCAGCCTTCCCACCGCCTCCCACAGCTCCTCCCGCCCGGACCGCTCGGCATCGGGCACCCCCTCCTCGGGCAGCGTGCCGCTCGGCACCTCGCCGCGCCATCGGCGCCGCCACCACGAGGTGTAGGTCGTCACGAGCACCCGCCGCACGTACGCCTCGGGCTCCTCGATGCGCGACCAGGCGAACCACGCCTTGGCCAGGCACTCCTGGAGCAGGTCCTCGGCCGTACCCCAGTCGCGGGTCAGCAGGTACGCCGTCCGCAGTAACCGGTCGGACCGCGAGGCCACGAAGTTGTCAAAGAGCTTCCTGTCTGGCACACACGTACTGACGCGGTGCCGGCGCGATCAGGTTGCCTCGCCGCGCCGATTCCGCCTTCTTCTATGATCATCGGGTGCCTTTGTCGCGGATCGCGCCGACCTGCTCGTGCTCACCCTGACGGCCGGATGCGGCGGACAGGACGCGACGGCGGCCCGGACGCCCGCCGAGGCGGTGGCCCGGCAGGCGAAGGACGGAGCCGGAGTCAAGGTCACCAAGGTCGTCCGGCTGACCTACGGCGACGCGCCCCGGGCGGCGGACGGCCTCGTCGTGCCGGTCGACATCGGCGAGTACAGCGAGAGCCGGACCACCGGAATCCTCCGCCTCGGCACGGCCGCCTCCGACCTGACCACGACCTTCCACCGGACCGACGTCACCGAAGACCTGAAGAACCTCGTCCCGGACGACCTGTCCGGCAGGACGACCAGGGCGATCTCCATCGGCGGCTCCGACACCTACGAGCAGCGAGCCGACCGGAGGGACGTTCCCGCCGGCAAGAGCCGGCTGCACCACAGCAGCCCCGAATGCGGGACGGCGGCGCGGCTCGCCGGGGCACTCGACGCGCGGGCGGTCCTGTCGCCCGAGGTGCTGGACAGGCTCGCGGCGCCTGCACCCTCCTCCGGCGGGGTCATCGACGAGGTCACCACCGTCGTCCATGCCGGAAGCGCCGCGCAGACCGAGCTCAGCACCCCGGCCCGGGGCGACGACCCGGCCATGGCGGAAGCACTGCGGGAGCGGTACCGCTCGGCACGGGTCTCGTGGCAGCTGTGGGTCGGGCCGGACCGGCTTCCCCGCCGGGTCCGTCTCGTCGCGGCCAACCCCTCGGCCGAGGAGGGCGTGCCCAGGAGCAACGTGACCGAGATCGACTTCACCGACTGGGGCAACGACGTGCCCGTCGAGCCGCCGCCGCAGGACCAGGTCCATGAGAGCGGAAGCTGTCTCGCCCCGGAACCGTACTGAACACCCGGGCCGTGCCGGATGCATCCTGGGCGTGACGTTTCCGTCCGGTGCCGGTTAGACGGAGGTCACGGGGACGTGGGCGGATGCGCCGGCGCCGGTTCCGGTCCCGCCGAATAGCGGTGACGCCGCCGCCCCTATCGGGCGTCGCCGAGCCGGTCGCCGCCGGCCGATTCGCCCTTCAGTGGGCCCGGAATGCCGGACTTTCCCTGCCCGATTGTCCGGCATGACGGCCGATTCTGGCACGTGGATGGGTGTGACCAGCGGTAACAGAAATGTCGGTATGCCTACCGATGAACATACGTATTTTCGAGCAGTCAACCAGCGCTTAGCGTCTGGCGGCAACAAGGCGAAACGGTTCGCTTGCTGTATCCGTCACCCTTTATCACCCCCCATGCCCCCTTTCACCTCCCGCGATCCAGGAGACCCCTGACCGCGTGGTGACCCGCGCACGCCCAAAGGCGGCAACGGCCCGAAGGGAGCCTGCCGAAAGGAGCACCACAGCGTGAAACGCAAAGCCTTACTCGCGGCGGTCGCCGGCCTGGCCACGGCCGCGACCTTGACGCTTCCCGCGTCACCCGCCAGCGCCGCACCTCCCGGAGCCACCCCCGCACAAGACCCCGGCACCACCGCACCGGCGGCGGCAGACCCCGCCTCGCTCGCCGCGGCGGTCGCCGACAGGGCGGTCTCCAGCCAGCTCGACAACCTCAGCAGAGGCCCCGACGAGGCCTA
>NZ_JBEZGC010000034.1:0-56487 GCF_040649795.1 Nonomuraea sp. NPDC048881
CACCCCCCCGCCAAACACCTGTACCGCGGGGCGCCTGGGCCCCCGACCCCCCCCCCCCCCCCCCCGCCCCCGGGGGGGGGGGGCGGGGCCCCCCCCCCCCCCCCCCCACGACCATGTCACCCGTCGGTCGGTTTGTCAGAGGGCGATGCCGAGGAGGGCGTCGGTCAGGTCCTTGACCAGGCCGGGCTGCTGCGGGCCGCCCTCGGCCAGCGCCCGCTCGGCCCAGGCGTCGATCGCGGCCAGCGCGCCCGGCGAGTCGAGGTCGTCGGTCATCCGCTCGCGGACCGCGGCCAGCAGCTCCTCCGCGTGCGGCGCGCCCGGCAGGGCGACGGCCGAGCGCCACAGCGCGAGCCGGCGCTCGGCGGCGGCGAGCTGGCCGGGCGTGTACTCCCAGTCCTCCCGGTAGTGGTGGGCCAGCAGGACGAGCCGCACGGCCATCGGGTCGTGCTGCTGCCGCAGCCGGCTGACGAACACCAGGTTGCCCTTGGACTTCGACATCTTCTCGCCGTCGAGCGCCACCATGCCCGCGTGCGTGTAGAACTTGGCGAACGGCCACTCCCCCGTCGCCGCGTGCCCCTCGGAGGCGCCGCACTCGTGGTGCGGGAAGATCAGGTCGGAGCCGCCGCCCGCCACGTCGTAGCCGGGGCCCAGGTTGCGCAGCGCGATCGCGGTGCACTCGATGTGCCAGCCGGGACGCCCCCGGCCCAGGCTCGTCTCCCAGGCCGGCTCGCCGGGCCGCTCGGCCCGCCACAGCAGCCAGTCGAGCGGGTGCCGCTTGCCCGGCCGGTCGGGGTCGCCGCCGCGCTCGGCGGACAGGGCCAGCATCTCGGCCTCGTCGTAGCCGGACACCTGGCCGAACTTGGGGGCGTCGGCCACCTTGAAGTAGACGTCGCCGTCGAGGTCGTAGGTGCAGCCCTTGGCGGCGAGCTCGGTGATCAGGTCGGCGACGTGGCCCACGACCTCGGTGACGCCGACGTACTCGCGCGGCGGCAGGATGCGCAGGGCCTCCATGTCGGTGCGGAACAGCTCGATCTCGCGCTCGGCCAGTTCCTGCCAGTCGATGCCGGTCTGGGCGGCCCGCTCCAGCAGCGGGTCGTCCACGTCGGTGGCGTTCTGGGTGTAGTGGACCTCGTGCCCGGCGTCCCGCCACATCCGGCCCACCAGGTCGAAGGCGTGGTAGGTGTTGGCGTGGCCGAGGTGGGTGGCGTCGTAGGGGGTGATGCCGCAGACGTACATCCGGGCGGTGGGGCCGGGATCGGTCTGCCGCACCTGCCTCGTCGTCGTGTCGTAGAGACGCAGCGGAATGCTCTCACCTGGGAGCTTGGGGATGTTCTGGGCAGACCACGATCTCATGCCTTTGAGCCTATCCGTGCCGTAAGGTCCGTGAACTCGTAGGCGGTGTCGTCCTGAGCCAGGGTGACCCGCATCACCGACAGCGAGGCGTAGACGCGGCCGTCGGGCAGGGTGTTGCGCACCAGGAGGGCGTCCGGCCGGTCGGAGTGCGCGCCGGTGATCAGCTCCGCCCAGTCGGGCGCGCTCGCGAAGCGTGGCAGGTGGGCCCGGACGCGGCCGGCGTCCGGGTCGAGGCCGGTGTTGACGACCATGCTGGTGCCGTCGGGCAGGGCGGAGGCGGTGAGGCGGTCGCCGTCCCAGCTGAACAGCCGCACGCCGGACAGGTCGGCGAGCACGAGGTGGAAGGGGTCGTAGCGGGTCAGGTCGACGTCCGGGACGTCGCCCGTGGACACCGCGATCAGGGCCAGGTCGCCGCGGGAGACCCTGGTGGTCTCGGGGGCCATCGTGCCGTGGCCGTTGAGGAGGGCGGCGGCGCGGCAGGCGGACGGGGAGACGGCCATCCAGGTGCCGCCGCCCTTGAGGTCACGGCCGCCGATCACCCCGGGATGCTCGGGCCAGTGCTCCCCGGGCGCCTCCCAGGGGCGGTCGGTGAGCTCGTCCCGCACGCCCATGAGGGTCAGCGGCTCCCCGGTTCTCACGATCAGCGTGCACATGCGGCAAAGGGTATAAAACCCCCGCCAGTCCTCAGATAGGGGGCCAGGGAACCGCCGGCCACCCTTCCGACGGGTACGGATGCACGCCGGTGTCCAGCAGCCGCCTGACCCGCCGCCAGGTGGCCTCCACCTCGGCCAGCGTGAGCAGCTCGCGCAGCCGCCGCCCCAGCGAGCCCGACTCCAGGTCGCGCTCCAGCTTGGCCAGCACCGCCACCGCCTCGCGCGCCAGCGGCTTGCCCCGCCACTGCCACAGCACGGTACGGAGTTTGTCCTCGACCGAGAAGCAGACGCCGTGGTCGACGCCGTAGACGTGCCCGGTCGGCAGCGGAAGCAGGTGACCGCCCTTGCGGTCGGCGTTGTTGACCACCGCGTCGAACACCGCCATCCGGCGCACCACCGGGTTACGGCTCTTGACCAGCCGCATCAGGTCGATCTCGCGCTCGGTGTCGATCCACAGCTGGCACATGCCGGGCCCGAACGGGCCCTCGCGGTAGACGGTCGGCGGCACGATGCGCCAGCCGGTCGCCTGGGAGACCTCGTAGGCGGCCACCTCGCGGGCGGCGAGAGTGCCGTCGGGGAAGTCCCACAGGGGGCGCTCGCCGCGGACGGGCTTGTAGACGCAGGCGGCGCTGCGGCCGCCCAGCTTGATCGAGCAATAGAGAGTCATGTTGGTGGCCTCGACCAGGCGGCCGGCCACCTCCAGGCGCCCGTCGCGCAGCAGCGTGAGCGCCTCCTCCTCCTGCATGATCGGCCCTTGTGGCGGCTTGACGGCCGGTTCGCTCTCAGGAGCGGTCATGAAGCCGCCTCACCCCCGCGGTAGCCGTTGAGTCGGACGCAGACATGGCCTTCGGCGTCGAGCGGCTGCCCGCACAGGGGGCAGGGAGGACGGCCCGCCGCCACGATCTGGAGCGCCCTGCGGGTGAAGGCACGGGCGGCCCCGGCGCTGATCCGCACCCGCAGCACGGCGGGGTCGGGGCCGTCGAGGTCCTCCTCGTCGATGACCTCCTGCGCCTCGATCACCACCTGGGACTTGTCGTCGTCCCAGGCGAGCGCCATGGTGCCGACCCGGAAGTCCTCCGCGACCGGCACGTCGAGGGGGGCGTCGTCGGCCAGGTCGGCCGGAGCCAGCGCGGGCACGTGCGCGGTGCCGCCGCTGAGCCGCAGAACCTCGTCGAGCAGCTCGTCGAGCCTGCCCGCGAGCGCAGCCACCTGCAGCTTCTCCAGCGCCACGGTGGTCAGTCTGCCCTCGGCCCTGGCCTGCAGAAAAAAGACCCGCGCGCCCGGCTGCCCCAGGGCGCCGGCGACGAACCTCTCCGGTGGGTCGTAGTCGAAGACCGGCATAGCCTGACCTTACGTGGTCCCGGGTCCACCGCCGACGGCGGCATCGCTCCCGGTGATGTTTTCTCCCCCGTCTTTCTCCTCCGAATCCTCGGGCAACCGCAATTCCCCCATATCGTTAATCCTGAGAACAAAGGGACGCAAGGGGGCATAGCGAATCACGGTGAGGGCCGCAGGATCGGCTGTTATCCGCTGAAAATGATCGAGGTGCAGCCCCAGAGCGTCCGCCACGATCGCCTTGATGACGTCTCCGTGCGTGCACGCCAGGTAGACACCCTTCAACCCGAGGCGTCGATTCCACTCCCGGACCGCGGCGACCGCCCGATGTTGCATATCGGCCAGCGACTCCCCTTCCGGAAATGTCACCGCACTGGGATGCGCCTGCACGGTCTGCCAGAGCGGCTCCTGCGCGAGCTCCTTGAGCGGGCGGCCCGTCCAGGCGCCGTAGCCGCACTCGATCAGCCGCTCGTCGAGGACCACGTCCGCCCCGCGGCCCTTGGCGACGGCCTCGGCGGTCTCGCGGCAGCGTTCGAGCGGGCTGGAGACGACGGCGTCGAGCCGGACCCCGGCGATGCGGCCGGCCAGCGCCTCGGCCTGCGCCCGCCCGGCCTCGCTCAGGTGCACCCCCGGGGTGCGCCCGGCCAGCACCGGCCCGGTGAGGTCGGTCAGCCCGTGGCGGGCCAGCAGAAGGGTGGTCACACCAGCAAGTGTCGCAGGCGCGGATCACCATGTTTCACGCACCTGCGAGAAAACTTCGCATCCACCCGCCGCCACGCTCCTCACCAGGCAGGACATTGGAGCGGCGGACTGGCGGGCGAGCCCGTTCTTGGTAACCTGGCGGGATCATGGAGCAGCGCTATGTCGGCCGCAGCGGCCTGTCGGTGTCCCGGCTGGGGCTCGGCACGATGACCTGGGGCCGTGACACCGACCCGGAGGAGGCGGCCGCCCAGCTCCGTTCGTTCCTCGACGCGGGCGGCACCCTCGTCGACACCGCCGACGTCTACACCGGGGGCGACTCCGAGCGGCTGCTCGGCCGCATGCTGCGCGACTCCGTGCCGCGCTCGGAGCTGGTGATCTCCACCAAGGCCGTGGTCACCCCGACCGGCCGCCGGCCGCGCGACGCCTCCAGGCGCCACCTGATCGCCGCCGTCGACGAGTCGCTCAACCGGCTCGGCCTCGACTACGTCGACCTGTGGCAGCTGCACACCTACGACTCCGAGGTGCCGCTGGAGGAGACCCTGGCCGCCCTCGACGCGATCGTCTCCTCCGGCCGGGCCGTCTACGCCGGCGTCTGCGACTACGCGGGCTGGCAGCTCGCCGCCGCCGCGGTCACCCAGAGGTCGGTCCCCGGCCGCATCCCGATCACCTCGGCCCAGGTCGAGTACTCGCTGCTGGCCCGCGAGCCCGAGCGCGAGCTGCTGCCCGCCGCCGCCCACCTCGACGTCGGCGTGCTGGCCTGGTCGCCGCTGGGCCGGGGCGTGCTGACCGGCAAGTACCGCACCGGCATCCCGGCCGACTCCCGCGCCGCGACGCCGCACTTCGCCGACTTCGTCCGCCCCTATCTCGACGAGCGCGGCCGCAGCGTGGTCGAGTCGGTCACCACCGCCGCCGACGGGCTCGGCGTCTCGCCGCTGGCGGTGGCCTTGTCGTGGGTGCGCGACCAGCCCGGGGTGGCCTCGGCGATCGTCGGCGCCCGCACCCACACGCAGCTCAAAGGGATTCTGTCAGCCGAGGACGTCGTGCTCCCGATCGAGATCCGGGAGGCGCTGGATGACGTGTCCTCGCTCGACTGACGACGAACGAGAATCCATCTCGCGTATCACTAGTCGATACCGAATCGCAACTTTACCGGGAAAAAGCCTGCGTCTGACGGGCCTTGTCCATAAGGATTTCCTCCTGAAGCGACACAGGAGGGGACGGATGGGGAGCAGGACCGCGATCTCGGCCGGGGTGCTCGCGGTGGCGCTGGCGGCGATCCCGGCGGGGGCGCCGGCCGCTTCCGCCGCCGCCGTCCAGGGCTGCCCGGGCGAGGGTGGGCTGCTCTCGGGCGTCACCGACACGCTGTGCGACGTCGTCGGCGCGCTCACGGGCACGGTCGACGACGTGACCGGCGGCAAGGCCGACCCGGTGACCAAGGGCGTCGACAAGGCCACCGGCGAGGTGCTGGGCACCGTCGGCGACGCCGTGCCGACCGGCAGGCCCGCCGAACCGTCCCACTCGGACCGCCCCTCCCCCAGCCCCAGCCACAGCGACCTGGTGCCCGAGACGCTGAAGGACGTGTGCCTGCCGGTGCTGGCCTGCGACGACCAGGGCGTGCTCCCGTCGCTGACGGCCTACCCCACCCCGACGGCCTCGCCCGGGACCGAGACCGGGCCCGAGACCGGGACCGGGCGCCGCCGGAGCGACCGGCCGCACGAGCGCGAGACCGACGAGGCCACCGCGCCGCTGCCGACGCAACCGCCCACGCCGCCGCAGCACCAGCCGTACACGCTGGACGACGAGCGGCCGGTCACCGCCGAGGAGCCGACCGCCGATCCCGACGACTCGCGGGTGGAGCTGCTGTGGCCCAACCCGTTCGGGCGCGAGCTGGCCGTGCCGCTGCGCGACCAGCGAGTGGTGCGGCCCAGCCCGCCGGCTCACGACGTGCTGGGCACCGTGCTGACGATCGTGCTGCTGGGGTCGGCGGTGCTGGCCACCCGGATCGTGCAGCAGCGGCGGCACCGGGCCGAGCCGAGCGAGTCGATCCCGTTCGAGCCGGCCCCGGCGGGCAGCAGCGGCAGGCACCGCCTGGCGTGAGGCGCGCTCAGCCGCCGATCGCGTGCGCGCCGCCGTCGACGTGCACGATCTCGCCGGTGGTGGCGGGGAACCAGTCGGACATGAGCGCCACGCACGCCTTGGCGGCCGGGACGGTGTCGGTGAGGTCCCAGCCCAGCGGCGAGCGCTCGGGCCAGCTCTCCTCGAACTCCTTGAAGCCCGGGATCGACTTGGCGGCCATCGTGCGCAGCGGCCCGGCCGAGACCAGGTTGACCCGGATGTTGTGCTTGCCCAGGTCGCGGGCGAGGTAGCGGCTGCACGACTCGAGGCCGGCCTTGGCCACGCCCATCCAGTCGTAGACCGGCCAGGCCTTGGAGGCGTCGAAGTCGAGGCCGACGACCGCGCCGCCCTCCTTCATCAGCGGCAGGCAGGCCACGGCCAGCGACTTGAACGAGTACGTGGAGACCTGCAGGGCGGTGGCGACGTCCTCCCACGGCGTGTTGAGGAAGTTGCCGCCGAGGGCGCTCTGCGGCGCGAAGCCGATGGAGTGCACGACGCCGTCGAGCCCGTCGACGTGCTCGCCCACGCGGGCGGCCAGCGTGTCGAGCTGGTCGGTGTCCTGGACGTCGAGCTCCAGCACCGGCGGGGTCTGGGGCAGCCGCTTGGCGATGCGCTCGACCAGGCTCAGCCGGCCGAACCCGGTGAGCACCACCGTGGCGCCCTCCTCCTGGGCCAGCTTGGCCACCGAGAAGGCGATGGAGGCGTCGGTGAGCACGCCGGTCACGAGGATTCGCTTGCCTTCGAGAATTCCCACGTCAGTGCCCCATTCCGAGTCCGCCGTCGACCGGGATCACGGCCCCGGTGATGTACGAGGCGTCGTCGCCGGCCAGGAAGCGGACGACGCGCGCGATCTCCGCTGGGGCGGCCTGCCGCCCGAGCGGGATGTTCTTGACGATGGCCTCCTGGTCGAGGCCGGACGTCATGTCGGTGGCCACGAAGCCGGGCGCGACCACGTTGACGGTGATGTTGCGCGAGCCGTACTCGCGGGCCAGGGAGCGGGCGAAGCCGACCAGGCCGGCCTTGGAGGCGGCGTAGTTGGCCTGGCCCGCCTGGCCGGACAGGCCGACCACGGAGGAGATGAGGATGATGCGGCCGCGCTTGATCTTCATCATGGGCCTGATGGCGCGCTTGGCCACACGGTAGGCCCCGGTCAGGTTGGCGTCGATGACGTCGGTGAAGGTCTCCTCCTTCATCATCGCCAGCAGGGTGTCCTTGGTGATGCCCGCGTTGGAGACGAGGACCTCGACCGGCCCCTGCTCGGCCTCGACCTTGTCGAAGGCGGCCTCGACCTCGGCCGTGCTGGTGACGTCGCAGCGGACGCCGAACAGACCCTCCGGCGGCTCCCCCGATCGGTAGGTGACCGCGACGGCGTCGCCGGCCGCGGCGAGTTCACGGGCGATCGCGAGGCCGATGCCGCGATTGCCTCCGGTGACGAGTACAGAGCGTGCCATGGCATCTGACGCTATCTCTTACTTGCGGGTATCCGCTTGTCCGGGTGGCACAAGATCACAGGGTTAGGATCGTGGACATGCGCCAGATCGATCCCGATTTCCTGGAACTGCCGCTGCGGCAGCTCGCGGACGCGGCCCTGCAACGCGCCCGCGACCTCGGCGCCGAGCACGCCGACTTCCGGCTCGAACGCGTCAGGGCCGAGACGCTGCGCCTGTACGACGCCCGCCTCGAAGGCGCGCTCGACGCCGACGACCTCGGCTACGCGGTCCGTGTCGTCAAGGGTGGCACATGGGGGTTCGCGGCCGGCATCCACCTGACCCCGCAGGCCGCCGCGGCGGTGGCCGAGCAGGCGGTGCGGGTGGCCGAGGTGAGCGCGCCGGTCAACCGGGAGCCCATCGAGCTGGCGCCCGAGCCGGTGCACGCCGACGCGGTGTGGGTCTCCGACTACGACGTCGACCCGTTCGAGGTGCCCTCCGCCGACAAGGTGGGGCTGCTGGCCGACTGGTCGGCCGGGCTGCTCAAGGGCGCCGACCACGTCTCGGCGCGGCTGCTGCAGGTCAAGGAGCAGAAGTTCTACGCCGACACCGCGGGCACGGTGACGACGCAGCAGCGCGTGCGGGTGCATCCGTCGCTCAACGCGATGAAGGCGCACGAGGGCGGCTTCGACGACATGTCCACGATCGCGCCGCCGGTCGGCCGCGGCTACGAGTACCTGACCGGCACGGGCTGGGACTGGCCGGCCGAGCTGGGCCGGCTGCCCGAGCTGCTGGCCGAGAAGCTGGCCGCGCCCTCGGTCGAGGCGGGCGACTACGACCTGGTGATCGACCCGTCCAACCTGTGGCTGACGATCCACGAGTCGATCGGCCACGCCACCGAGCTCGACCGCGCGCTGGGCTACGAGGCCGCCTACGCCGGCACCAGCTTCGCCACCTTCGACCAGCTCGGCGAGCTGGTCTACGGCTCGCCGCTGATGAACGTCACCGGCGACCGCACGGTCACCCACGGCCTGGCCACGGTCGGCTACGACGACGAGGGCGTGCGGGGGCAGAGCTTCGACATCGTCAAGGACGGCGTGCTGGTGGGCTACCAGCTCGACCGGCGGATGGCGCTGATGAAGGGGTTCGGGCGCTCCAACGGGTGCGCGTTCGCCGACTCCCCCGGCCACATGCCGATCCAGCGCATGGCGAACGTGTCGCTGGCCGCCGCCCCCGGCGGGCCCTCCACCGAGGAGCTGATCGCGGGCGTGGAGCGCGGCCTGTACATCGTGGGCGACAAGAGCTGGTCGATCGACATGCAGCGCTACAACTTCCAGTTCACCGGGCAGCGGGCGTACCGGATCTCGCACGGGAAGCTGGCCGGGCAGGTCAGAGACTTCGCCTACCAGGCCACCACGACCGATTTCTGGCAGTCGATGGACGGCGTCGGCGGGCCGGGCACGTACGTGCTGGGCGGCGCCTTCAACTGCGGCAAGGGCCAGCCGGGGCAGGTCGCGCCGGTCAGCCACGGATGCCCGTCGGCGCTGTTCAGGGGCGTGCGCGTGCTCAACACGGTGCAGGAGGGCGGCAAGTGACTACTCCGCAGGAGATGGTGGAGAGGGCTCTGGAGCTCTCCGCGAACGACGGCTGCGTGGTGCTGGTGGACGAGGGCTCCACGGCCAACCTGCGCTTCGCGGGCAACACGCTGACGACCAACGGCGTGGCCCGCTCGTCCCGGCTGACCGTGATCTCGGTGGCCGGGCACGGCGTGGGCGTGGTCTCGCGCTCGGCCGTGCGCGCCGACCAGCTCCCCGACGTGGTCGCGGCGGCCGACCGGGCGGCCCGCGAGGCCCGGCCGGCCGAGGACGCCCGCCCGCTGGTCGAGGGCGGCCCGGCCGCGCCCGGCTGGGACGACGAGGTGCGGCCGACCGACATCGGGGTGTTCGAGCGGTTCGCGCCCGCGCTCGGCGAGGCGTTCTCGGCCGCCGAGTCCGGCGACAGGAAGCTCTACGGCTTCGCCGAGCACTCCCTCACCTCGACCTTCCTCGGCACCTCCACCGGCGTGCGGCTGCGGCACGACCAGCCGACCGGCCGCCTGGAGCTCAACGCCAAGTCCGGCGACCTGAAGCGGTCGGCCTGGACCGGCGTGTTCACCGAGGACTTCGCCGACGTCGACGTGGCCGCGCTCGGCGCCTCGCTGGCCCAGCGCCTGGAGTGGGCCAAGACCCGGGTCGACCTGCCCGCGGGCCGCTACGAGACGCTGCTGCCGCCGAGCGCGGTGGCCGACCTGATGATCTACCTGTACTGGTCCTCGGGCGCCAGGGACGCGCTCGACGGCCGCTCGGTGTTCTCCGGGCCGGGCGGCGGCACGCGGGTGGGCGAGCAGCTCGCCACGCTGCCGATCACGCTGTCCAGCGATCCCCGGGCCGCGGGCATCGCGTGCGCGCCGTTCGTCACCGCGCACGCCTCCAGCCGCGACGGCTCGGTGTTCGACAACGGCCTGCCGCTGGCCCCCACCGACTGGATCAGGGACGGCCGGCTGGAGTCGCTGCTCCAGACGCGCTACTCGGCCGAGCTGAGCGGGCTGCCGGTGACGCCCGGCATCGACAACCTGGTCATGTCCGGCCCGGCGGAGGGCGCCCGGTCGCTGGAGGAGATGATCGCCTCCACCCGGCGCGGGCTGCTCGTCACCTGCCTGTGGTACATCCGCGCGGTCGATCCCCAGACGCTGCTGGTCACGGGCCTCACCCGCGACGGCGTCTACCTGGTGGAGCACGGCGAGGTCGTCGGCGAGGTGAACAACTTCCGGTTCAACGAGAGCCCGGTCGACCTGCTCGGGCGCGTCACGGAGGTGGGGGCGGCCGAGCGCACGCTGCCCCGCGAATGGAACGACTACTTCCAGCGCACGGTGATGCCGCCGCTGCGGGTGCCGGACTTCAACATGTCGACGGTCAGCCAGGCGAGCTGACCCCGCCGTACGTCAGGGCCGTACGTCACGGCCGTACGGCTGCCGGGCGCGCCCGCCGTCCCGCGATCGAGCGGGGCGGCGGGCGTCGTCGTGCCGGCCGCCGTCCGGGCCTCCAGCGGGCCGCAGGGCGGGCCGGGGCCGGGACGGGGGTCGGTGTGCCGGGGCGCCGGCCCCGGGCCGTCGGGGGACGGTCAGGAGTCCTCCAGGCGGAAGCCCACCTTCATGCCCACCTGGTAGTGCGCGATCTCGCCTCCGTCGAGGTGGCCGCGGATCTCGGTGACCTCGAACCAGTCCAGGTGGCGCAGGGTCTGCGAGGCCCGCTGGAGGCCGTTGCGGATGGCCTGGTCAAGGCTCTCCCCCGACGTGCCGACTATCTCAGTGACCCGATACGTTCGATCCGTCATCTCCCCATCCTCCTTACTCGAAGGCCATGATCGCATGACCCTCCTCATCGCCCGGCCGCGCCGTCGCGCCCTGCCCGTACGAGGTCTACCGTGGAAGGTATGAAGGGGTGGCGCAAGAAGCCGGACGTCCACCAGGTCACCGACGCCAGACCCTCGCTCACGGCGGACATCCGCAAGCGTGAGGTCGCCTACCTGATCAAGATGGGCATCCGGACGATCTGCCTGATCCTGGCGGTCGTGGTGCCGGTGCCGTGGCCCTACCGGCTGCTGTTCATCGCCGGGGCAGTGTTTTTGCCATACATTGCCGTAATCGGGGCCAATGAGCGCAGCGAGGGCGCGCCGCCGCCCCACTTTCAGTCCCCCGAGGCTAACCAAACCGAGATACCGCTGCATCGACGCGAGATCGGGTCGTGACTAAGTCTTGACGCATCCCATGGGTTGTAGGTGTACGCTTTAGGCAAGCGCTCCGGTCCCCCGTCGGAGTGCTGGTGCCGGCGTTCCGGGCCCCCGTCGGAACGCCGATGAAGCGACGCCGGGTGGTTTGCCCCCGTAACCACCCGGCGTCGCCCTTTTCCTGGCCAGCCCTTTGCATTGGACGATCAGTCCCCCGCGCCGGCCGGAGTCCGATAGGACCGCTTTCCCGAAATCGTTTACACCGGCCTCCTCCTCGTAATTCTCAGGAAATCTTCAGGAAGCGGCCGGCTTGACTTCAAGAGTTCGTTCGAGTGTCAGCCGTCAGTCAGCGTCTCGGTGGTCGCCTGCTCCCAGTTCTTCGCCAATGTGACCAGTCTGGCCACGGCGTCCTCAGGGGCGCTGCCCGCGCCCTGGGCCAGCCCGAGCAGGTAGGCGGTGAGCGGCGCGGCGGGCCTGGCCACCCCGTGGGCGACCTCCTTGGTCAGGTCGAGGACCAGGTCGCGGTCCACCCGGGCGGGGTCGACGCCCAGCTCCTTGCACACCAGCGCCGTCCACTCGGCGAGTACGTTCATGCGAGCCTCCTTCAGGTCGTCCATCGTGTCGCAGTCGAACCACGGCCGGCCCGGCGAGGCCAGCCGCGTTCCGGTCAGAGGGCCGAGCAGGCCCTTGAGGGAACGCCCTGGGTAGGCGGCGAGCGCCGCCCGCAGCTGCGGCACCGGCCAGGCGCCGACGAGCCACTGCTCGCGGCCGTCGTCGTCGACCATGACCGCCCCCGCGCCGGGACGGGCCGCCGCCAGCAGCTCCCGCACGTGCGCGGCCCTCAGGAACGGCAGGTCGCCGGCGAGCAGCACCAGCCACGGCGCCTCGACCTCGCGCAACCCGGCGGCCAGCGCGGGGACGGGCCCGCCGCCCGGCGGGTCCTCCCGCGTGAACACGACCCCGGGCAGCTCCCGGGTCGGCCCGACGACGACCGTGCGGCGCGCGCCGGACGCCGCCGCGACCACCCGCTCGACCAGCGGACGGCCGCCGACGGCCAGGCCGGGCTTGTCGGCGCCGCCCAGGCGGCGGGCCGCTCCCCCGGCCAGGACGACCGCGTCGAAGAGCATCGTCAGCCGCCGATGGCCGACATCGGCCTGGACGGCTGGAGGAAGGACGGGTCGTCGATGCCGTGCCCGGCGCGCTTGCGGGCGACCGCGGCGACCCAGCGGGCGGCCAGGTCGTCGTCGGAGGCGCCCGCGCGCATGGCGGTCTTGAGGTCGGACTCCTCGGTGGCGAACAGGCAGTTGCGCACCTGGCCGTCGGCGGTGAGCCGGACCCGGTCGCAGGCGCCGCAGAACGGGCGCGTCACCGAGCCGATCACGCCGACCCGGGCCGGGCCGCCGCCGACCAGGAACCGCTCGGCCGGGGCGCTGCCGCGCTGCTCCAGGTCGTCGGGGGTCAGGTCGAAGGCGGCCGAGAGGCGTTCGAGGATCTCGTCGGCGGTGATCATGCCTTCGCGGGTCCAGCCGTGCTGGGCGTCGAGCGGCATCTGCTCGATGAAGCGCAGCTCGTAGCCGCGCTCCAGGCAGAAGCGCAGCAGCGGCACGGCCTCGTGGTCGTTGACGCCGCGCATGAGCACCGCGTTGACCTTGACCGGGCGCAGGCCCGCCGCGTCGGCGGCGGCCAACCCGGCGATGACGTCGGCGTGCCGGTCGCGGTGGGCGAGCTGCTTGAACGTGGCCGGGTCGAGCGTGTCGAGTGAGACGTTGACCCGGTCGAGGCCGGCCCGCGCCAGCGGCTCGGCCAGCCGGGCCAGGCCGATGCCGTTGGTGGTCAGCAGCACCTGGGGACGCGGGTCGAGGGCGGTGGTGCGGGCGACGATGTCGACCAGCTCGCGCCGCAGCAGCGGCTCGCCGCCGGTGTAGCGCACCTCGGTGACGCCCAGCCGCTCGACGCCTATGCGCACCAGCCGGACGATCTCGTCGGCCGTCAGCAACTGGGCCTTGGGCAGCCAGTCGAGCCCTTCGGGCGGCATGCAGTACGTGCAGCGCAGATTGCACTTGTCCGTGAGGGACACCCGCAGATCCGTCGCCACCCGTCCGAACGAGTCTCGCAACATGGGGCGTCACCTCCTGTCCGTTTCGCCAGAGAGCCAGACTACGACGGGTGTCGCGCGGCGCTCAAAACCGCCTGCCTCTCCCTGGCAGGCAACGCGCCGCGCCGGTGATCGATTCCGTGGGGCCGCCGGGACGGGATCGTCAGGGGTGGGCGGCCTGCCAGGACTCGCGGGCGTCGATGAGCTCCGACAGGTGCCGTCTGGACCACTCGCAGCCGGCCGCCATGGGCGCGAGCAGGCTGCGGCCGAGGGGGGTCAGCGCGTACTCGACGCGGGGCGGGATCTCGGCGTAGGCCGTGCGGGTGAGCAGGCCGTCGCGTTCCATGGCGCGCAGGGACTCGGTGAGGACCTTCGGGGTGATGCCGCGCAGCGGGACCTGCAGCTCGGTGAAGCGTCTCGGGCCCTGCTCCAGACAACGGATGATCTTGGCGGTCCACTTGTCGCCGACGCGGACGGGGGCGACGTGGACACAGGCGGCGAACATGTCGGGGTCAAGGGGTTCGGCCATGACGTCCATGCTAGGCGGCGGGAGCTCACTATCGTTGCGGGAAGTGACCATCGGGCGTCTACCGTCTGCCGGGCGCGGCCGGGTGTGCCGGCCGCTGGACGGAGTGTTGACGATGAGCAGGATCGTGGTTTTCGGCGCGGGCGGACGGGCCGGCGCGCGGGTGGTCGGGCAGGCCGTGGAGCGGGGGCACGAGGTGACGGCCGTGGTGCGCGACCCGGGCCGGTACGCGGGGCCGTCCGGTGACGGCGTGCGCGTGGTCGCCGGTGACGTGACCGACCGGGAGAGCGTGGCGGCGGTCGCGGCGGGGCACGACGTGGCGGTGCAGGCGAGCGTCCGGCTGGACGTGCCGTCCGCGGAGTTCTACACGGCGGCGGCGCGGGCGCTGACCGGCGGGCTGGCGGCGGCGGGCGTGCCCCGGCTGGTGGCGCTGGGCATCGGCACCCTGCTGGAGGTCGCGCCGGGGACGCGGCTGGTGGACACCCCCGGCTTCCCCGAGGACGCCCGGACGTTCTCCCTCGGGCACGCCGCCGAGCTGGAGGTCTTCCGCGCGGAGGGCGGGGCGCTGGACTGGGTGGTGATCGCGCCGCCGCCGGTGGTGCTGGACGACCGGGCGGAGCGCAGCGGGCGGCACCGGTTCGGCGGGGAGCAGGTCATGGCCGCCGAGGAGGGCGGGCCGGTGTTCTCCTACGCCGATCTGGCGGCGGCGGTGGTGGCCGAGATCGAGGACCCGCGGCACCACCGGGCGCATGTCGCCGTGGGCTACTGACGGCGACGACCGGCCCGGGAACGGCTCGGGAGCGGCTCCGGACGGGGCCGGACATGCCGGAAGCCCGGCCGTGAGGCCGGGCTTCCGCCGGTGCCGCTAGTGGCGGTGGCCGCCGCCGTAGACCTTCACCCAGTCCTTGCCCTCGGAGGGGGCCAGGTACCTGGAGCCCTCGAAGACGGCGCGCCAGGTGCCCGAGGTGTAGGCCCGCTCGCTGGTGCGGAAGGAGCCGTCCCGGTTCGTGCGCACCGACTCGACGTAGTCCCACTTGTCGCTGCCGTCGGCCTGGAAGAGGATCACGACCCGCTTCCACGCCAGACGGTGCCAGCGCTCGCTGTCCTTGCAGTAGTCGGCGTGGTGCACCGCGACGAACCCGCTGATGTAGTCCTCGTCGCAGGACACCGACAGCTTGCCCTGGATGTCGAGGGCCCTGCCGCGCCGCGCCGGCTCGGGGTTGACGTCGAGCTGGAGGCTCGTGCTCCCGCCCGCGAAGTCGGGATCGGGGTCCGTGTCCGCCAGGGCGGGCGCGGCGGCGGCGGTGGCCACCATCGTGGCGCCCAGAGCGGCCGCGGCCAGTCCGGCGGCTAGACGTCGCATCATCAAAAACAAATCCTTCCCCGTCTCGGACGCGCCCCAGGGACGGGACACGTCAACGCCTAATGACGCGTAAGGGTAAAGAAAAGTTGCGATACGACAGATCACGATTAGATAACGACAAATGCCCCGACGGATTTTTGTGCGTGCTTTATTACCTTAACTGGCGATTTGTCGGGGTTTAGTGGTGTATGGCGCGTAGTGGGGGTTTCCTGGGAAGTGCACGCGCCACAGGCCGCCTCTCCTGGGCGGCACCGTCTGCACGAAGGCCCCGGCCGCGTCGGTCGTCGTCTCGGCCACGTCCTCCCAGGCCGGCGAGCCCTCCCCGCGCCACTGGAGCCGCAGCCGCTGCTTGGCGTACGGCCCGAAGTCGGTGAAGCCGCGCGGGTCGATCCTGGTCAGCGAGCCGCGCAGGCGCACGCCGCCGGCGGACTTCGGCGACCTCTCCACCCGGACGGACGACAACCTGGTCGCCCTCCTGAGCTCGAAGGAGGCGTATTCGGTGACCGTGGCGCCGTCGGCGTCCCTGGCGGTGGCGCTGATCGTCCAGGTGCCGGTCGGGTAGAAGCGGTTCAGCTTCTTGTCGGGCAGGAAACGCCAGGTCTGCCAGTCGGCCGCCATCCGGGCCGGCGGGGTCGCCCCCTGCCGCCACACCAGCCGGGGCGGCAGCGTGCCGGTGGACGGGGCCTTCTGCAGGTCGACCCTCGGCTCGGCGGCACCTGGCCCGGCGGCAGCTGGATCGGCGACGACCGTCAGGGGCAGCGGCATCAGGGCCCGCAGCCCCTCGACCGGGCCGCCGGAAGCCGGATGCGCGTACGCGCTCCCCGGCGCGGCGCCGGCCGGGCCGACCGGCGACGCCGAAGATCCGGAGGGCCCCGCGGACCCGGCGGACCCGGCGGACTCGGTGGACTCGGCGGACTCGGTGGACTCGGCGGACTCGGCGGGCCCAGAGGACTCGCCGGGCGCCGAGGACGTCCCGGGCGTCCAGGACGAGGAGGACGACGGCGGCCCGGAAACGGCCGGAGGCTGGAGGCCGGGTTCGGCGGCGGGCGGGAGGTCGGAGGCGGGCGGGAGGTCGGCGGCGTCCTCGACCGGGGGCTTGGCCGACAGCAGCGGGCCGGGCGGGGCGCCGGGCTCCACCTTGACGGTGACGCCGTTCTTGCCGCGCGCGCCCCGCGCGATCACGTCGATCACCAGGCTCACCGAGTCGTGGGCACCCACGACCGGGTTCGCGGGCCGTACGGTGATGGCGCGGATGGCGAGCTCGGTCGCGGCGGGATACGCAGGCACGGGCGCCGTGAGCGACCCCGCCGCGAGCGAGACGAGAAGGAGGCTTCTGGTCATGAGCGAGACGCTAGGAACCGCCCGGTCATGACCAGGACCGCGACACGCACCCCTTATGGCAAAGCCGACGGGGGCGCGAGATCAGCGCGCCTCGTCGTAGAGGGACTCGATGATGTCGGCGTACTTGGCGTGGATGACGCGCCGCTTCAGCTTCAGGCTCGGGGTGAGCTCCTCGGTCTCGGCGGTCCACTCGGTGCCGAGCAGCGCCCACCGCTTGACCTGCTGCACCCTGGCCAGCCTGGCGTTGGCGGCCTCGACGGCGGCCGCGACCTCCTTGAGGACGTCGGGGTGCTCGGCCAGCTCGGCCAGGGAGGTGAAGCCGATGCCGCGGGCCTGCGCCCAGCCCGGCGCGGTCTCGCCGTCGAGGGTCAGGACGGCCACCGGGTGCGGGCGGTTGTCGCCGTAGGCGAGGGCCTGGCCGATGAGCAGGTGCTCCTTGAGGTGGTTCTCGATCTCGGCGGGCGAGACGTTCTCGCCGCCGGCGGTGATGATGAGCTCCTTCTTGCGGTCGACGACGCGGTAGAAGCCGTCGTCGTCGACCGTGCCGATGTCGCCGGTGTGCAGCCAGCCGTCGGCGTCGAGCAGCTCGGCGGTGGCCTCGGGGCGGTTGAGGTAGCCGCCGGTGTTGAGCGGGCTGCGGGTAAGGATCTCGCCGTCCTCGGCGATGCGCACCTCGACGCCGGGCTCGGCCCTGCCGACGGTGCCCAGGCGGTAGCAGGAGGGGCTGTTGCCGGTGAAGGCGCCGGTGGTCTCGGTCATGCCGTAGACGTCGATGACCTTGAGGCCGAGCCCGGCGTAGAAGTGCTGGACCTCGGCGGGCAGAGGGGCGGCGCCGGTCGCGGTCCACTCGGCGCGGTCGAAGCCGATCATGCCGCGGACGACCGACAGCAGGGCCGCGTCGGCCTTGTCGTAGGCGGCCTGGATCTCGGGGGTGATCGTGCCGCCGTACTGGCCGGCCTCGACGTAGGCGGCGCCGGCCGCCATGGCCTCGCGTACGGCGGCCTGCTGCTCGGGCGGCTGCGTGGCGAGCACGGCCAGCAGCCGGGCCATCATCTTCTCCCACACGCGCGGCACGCCGAAGAACATCATCGGCCTGACCTGGCCGAGCGTGGCGCCGAGATTGGCCAGGTCGGTGCAGAAGTGCACGTGCGACATCTTGACCAGCGGGAGGTAGAGGCTGAGGATGCGCTCGGCGATGTGGGCGTAGGTGAGGTAGGAGATCTGGGTGCCGTGCGTCGGCAGCGAGGTGATGCGGTCGGTGGCGGCGGCCTCGTAGAAGACGTTGGTGTGGGTGAGCGGCACGCCCTTGGGCATGCCGGTGGTGCCCGAGGTGTAGAGCACGGTGACGACGTCGCCGGCGGCCACCTCGCGGGCGCGGGCCTCGACGGCGGCCTCGTCCTCGGCCAGGCGGGCGCGGCCCAGGTCGAGGAAGTCGGCCCAGGACAGGAAGCGCTCGTCGTCGGGGGCGCCGTCGAGCATGATGATCCGGCGCAGGCCGTCGAGCCGGTCGAGCACCGGCTGCCAGCGGGCCAGCTCGGCGGGGCCGCCCAGCACGGCGAAGCGGGCGCCCACGTCGCCGGCCACGAACGCGATCTGGTCGGGCGCGAAGGTGGAGTAGACCGTGCAGCCCACGCCGCCGGCGTGCACGGCGCCGAGGTCGGCCAGCACGTGCTCGCTGCGGTTGACCATCATGATCGCGACTGATTCGCCGCGCCGCAGGCCGAGGGCGGCGAAGGCGGCCGCGATCTCCAGGATGCGCCGCCGCGCCTGCCCGTAGGTCAACGTCGTCCAGCCGCCGGAGCCTTCGGGGTCGGAGTACGCGGGTGCGTCGGGGTGCCGGGCGGCCACCTGCCTGAGCTGTTCGCAGACCGTGCGACCGGCGATCTCCCGCTCGATGTCGGCCCGTACGTCGAGGACTTCGGCCATGGCACCCGCCTCCAGTCAGTAATCACTTGCACAGGTGGCATGCATCGCACCACACCCTCTGGACAGCGGCAAGACCCAGGCGGGAAACAGTCGGGGCGGTCACGTAGAGTGATCGTCCAGGTGCCGTACGTGTCTCGGGGGGGCGGGCATGAGCAAGGGCGGAAGGACCTTCTTCGGGCATCCGTGGGGGCTGGCGACCCTGTTCTCCACGGAGATGTGGGAGCGCTTCAGCTGGTACGGCCTGCGGGCGATCCTGGCCACGTTCATGGCGGCCTCGCCGGCCCACAAGGGCCTCGGCATGTCGCAGGAGACCGCGCAGGCGGTGGTCGGCGTCTACGGGGCGCTGATCTACCTGGTGGCGCTGCCCGGCGGCTGGATCGCCGACCGCGTGCTGGGGGCGCGCAGGTCGGTGTTCTGGGGCGGGTTCGTCATCATGCTGGGCCACATCAGCATGGCGATCCCGGTGACGACGTCGTTCTTCGTCTGGCTGGGGCTGCTGCTCATCATCAGCGGCACGGGCCTGCTCAAGCCGAACATCTCGGTCATGGTCGGCCGCCTGTACGGCGAGGACGAGGACGGCCGCCGCGACGCCGGCTTCTCCCTGTTCTACCTGGGCATCAACCTGGGCGCCTTCTTCGCGCCCCTCGTCGTCGGCTGGCTGGCCGACGGCGACCGCTGGCACCTGGGCTTCAGCGCCGCCGCCGTCGGCATGGCCCTCGGCCTGCTGCAGTACGTCTGGGGCGGCCGGAACCTGCGCGGCGTCGGGGAGCGTCCCGGCGTCCGGCTGACGCCGCCCGAGCGCCGCCGGTTCGGCCGGATGGCCGGGGCGGGCGTGGCGGTGACCGCGCTCGCGCTCGGCGCGTGGGCGGCCACGGGCACGCTCACCATCGACCGTCTGGCGCTGGCGATCACGATCGTCATCCTGATCGTGCCGGTGGTCTACTTCGCCTACATCCTGCTGGGCAGCCACAGCCTCACCGACGAGGAGCGCAGCCGGATGAAGGCCTACATCTGGCTGTTCGTCGCGGCGGCGATCTTCTGGATGATCTACGACCTGGCGCCGAGCAAGCTGCTGTTCTTCGCCGCCGACCACACCCGGCTGGAGCTGTTCGGGGTGCCGATCCAGGCGGCGACGACGCAGTCGTTCAACCCGCTGTTCATCATGATCTTCGTGCCGGTGTTCGCGGCGTTGTGGGTGAAGCTCGGGGTGCGGGTGAGCACGCCGCAGAAGTTCGGGTTCGCGCTGGTCATGGTGGGGCTGAGCTTCGTGGTGATGGCGATCGCCGCCGGGCTGGCGACCGGCGGGCGGGTGTCGGTGTGGTGGCTGGTGCTGGTCTACCTGATCCAGGTGTTCGGCGAGCTGTCGCTGAGCCCGGTCGGGCTGTCGGTGACGACGAAGCTGGCGCCGGAGGCGTTCAAGGGGCAGATGCTGGGGATCTGGTTCATCGCGGTGTCGGTGGGCGACGCGGTGGGCGGCCAGACGGGGCGGCTCACCCGGTACCTGTCCGACCCGATGTACTACCTGGTCCTGGCGATCATGGCGATCGCGGCCGGGGTGGCGATGTTCCTGTTCACGCGGAAACTGCGGGTTCTCATGGCCGAGCACTACCATGCGGCGGCCATGCCGCCGATCCGGTAAAAACATCCAACGTGTCTGAAATTCTCGACCTTGTCGGTATTTTTGTCTTCGCACTGACCGGTGCGCTCATGGGTGTGCGCAAGCGGCTCGACGTGGTCGGGATGGGCGTCCTGGCCGAGATGACCGCGCTCGGCGGCGGCCTGGTCCGCGATCTCATTCTCAACGTGCGGCCGGCCGCCTTCCAGAGCCTGGGTTACGTGCTGGTGCCGGTGGCCGCCACGGTGATCGTCTTCTTCTGGCATCCGCACGTGGCCCGCGTGATGCCGGTCATCCTCGTGCTCGACGCGGCCGGCCTCGGCCTGTTCGCGGCCGTCGGCACCGAGAAGGCCCTGGAGTACGGCCTCAGCCCGTTGCACGCCACCATCCTCGGCGTCACGACGGCCGTCGGCGGCGGCGTGATCCGCGACGTGCTGGCCGGCGAGATCCCCACGCTGCTGTACGACCGCCAGCTCTACGCGGTGCCCGCCCTGCTGGGCTCGGCCGTGATGGCGGGCCTGTCCACGGCCGGGCTGCACGGCTGGCCGGCCACGCTGGCCGCCGCGCTGCTGGCCTTCGGCCTGCGCATCACCGCGATGCGCCGCAACTGGCGGGCGCCCCTGGCCAAGGGCGCCGAGGAGCACTCCTGACCCCCACACCACGCGCGAGCAGCCCCCGCACCACGCACGGGCGAGCCGCTCACACCATCGGCACGAGCGAGTCGGGGTGGCGGCGGGCGCCGGTGGGGCCCTGGACGCGGGCGCGGGCGATGCGCGCGACGGCGTCTGCCACCGTCTCGGGCGGCAGGGTGAACGGCAGCCGCAGGTAACCCTCCAGGGTGCCTTCCAGGCCGAACCAGGGCCCGGGGGCCAGGCGCACGCCGTGGGAGACGGCGGCGTCGGCGAGCGTGGTGGAGGTGTCGCCGTTGAGCCGCACCCACAGCGTGCCGCCGCCGCGCGGCAGCGTGTACGTCCACTCCGGCAGGTGCCGGGCCAGCGCGGCGGTCAGCGCGTCCCGCGAGGCGCGCAGGCCGCGCAGGCGTTCTGCGCGGGTCTGCGCCATCCGCTCGAACAGGCTGGCGGTGACCAGCTGCTCCATGACCGGGCTGGAGATGTCGACGACCGCGCGGTGCCGGGCCAACCGGCGGGCCAGGGCGGCCGTGGTGCGGATCCAGCCGATGCGCAGGCCGCCCCACCACAGCTTGGACGCCGACCCGATGCTGATCACCCGGCTGTCGGTGTCGAAGGCGGCCATCGGCGCGGTGCGCGGCACGTCGTCCAGGGCCAGCTCGCTCCAGGTCTCGTCGACCAGCAGGATGACGTCGTTGCGGCGGGCCGCGCCGGCGACGGCGGCGCGGGTGGCGTCGTCCATGAGGGCGCCGGTGGGGTTGTGGAAGTCGGGCATCAGGTAGGCCAGGCGGGCGGCCGACTGCCGCATCGTGGCGGCCATCAGGTCGGGCTGCCAGCCCTCGTGCGAGATGCCGAAGGGCACGATCCGGGCGCCGTGCTGGCGGGCCACGTCGATGGCGTGCGGGTAGGTCGGCGACTCGACCATGACGGGGTCGCCGGGGCCGACCAGCAGCCCGGCCACGAGCTGGATGGCGTGCTGGGAGCCGGTGGTGACGACGATCTGGTCCGGCCGGGTGGCCAGGCCGCGCTCGGTGTAGCGGGCGGCGACGCGCTCGCGCAGGACCGGCAGGCCCATGGGGTCGTAGCCGTTGCCCATGCCGTACCTGGGCAGGTCGTCCAGGGCCTCGGCCATGGCCTCGCGCAGCGCGGACGGCGCGGGCGGGGCGGCGCAGTGGAGCTGGATCAGGCCGTCGTCGCCGGTGGACAGCCAGGGGTTCTCGCGGGTGGTGGCCGGGTCCGGCAGGGTCGTCCAGCTTCCCGAGCCCTGCCTGCTGTCCAGGTAGCCGCGCTCGCGCAGCAGGTCGTAGGCGGAGGTGACGGTGGTTCGGCTGACGCCCAGGGTCTCGGCCAGGTGGCGCTCTGCGGGCATGCGCACGCGTACGGGGATCTGGCCGTCCATGATGAGCGCGCGCACGCCGTCGGCCAGGGCGCGGTAGTACGGCCGCGCGGCCGGATCGACGTCGACCAGCCGGGCCACCTGCGCAGCCGACAAATGCCTCATAAGGCCACTTTCCACGATTGGCCCTGTTTTGGCAACCAGTTGGCCTGCCACCATAGGGCCATCATGAGCGAAGCAACCGTCCCCCGCCTGAGTTCCCTCCCCTCCCGCCTGCTGCGCCTCTACGGCGGCCTGGCCCTGTACGGCGCCGGCATCGGGCTGCAGGTGGAGTCGGGCCTCGGCAACGACCCCTGGGACGTCTTCCACCAGGGCCTGGCCCTGCGGCTGGACGTGTCCATCGGCACCGTCATCATCGGCGTCGGCGCCCTGGTGATGCTGCTGTGGATCCCGCTGCGCCAGCGGCCCGGCCTCGGCACGATCAGCAACGTGGTGTTCCTCGGCCTGTTCGCCGACGCGGCGATCCTGCTGCTGCCCACGCCGTCCCACCTGGCCGTCCAGGCGTTGTACGTGGCGCTCGGCGTGGTCGCGATCGCGCTGGCCACCGTGCTCTACATCGGGGCGGGCATGGGCCCGGGGCCGCGCGACGGCGTCATGACCGGCCTGATGCGGCTCGGCCTGTCCGTCCGGCTGGCCCGCTTCCTCATCGAGCTCACCGTGCTGGCCGTGGGCTGGCTGCTCGGCGGCAGCGTCGGCGTCGGGACGCTGGTCTTCGCCCTCGCCATCGGCCCGCTGACCCAGCTGTTCACCCGCTGGTTCCCCTTGTCGTGATCCCGCGCCGGGCCCGTCCTGACGCGACAGGCCGGGCCCGGCGCGGGATCGCCCGCGCGCGAGTAGCGTCTTGCGCATGCGGATTGAGGACTACGCGCTGATCGGAGACATGCAGTCGGCCGCACTGGTGGCGAGGGACGGTTCCATCGACTGGCTCTGCCTGCCCAGGTTCGACTCCCCCTCGTGCTTCGCGGCCCTGCTCGGCAGCGAGCGCAACGGCCACTGGTGGCTGGGCCCGGCGGCCCGGCGGCCGGCCACCCGGCGCCGGTACCGGCCCGACACGCTCATCCTGGAGAGCGAGTGGGACACCCCGACCGGCACGGTCCGGGTGATCGACTTCATGCCCCCGCGCGACCGGAACCCCGACGTCGTGCGCATCGTCGAGGGGGTCTCGGGCAGCGTCGAGGTCTCCACCCAGCTGCGCGTGCGCTTCGACTACGGGCGCATCGTGCCGTGGGTGCGCCGGACGAACGGCCACCTGCAGGCCGTCGGCGGCCCCGACTCGGTGTGGCTGCACTCCCCCGTCCCGCTCAAGGGCGGCGACTACGCCCACCGGGCGACGTTCACCGTCAACGCGGGCGACCGGCTGCCGTTCGTGTTCACCTGGCACCCCTCCCACGAGCCGATGCCGCCGCGCATCGACGCCGAGGAGCAGCTCGCCGAGACCGAGACGATGTGGACCGAGTGGGTCGGCAAGTGCGCCTACCAGGGCCCCTACCGGGAGGCGGTGACCCGGTCGCTGATCACGCTGAAGGGGCTGACGTACGCGCCGACCGGCGGCATCGTGGCCGCGCCGACCACGTCCCTGCCCGAGGACATCGGCGGCGTGCGCAACTGGGACTACCGGTTCTGCTGGCTGCGCGACGCCACGATGACCCTCGACGCGCTGATCAGCTCGGGCTACCTCGACGAGGCCGCCGACTGGCGGTCCTGGCTGCTGCGCACCATCGCCGGGCGTCCCCAGGACCTGCAGATCATGTACGGCGTCGCCGGCGAGCGCCGCCTGCCCGAGCTGCGCCTGGACTGGCTGGACGGCTACGAGGGCTCCCGCCCGGTCCGCATCGGCAACGAGGCGGTCCAGCAGCTCCAGCTCGACGTCTACGGCGAGGTGATGAACTGCCTGTACGTCTCCCGCGCCCGCGGCCTGGCCCCCGACGAGCGCGCCTGGTCGATCCAGCGCCAGCTCCTCGACTACGTGGAGGAGCACTGGGACGAGCCCGACGAGGGCCTGTGGGAGGTGCGCGGCCCGCGCCGGCACTTCGTGCACTCCAAGGTGATGTGCTGGGTCGCCCTCGACCGGGCCGTCAAGTACGTCGAGAGCTTCGGCCGCACCGGCCCGGTCGACAGGTGGCGCGTGCTGCGCGACACGATCCACGCCGAGATCTGCGACAAGGGCTTCGACCCCCACCGCAACACCTTCACCCAGTCGTACGGGTCGTCGGAGCTGGACGCGGCGCTGCTGATGATCCCGGTCGTGGGCTTCCTGCCGCCCGACGACCCCCGTGTGACCGGCACGGTGGCGGCGATCGAGAAGGAGCTCATGTCCGACGGGTTCGTCCTGCGTTATCCGCTGGCCGCCGACAACGACGTCGACGGCCTGCCCGGCGGTGAGGGCGCGTTCCTGGCGTGCAGCTTCTGGCTGGTGGAGGTGATGGCGATGCAGGGCCGCAAGGAGGAGGCCAGGGAGCTGTTCGAACGCCTGCTGGAGCTGCGCAACGACGTCGGGCTGCTGGCCGAGGAGTACGACCCGCGCTACGGGCGCCTGGTGGGCAACTTCCCGCAGGCGTTCAGCCACGTGCCCCTGATCCACGCCGCCCGCGCGCTGTCGCGGGCCTGACCCGGCGGGAACGGGCTTCCCCCACCGCGCCGGGTGGGACACCGGCGGGAACGGGTTTCCCCCACCGCGCCGGGTGGGACAAGACCTCGCATGGGTGAGGAATGGGACCTGGCGGTCGTGGGCGCGGGACCGGCGGGGTCGGCGGCGGCGCTGCGGGCCGTCCAGCTGCGGCCGGACCTGCGCGTGGTCCTGCTCGACCGGGCCGGCTTCCCCCGCGACAAGCCGTGCGGCGACGGCATCGCCGCGCACGGCCGCGACGAGCTGGCCCGGCTGGGCCTGCCGGACCTCATCGACGACTACCGGCCCACGCCCCGGCTGACCGTGGTCTCGCCGGGCGGGCTGCGCGTCTCGGCCGAGGCGGCCCGGCCCAACCACGTGGTGCCGCGCCGGGTGTTCGACGCGCGGCTGGTGGCGGCGGCCGGGGCCCGGGGCGTCGAGGTGCGCCGCCACCGCGTCAGGGAGCTGGCCCACGACGGGTCCTGGGTCGTCCTGGACGGGCGGCTGCGGGCCCGCGCGGTGGTGGCGGCCGACGGGGCCTACTCGGCGGTGCGCCGGCTGATCGGGCTGCCCGCGGCGGGCGAGCGGCACACCGCCCTGGCCGTGCGCGGCTACGCCGACGTGCCCGAGGCCGACGACGTGCAGCTCATCGCGATGCAGCGGGCGGGCTGGCCGGCCTACGCGTGGTCGTTCCCGATCGGCGACGGCACCGCGAACGTCGGGTTCGGCATGCTGCTGCCCCGGCTGCGGGCGGCGGGGGCGCCGGGCCGCCAGGTGCTGCACGGCAGGCTGGCCGAGCTGCTGCCCGACCGGCCCGCGCGCGACCTGCGCGCCCATCACCTGCCGCTGTCGACCGGGCGGCCCGCGCCGGGCGCCGGGCGGGTGCTGCTCGCCGGGGACGCGGCGGGGCTGATCAACCCGCTGACCGGCGAGGGCATCTACTACGCGCTGCTGTCGGGACGGCTGGCGGCCGAGGCGGTGGTCGAAGCGCTGGTCGAAGCGGCAGGTGCGGCGGCGGGCGACCCGCTGGCGCGGTACCGGGCCAAGCTTCGCGGCGCGCTGGGGCGGCACCTGCGCACGACCGACGTGCTGGCCCGGCTGGCGCAGTCGCCGGGGTTCATCGACGCGGCCATCGCGACCGCCGCGCGCCGCAAGGAGGTGTTCGACCTGCTGGTGGAGGTCGGGCTCGGGGCCGGGACGGTGCCCGCGCCGCTGGCCCTGGCGGTGGGCCTGCGCTGGCTGCGCGGCGCGGCACGCCTGCCCCACCGCGGTTGACCGAGGCGCAGACCGTCAGGCCGGCAACGTTGGCTCAGACCCTCAGGGCGGCACCGTCGGCTCAGACCGTCAAGGCGGCACCGTCGGCTCAGGCCGTCAGGGCGGCGCCGTTGGCGAGCAGCAGGAGCACGTCCACGGCCGCAACGGCGACGGCGGTGCCGAACGGCGCCCGCGCGGACCGTCCGGCCAGCAGCGCTCCCCCGGCCGCGAGCAGCACCGCGGCCGCCATGGCCGCCCATCCCGCCACCCCGGGGCCGCCCGCGGGCCCGAGGACGAGCAGGCAGGTGGCGGCCACCAAGGGCACCGGCACCAGCAGCCGTACGCGCGCCGCCCCCAGCCGCTGCGGCCACCCGCGCACGCCGGTCGCCAGGTCGCCCTCGATGTCGGGCAGCACGTTGGCCAGGTGCGCGCCCACGCCCAGCAGCGCCGCCGCCGCGACCGCCCACCACGCCGGCCACGGCTCCCCGGGCAGCCCCAGCGTCACGAACGCCGGCAGCACCCCGAACCCGACGGCGTACGGCGCCCACGACAGGACGGTGGCCTTCAGGCCGAAGTCGTACCCCCAGGCCCCCAGCACGCCCGCCAGGTGCGCCAGCCCCGCCGTCCGGCCCGAGGCCAGCGAGAGCGGCACGCACAGGGCGAGGGCCGCCAGCGCGGCCACCCGCACGGCGGTCACGCTCACCGTGCCGTCGGCGGCCGGTTTGCCCGTGCGCCCCGCGGCGGCGTCGCGTCCGGCGTCGAGCGCGTCGTTGCACCAGCCGATCGACAACTGCCCGGCCAGCACGGCGGCGGCCACCAGGACGCACCCGGCCGGGTCCCGGCCCGCCGCCACGGCCAGCGCGGTGACCAGGGCGGTCACGGCCACGGTCGGGCCCGGATGGCAGGCCAGCGCCAGCGCGACGGCCGTGCGGACCGGCCCGCCGCGCACGACGGCGGCGGCCGCGGGATCCGGGTCGGTCACACGGTGATCGTAGACCGGGAGATCCGGAACGAGAATTCCCACGCGCCGCGTATGGCTTAAATGACCATCCTTGCGGGAAGCGTGCGGGGAGTGGATGTTGTGGGCGACCTGTCGAGGGAGCACTGCATGACCCGAATCTCCGCAGTCCGTTGTGCGTTCCCTCCCCACCGCTACCCGCAGTCCGAGCTCACCGACATGGCCGCCCGCCTGTGCCTGCCCGACGGCGCCGACCGCCGCCTGCTGGACCGGCTGCACCGCAGCGCCCGCGTGGAGCACCGCAACCTCGCCCTGCCCATCGACCGCTACGAGAAGCTGAACGGCTTCGGCGCGGCCAACGACGCCTTCGTCTCCGTCGCGGTCGAGCTGGGGCTGGAGAGCGTGAAGGCCGCCCTGGACGCCGCCGAGCTGGAGCCGACCGACGTCGACCTGATCATGTTCACGTCGGTGACCGGCATCGCCGCGCCGTCCGTGGACGCCCGGCTGGCCGCCGCGCTCGGGCTGCGTCCCGACGTCAAGCGGGTGCCGGTGTTCGGCCTGGGCTGCGTGGCGGGCGCGGCGGGCATCGCCAGGCTGCACGACTACCTGCGCGGCTGGCCGGATCACGTGGCCGTGCTGCTGTCGGTGGAGCTGTGCTCGCTGACCCTGCAGCGCGGCGACTCCTCGCCCGCGAACCTGGTCGCCAGCGCGCTGTTCGGCGACGGCGCGGCGGCCGTGGTCGCCAGCGGCGGCGGGCGGGACGCGGCCGGGCCCGCCGCCGGGCCTGCGGTCGTCGCCACCCGCAGCCACCTGTATCCCGGCTCGGAGCACGTCATGGGCTGGCAGGTGGGCGACACCGGGTTCCGGGTCATGCTGGACGCCAGCGTCCCCGCCGTGGTGCGCCGCTACCTGGCCGACGACGTGCACGGGTTCCTGGCCGAGCACGGGATCACGCCCGGGGAGGTGACGGCGTGGGTGTGCCATCCGGGCGGGCCGAAGGTGCTGGAGGCGGTGTCGGAGGTGCTGGAGCTGCCGGTGGGCGCGCTCGACGTGACGTGGCGCTCGCTGGCGGCCAACGGCAACCTGTCGTCGTCCTCGGTCCTGCACGTGCTCGGCGACACCCTGGCCGGGGAGCCGCCCGCGCCGGGGAGCTGGGGGCTGGTCATCGCGATGGGCCCCGGTTTCTGCTCCGAGCTCGTGCTGCTGCGCTGGTAGTCTCCCCCGTCCCTGCGATCCGCTGGTGGTTGGCCTGTGACCTGGTATCTGGTGCTCATCGTGCTCGTCGGCCTGGAACGTCTGGCCGAGCTGGTCGTCGCCAGGCGGAACGCCGCGTGGAGCATGGCGCGCGGCGGCCTGGTGACCGGGCGGGGGCACTATCCGTGGATGGTGGCCCTGCACACCGGGCTGCTGGTGTGCGCGCCGCTGGAGGTGGCCCTGGCCGGGCGGCCGTTCGTGCCCGCGCTCGGCTGGCCGATGCTCGCGGTGGTCGTGGCGGCCCAGGCGCTGCGGTGGTGGTGCATCAGCGCGCTCGGGCCGCGGTGGAACACGCAGGTGATCGTGGTGCCGGGGCTGCCGCTGGTGCGGCGGGGGCCGTACCGGCTGGGGTGGTTGCGGCACCCCAACTACGTGGCGGTGGCGGCCGAGGGGCTGGCGCTGCCGCTGGTGCACACGGCGTGGCTGACGGCGCTGGCGTTCACGCTGCTCAACGCCGCGCTGATGGTGGTGCGCATCCGCTGCGAGAACGCCGCGCTCGCCCTCGCGACCAGGGGGTGAGCCGGTGATCGACGTGCTGGTGGCGGGTGGGGGGCCGGCGGGGCTGGCCACGGCGATTCACGCGGCGCTGGCCGGGATGGAGGCGGTGGTCGTCGAGCCGCGGGCCGCGCCGGTGGACAAGGCGTGCGGCGAGGGCGTCATGCCGGGCGGGGTGGCCGCGCTGGCGGCGATGGGCGCGCCGGTCGAGGGGCGGGGCTTCCGCGGCATCCACTACCTCGACGGGCGGCGGGAGGCGCGGGCCGCGTTCGCCGCCGGGCCGGGCCTCGGCGTCCGCCGCACGAGCCTGCACGCCGCGCTCTGGCAGCGGGCCGCCGAGCTGGGCGTCAAGACGGTCACCGGCCGGATCACCCGCGCCGACCAGGACCGCGACGGTGTGAGCGCGATCGGGCTGCGGGCCCGCTGGCTGGTGGCCGCCGACGGCCTGCACTCGCCGCTGCGCCGCTCGCTCGGCCTCGACCTGCCGGTACGCGGCCCCCGCCGGTACGGCCTGCGCAGGCACTACCGGATCGAGCCGTGGAGCGACTTCGTCGAGGTCCACTGGTCGGGGACGGGCGAGGCGTACGTCACGCCGGTCGGCGACGACCTGGTGGGCGTCGCGGTGCTCAGCTCGGCGCGGCGCGGCTTCGAGGAGCACCTGCGCGGCTTCCCCGGGCTGGCCCGCCGCCTGAGCGGCCCGGCCGTCACCCCGGTGCGCGGCGCGGGCCCGCTGCGCCAGGCGGTGCGCTCCCGCCGGGCCGGTCGCGTGCTGCTGGTCGGCGACGCCGCCGGTTACGTGGACGCGCTCACCGGCGAGGGCGTCTCGCTGGCCGTGCGCTCGGCGGAGCTGCTGGTCGGGTGCCTGGCGGCGGACCGTCCGCAGGACTACGACGGCGCGTGGCTGCGCCTGTCGCGCACGCACCGGCTGCTGACGGCGGCGCTGGTGCAGGCCGCCCGCCGTCCCGGCACGGCCCGCCTGGTGGTCCCGGCGGCGCGCCGGCTGCCCCGCCTGTTCGCCGGCGTGGTCCGCGTGCTGGCCTGAGCCTTCCCCGGCCCCTGGCCGGACGCCGATAATGAACCCCCACGGTCCCCGTCAAGGACGGTCGCCATGACAGACAAGCTCGTGCGGCAGGTGCTCGACCAGGTGGACGCCCCCGACCCGCGGGTCGGCGAGATCGTCTCCGCGCTGATCGCCCACCTGCACGCGTTCGTGGACGAGGTGCGTCCCACCGAGGCCGAGTGGCGGGCCGGGCTCGCCTTCCTCGCCGAGACCGGCAGGTGGTGCACGCCCGACCGCGACGAGTTCGTGCTGCTGTCGGACATGCTCGGCCTCACCTCCGCCGTGGACGACGTCAACCACGCCGGCCCGGACAACATGACGCCCTCCTCGGTCGAGGGCCCGTTCCACTCCCCCGCCCCCGTACGCGAGCCCGGCGCGTGGATCAGCGAGGGCCCCGAACGCGGTCGCGGAACGCCGATGGTCGTGCACGGACGGGTGCTGTCCTGCGACGGCACGCCGCTGCCCGGCGCGACCGTGGACCTGTGGCAGGCGGCCGACGACGGCCTCTACGACAGCCAGGACGACGCCCAGCGGCCCGGCAACCTGCGCGGCCTGTTCACCGCCGACGAGGAGGGCCGCTACTGGTTCCGCACGATCCGCCCGAGCAGCTACCCGGTGCCTGCCGACGGCACCGCCGGCCGGCTGCTGCGCGCGATCGGACGGCACCCGATGCGCCCCGCCCACCTGCACTACCAGGTCGCCGCGCCCGGCCACCGGCCGCTGACCACGCACGTGTTCCTGGCCGGCGACCCCTACCTGGGCTCCGACGCCGCGTTCGCGGTCAAGGAGGAGCTGGTGCGGCGGCCGGTCCCGCGTACCGGCGGCTGGGAGATGGACGGGCCCTACGAGGAGGTCGAGTTCGACCTCAGGCTGGTGCCGCTGGGGTGGGCGCCGGGCGGGTGAGCCGCTCCGGGGGGCGCAGGCCGTCCATGATCAGGCCGAAGAGGTGGTCGCCGCGGGCGGCCAGCGAGGGGGCCTGGTCGGCGATCCAGCTCACCGCGCTGGCCAGCGCGAACAGGTCGAGCCCGGTCACGTCGGCGCGCACCTCGCCGGCGGCCTGGGCGCGTTCCAGCAGCCGTCCGCCCGCCTGGCGCATGGCGTGGCAGGAGGCGTGCAGCGGCGAGCCCTCGTCGTTGATCGTGGCCATCATCGAGGCGGCCAGCCCCCGGTAGGCGCCCGCGCCCGCGACGAACGAGCGCAGCCACTCCACCAGCGCCTCGTGCGGCGCGGCGGCGCCGGCCAGCGTCCTGGCGCGCTCGGCGAGCAGGTCGAAGCGCTGCCGCAGCAGCGCCTCCAGCAGCGCCTCCCTGGTCGGGAAGTGCCGGTAGAGGGTGCCCAGGCCGACCTCGGCGCGGCGCGCGACGTCGCGCAGGGACGCCTCCGTGCCCTGCTCCTCGATGACGGCGGCGGCCACGGCCAGGATGCGCTCCCGGTTGCGCTGGGCGTCCGCGCGCTGGTTCCGGGGTGTTGAGGTCATCCGATACCTTCCGGCGATTGACAAGCGGAGCAGTGCTCCAGTTATGATCCGGAACACTGCTCCGCATCATAGCGGCGCCCGTCTCCCCGAGGAGAATCGATGATGAAGGCCATCCGCGTGCACGAGACCGGCGGCCCCGAGGTCCTGCGCCTGGAGGAGGTGCCCCGGCCCGCGCCGGGGCCGGGCGAGGTCCTGGTGCGGGTGCGCGCCGCCGCGCTCAACCCGCCCGACTGGTACGCCCGCCGGGGGTTCGCCAACATTCCGCCGTCGATGCGGCCGGAGATCCCGCTGCCCTTCACCCCCGGCTCGGACGTGTCGGGCGTCGTGACGGCCGTCGGCCCCGGCGTCACCGAGTGGCGGGCGGGCGACGAGGTGTACGGCCTCGTCCGCTTCCCGCGCGTCGGCGACGAGGGCGGCAGGGGGTACGCCGAGTACACCACCGCCCCGGCCGGCCACCTGGCCCGCAAGCCCGCCTCGGTGGACCACGTCACCGCCGCCGCCGTGCCGATGGCCGGGCTCACCGCCTACCAGTACGTCCACGACGTCATCGGGCTGCGGCCCGGCAGCCGGGTCCTGGTCAACGGCGCGGCCGGCGGCGTCGGCCACTTCGCCGTCCAGCTCGCCGCGGACCTCGGCGCGCACGTCATCGGCGTCGCCTCCGGCCGGCACGAGGCGTTCCTGAAGGACCTGGGCGTGGCCGAGTTCGTCGACTACACCCGGGTCCGGCCGCAGGACGCGGTGCGCGACGTGGACTGCCTGATCGACACCGTGGGCGGCCCCGACGGCCACACGCTGCTGCCCATGCTCAAGGACGGCGGCACGCTCAGCCCGGTCTTCTTCGGCGACTACCACGACGAGGAGCTCGCCCGGCGCGGCATCGTGCGCCGCGGCGGCCAGGTCCACTCCGACGGGGCCCAGATGGCCGCGCTGGCCGAGCTGATCGACGCCGGGCGGCTGCGCGTCGGCGTCGACAGCGTCTTCCCGCTGGAGGAGGCCCCGAAGGCGCACGAACGCGCCGAGCGGGGCCACATCCAGGGGAAGATCGTCCTGAGCGTGGCCTGAGCGCGGCCTGCGCGCGGCCCGCTCCGGCGGGTGGTTCGGGTCGCGTGCGGCCCGTGCGGGGTCAGGCCCGGGTCCACCGCTGGTTGGCGCCGCCGTTGCAGGTCCAGATGACGAGCCTGGTCCCGTTGGCGGTGGCGTTGCCCGGCACGTCGAGGCACTTGTTCGCGCCGACGGCCGTGAGCGTGCCGTCGGCGCCGAGCCGCCACTGCTGGTTGGTCTGGCCGTTGCAGTCCCAGATGATCACGCGGGTGCCGTCGGCGGTGCCGCGGTCGTACACGTCGAGGCACTTGCCGCCGTAGACGCGCAGCTCGCCCGCGGTGGTGGGGGTCCACTGCTGGTTGGCGCCGCCGTTGCAGTCCCAGATCTGGACCTGGGTGCCGCTGGTCTGGGACGCGCCGGGCACGTCCAGGCACCTGCCGGAGCCGGCGCCCTTGAGCGCGGTGGCCGCGGGGGGCGTGCCGCCGCCGGTGACGACGTACATGGCGGCTCCGTGGGCCGGGACGGAGGCGCTGATCGTGCCCGTCGAGGAGCCGGTCGTGTGGGCCCACAGGTCGCGTACGGAGTAGGTGGCGGCGGCGCCGAGGCCGAGCGCGGAGGCGGTGGTGGAGACGGTGGCCGCGGCGCCGCCCCGGTTGAGCAGCACGACGGCGGCCGACCCCGTGCCCGTGCCGGTCGCGGCCATCGGCTTGCGCCAGACCTCCAGGTCGCCGCTGTCGGCGATCTTCTGCCCCTGCCGGCCGCCCCAGTCCTGGTCGACGGCGATGACCTCGCCGTTGGTGAGGATCGTCCGGGTCTCGGCGCTCATCGAGCGCAGGTCGTTGCCCGCGACGAGCGGCGCGTTGAGCAGCGCCCAGAGGCTGAAGTGGGCCCGCGACTCGGTGGCGGTGAGCCCGGCGTTGCCGACCTCCAGCATGTCGGGGTCGTTCCAGCCGCCCGGCCCCGAGTACGCCGCGAGCCCCGCCTGGCTGTCCAGGATGCCCATGACCGAGCCCCAGTTCGCCTGGATGTCGCCCGTGGTGCGCCAGGAGTTGCCGACCGGCATGCCCCAGGTCCAGACGGCGTCCTGGCCCCAGTTGCACAGGCTGTAGAGGATGGGCCGGCCGGTGGCGGCCAGCGCGTCGCGCATGGCGGTGTAGCGCTGCTGCGCGCTCTGCCCGAGGTGGTCGCCGCAGTTGTCGTACTTGAGGTAGTCCACGCCCCAGGACGCCCACAGGGCCGCGTCCCTGCGCTCGTTGCCGAGGCTGGCCGGGTAGCCGGCGCAGGTCGTGGTGCCGGCCGAGGAGTAGATGCCGAGCTTGAGCCCCTTGGCGTGCACGTAGTCGGCGACGGCCTTGACGCCGCCGGGGAACTTCTGCGGGTCGGGGACGAGGTCGCCGGCCGCGTCGCGGGTCCTGGTGGACCAGCAGTCGTCGATGTTGACGTAGGTGTAGCCGGCCGCGGCCATGCCGGAGGCGACCATGGCGTCGGCCGTCTGCCTGACGAGGGCGTCGCTGACCGAGCAGCCGAAGCTGTTCCAGTCGTTCCACCCCATCTGGGGCGTTCTGGCCAGGCCGTTGTCCAGGGCGGCGGCGGGGGGCGCGAGGCCGGCGACGGCGGTCAGGCAGGTCGCGGTGAGGGCCAGGGCGAGGGTTGACCGAAGGATCGCACGCATGGGACTCCTTCAACACCGAGGGGTGAGGACCCAACATGATCCGACTAAATCAAACAGGATCGTCCGTCGGTTTGCGTGTGCAGTCAAGGGGTCTTGAGGGATTCTGTTGCCTGCCGTTCGGCGCGCAAAGGGCTTCCGAAGGGGCGTCCCGGAGCCCTCCGGGCCGCGTTTCAAGTCGCTGACCTGCGGTTACTATCTGTAGCGATTAGATCATCGACAGTGATTGGATCGGTGTGATGCGACGACTCATCGCAACACTTGTCTCTTGCGCCACCGCAGGCGCTCTTCCGCTCGTCACCGCCGGTCCGGCTGCCGCCGACCCGCGTCCGGAGCCGATCGAGTACGTGGCCCCGGACTACGACGTCAGGGGTCCGTACATCCTCGCCGACGACCCGTGGTGGCACCACCACCACAGGCACCACGGCGACCACCACTGGGACGGCGACCGTTCCTGGGACGGCGACCGCGACAAGGACGACCGGCACAAGGACGACGACCGCTGCAAGGACGACGACCACGGCAAGGAACACGCCTGGTACCAGGACGACGACCGGTACAAGGACGACGACGACCGGTGCAAGGACGACGACCACGGCAAGGAACACGCCTGGTACCAGGACGACGACCGCGACAAGGACGACGACCGGTACAAGGACGACGACCGCTACCGCGACGACGACCGCTACCGGGACGAGGAGCGCGACGACGACGACCGCTACCGCGACGACGACCGCTACCGGGACGAGGAGCGCGACGACGACGACCGCTACCGCGACGGCGACCGCGACTGGGGCTACAACTACCGGTACGTGACCTCGCTGCGCTGCCGCCTGGGCGGTGGCGTCGTCGTGCGTAGCTGGCACAGCCCGACCAGGCTGTCCTGCTACGGCGGACGGTACAACGGATACTGGGTGGTCAGCTACGGGCTGTGATCCCCGTGGGTGCCATCAGGGCGGGTCCGCACCACGCGGGCCCGCCCTTCTCGTGCCCGCCTACGGCGCGCACATGGTGAACCTGACCGACTTCGTCCTGGGCGAGGGGGTCAGGATCCGGTAGGTGACGGTGTGCCTGCCCTTCGCGGGGGTGATGAGCCTTCTGGAGCTGACGTAGCCGCTGCGGCTGTCGGCGGGGAAGCGGGACGAGCCGCGCTCGATGACCCTGCCGTCGTAGAGCCACTGGTAGGAGTAGGCGGCGCCGGGGCGGCTGGCGTTCACCCCGGCGGCGAAGTTCACCGCGCCGGTGTAGCAGGCGACCCCGGCCGAGTTGATCGTCGAGGAGCCCTGGACCCGCACGTACGCCAGGGCGAAGGAGGCCCTGCGGGTGGTGGCGGGCGGCGTCGTGGAGCGTTCCGACGGGCCCGTCGCGGAGGGGGTGGGGCGGGTCGCGCGGTGCTGCGGCGTCCTCGTGGGCCTCGACGCGGCCGTGCCGTGCCGGGACGGTCCCGCCGAGGCGGACGTGCGCACGGGCTCACGGGCGGACCGCACCTCGGCGTCCGCCTGGCGCTTGCCGGAGTTCCACACCACGACGCCGGCCGCCACCGACACGGCCACCGCCCCGGCCGCCAGCGCCAGCACCGGCGACCGCCGTCCCACCGCCCACCTGGACCGGCCCGCCGGTGAGGCGACCGGACCGTCGGCCGTCCCCGCGGGAGCGTGCCGATGATCGTCAGGAGGCTCCGCGGCCGTTCCCCCGGGAGCGTCCCGAGAGTCGTCGGGAGGCGCCGGGGTGGCGGGGTGGGGCTCGCCCAGGACGAGCGGCAGGACGGCCGTCATGGGCGGGCGGGCCTGCGGATCCTTGGCCAGGCAGGCGCGGACGATGTCGCGCAGCGGGTCCGGCAGGTCGCCGAGCTGGGGCTCGCCGCGCAGGATGCGTCCGGCGACCGCGGCCGGGGCGTCGTCGCCGAACGGCGGCCGGCCCGTGGCCGCGAACACCATCACCGACGCCCAGGCGAAGACATCCGCCGCCGCTCCCGCCGCCGCCCCCGACGTCGCACCCGACGTCGCCCCTGACGTTGCCCCTGACGTTGCGCTCGCCGTGCGCCCGGCCAGTTGCTCCGGCGCCATGTACGCCACCGCGCCGCCGTCGGAGCCGCGCCCTGGCCCGGTGCCCGCGCCGGCGCGGCCGGAGCCCGGGCCGGTTCCCGCGGTGCCGAAGCCGACCAGGCGTGCGCCGTCCCGGCCGAGCAGCACGCTGGACGGCTTGAGGTCGCCGTGCGTGAGCCCCGCCCGGTGCAGCGCGGCCAGCCCCGTGGCCGTGCCGACCGCCAGGTGCCGCAGGTTCCCGCCGCCGAGCCGGCCCACCTCGGCCAGCGACGGCCCCTCCACGTACTCGCTCACGATGTACGACAGCCGCCCCCAGGCCGCGTCGAGCACCCGCGCGACGCCCGGCGAGTCCACCCGGCGGGCCGCCTCCGTCAGGGCGGCGAACCGCTCACCGGCCACGATCCCGTGCAGGACCTTGACGGCCACGGGCCGCCCGTCCGGCCCCTGGCCGAGGTAGACGACCCCCTGCCCGCCGGAGGCCAGCCATCCGGTGATCCGGTGGGCCCCCAAGGACGTGGGATCTCCAGGACGTAAGGGCTCGGCGTTCGGCATGAGGCGGTGACTCCTGGGACAGCAGCGGTACCGAATCATGAACTTTAGCGGGATGAATCAGGATCCGCCGCCCGTGGGTTCACCTCGCCGTTCGGCGCGGGACCCGTCCTGCGCCCGTTGGACAGCAGCCGACTCCTCATACTACGGTAATCATCAGCGCTACTGACGATCAGCGGCGCTGATGAAAAAGGGAGTTGGGGCAATGATCCTCATCACGGGCGGGCTCGGTTTCATCGGCACGCACACCGCGCGAGCGCTGCTCGACCTCGGCGAATCCGTCGTGCTCGTCCAGCGCAGGGCCCCCGAGGTGCCCGCGCCGCTGGCCGGGGAGGGCGAGGGGCGGCTCGTCGTCGAGCGGGCCGACATCACCGACCGGGCGGCGCTGCTCGCCCTGGGCGACCGGCACAAGATCACCGGAATCGTGCACCTGGCGGGCTCGATGCCCTGGCCGGTCGGCGCGCACGAGCCGGTCGAGGGGGTCGAGAAGTCCGTCGCGAGCCTGCTCAACGTCTTCCACGCCGCCACCGAATGGCAGGTGTCCCGGCTCGGCCTGGCCAGCACCATCGGCGTCTACGGCGGCGTCGAGGCCCCGAGCCCGCTGGCCGAGGACCTGCCGCTGACGATGTCGGCCGGCCACCCGATCCCGACGTTCAAGAAGATCGGCGAGCTGATGGCCGGTCATCTGGCCGAGACCGCCGGGCTGGAGGTGGTCAACCTCCGCATCGGCGCGATCTGGGGGCCGCTCGGCCACGCGCGTTCGCCGTTCTTCCTCCTGCCGCAGCTCGTGCACGCCGCCGTGCAGGGCGCCGTGCAGGGCGCCGTGCAGGGCGCCGCGCCGGACCCGACGAGCCCCGCGTGGGGCGCGCACGCCGGGGACGGCGGCGACCTGTGCTACGTCAAGGACTGCGGCCGGGCCATCGCCCTGCTGCAGACGGCCGAGCGGCTGCGCCACCGCACGTACAACGTCGCCACCGGCCGGATGACCACCAACGGCGAGGTCGCCGCGGCGATCCGGCGGGCCGTGCCCGGCGCGGACGTCGAGCTGCGGGAGGGCCGCGACCCCGCCGGCCCCGGCCGCGACCTGTGCCTCGACGTCACCCGGCTGCGCGAGGACACCGGCTTCGAGCCCGCCTACGACACCGGCTCCGGGATCGCCGACTACGTCTCCTGGCTGCGCGCGGGAAACGCCCGCTGACCGGGCCGATCCGCCATGCCCGGCCGCCCGGCCGGGCGCGGCGCCCGAACCCCGCTCAGCGCCGGTCCAGGCACCCCTGCCTGCCCAGCAGCCGGAACGCCCGCGCGGCCGGCGGCGGCAGAGCGCGGTAGGACCTGGGGAACACCGCCCGTACGGCGGCGGGCCGGTCCGGGGCTCGCTGTTCGGCGGCGAGGTCACCGCCGAGGTCACCGCCGAGGTCACTGTCGAGGTCACTGTCGAGGTCACCGCCGAGGTCACTGTCGAGGTCACTGTCGAGGTCACCGACGAGGTCGGTCATGGTGAGCGACGGGTTCACCACCAGGTGCTCGGCCACGATGCGCAGCGCCAGCGGAAGATATCCGCACAGCCGCGTCATGCCGGCGACGGCCCCGGGCTCGGCGGCGATGCGTTCCGCGCCGGCGGCGGCGGCCAGCAGGTCGGCGGACTCGGCGGCGGTCAGGGCGCCCAGGGCGAGGTGGTGGGCGCCGTCCCGGGCGACCAGCCCGCCCAGCCGGTGGCGGCTGGTCACCAGCACCAGGCAGCCGGGGTTGCCGGGCAGCAGCGCGCGGACCTGGTCCGTGGAGACGGCGTCGTCCAGCAGGACGAGCATGCGCCGGCCGCCGATCAGACTGCGGAACAGGGCCGCCCGCTCCCCCGCGTCGCCGGGCAGGCGCCGCAGGTCCGGGGCGAGGGCCCGGACGAGCTGGGCCAGCGCCTCGGCGGGCGGCAGCGGCCCCCGTTCTGCGTCGGAGCCGCGCAGGTCGAGGTGGAGCTGGCCGTCCGGGAACCGGCCGGCCACGCGGTGCGCGAAGTGCACGGCGAGCGCGCTCTTGCCGACGCCGGCGACGCCGTCGATCACCGCGATCGCGATGGCGTTGCCGGAGTCCGGCATCAGTTCCGCCAGGCGGGCGAGCTCGGCGCAGCGGCCGGTGAAGCCCGGCACGTCGTGCGGGAGCTGCGCCGGACGCGGCCGCTCGGGAGGACCGGCCACGGCCAGCTCCCACAGCGCCACCAGGCGCGCGGTGTCGCCGCGGCACGCCTTGCTGATGGCCTCGACGGCCTGGCGGGGCGGCAGCAGTTTGCCGCTGAGGTAGCGCTGGAGCGAGGACTTGCTGCAGTGCGTGTGCCCGGCCAGCTGCACCAGTCCGAGACCGGAGGCGGCCTTGAGCAGGCTGAGTTCGGCCGCGAGCATGCGGGCGTGGATGCCGTTCACCACCGCGGGGCTCATTCGCCCGCCTCCTTTTCCGGGGTTCGCAGGACGTTCCAGGCGCGGGTGACCAAAGTCAGGCGTTCGCGAAGTAGGCGTACAGGTCGACGTCGACGCTCACCTGCCCGGCGCCCTCGTTCTTCAGCACCACCGACCCGTCGGCGCGGACGGCGGCGATGGTGGACCCGACGGCGTCCTTGCCCGCCGGGTAGGAGACGACGCGGGCGGTCGAGGGCCCGCTCTGCGGCAGCACCGAGACGGTACCGGCGGCCGAGCCCCGCGCGGCCACGGTCAGCGCGACCGCGGTGACGCCGGAGGCGGGCAGGCCGGTGAAGCGCACGGTCTTGGTGCCGCCCGCCGGAATCACCAGGGCCCGTCCCGCCGACGTGGGACGGACGGCCTTGACCAGCGCGCCGCGCCGCTCGCTGGAGAAGTAGCCGGTGACGTCCACGGAGATCTCGGCGTTGTCGTAGCCGAGGTTGTGCACGTTGATCTTGCCGTCCTGGCCCGGTTTGACGATCGTGTGGAACTGCGTGGTGACGTTCGCCGGGTAGTCGATGTTGGCGTCCACGGGGTAGGCGTCCCCGGCGGCGTACATCCGTACGGTGCCGGTCGACGGGCTCTTCAGGACCACGGTGAGGGCGACCTGGGCGACCCCGGTGGCGGGCAGGCCGTTCATGCCCGCGACGGACAGCTCGTGGTTGCCCAGCGCGGGGATGACGGTGTGGTCGGCCACCCGGGCGGGCGTGACGGGGAAGTAGGTGCCGCCCACGGCGGCGGCCGCCTTGTCGAGGGTGTGGCCGTGCGCGTCGAGCGTCACCTTGACGGGGCCCGTCCCGCGGTTGACCACCTTGACCTTCCCGTCGGCGCCGACCCTGGCGATGATCATGGTGGAGGCGTAGCGGGAGGCGTCGTAGGCGAGCACCTTGCCGTCCGGTTCCTGCTCGTCGGTGGCGTGCACGGTGATCGTCCCGGTGTTGAAGAAGTCGCCCTTGGCGCTGACGTTGAGCGCGACGGACCGCACGCCCTGCGCGGGCAGCCCCGCCACGCCCGCCACCTGCACGGCCATGGTGGAGTTGGCGCTGATCCGGACGTTGTCCAGGATCCTGCCCCGCGAGTGGAAGTACTGGTCGGGCCCCGGCCGGGGCGTCGCGTCCAGGGCGGCGGCGTCGAGCTGGACGCGGGGCGTGGTGGCGCCGGTGTAGGCGATCGGGCGCCCTGCCTCCTTGAGCTTGGCCTCCAGCGCCGCGGGCCCGAGCCCGGGGAACGCCTGGCTCAGCACCGCGAACGCCCCGGCGACGTGCGGCGCGGCCATCGACGTGCCGCTCATCGACGCCCAGCGGTCGCCGGGCACGGAGGAGACGATGTCGCTGCCGGGTGCCAGCAGATCCAGCAGCGGGCCGCGGTTGCTGAAGGAGGACAGGGCGTCGGCGTCGGTGGTGCTGCCCACGGCGACGGCCGACGAGACGCAGGCGGGGGCGGCCACCGCGTTCGGGGAGGCGTCGTTGCCGGCCGCCACGACGGTGGCGACCCCGGCCGCCAGCAGGGCGTCGATGAGAGCCTTGCGCTCGTCGATTTCGCAGGGCGCGGTGTACGTGCCGCCGCCCAGACTCATGTTGACCGCCACGATGGGCAGTGTCGCCTTCAGCGCCTGGACCTTCTCCAGCGCGGCCACCTGGGCGCTGACGAAGCTGAGCAGGCACGGCGTGCCGAGGGAGGCGCAATGGACGTCGGAGTCGAAGCGGCTGAAGACCTGGATGGCCACGAGGTCGGCGCCCGGCGCGACCCCGCTCCCGCCGTCGCCGTCGATCCCTTCGCCGTCACCGGCGATGATGCCGGCCACGTGCGTCCCGTGGGAGCAGTCCAGCAACTCGTCGGAGCAGCCGCCGCGCTCGGCGTCGGCCGAGCCGGGGCCGTCCTGCTCGGGGGTGCCGTCGGGGCACAGGCTGGTGGCGGAGTAGTCGGGGTCGGCGGGTGAGAAGCACGCCTCGGCCACGACGCGGCCGCCGAGGAAGGGGTGGCCGGTGGCGACGCCGGTGTCCAGCACGGCCACGGCGGTGCCCGCGCCGGTCAGCCCGGCCGCCCTGGTGCGGTCGCCGCCGATCAGCGGGACGCTCTGCCCGAGGGCCGGCGGCACCGGCCGGTCCTCGGACACGCTGAGCACGCCCGGCCTGGCGGCGAGCCGCTGGAGGCCCGCCCGGTCGGTCCGCAGGGTGACCATGGGCAGGCGGGACAGCGTCTGGAGCACCTGGCCGGCGCCCGAGCCGGAGACGGCGGCCAGCTCGTCGCGGTCCCTGGTCATGACGTTGACCCGGAGCCTGCCTCCGGCGTCGAGCTTGCGTGCCAGTCCGGGCTCCACCCACGGCACCGCGTCCGCCCGCTGCCCCGCCTCCGTCCGCTGCCCGGCCGCGGCGGCCGGCGAGCCGGTCGCGACGGCGAGCGAGGAGAGCAGGATCGCCGTCAGGACGAGCACGCGGTGGATGATCGCCGTGACGGTGGCTGATCGCCTCATGAGGCTCTCCTTCGGCGCGGGACGAAGATGCCCGCGCAATGTAAGCGCCCCCTGTTGCCACCCGTTTGCCAGCGACGTCAGCGCCCTTCGCGGCTGCCGATCCGGCTGAAGATGGCGGTCGACTCCTGGCGGGCGGCGCCGGCGTGCCCGGCCTCGCCGTTGCGCGACTCCAGGCGGGCCAGGACGGAGAGCGTGCGGGCGCGCCACAGCGGCAGCTCCAGCGTGTCCCACAGGTCGAGGGAGGCGGACAGCGCGGCCCTGGACTCGGCCGTCGCGTCCTGCTCCAGGCGCAGCTCGCCGAGCGTCCGCAGGCCGAGCGCGCGGCCGAAGCGGTCGTCCTGGCGGGTGAAGACGCGCAGGCTCGCCTGGAGCGCCCGCTCGGCCTGCGGCAGGTCGCCCACGCGGATCCGGATCTTGGCCAGGGACTGGTCGGCGTAGGCCGTCCCGTGCGGGTCGGACAGGGCGGCGAACAGGCGGCGGGACTCGCGCGTCCTGGTCGCGGCGTGCCCGTACTCGCCCCTCGCCCGGTGCACCAGGCCGATGCTGCGCTGGAGCAGGGCCTGGCAGCGCAGGTCACCGATCTTCTGGTACGTCTGCAGCGCCCGGCCGAGCAGCCACAGCGCCAGCTCGTCGTCGCCGCGTTCGCGTTCCACGAAGCCCAGCATGTAGATGGCGTGCGCGTGCCCGGCCTGGTCACCGAGGGCGGAGCAGAGCGAGGCCGCCTCCAGCAGGTCGGTCTCCCCCTCGGCGAACCAGCCGCCCTCGGCCCGCACGGTGCCCAGCCCGGACAGTGCGGCCGCCAGATGCCGCCGGTCGCCGAGCCGCTGGAAGGCCCGCCGGGCCTCCTCGTAGGCGGCGACGGACTCGGCGAAGCGGTCCTGGGCGAAGCGGATCCGGCCCAGGCCGAGCATCACCAGCCCCTCCCCCTCCAGGTCGCCGGACCGCCTGACGTTCTCGGGGCCGCCGACGCCGCCCTGCCCTGACCGGCCGCCGAGGCGGGGGTCGCCGCGCAGGATGTCCAGGCGCAGCCGTATCAGGGCGGGGCCGGGATCGAGCCCCAGCTCGTCGTTCAGGTGGGCGCGTGACCGTTCGAAGGCGTCGAGGGCCTCGGCGATGCGGCCGGAGCGGTAGAGCGCGAGCATCAGCAGGCCCACCAGCCGTTCACGGGTGGGTGCGGTCGCCACCTCCTCGGCCAGCGCGCCGAGGACCTGCCGGTGCCGGCCGAGCCGCAACGACGCCTCGGCGTGCTCCTCGATCGCCTCGCGCCGAGCCTCCTCCAGCCGGACGCAGAGCGTGTCGCGAGCGGCCCCTACGGCCGCCTCGTCGAGCACCGGGCCACGCCACAACTCCAGCGCCTGCCGCAGCAGCCCGGCCTTCTCCTCGTCGTCGTCACTGCCCCCGGCCCGCTCCCTCAGCACGGCGAACCGGTGGGCGTCCACGGCCATGGGGTCGATGCGCAGCCCGTAGCCGGAGCCGGTGGCGAACACCTCCACGTCGGTCCCGGCGGCGTCCGCGAGCAGGCCGCGCAGCCGGGAGACGAGCACCTGGACCTGCCTGCGCGCGCCCTGCGGCGCCCCCTCGGGCCAGAGCACCTCGGCCAGGCGCTGGAGCGGGACGACCCGGCCGGCCGACAGAGCCAGCACGCCGAGCAACAGCCGCTGCTGCCGCCTGCGCAACACCACCGGCGCCCCCGCCCACCTGAACTCGACCGCCCCCAGCACTCGGACGCCGTCGTTCGGTGAATTGATCACCTCCCCATGATTGACCGACTGTCGAAGCCCGCGGTCAACCGATATTCAACCGAGACAAATCAAGCTGTTCCACGAAAAAACCTTGGCGAGTCCGACGCCTGAGCGATGCGGGAACGATATGAATACCCTTCCCGTCGATACGGTAAGTCGCATTCCGTCACGGAGGTATTGCCCGCCCCTTCGGTCACAGGAATGCGACAATGACATCACTGCAGGATCCTGTCGTCCGGGAATCACTTCTCATCGGCGTAAAGAACGCCGATGAGAGCCTCGATGCCGGATGCCACCTTGATCCACCTCGCCTCCGGGGAAAACGTCAGGTAGAGCACCGGCGGAGGTCCAGCCGTGTCGCGGTAGTCCAAGGCGATCGGCATGTCGATACCCAGATCCGCGATCAGTATCGAGAGCGACGGTTCGATTCCGAGACTTTCTCCTTCGATCGGGACGCCGAACACCTCCTCCACATCGCGTCGCTGCCAGGAGGCGTTCTGGCGGGCCAGATCCGGAAGGTCGTAGAAGGACGGTTGTTCGGGCTCGTCACCGAAGACCTCCAGAAGAGTCTGCCGCCTCCGCGGCGGGACCCACCCGCCCGCCCTGATCAACGAGGTCAGGGCGGGCGGAACGAGCAGGCCGCCGATCGTCAGGTCATCCCGAAACATCGAGGCCGGTGATCCGTCGCAGGGTATCCAGAATCGGCTGGCGGTGTGCCATCGGCGCAGCCCTGTCTCCGAAGTTCGTGTAGTTGACGCTGACCGAGTTCCACTTGACTTCGAGGCCGCCGTTTCTCACCAGCGCCACGAAGCCGACGGTATTCCCGGAACCACCGAAATATGTGTCATTGGTATCGCCATGCCCTCCGTAGCGGTCAACCAGGGCATGCGGTCCGCTGCTGAGCCGTGCCACCAGGAGACCCGAGTCAGGATCGTACACTCCGCTGAATCCGTATCCCTCTTCTGCGATCGCGACGGAGGTGCGGTTGTGCCTGATGTCCTGGTCGGACGTGATGATCCGCAGGTCACAGTTGTGAACGAGGACCGGTGTCGCGTCGGCGAGCACGTAATAGGTGTGAATCCCGGCGACGGTGAGATTGTGGACGCGGGCCTGAGCGGTCCAGCGCTTGACTGCGGCGATCTGGACGTGGGTGCCGGCGGCAGTCCGCAGAAGCTGGCCCGGACGTAGGTCCTTGGCGTCCCGCCAGGCGTTCTCGCTCTCCACCCAGAAGGGATGGCCGTCGGTGGCGATGATGTCGCCGGTGGCTTTTCCAGAAGCGCCATCCGTGTCCACCGTGATGCCGACGAGGTTCTTGGAGCCTTGACCCACGATGGCGGCGAGGATGGCCTTGGGTTCGGTGGTTCCGGTCTGAGGGTCGGTGGCCAGAACTCTGTCGCCAGGTTTCAGCCGCTCGATGGGCTTGCTGGAGCCGTCGGCGAGCAGGACCTTGGTGTCGGGAGCGAAGCTGTTGGGACCACCGCAGGAGTCACCCGGGCCACGTGTCGCTGACGGATTCTTGCTGCGTTTACCCGCTCGGGCTATCAGGCCGTCCAGGGCGGCTATTTTCTTGTTGATGTCGTCGATCTTGGCGTCGATGGCTTCGATGGCGCGGCGGGCCGCCTTGACGGCGCCCTGGACCTTTTTGTAGATCTTGATGCCCATCCGGACCCTGGTGGCCAGTTTCCAGATCAGGCCGCCGATCTTCTTGGCCGGCACGAATTCCAGGATCAGGCTGACGCAACTGCCGACGCTGCCGCCTAAACAGCCTTTTATGTCATCTATTTTCAGAAAATCTTTGATGAACCCGATGCCTGCGGCCTTCAAGGCTTCGAGCACCGCGTTCCGCTTGGCGATCTGCTGCTGTTGCTGCCGCTCGTTCTGTTGCGAGTCGCGGGCGTTGTTGAGGCGTTTTCTGGCGCCGTCCCGATCGCAGGGGCCTTCGCAATCCGGGTTGTCGTGGTCCTCGCCCGGCCCGCAGGGCGGCGCGATGGAGTGGAAGCAGCCGACGCCGGTGCAGCAGGGTTTCTTGCCCGTCGGGTCGGCGAGCGTGGGGGGATTGTTGTTGGCGTAGTTGTAGCCGTTCATCTGCTGGGAGTCGCCCATCTGGATGAGGGGGTCGACGGAGATGAAGCGGCCGGTGAGCGGGTCGTAGCTGCGGGCGCCGAGCGTGGTCAGGTCGGTGCCGGCGTCGTTGATGCCGCCGACGAATCCGCGCTGGTGGTCCTGGGGCCAGGCGCCCTGGCTGCCGCGCAGGGCTCCGAAGGGGGTGTAGCGGCGCTGGCTGAGGGCGCCGGTCTCGGCGTTGACGGCCAGTTCGGCGGTGCCGTGGTGGTCGCCGAGGACGTAGGTGACCCCGGTGGTGGTCCGCATGGCGTTGCCGACGTAGCGGCTGGCCGTGGGGCTGGTGGCCCCCTTGACCAGGTGCACCTCCAGACCGGGCAGGTACAGGGTCGTGCCGTCCTTGTCGCGCCGGATGAGCCGCTCGCCGTCGGCGGTGTAGAGGAAGCGGGTCTCGCCCTTCTTGTCGTCGTCGACCTTGACGAGCTCGCCTTCGGCGTCCCAGGTCAGCGTCTGGTTGCTCGCCTGGGTGCGGCGCTCGACGGTGTTGCCGGAGGCGTCGTAGGCGAAGGAGGCGGCGCCGGGGACCGTGGTGAGGCGGTGGGCCTTGGCCGGGTCGTAGACGTAGGCGCGGTCCGACTGCTGGACGCCGCCCGCCGGGCCGGCGCCGTAGAGGGACTCGCTGCGGCGGTTGCCCGTGTCGTCGTAGGTGTAGGCGGCGCGGTAGGGGGCCGGGCCGCCGACGGTGGCGGTCGCGCCGGTGGCGGCGCAGGCCGCGTCGCCGTCCTGGGTCCAGGCCTCCGACAGGCGGGACAGCTCGTCGTAGCGGAAGCACTGGTTGTCGACGCCGTCGCGGGAGGTGTCCTTGATCTGGGTGATGTTGCCGGCGGGCTGGTAGGCGTACTGGGTGCTGCGGTCGGTGCCGGCCATGCCGAAGTGCCAGGTGGTGGCCTTGGCCAGGCGGCCGGTGCCGAACTCGTAGCTGAAGGTCTGGTCGATCTGCTTGCCGTCGCCGCCGGACTGCATGCGCAGGCCGATGACCCGGCCGGTCTTGGTGTAGTCGGTGCCGACGAGGTACGTCGACAGCTGGGACTTGGTGGAGACCAGGCGGCCGAGGTCGTCGTAGGTGTAGGCGATGTTCTCGGCGGGCAGCCCGCCGACGGCGGGGCTGCTGCTCGCGGCGACGCTGCCGTCGAGGTTGTAGCTGGTGTCGAAGACGTACCCCTGGGCGGGCGCCAGGCCGCCCTCGACGGCGGGCAGGACCACCCTGCTGCGCTGCGGGCGGTCCAGGTTGTCGTACGCCTCCACCTGCGTGGTGTACCGGTCGTTGCCGACGATGCGGGTGGAGCTGGTGAGCTGGCCCTTGCGGACGGTGTCGTACACCCACTCGGCGACCTTGGTGCCGGGCGACGACGTGGTGGCGTCGTACTTGGCGACCATGCGGTCGAGCCCGTCGTACTCGATGCCGATCTTCTGGTTGCGGGCGTCGGTCATCAGGACCGGCCGGTCGAGGTTGTCGTAGGCGGTCTTCTCGACGCCGCGGTCGGGGTCGTTCGACTGCACCAGGCGGCCGAGCAGGTCGTAGCTGTAGGACCAGACCTGGTTGCCGGGGCCGGTCACCGACTCCTGCTGGCCGCGGTGGTTGTAGGCGAACTTGGTGACGACCGGCCCGGCGGCCGTCTGCTGCTGGATCTCACGGGTACGCCCGTGCACGTCGGTGTAGGTGGTGACCGGGGTGCCGCCGGACGGGGGGACGACCTTGGTCCAGTCGCCGCCGTACTCGTAGCGGGTGTTCCACAGCTCGTTGACGTCGCCGTCGCTGTTGCCGGACAGCAGCCGTTCGGCCAGCAGCCGGCCGCGGCCGTCGTAGGTGTTCCACAGCTGAGACTCCACCGCGCCCACGGTGGCCACGCCGAACCGCTTGGGCTCGGGGTCGCCGTCGGCGTAGTAGGGCGCGAAGGTGTAGTGCACCTGGCCGGCCCCGTTGTAGACGCTGTCGGAGACGATCCGGCCCCTGGTGTCGCCGTTCTTGCCGGGCGCCTGCGACTGCCTGGGCCGCAGCCACCCGTCGAACAGCGTGTACGACGTCTGCTGGCCGCCTTCGCTGGTCAGCGTCTTCGCGCCCACGGCCACGATCGCGCCGGCGTCGACCAGGTACTGGTACTCGTTGTCGGGCGTCATGCTCGTCGTGCGGCCCGGCCCCCAGACCTTCGCGGTGCGGCCCAGCGCGTCCCGTTGCGCGATGGTCACCTTGCCGGCCGCGCTGGTCTCACGCGTCGCCAGGCCCCACGCCGGGTCGAGCACCCGGGTCGTGACCATGGCCGAGTCGGGGTCGTCGGCGCGGGCCCGCGGGGTGGTGGTGACCACCTGCGTGGTGACGCCGTGCGTCTCGGTGTAGTCGGTCGAGGTGGTCAGCCCGGCGGCGTCGGCGACGGTCTTGGGGCGTCCCAGGTCGTCGTAGGTCGACCGGGCCATCACCTGGTAGCCGGTGATCGCGGTCGCCGAGGCGGCGTTCCCGCGTTCGGTCCTGGTCACGTCGCCGTGCGCGGGCGCGGCCTTGAACGCCTTGTCGTCGTAGTAGGTGCGCGCGTCGGCGATCAGGTCGGTGAGCAGGTTCGGGGTGTCGGCGCAGCGGCGGGCCACCGTGGTCACCCGGGCCGGCAGGCGCAGCACCCGCGCCCCGTCGGCGGTCAGCTCGGTCCTGGTGCACTCCTCGTCGCCGGCGACGCCCACCTCGCCCTCGTCGTCGGTGGTCAGCGCGGCGCCGGTGGTCAGGTCGAACTCGGTCACGGTCGAGCGGGTCTGCTGCCAGGACAGGCCGACCAGGCCGAAGGTGCGAGTGGACCTGGTGCCGGTCACGTTGGCGGTGATCGTGCCCCACGGGCGGGACCTGGAGGCCGTCTGGTGGTACCACGGCGTGCTGATCGACTTGCTCACCGGCACGCCGCCGGCCTTGTCGTAGGTCACGGTGCGCAGGGTCGTGCCGTGCAGGGACTCGTGGTCGGTGTACGTGCCGCCCTCGCCGTCGTCCACGGTGACGGTCTTGGCGCCGCCGGAGACCGCCGCGCGGTCGCCGTTCATGCCCTGGAAGTACCAGTAGTCGGTCTGGGACGGGGTGCCGCCGTCGGCCGCGCTGGTGGCCCCGCCGATCACCCGGACCTTGTCGAAGCCGCGCCAGTTCGACCAGGTCTTGAACTTCTCCGGCGTGATGCCGTCGTCGTCGGCGTAGTGCCAGGCGGGCTTGCCGATGCTGTAGTCGTAGCGGGTGACCATGTCCGAGCCGCCGCCGGTCAGGTCGGTCTGGATCAGCTCGCGGACGACGTACTTGTGGAACCAGTCCAGGCTCGGGTCGGCGCCGCCGTTGGAGTTCTGCCAGAACGTCGGGAAGCACAGCCGCCGGTTGCTCGCCGGTTGCGGCAGGTCGGAGGGGCTGCAGTCCATCCCCGAGTAGGTGACGTCGAGCTTGCCACCGGTCTCGTTCTGGATCGAGGCCACCCGCTCCTTGACGAACGGGCCGACGTCGTCGCCGAGCTTGTCCACCCGGTTGGCCAGCTGCTGGTAGACGAAGCTCACCGGCGGCATGGTGACCGGCGCCGCGCCGGCGTGCCCGGTGTGGACGATGTCGGTGAGCTTGAGCTGCCGGTCCACGTCGGCGATGCCCCACAGGTGCTTGAACTCCCAGGAGTCCACGTCGCGGTGGCCGGTGCCGGCCGCGTTGACGACCTTGGTGGTGACCTTCGTCAGGCGCTTGCGGGTCCAGAAGCTCGGCGAGGCCGTCCCCTTGCCGTCCTTGCACTCGGTGCCCTCGTCGCAGTTCATGTCCCAGGGCACGTCCGGCCAGCGGGCCGGATGGGCGGAGATGTCGGCGCACTCGGCCGCGGTCAGCAGGCAGCGCTCGGCGTTGGTGAAGTCGACCCGCGCGGGCGGCGTGGCCGGGAACAGGTCGCCGGTGCGCAGGCCGTACTGGATGGAGGTCAGGTAGCCGCCGCGGTCGTAGGCGGTCTCGTCGGCGGCGCGCAGGTTGCGGCCGTAGCGGTTCTGCTCCTTGGCGTAGTGGAAGGTCACCGCGTTGCCGTGGGTGTCCTCGATGTAGTCGAGGTTCCACCGCCAGGTCTGACGGCACCAGGAGTCCTTGAAGGCGTCCTTGTGGCAGGGTTCGCCGGCGTCGTCGCCGAACACCGGGACGTCCCAGGCGGAGTTGGTCTGGGGTTTGCCGGCGGTCCAGCCCGGCAGGCGGTTCTTGCCGAAGTAGTACTGGGTGCCGTCGGCGGTGGTCACGCGCCAGTACTCGTTGTCGTCGTCGCCGTTGGCGGTGTCGGCGGCGGTGCCGGTGAGGCGCTGGACCCGGGTGCCGTCGTCCCTGGCCAGGACCCAGGTGTCGGGGCCGGTCGGGACCAGCTCGCCGCCCGATCCGCCGAGGGCGAGCGTGGCGTTGTCGTAGGCCCAGCACTGGTCCATCGGCTCGACCTGGTAGGTCGGGTCCTTGGGGACGCCGTCGTCCTTGCAGGACTTGTACTTGCGCTCGATGTACCCGGGCGACAGCTCGAAGCCGTCACCGAGCCAGGACGCCTGGTTGTTGGTGGTCGCGGTGCGCCCGTCGATGGCGGCCGCGGAGTAGTTGACCACCAGGTTCGGCACCAGCCCGCCCGGCACCGGCGGCACCCGCAGCGGATAGGACCAGGTGAAGTCGCCCGTCTGCGGGCTGACCTGCCAGGTCGCCGACGGCGACAGCGAGGTGACGCCGAAGTCGCCCTTGTCCCCCGACGTCCCGGAGGTCACGGCCAGCACCATCGGCTCGGCGGCGAGGTCGACGTCGGCGCTGAGCGTCCTGGTCGCGGTGTCGTTGCGGCCCTTCAGCGGCACGGCCCGGCGGCACTCGGCCTTGTCCGGGCTGGTCAGGGCACATGCGGGCAGGGCCGCCAGGCGCATCCGGGAACCGAAGCCGCCTCCGTAGGCTTCGGCGAAGGGGGCGTAGTCCACCTTCATCGTGACCTTGCCCGGCGGTCCCGACGTGCGGGCCGCGGTGAAGACCGGGCCGCCGACCCCCGCGCGTTGCGAGGCCTCGCGGTCGTGGGTCTGGATCCGCACCCGCCCGGCCGCGGAGGCGGCGTCGGCCGCCGTCGCGGACAGCGTGCCCGCCTTGCGGGCGGCGGCGGCGGACGCCGGGGCGGCCGCCAGGTCCACCTCGACCGTGCCGGGCGCGGGCCAGGCCGCCACGGGGTCGGGGGCCTTCGGTTCGGTGATCCGTGGTTTCACCGCGGCGGGCCGGCCGGGCACGACCCGTTCCCGGTCGACGGGTTTGGGCCGATCCCGCTCGGCGGCGGCGCTCGCGGAGGGGAGCGTCGCCGGCACCACCATCAGGCCGGCCGTGAGCAGCAACGTGAGGGCCGCGCGGAGCAGCCGGGACCAGGAAGAGCGACGTCGGCGTGCGGCATGGACGCGCATGCCGTACCTCCCAGGGAAGAGAGCGGAAGCGGCAGGAGGGACGGCGGGGGCGCCGGCGCGGCGCCCCCGCACCGGGGTCAGTCGGGGGTGTTGTCGTTGAGCGCGTCTTCGGAGACGGTCGTCATCTCCGACCACAGGGACAGCAGGTCGATCAGGCTGCCGTCCGCGGGGCCGCGCAGCACCCACACGTCGTCGACGTGGCCCGACCAGTTCAGGCCCGTCCCGCCGCGGCCGAGCTGGGCCGAGGTGATGGGGCCCGCCAGGGTGACGTCGTTGCGGTAGGACTTGACCTCGGCCTCCGGAGCCGCTTCGAGCGTGCCGTTCACCCAGAACTCCAGCGTCTTCTCCCGGGCCCGGTAGACGATCGCCAGGTGGTCCCAGTCGCCGAACCCGGTGTGGAAGGCGGGGTGTTCCACGACGGTGCCGCCGGGGATCTCCACGACGTACCGGCCGGTCTCGCCCATGTCCGGGTCGCCGCGGGCGGGGTCGAACTTCACCGTCAGCGCGCTGCCGGTGGCCATGGGCAGGTTCAGCAGGGTCATCGCCTTGCGCGCCTGGCCGCTGGTCTCCACCCAGGCCGAGAGGGTGAAGCTCTCCCGCGGATCGAGCACGGCCGACTCGACGGCCGCGTAGTCGCCGGTCGCGCCCGGCAGGCGCAGGGAGCCGGGCACGACGCTGTTGCTCATGGGGGTCTTGGCCACGAAGCGGGCCGCGCCGTACAGCTTGACGGGGGTTCTGGGCGCCTCGCCGCTGTCGTCGGGGACGTTGTTGAGGTGCCACTTGTGCGTCACCGTCAGCATCTCCTTGGACAGCGCCGCCGCCTCCTCGACGCTGACGATCCGGTCGTGGACGCGGACGTCGTCGATCTTGCCGGGGAAGTGGTCGAGCTGCTGGGCGCCCCACAGGACGCGGCCGATGGTGAGCGGGCCGTTGGCCGCCCAGGCGCCGGTGTAGTCCATCTCCGTGCCGGGCTCGCCGTTGACGTAGATGCGCACCTTCTTGGCCACCGAGTCGAAGACGCCCATCAGGTGCGTCCACTCGCCGGGTCTGGCCTGTCTCGCCGACCACGCGCTGGCCGAGCCCGCCGAGGTCGAGTCGGCGTTCATGCGCCAGAACACCCATTTGCGGTTCGGCGCGTCGTAGCGCAGGCAGAAGCCGGACACGTTGGCGCCGTCCTGGGCCAGCACGGTGGCGTAGGACGAGGGCAGGACGTCCGGCAGCTTCGCCCACGCCGTCACCGTGAAGCTCTTGGTGGTGTCGAGCACCGCGGCGTCGGTGCGGGCGTAGGCGTTGGTGCCGTTGCCGGCCATCGCCGTGCCGCGGGAACCGGCCACGCCGAGCTGCGGCGTGCCCGTGGTACGGGCCGGGTAGCGGCCGCCGGTCTCCGCCAGGGTGGTGGATCCGGCCGGGTCGTTGAGCTTCCAGTGGGCCTTCGGCCCGCGGCCGGGCGCGACCCGGAACCGGTAGACGGCCGACCCCTTGGAGTAGTTGCCCGCCTGGTCCTTGACGCGGACGTAGAGGCTGTTGCTGCCGACGACCTTGGGCAGGATCTGCACCGTCTCGGTGGCGCTGCCCGCGGTCCTCTTGCGGAACTGGGTGGGGTCGTCGTTGACCGCGTACGCCCACTCGGTCACCGACGGGTCGAAGGTGATGACGAACCGGCCGTAGCGGCCCATGCCGTCCTGCGGCGTCTGCGCCGGGTCGAGGGGGTTCTCCGCGACGTACCCGTCGGCGCCGGACGAGGTGATCACCGGCAGCGGCGGCGCCTTGGTGTCGAAGACGAAGTAGCAGGCGGTCGCCGCCCCGGCCGAGCTCCACGGCCCCTTGCCCTTGCGGCTGTCCTGGGCGCGGACCTGCCAGTTGACGACGGTGTTCTCCGGCAGCAGCCCGCGCGGCACCTGCGCCATGAAGCTGTTGCCCGCCTTGCCGGACCTGGCGCTCTTGGCCGGCGTGAGGTACCGCCATTCCTTGTTCTGGCCGGCGGCGTTCTTCCACGACACCAGGAACTCGGCCTGGACCTTGTCGGCCGTGCGGTTGTAGGTGTCGGGGTCGCGGAGGTTCTTGGCGATCAGCTTCGGCGTGGACCAGTTGAACACCGACGGGTCGCCCGGCCCCTTGCACGGGCCGCCCGGCTCCATCTCCAGCTGGCTCATCCTCGGCTGCAGCGGCGGCCGGTTGTAGTGCACGCGCAGGTAGGCGCGCGACTCGAACCGCTTCCAGCCGAGCTGGTCGCCCTCGTCGGCGGCGCGCAGGCCGAACGTGGTGTCCCGCCAGCCCTTCTGCGCCGCCTCCTTGACGCCCGAGGTCACGTTGAACAGCACGTCACCGGCCGGGCAGGACTTGGCGGCGCATCCCGACCACCCCTTGGCCACGTTGCGGCTGTCCAGCTTGCGCAGCCAGTTGTCGGAGGTGGAGTTCCAGGTGGAGTTCTTGCCGAACGCCTTGGCCAGGTGGATGTTGACCGGCCGCTTGCTGCCGGAGGCGGCCCACACCTCCCGGACGTGGAACTCGGCGGACAGCACCTGCTTGCCGGCCAGCCAGCCGGTGGGGATGCGGTAGAACAGCCGCTTCCTGTGCGGGGAGCCGCAGCTCTTGCCGCTGGAGGGCAGGCCGATCGGGCATCGGCCCATGCCCTGGTCCTTGGTGAAGTTGTAGATCTCGAACCCGCTGCTGGCCACCATGAGGTTCGCCGAGCTCATCGGCGTGCGGTACATCGGGTCGATGTAGACGGGGAACGTCGTGTCGGCCGCGGTCAGCATGGCCGGGTCGGGGGTCAGCGTGAGCTGTCCTTGGCCCAGTTCGGTGCCGATCGTGGCGATCTTCGACGCGTCGCCGGGGGTGCCGTCCGTGGCGTGCGTGGTCGGCGGGTCGACGGGGCCGTCCTCGCCCACGGCGCCCGTGCCCGCGGCGGGCGGCGCGGGCGCCGAGTCCCACATGACGGGCTTGGGCGCCTCGAAGATCACCGCGCCGTTGTCGGGGTCGACCGCCTCCTGCGTGCCGTCGGCGCCGGTGCTCACCGTCAACGTCGGCGCGGACAGGCCGAGGGTCAGGCTGGCCAGCCGGGGGTCCTGGGCGGCGGCAGGGGTCTTCACCACCAGCGTGTGCGCGAAGCCGTCCGCGGTGGCCCGCACGCGCAGGTCCACGTCCGGCCCGAGCACGCCGGCGTACACGGCGGTGTCGCCGTCCAGGCTCGGCGTGGGCAGCGCGGTCGGCCAGGTCAGCGACATGGTGTGGCCGGAGCGGGTGAGCGTGGCCATCGGCCCCGTCCCGCCGGCCGACAGCCCGAGGTCCACCAGCGAGGAGTACGGCCGGACCGTCCCGTCCTGGAACCGCAGGCCGTTGTACAGGGGGACCCACGTGTCGCCCTGCTTCTTCCTGATCGGGGCGAGCCGGTCGTTGACGTACATCGTGCCTTCGGGGGTGGCGTACACCTCGCGCGTCTCGCCCCGCTCGGCCAGCACCTCCACCAGTTGCCCCGTGGCCTCGGCGGAGGCCAGCGCCTCGGCCTCGGTCTGCCGGGGATCGGTGGAGACGGTCCACTTCTGCTCGGTCAGCGAGACGTTGTCCAGGAAGGCCGTCAGCGCGCCCTGGCCGCCGAACTGGAAGGTGAGCGCCCCGGTGGTGGTGTCGGCGGTGGAGTCGAAGGTGTAGGAGAAGTGTTGCGGCTGGTCCGGCAGCTCCACGTCCGTGGCGAAGATCTCCGGGCAGGTCTCGGCGTCCTCGCAGAGCACGGCCTTGACGGTCGCCGCGGCGCCGGCGTGGGCGTCGAAGGAGAGCGTGTACGTCTTCTTGGCCTGCAACGTGCGCCCGAGCTGGCGCAGCTGGGCCTGCCCCGGTTCGGTGGTGCCGTCGGCCACGGTGACCTTGAGCACGCCGTTCTCCACCGCCGTCGTGGTCGGCCCGGCGGCCTCCCATGACGCGGCGTCCGTGGTGAACTCGCCGTTGAGCAGCAGCTTCTTGCTGAACGAACCCCGTCCGTAGAAGGCGACCTTCTGGTACGTCCAGCCCTCGGCGAGTGCGCGCGCCTTCTCCGCCTCGCCGACCGCGTACCGGTGGGAGGGGCCCTTGACGAGCTGGTGGACCGGGAGCAGCCCGTCCCCTGCCGCGGCCTGGGCGTGGAAGCGCACTCCCTCGTTCACGTAGCCCTGCGCGACGGCCTGGTCGCGCTCGCTCTGGTCGAGGGTGAAGATGCGGTCGCCGCCCGGCTTGCGCAGGCCGGAGACCGGCGACAGCCCGGTCACCGCCTCGCGCGAGACGTGCAGCACCTGCCCCTCAGGGGTGTAACCCCATTTCGTCACCGCGTTGTCGTACTCCGTCTCCCAGGAGGTGAACAGCGTGTTGTCGGTGCCGGTGGTGCCCCGTAGCCGGAACAGGGGTTTGACCATCCACGCGGTGGCGGCGTCCACCGCTTCGGCGACCGCCTGCGGCGGCGTCCACACCGTGCCGGCCAGGCCGCCCACGGCCAGCGACGCCGCTGCCAGGACGGCCGTCCACCTTCGTAACCCCATGCGTACTCCCCTGGTACACGATCGCGTGGCATGCGTTCCGCCACAGCATCGATCGGCTCGGACCGCCGGGGTAGGCCGCGGCCGCCGGTTGGGAAAACGTGGGAAACGCTTCCCGCCCGGCCCCTCTGCGGCGGGCCCGGCGTGGCAGCATGAACGCGACCGCTGACACCCCCGCCGGGAAGGGCCCCCATGAACACCGCGGACCTGTACGACGAGCGCGGCGACGAGCTCGACTCCTGCGACCTGCAGCTGCGCCAGTACGGCGGCCGCCGCGCCTTTCACGGCACGATCGTCACCGTGCGCTGCCACCAGGACAACGCCCTGCTCAAGGCGGTCCTGTCGGAGCCCGGCGAGGGCCGGGTCCTGGTGGTGGACGGCGGCGGCTCGCTGCACGCCGCGCTGATGGGCGACATGATCGCGGGCGGGGCGGTGGCGGCCGGCTGGGCGGGCGTGGTGATCCACGGCGCCGTCCGGGACGTGACCGCGCTGCGCGAGCTCGACCTCGGCGTGAAGGCCCTGGGTTCCAACCCGCGTAAGAGCGGCAAGACGGGCACGGGCGAGCGGGACGTGCCGGTGACGTTCGGCGGCGTCACGTTCTCGCCGGGGGCCGAGCTGTTCAGCGACGACGACGGCATCCTGGTCACCCGCGTACCGGGCTGACCCCGCCGCCGCGCGGGCTTCCACGGGGCCGCCGGGGTGTGGTTTCGTGACAGGACATCACGATCCGGAGGCGGACCATGGCATTCCAGCTCATCGTTCTCTACCACCACCCCGAGGACGTCGCGGCCTTCGACCGGCACTACGACGAGATCCACGCGCCCCTGGCGGCCAAGCTTCCGGGCCTGCGGGGCTACACCGTCCAGCGGCCGGTGGCCGGCGGCGGTCAGCGGCCCGCCTACCACCTGGTCGCGGTGCTGACCTGGGACGACGAGCAGGCGTTCATCGCGGCGATGAGCAGCGAGGAGGGGCAGGCGGCGGTCGCCGACGTGGGCGAGTTCGCCGGGTCGGGGGTCACGATGACGACCGGGCCGTCGGGTTCGGTGCTCTGAACATGCGAGAAGGGCGTCCCCCCGTGGGGAACGCCCTTCTCGTCGTGCGCGCGTGCTACTTCTTGACCGACACCGGGGCCGTGCCGGTGTCCTGCTGACGCCAGGCACCCGTGTCGAACG
>NZ_JBEZGC010000035.1:0-54493 GCF_040649795.1 Nonomuraea sp. NPDC048881
TCGAACTCCATGAGCCGGAAGGTGCTGTCGAAACCCACGTGCGCCCCCGCCGTGAACGGGATCACCTGGATGGTGACGTGCGGACGTGTCGCGAAGGGGTGTTACTTGGACTGGCTGGGCGAGGGCGCCAGCGTCTCCATCGGGGTGTTGCCCGTCGGCGCGGGCGGCAGCGGGGCCTGGTCGGACGTGGTGGTGATGGCGTCCTGGCCGCCGCAGATGGCGCCCGGCTCGGGGGTGTCACGGCCGTTCTGGTACTTCTTGATGAAGGCCGGGAGCTTGGGGTCGGACGGGTCCTGGAGCTTGAGCTGGTGGCCCCACGTCGAGGCGACGATCGGCGCCGGCAGGCCCGGGTAGGGGCTGACCAGCATGTAGTCCTGCTGACCGGTGGAGGTGGCCACGTCCTTCAGCGCGTCGAGCTGCGCCTTGGGCAGGTCGGGGCGGTAGGTGATCCAGACCGCGCCGTGCTCCAGCGAGTGCACCGCGTGCTCGTTGTGGATCGGCTTGTCGTAGACCGCGCACTGCTGCCAGTAGTTGTTGTGCTCGCCGCCGACGGGCGGGGTCTCCTTGTAGGTGACCGTCTTGGCGACGTGCTGGCCGGCCTCGTACTTGTAGTTGGTCACCGCGTCGAGCGAGGTCGCGCGCGCCTGGTTGACCAGGTAGATGCCGACCACGCCGACGAGGAGCACGACGATGAGACCGCCCGTCCCCCACATGAGCAGTGCGGCGCGGCGTTGTTTGCGCTGCTGCTCGGCCCGCATCTTCTGCAGATGCTCGCGCCGCGCCTGCGCCTTCTCCTTCGTCATCGTCCCTCCATCGGCGTACCTGACTCCGGTCACCCTATGCCCTACCGGCGTATGCGGAGAATAAGAGGCGCATAAGCGTCGGATCACAGCTTGCGCGGGGATGGGTACGCTGGACTGGCCATGGAAAAGCCCGCCAGAAAACCCGTTCTGATCGTCTGCGCCGTGCTGGTGCTCCTCGCCGCGGCGTTCCTGCTGTTCGGCCGCGACTCCACGCCCGGGGACTCCTCGCCCGAAGCCGGGTTCGCCCGCGACATGGCCACGCATCACGCGCAGGCCGTGGAGATGGCGTTCGTCATCCGGGACAAGGGCCCGGCCAAGGAGATCAGGAACCTCGCCTTCGACATCATCACCACGCAGTCCAACCAGCGCGGCATGTTCCAGGGCTGGTTGCAGCAGTGGGGCCTCGACCAGGCGACCGACCAGCGCCCGATGGCCTGGATGGCGGGCCACGGCCACGGCGCCACGCCCGCGGCGCCGGGCACGGCTGCGGGCACGGCCGCGGGCGCGATGCCCGGCATGGCCTCGCCGCAGGAGCTGGCCAAGCTCAAGGAGCTGCAGGGCGTCCAGGCCGAGGTGCTGTTCCTGCAGCTCATGATCCGCCACCACGAGGGCGGCGTGGAGATGGCCGAGGGGCTGCTCAAGCTGTCCAAGCGGGACGAGGTGGCCGGCATGGCCCAGAAGATCGTCCAGGGGCAGAGCGGTGAGATCAAGCTGATGACCGATCTGCTCAAGCAGCGGGGCGCGCAGCCGTACCCGTCGATCCTGGCCTCCTGAACCCCCGCGCGGGGCGGCGTGAGAGGCTGGAGCCCCGGAGCGCGGAAGGGCGGGCGCCATGGTCACCGCAAGGGCTGAGACGGTCGTCGTGGGGTCGGGCCCCAACGGGCTGATCGCCGCGGTCATGCTGGCCCGCGCCGGGCGCGAGGTGCTGCTGCTGGAGGCGGCCGACCGGTTCGGCGGCGGGCTGCGCTCGGGCGAGCTGACGCTGCCCGGACGGGTGCACGACCTGGGCGCCACCGTGATGGCGATGGCGCTGGCCTCGCCGGCGATGCGGGCGCTCGACCTCAAGGGGGTCGAGTTCGCCCATCCGCCGGTGGCCGCGGCCCATCCGCTCGACGACCGTCCGGCCGTGCTGCTGCACCGCGACGCGGCCCGTACGGCCGAAGGGCTCGGCAGGGACGGCCGGGTCTGGCAGGCGACCGCGGGGGCGGCGGCGCGGGCCGGGTTCCCGCTCATGGAGGTGCTGCTCAGCCCGCTCGGGCCGTGGCGGGCCGGGCCGGGCACGTTCGCGCGGGCGGCCGGGTTCGGGGCCGCGGCAGCGCTGCCGGCCACGACGTTCGGCCGCCGGGCGCTGCGCACCGTCGAGGGGCGGGCGCTGCTGGCCGGGCTGGCCGCGCACTCCATGCTCGACCTGCGCTCCCCCGTCAGCGCCGGTTACGGGCTGGTGCTCGGGGCGCTGGCCCACCTGGTGGGCTGGCCGGTCGTGCGCGGCGGCTCGCAGGTGCTGGCCGACGCGCTGGTGGCCGAGCTGCGGTCGCTGGGCGGCGAGGCGGTGACGGGCCACCGGGTCGAGCGGCTCGACGAGCTCGACGCCCGGACGGTGGTGCTCGACGTGACGCCCCGGCAGTTCCTCGCGATGGCCGACCTGCCCGCCGGCTACCGCCGCGGCCTGCGCCGCTACCGGTACGGGCCCGGCGTCTTCAAGCTGGACTGGGCGCTCGACGGCCCGGTGCCCTGGCGTGACCCCGAGGTCGCGCGGGCCGGGACCGTGCACCTGGGCGGGACGCTGGAGGAGATCGCGCTCGCCGAGGCGGAGGTCGCCGCCGGACGGCACTCGCCCCGCCCGTACGTGCTGGTCGTGCAGCCGTACGCGGCCGATCCGACCAGGGGCGGGCACACGCTGTGGGCCTACTGCCACGTCCCCAACGGCTCGGCGGCGGACATGACGGACGCCGTCGAGGCCCAGATCGAGCGGTACGCGCCCGGCTTCCGCGACCGGGTGCTGGCCAGGCACGCGACCGGCCCCGCCGCCCTGGAGGCGGGCAACCCCAACCTGGTCGGCGGCGACATCGGCGGCGGGCTGAACGACCTGGTCCAGCTCGTGCGGCGGCCGGTCTGGTCGGCCGCGCCGTGGCGCACCCCGCTGCCGGGGGTGTTCCTCTGCTCGTCCTCGACGCCGCCGGGGCCCGGCGTGCACGGGATGGGCGGCTGGCAGGCCGCCCGCCTGGCCACGCAGGCGGAGCGGCACGCCTCCTGACCGCCGGTCAGGCCCGCATCTCCTCGGCGACCGCCGCCGCGAACGCGTCGACGTCCGCCTCGGTGGTGTCGAAGGCGCACATCCAGCGCACCTCGCCGGTCGCCTCGTTCCAGGTGTAGAAGCGGAAGCGCTTCTGCAGCCGCTCGGTGACGTCCGCCGGCAGGATCGCGAAGACCGCGTTGGCCTCCACGGGCCGGGGCAGTGTGACGCCCGGGATGCGCCCCACGGCCTCGGCCAGCCGCCGCCCCATGGCGTTGGCCTGCCGCGCGTTGCGCAGCCACAGGTCGCCCGAGAGCAGCGCCTCGAACTGCGCCGAGACGAACCGCATCTTGGACGACAGCTGCATGAACGTCTTGCGGATGTAGTCGACGCCGGTGGCCGCCGACGGGTTGAGCACCACGACGGCCTCGCCGTACAGCAGGCCGATCTTGGTGCCGCCGAAGGAGAGCACGTCCACGCCCGCGTCGGTGGTCAGGGCCCGCATCGGCACGTCGAGCGCGGCCGCGGCGTTGGTCAGCCGCGAGCCGTCGAGGTGGACGAGCAGGCCGAGCTCGTGCGCGTGGGCGCAGATCGCGGCGATCTCCTCGGGCGTGTAGACGGTGCCCCACTCGGTGGTGTTGGAGATGGACACCACCTTGGGCTGGGCCCGGTGCACGTCGCCGAAGCCCCACGCCTGGCGGTCGATCAGCTCGGGGGTGAGCTTGCCGTCGGGCGTGGGCACGGTGAGCAGCTTGATGCCGCCCGCCACCTCGGGGGCGCCGCCCTCGTCGGTGTGGATGTGGGCGCTCTCGGCGCAGATGACCGCCTCCCAGTGGGCGGTCATCGCGCGCAGCGAGACCACGTTGGCCGCCGTGCCGTTGAAGACCGGCCAGGCCCGCGCCCCGTCGCCGAAGTGCCGCTGGAAGACCTGCTGCAGCGCCTCGGTGTAGACGTCGTCGCCGTAGGCGATCTGGTGACCGCCGTTGGCCTGGACGATGGCCTGGAGGATCTCCGGGTGCACGCCGGCGTAGTTGTCGCTGGCGAACGCCTTGAGCTGGGGGTCGTGCCGGGGGATCAAGAAGTGAGGTCCAATCGGGTGCCGTTGATGTCTGCGGCGGGGCGGTCGTAGAGGCCGGCGATCGCCTCCGCCAGGTCGCCGACGTCGGTGAAGCCGGGGAACTTCGCCTCCGGCTTCGCGGCCCTCATCGCGTCGTTGACCAGGGCCTTCACCACCAGTATGACCGCTGCCGCGTTCGTGCCGGACAGCGCGTCGGCCAGGGAGAGCGTCCAGGCCTCCGAGGCCGCCTTGGCCGCCGCGTAGGCCGCGCCGCCCGCCGTGGGCCGCTGGGCGGCCTTGGCGGAGATGATCACGAACCGGCCGTTGTCGCTCTTGCGCAGCAGCGGCTCGAAGGCCAGCGACACGTGCTGGAGCGTGCGGATCAGCAGGTCGTGCAGGGCGTCCCAGTCCTCCAGGCGGGTGTCGGCGAACGTGCGCGAGCCGCGCCAGCCGCCGACCAGGTGGACCACGCCGTCGACCCGGCCGTGCTCGGCGTCGATCCGGGCCGCGAGGTCCTGGACGGCCGCGCGGTCGAGCAGGTCGACGTCGTCCTTGTCGACCCCGATCACGGTGTGCCCCTGCTTGCGGAAGTGCTCGGAAACGGCTTCCCCGGTGGGGCCGCCGGCCCCCGTAACCAGGATGATCATGCGCGGATCCCCTTAGTCGACTCGACCACGTCTGTCAGCTTACGGCGCAGGGCCTCGTAGAACATGCTGAGCGGGAACTCGTCCGGCAGCACCGCGTCCACCTTGGCCTTCTGCTCCTCGGGCAGGGCCTGGACGCCCTTGGCCCACACCGAGCCGGGGGCCGGCGGCACGTACGCGCTGACCAGCTCGTGCGCGGCCAGCCAGTGGGCCAGCTTGGACCGGTCGATGCTGTCGCGGTACAACTTCTCGACCTCGCCCCGCAGGTCGGCCACGCCGTCCGCGACCCGCTCCCAGTCGATCGTGAGCCGGTTGTCGGTCCAGCGGACGATGTCGTTGCGGTGCAGGTACGCGAAGAGCAGCTGGCCGCCGAGCCCGTCGTAGTTGCGCACCCGGTCACCGGTGACCGGGAACCTGAACAGCCGGTCGAACAGGATGGCGAGCTGCACGTACCGGGCGTGCGGCACGCCCTTGCCCTCCAGCTCCACGGCCTCGCCGAACGCCGTCAGGTCGCAGCGCAGCTCCTCCAGCGAGTACAGCCAGTACGGCATCCGCTGCTTGATCATGAACGGGTCGAACGGCAGGTCGCCGTGGCTGTGCGTGCGGTCGTGGATCAGGTCCCACAGCACGAACGTGTCCTGGGCGAGCTGCTGGGAGTCCAGCAGGCGGGCGGCGTCCGGCGGCAGGTCGAGCCGGAGCGTGGCGGCGGCCGCCGCCGAGACCCGGCGGAACCGGGCGGACTCGCGGTCGGCGAAGATGCCGCCCCAGGTGAAGCGGGCCGGGGCCTGGCGCACCGCGACCGTCTCGGGGAACAGCACGGCCGAGTGGGTGTCGTAGCCGGAGGTGAAGTCCTCGAACGCGATCGGCACGAACATCGGGTTGTCGTAGCCGCCCGCCTCCAGCCGGGCCAGCCAGTCGGGCCAGATGGTGCGGATCCAGACGGCTTCGAGGTTGCGGTCGAGGTTGCCGTTCTGGGTGTACATGGGGAACACCACGACGTGCTCCAGGCCGTCCACGCGCTGGGTGTCGGGGTGGAAGAGGTCCAGGGCGCGCAGGAAGTCGGGCACGCCGAGGTCCTGCTCGGCCCAGGCGGCCAGGTCGTCCTGGACGGCCTGGAGGTACGCGGCGTCATGGGGGAAATAAGGCGAAATTTCGCCCACGCGGCGGCCGATCTCGGCGACCAGCGCCTTGGCCCGCTCCTTCTCCTCCGGCACCGAGCCGTCCTTGACCTGCAGCGGGCGCAGCTCCTCCACGGCCTCCTTGAGCCGGGCGAACAGCGCGGCCTTGGCCTCGTCCCGGGATCCGGCGGCCTCGTCGCCGCCGGGGACGCGGGCGGCCCAGGTGATCACGTTGCCCCAGAGCCTGCGGTGGTCGTAGTCCTCGATCGAGTCGTCGCCGAACAGGTCGGAGTCGGCGAACACGACGACGCGGCCCTTGCCGTGCCGCAGGGCGACGGCCAGCGACGCGCCCGCCGGGTCGGCGGTGGCCGAGGTGGCGAACAGCACCGTCGCCTCCTCGGGGGCGGTCAGGACGCCCGAGCGGTAGAAGCAGGCCCGCTGGACGCCGGCCAGCACGCCGTCGCCCGTGGCGCGCTCGGCGAGCACCCAGGTGGCGACTTCGCGGTGGGCGTTCCTCGGGTCGCGCACGGTCGTGTGACCGACGCCGACGCCGAAGCGGGCGAGCAGCTCGGCGACGTTGTTGCCGTACTTGTCCTGCTCCTCCTCGGCCAGCACCACGAGCCCGCCGCCCTCGGCCACGAACGACTCGACGGCGTCCAGCTCGTCGGCGGCGAAGACGGGGCTGCCGTGGCCGGTGGTGCGCTCCCACCGGTCGCCGGACGGGTGGGCGATCACCAGGACGTCCTGGCCGGACAGCGCCCCGGCCGTCAGGGCGCCCTCGGTGTGGGCGAGCACCTCGTGCCCCAGATGGCGCAGCGCGGCTGCCGCGCGCGCGTAGCTGTTGTCGTCGGGATGGGCGGGATTGATGGTCTCGGCGACCTCGCGGCGGATGGTCCACGACTCGCTGTGGGCCTCGTCGAACAGCACCCGGGGGAACGATGGCATGAAATATCTCCTGTTGCTACCGCCTTCTCACGGAAAATATACACATACGTACCCCCCTGTCCGTCAAACCTCAGGCCGCACCGGGGCGCACAACCCCTGATTCGTAGGCGAAGACGACCGCCTGGGCCCGGTCCCGCAGGCACAGTTTCATCAGCACCCTGGCCACGTGCGTCTTGACCGTGGCCTCGCCGACGTACAGGTCCCTGGCGATCTCGGCGTTCGTCAGCCCCCTGGCCAGCAGCCGCAGCACCTCCAGCTCGCGCGGTGTCAGCTCGGCCAGCATCGGCGAGGGCGTGGGGTCGGCGCGCCCGGCGAACGTGGCGATGACCCGGCTGGTCACGGCCGGGTCGAGCAGCGCGTCGCCGGCGTGCACCACCCTGATCGCCTCCAGCAGCTGCTCGGGCGGCGACACCTTGAGCAGGAACCCGCTGGTGCCGGCGCGCAGCGCGGCGTAGAGGTTCTCGTCGGTGTCGAACGTCGTGAGCGTGATGACCTTGGGCGGCGAGGGCGTGTCCAGCAGCTCCTTGGCCGCGGCCAGCCCGTCGAGCCGGGGCATGGAGATGTCCATCAGGACGATGTCGGGTCTGGTGCGGCGGGCCACCGCGATGGCCTCGCGTCCGTCGCCGGCCTCGCCGACGACCTCCATGCCGGGGTCGCTCTCGACGACCATGCGCAACCCGGCCCTGACCATCGCCTGGTCGTCGGCGATGACGATTCGTATGCCCACAGGCGGAGGGTAGACGGCCGATGCCCGGCTTGGACACCCAGGTCAAGCCGGGCACAAGTCAGTTACAAGTCTACGAAGGGCGCACGCTCTGCCTGATGCGCGTCTGGACGGCGTCGTCGCAGGTGTTCTTGGCGCAGAAGTACATCACGAGCATGGTCTTGGGCTGACGGTCGATGACGTAGCTGACGAACCCGAGCCGGGTGCCGCCGGCCGGGTCGTGCAGCACGCCGTCGAAGCGGGTGGCCGGGCTGCTGCCCGCCTGGTCCTGGACCGGCTTGCCCAGGTCCACCTGGCCGGGCAGCAGGTTGTCCATCTTGCTCTTCATCTGCTCGGAGTCGCCGCCCGCGTCGAGGGTGTCGGAGACCTGGACGTACACCCCCACGGCGCTGTCGGGGTCGTCGGCGACGATCTGGGAGATCGCCGACCAGTCGGCGCCCGGACCGGCCACGAACAGCGACTCGAACTCGGTGGCGTGCGGCGAGGCCACGGCGAACAGGTCCTGGTGGGTGCGCGCGGTCCAGTCGCCGGGGTACTCGAAGGCCAGCGGCGCGGCGGCGCTGGCGGCGTAGCGCGACCAGGTGTCGCCGCGGTGGTTGAAGATGATCATCGCGACCAGCGTCAGCGCGGCCGCGGCGGCCACCAGCGTGACAGCCACGATCGGCAGCCGCCCCGGCCGCCTGGCCGGAGCCGTGGGATGGGTGGGGGCCGCGCGCCGGGAATGGTCCTCGTGCGGCCCCGAGGGCTGCCCCAGGCCGTGCGGGCCCGTGCCGGGCACCGCGTACGGGCTCTGGTGCGGTCCTGTCTGTGGGACGGCCTGAGGCCCCGTACGCGGGCCTGCCTGTGGACCCGCCGCCACGCCCGGGACCGGAGCCGCATGCGGGCCGGTGCGCGGGACGGCGTGCGGGACCAGATGGGGCCCCGACGGGTGCCGGCCGCCCGGCTCGGCCTCCTGGCCGCTGATCGCGTCGCGCAGCGCGGTCACGAACTCGACGCAGGTGGCGTAGCGCTGCTCGGGCGCCTTGGCCAGCGCGCGCGCCATCACGACGTCCACCTGCGGCGGCAGCTCGGGACGCAGCTGCGACAGCGGCGCGGGCTGCTCGGCCAGGTGCGCCCACAGCAGCGCGATGTCGTTCTCCCGCTGGAACGGCAGCCGCGCGCTCAGCGCCTCGTAGACCACGCAGGCCAGCGCGTACTGGTCGCACCGGCCGTCGATGTGCTCCTTGTTGATCTGCTCGGGCGACATGTACCGGGGCGTGCCGATGAACTGGTCGGTCTGGGTCAGGCCGGAGATCGACGAGCGGTGCTTGGTGATGCCGAAGTCGGTCAGGTAGACGTGGTCGCCGGCCAGCAGGATGTTGGCCGGTTTCACGTCGCGGTGGATCAGGTCGTGGGCGTGCGCGGCGTCGAGCGCGGCGGCCGTCTGGGCGAAGATCTGGCTGGCCTGGGCGAGCGGCAGCGGGCCCCGGTCGTAGATGAGCCGGCGCAGGTCGAGGCCGTCCACGTAGCGCATGGCGATGTACAGCACGCCGTCGGCGTCGGCGTTGGCCTCGTAGATGGGGATGATGTTGGGGTGCTCGATGCTGGCGACCGTCCTGGACTCCAGGATGAAGCGCTGGCGGAACCTGTCGTCCACGGAGAGCACCGGGTTGAGGATCTTCAACGCCACGCGGCGGCTCAGCCGGGGGTCGAGCGCCAGGTAGACGACGGCCATGCCGCCCTTGCCGACGATGTCCTCGATGTAGTACCCGGCCACCTCCTGGCCGATGAGCGATCTGTCGTTCAATTGCATCACGTCTCGATGGGATGGCCGCAGTAGCCGCAGAATCGATGGGCCGGGCCGAGCCTCATGCCGCACGAGGTGCAGTACTTGACCGGCGGCGAGTCGGGGGCGGTCATCACCTGCTGCTGCTGCGGGACCGCCTGGAACGGCTGCGAGCGGCGCACGACGACGGTCTGGCTGGCGCCCTCGTCGAAGGGCGAGGGCACCGGCAGGGGCTCCGGCGGCTCGACCGGTCTCTCCGGGGCCCGCCGCCGCCACAGCAGGAACACCAGGCCGGCCCCGGCGATGAGCAGCAGCCCGGCCGCCACCAGGAACGGCCACAGCGGCGTGGAGCGCGACGGGGGCGCCGCCGCCTGCTTGGTGCCCTGGTCCTCGGGGCCGCCGCGCTTGGCCAGCGACGTCTTGAGCAGCGTGGCGGCCACCACGTTGCCGGGGTAGAGCTCCAGGACGCGCTGGAAGCCCGGCGCCGCCTCGGTGTAGTACCTGGTGTGGTAGCGGGTCAGCGCGGCCTCGAAGGCGGTGTCGATCGCGCCCCTGCGCGGCGCGACCTTGGCCGCGGCCAGGGTGGCGGTGATCTCCCTGACGCCCAGCATGGCGGCCGACTTGCCGCCGCCGATGAGCATGCCGATGACGTGCCCGTCCTTGTCGCCGATCACCGGCGCGCCGGCCAGGCCCTGGTCGACCAGGGCGCCCAGCTTGACCGGCTCGTCCACCTTCTTCTCCGGGTCGGCGAACGGCCGGCCGGACACGCCGGCCTGGCCGCCCTTGGCCAGGTGGGCGATCTGCACGGTCTCCTGGACGCCGGGCCCCGGCCGGCCGAGGAAGCCGGCCACGTTGGTCGGCGAGCCCTCCTGCTCGGGCACCTTGTCGGCGAGCGGCGCGGTCGGCATGCCGACGCTGCCGGCGGCGGGCGTGAGCGGGACCAGCACGGCGGGCGTGTCGGGGGTCTTGCCGGCCTTGATGCACTTGTACTTCAGGCCCTGGCCGGGCGGCGAGACGTTGGTGAACACCGTGATGTCGGTGGTCACGTCGATGATGCAGGTGGCGGTGCTGGTCTTGGGCGGGTAGCACTCCTGCAGGTGGTGGTCGAGCAGGTCGTCCTTGAGCTTGTGCTTCTGGTAGTCGAGCGGGATCTTCACCTTGTGGTGCTCGGCGAAGATCTTGTTGGCGGCGTAGACGGCGACGTCATCGGGGTTGACGGCGTTGCGCCTGAGCGTGACGACGTCGCCCTCGGGGTTGACGACGGTCCCCGTGCCCGAGGCGAACGGGATGTCGTAGGAGCGCTCCACGTGTTTCAGCTCGCCGATGTGGTCGAGCAGGGTGATCTCCACATGGGACACCGCCTCCACCCGCACCACGGCCGGCGTCACCAGATCGGTGATCCCGCTGGGATGGTTGTGGGCCGCGGCGGGGAGAGCGGCGGGGATCGCGAGCAGCACGAGCGCCGCCGCCACGCCGCCCGCCAGAGCTGTGATGCGCGCCATCTTGGCTCCAAACACTGAATAGATCCAGGTTCCCAATCAGATGCCGTAAGTCAAGAGATCGATACATAGACAAGCGCTTGCTCGGGGATCTACCGTACCGGGATGGGGTTCGCGATCGGCGTCGACGTCGGCGGCACCTTCACCGACGTGGTCCTGAGCGGCCCCGACGGGGTCACCGCCGTGGCCAAGTGTCTGAGCACCCACGACGACCCCATCGCGGGCATACTCACCGGCGTTACTCGCGCGCTCGGATCCGTGGACCCCGCCCGGGTCACCCGGGTCGTGCACGCCACCACGCTGGCGACCAACGCGGTGCTCGAACGCACCGGCGCGCGGGTGGCGTTCGTGACCACCCGGGGCTTCCGCGCCGCCGTCCCGCTCGGCCGTTACGCCCGCGTGGAGGAGGACCGGTACGACCTGCGCTTCACGCCGCCCCCTCCCCCGGTCGCGCCCGGCGACTGCTTCGAGGTGGACGAGCGCGTCTCGGCCCGCGGCGCCGTGCTCACCCCCCTTGACCCCGGCTCGGTACGGCGGGCCGCGGCGGAGATCGCCCGGCGCGGCATCACCTCGGCGGCCGTCTGCCTGCTGCACTCCTACGCCGAGCCCGCCCACGAACGGCGGGCCGCGGCGATCCTGCGCGAGCACGTGCCGCACGTGGTGGCCTCCTGCGAGATCTGGCCCGAGATCCGCGAGTACGAGCGCGCCACCACCACCATCATGTCCGCCTACATCGGCCCGCTGATGACCTCCTACCTGTCGCGCCTGCGCGAGCGCCTGGCCGCGATCGGGATCGACGCGCCCGTGCATGTCATGGAGTCCGGCGGCGGGGTCGTCTCGGCCGAGCTGGCGGCCCGGCGCGCGGTGTCCACCATCGAGTCGGGCCCGGCCGCCGGGGTGCTGGCGGCGGCCGCGACCGGGCTGCCGGACGTGATCTCGTTCGACATGGGCGGCACGACGGCCAAGGCGTGCGTGGTGCGCGGGGGGCGTCCGGAGATCACCCACGAGTTCCACGTGGGCGGCAAGGGCAGCTTCGGCGGGCGGCGGGCGGGCACCGGCGTGCCGATCAAGACGCCGGCCATCGACCTGGCCGAGGTCGGCGCGGGCGGGGGCAGCGTCGCGTGGCTGGACCCGGCGGGCGCGCTGCGCGTCGGGCCCCGGTCGGCGGGCTCCTCCCCCGGTCCCGCCTGCTACGGGCTCGGCGGCGGCGAGCCGACGGTCACCGACGCCGACCTCGTGCTCGGCTATCTCTCCTCGGCCTCGATGCCGCTGTCGGCGCCGCTCGCGGCCAAGGCCGTGGACCGGCTGGCCGGGCCGCTCGGGGTGTCCCGGGAGGAGGCGGCGCACGCCGTGCACGAGATCGTCAACGCCTCGATGGCCGCGGCCGTGCACGTGGTGACGGTCCAGCGCGGGATCGACCCTCGGGGGTTCGCGCTGGTGGCGTTCGGCGGCGCGGGGCCGATGCACGCGGCCGGGGTGGCGCGGCGGTTCGGGATCGCGACGGTGGTGGTGCCCGCGTACTGCGGGGTGGCCTCGGCGGCCGGGCTGCTGGCGGGGGCGCTGTCGACGGACCGGGTGCTGTCGCGGCTGGACGCGGGCGACCCGGAGGAGGTCTTCGCCGCGCTGGCCGCCGACGCCGCCGCCGACCTGGGCGTCGCCCGGGTGCGGGTGGCCCGGTCGGTGGACGTGCGGTTCAAGGGCCAGTCGCACGACCTGACCGTGGACTGGGCGGAGTCGCGGGAGGAGCTGGCGTCGCGGTTCTTCGCGAAATATGCGCAGGTGTATGGGATTGTCCAGCAGGGGGAGATCGAGCTGGTCAGCTACCGCGTCCGCGTCACCGACGCCGCCACGCCCGCCACGCCTGCCACGCCCGCCGCACCTGGGTCTGGTGGGGACGCGGGCGGCGGCGCGGAGGGCCGCAGGAGGGCGTACTTCCCCGAGGCCGGCGGGTGGCTCGACGTCCCCGTGCACACCCGGCGGACGCTGGGCCGGGTGCGCGGCCCGGCGATCGTCGAGGACGCCGAGTCCACGATCGTCGTCCCGCCCGGCTGGCGGGCGGCGGCCGGCCCGTCGGGCGCGGTGCGCCTGACCCTGGAGGGGGCCGCGTGAACGACGCCCTGACCGCCGAGGTGCTGAGGAACGCGCTGGTCGTGGCCGCCGAGGAGGCCAGCATCGTGGTGGTGCGGTCGGCGTACTCGACGTTCATCGTGGAGGGCTCCGACGCCTCGGCGGCGATCCTGGACGCCGGGGGCCGCCTGGTCGCGCAGTCCATGGCGACCACGCTGATGAACAGCATGGCACTGAAGGCCGCGCTGCCCGAGCTGCTGAAGGACGTCCCGCCGCACACCATGCGGCCCGGCGAGGCGTACGCGCTCAACGACGCCTACCGGGGCGGCGTGCACACCAACGACCTGCTGGTCTACCGGCCGGTGTTCGCCGGCGGGGTCCCGGCGTACTTCACCGCCACCATGATCCACGTCTCCGACCTGGGCGGGCTGTCGGCCGGCGGGATGGCCCCGCTGGCCACCGACATCTTCCTCGAAGGGCTCCAGCTCCCGCCGGTCCGCCTGGCCACCCGGGACGGCCTCGAACCGGCCGTGGAGGCCGTCCTGCGGGCCAACAGCCGCACGCCCGACAAGGTCATGGGCGACGTGCGGGCGCTGGTCGCCGGGACGGCGGTGGCCGCCGCCCGCGTGGAGGCCCTGATGGCCGAGTACGGGGTGGCGGGCCTGGCCGCGGGCGTCGAGGACTACCTGGACCACACCGAGACCAGGACCCGCGCAGCGCTGGCGGAGCTGCCCCGGGGGCGGTTCGAGGCGTCGTACCCGATCGACGACGACGGGGTGCGGCCGGGGGTGGCGCACCACGTACGGGTCGCCGTCACGCTCGGCGGGGACGCGGCCGTCCTCGACTTCACCGGCACCGGGCCGCAGGTGCCCGCCGCGATCAACGCCTCGGCGTCGCAGTCGCTGGCGGCGGCCGTCTTCGCGGTGCGCTGCTTCCTGGACCCGACGATCCCGATGAACGACGGCTGCCTGCGCGCGATCGAGGTCGTCCTGCCGGAGGGCTCCCTGCTGAACGCCCGTTCGCCGCATCCGTGCGGCGGCCGGTACGTCCCCATCTACGCCGCCATGGAAGCCGTGTTCCAGGCGATGTCGGACGCGATGCCGGACCGCGCGATCGCGGCCAGCGGGATCCTCCAGCCGTTCTCGATCGCGGCGGTGGGGGCGCCGTACTGGATCCACCTGTCCTACGACTTCGGCGGGGTGGGCGCCCGGCAGGGGCTGGACGGGCCGGACGCGACGGGCGTGCACTTCGGCATCGGCCGCAACTCGGTGCCGCAGGCCGAGCCGGTGGAGAGCCGCTGCCCGCTGATCGTGGAGTCGGTCGGGACGATCGCCGACTCCGGCGGCCCCGGCCGCTTCCGGGGCGGGCTCGGCTCGCGTACCGTCTACCGCTTCCTGGCCGACTGCCACGTCACCACCCGCGGCGACCGCCTGCGCCTCCCGCCCCCGGGCCGGGACGGCGGTCTGCCCGGCAGGGTGGGCGGCTTCCACAAGCGCCACCTGGACGGGCGGGTGGAACGCCTGGCCTCGAAGGTCAACAACGTGCGGTTCGCGGCGGGCGAGGCGTTCGTCGTGGAGACCACGGGCGGCGGCGGCCTCGGCCCCCCGTCGGAAAGGGACCCGGCGGCGATCCTGGCCGACCTGGAGTCCGGCCACATCACCGCCGAAGGCGCCGCGAACGACTACGGCTTCAGTAGTCGACCAGTTCCTCGGGATCGAAGCTGACCGGGCAGGGTGACGACAGACTCACCATCGTGCCGGCCTTGTGGGCGACGGGTTCACGATAGGAGCCGCCGTCGAGCTCATACACGTAGAGAGAAGGCCCCTCATCGAGTTCGATGCGCCAGTATGCGGGGATTCCCGCAGCGGCGTAGGCGGCCGCCTTGTTGCCCCGGTCATGCGTCTTGGTGCTCGGACTGACCACCTCCACGGCCAGCAGGACGTCGGCGGCCTCGAAGACGAGCTTGACGTTTCTGGCCTTGTCCCTGGGGATGACGGCCAGATCCGGGATGAAGAGGTCTCTCTCCGAGGCTCGGACGTTGACGGTCGAGTACACCTTCAGCTGCGCCGGCAGGGCGCGGTGCAGGATCGTCTGAAGCAGGAAGATCGCATCCTGGTGCGGGGGGGTGGGGGCAGGACTCACTACCAGACTCCCGTTGAAGAGCTCGTAGCGGTTCCCGTCGTCGGGGAACCTGAGCAGGTCGTCGACCGTGAACGGCGGCGCGCCGGGAAGAACGGTGCGCCTCGTGGTCGGTTCGATCGCCAATGCGGTCACCCACTCAGTATCGGGAGTCACGCCCTTGTCCACATGCTACTTCCCCCAAAATGCTCACCTGTAGTCACCGGGGCGCCACGCCTCGGCGCCGCGGCGGACGGCGGTGTGGACGGCGCGGGCCGCGCGGGCGCCCCACTCCGAGCGGGGGCCGCCGAAGAGCTGCTCGGGGCCGTCCTGCGGCACCACCACGCAGACGGCGTCCGAGGCGGTGCCCGTGCAGGGGTAGCCGGCCTCGATCAGCGCCTGGGTCTTGGCCTCGGTGACCGTCATGACCAGGTTCACCAGGGCGGCGTCGGTCATGGCGACGGGCAGGACGGTCACGATGTTGACGGTGCCCGCCCGCATGGGGGCGAGTTCGGGGTCGGCGGCGCCCTCGGGGGCGGCGGCCCAGGTGGGGACGCGCAGCCCGACGGTGGCCACGGCCTCGGCTCCCCCGTCGGCGGCCCGCACGTACCGGTCGACGGAGGCGGCGGTCAGCATGCCGACGCCGGGGCCGAACGGGCCCAGCTCGACCAGGTGGTCCACCGGGTCCATCCGCGCGTAACCGGCCACGACCTGGGCGTTCAGCACCCATTCGCGGGGGCCGATGCCGCCGCCGAGCATGGCCGAGGAGATCATCCGGAAGCCGGGCCCGAACTCCCACAGCAGGGACCCCAGCCGGGTCCCCTCCTCCACGCGATAGGTCAGCTTCACGTCCCACCTCGCACCAGGTGCACCACGGGCCGCCCGTCGGGACCCGGCTCGATCTTGACACGGGCGTCGAAGTGCCGTCCGATCAGCGCCTCGGTGAGCACCTGTTCGGGGCGGCCCGTGGCGGCGGCGTGGCCGTCGGCCAGCAGCATCAGGGAGTCGGCGTACAGGCCGGCGACGGTCAGGTCGTGCAGGGTGGTGACGACGGTCAGGCCGTCGGCGCGGCGCAGGCGGTCGACCAGTTCCAGCACCTGCTGCTGGTGGCCGAGGTCGAGCGCGGTGGTGGGCTCGTCGAGCAGCAGCACGGGGGCCTGCTGGGCCAGCGCCCTGGCCAGCACGACGCGCTGACGCTCGCCGCCGGACAGCTCGCCGACGCGGCGTCCGGCGAAGGAGGTCAGGTCCAGCCGGTCCAGCACGGACCCGGTCACCTCGCGGTCGTGCCGGCTCTCCCGTCCCAGGTAGGGGATGTACGGCGTGCGCCCCAGCAGGGCGTAGTCGAAGACCGTCATGTCGGGCGGCAGGGCGGGCGTCTGCGGGGCGTAGGCCAGCAGCCTGGCGCGCTCGCGGGGCTTGAGCGCGGCGAGCGGGCGCTCGTCGAGCACGACCTCGCCCTGGTGCGGGACGATCGCGCCCATGACGGTCTTGAGCAGCGTGGACTTGCCCGCGCCGTTGGGCCCGATGATCGCCAGCCACTCGCCGCGCCGCACGTGCGCGTCCACGCCGGTCAGCACGTCGCGCTCGCCCAGGCGCACCGACAGGGCCCGTACGCCGATCACGTGGCCACCCGCCTGGTCATGCGCAGGACGCCGACGAAGAACGGCGCCCCGACGAACATCGTGACGACCCCGATGGGCAGCTCGGCCGGCGCGATCACGGTACGGGCGATGAGGTCGGCCGCCACGAGGAAGGCCGCGCCGCCGATCAGCGACAGCGGCAGCACGATCCGGTACGAGCCGCCCGCCAGCCGCCGGACGACGTGCGGCACGACCACGCCGACGAACCCGATGAGCCCGCTGACCGCCACGGCCGACGCGGTGGCCAGCGAGGCGGCCACGAGGACGGTCAGGCGCACCCGCCCGGCCCGTACGCCGAGGCTGCCGGCCTCCTCGTCGCCGACGCTGAGCACGTCCAGCATCCGGCCGTGCAGCAGGAGCAGGACGGAGGAGACCGCGGCGTACGGCAGCACCAGCAGGAGCTGGTCCCATCCGCCGCCGACGTCGCCGAGGATCCAGGAGTAGATGCGCTCCAGCTCCTCGACCTTGAGCTGCTGGACGAACGTCTGGATCGCGGTCAGGAACGACGTGACCGCCACCCCGGCCAGCACCAATGTCGCGGTGCCGCCACCGGTGCCGCCGCCGGTGCCGCCGGAGCGGCCGGCCGCGTTGCCCAGCGTGTACGCCAGGAACACCCCGCCCACCGCCCCGGCGAAGGCGGCGACGGGGATGCTCGCGCTCGCGCCGGGCAGCAGCACGATGGCCAGCGTCGTGGCCAGCCCGGCGCCGGAGGCCGCCCCCAGCAGGTACGGGTCGGCCAGCGGGTTGCGGAACACGCCCTGGTACCCGGCGCCGGCCATGGCCAGCAGGCCGCCCACGACCGCGGCGACGAGCACCCTGGGCAGGCGCAGCTCGTACAGCAGGCCCTGCTCGACCGGCGCGAGGCCCGAGTCGGCCGAGACGAACGGCAACCAGTCCGCCACCTGGAGGACCACCTGCCACGGCGAGATGTCCGCCGCGCCGCCGAGCAGCCCGGCGACCATCGTCAGGGCCAGCACGGCGAGGGCGCCCGCCACCCAGACCGGACGCGCCCTCGACGGCTGCGCCTTGCCTGTCACGCTCAGCCCGCGCCGCCGGCCTTGGCCACGGCCGCGCCGATCGCCTGGGCCAGGTCCACGACGCGCGGGCCCCAGCGGGAGGCGAGGTCGTCGTCGAGCTGGATCACCTGGTCGTTCTTGACGGCCGAGAGGTTCTTCCAGCCGGGCCGCTTGGCCAGCGTCTCCTTGCTCTGCTGGCAGCACTTGACGTCGGCCAGGAAGATCAGCGCGGGGTCGGCCTGGGCGACGAACTCGGCCGACAGCTTGGGGTAGCCGCCCGCCGCGTCCGGGGCCTGGTCGGCGATGTTGGTCAGCCCGAACATGCCGTAGACCTGGCCGATGAACGTCTTGGACGTGGCGGCGTACGGCGTCTGGTCCAGCTCGTGGTAGTAGGTGAGCTTCTTGTCCTTGGGGGCGTCGGCGGCCAGCTTGGCCATGGCCGCCTTCATGCCGGAGACGACCTCGTCGGCCTTGGCCTTGTTGCCGGTGGCCGCGCCGATCTCGCTGATCTCCTCGTACGCCTCCTCCAGCCCGGTGGCGGCCGGTTCGAGCAGGACGGGGACGTTCACCTTGGCCAGCTCGGCGACGATCTTGTCCTGGTCGTTGGAGAGGATGACCAGGTCGGGCTTCTTGGCGATGATCGCCTCGACGTTCGGCTTGAAGCCGGACAGGTCGCTCTTGGGCGCCTCCGGCGGGTAGTTCGACTGGTCGTCCACCGCGACGACCTGGGGGCCGGCGCCGACCGCGAACAGCGTCTCGGTGTGGGTGGCCGAGAGCGAGACGATGCGTTCGGGCTTCTTGGCGAGGGTGACCTTGCCGTTGCCCGCCTCGACGGTGACCGGGAAGTCCCCGGTGCTCGCCGCCGCGGTCGCGGCAGGGGGGCCGGTGGGGGAATCGGTGGGGGAATTCGAGGGGGCGACATTGGCGCCGGTCTGGCCACATCCGGCCAGGACGAGCGTTCCCAGCAGCGCGCCCGCGAAGGCCGTGCGTACGGGCCTCACGAGTAGTCCTTTCACACTGTCGGAACCGAGAGACCCGCGATGAGCGACGGATCACCCTTTTCCACGAGGGTTGATGACGTCGGCGCAGAGGCAGGCGACCTGGCTATGACAGTTGCGGGACAGCGCCGGAATCGCACCGGACTTCGCTGCAGCACTGCGCGTCGGACAAACGTTATCAATGCCCCAGACGTCCTCGACGTCAAGGGGTCTCGGGGTCAGGCGGCGAGCTGCGCCTCCGCGGCGGCGATGATCTCCTGCAGGCGCAGGCCGTGCGCCGCGTCCAGCGGGTGGCCGCCGCCGCGCCGGACGGTCTGGGCGAACTCCTCGGCCACGACCTCGAAGGGGTCCTCGTCGCCGGGCAGCAGGACGGCGTTGCCGGTCCTGCCGTACACCTCGAACGTCGAGGGCGGCAGGTCGCCGACGGCCGCCATGCACAGGGACGCCTCGCTGACCGCGCCGCCCTCGTGCTCCAGCAGCAGGCCGGTCCAGCCGAGCGGGTTGCCGTGCGCGCGCACGCCGACGACCCGGCCGAGCGCGGCGTCGAGCAGGTCGATCACGTGCGGGCCGACGTCCAGCAGGGCGCCGCGCTCCAGCCGCCACGGGGTGGCGAACGGGTTGCCGCCGAGCAGCGCGCCGGAGATGTTGGCGGCGTGCCCGCCGAACGGCTGGATCTCGGCGCAGCGGGCCAGGAACGTGCGGGTCGGGGTGGCGTAGCGCATGGTGAGCATCATCTGCGAGGGCACGCCCGTCTCCGCCACGGCCTCGGCCACCCGCATGGCCCCCTCGACGGAGTCGGCGAGCGGCTTCTCCAGCAGCAGCGCCTTGCCCGCGTGGGCGGCGCGGACGGCCAGCTCGGCCTGCACGCCGGGCGGCACGCAGAACGTCACGGCCTCGCAGGCGTCGAACAGCTCCTCGACCCGCTCGTACACCGGGGCGCCGAGCCTGGCGGCCTGCTCGGGGCGGCGGGCCCAGACGCCGGCGAGCCGGGTGTGGGGGCCTTTGGCCAGCATCGGCGCATGCGCCATCTCCGCCCAGGGCCCTGCCCCGATCAGCCCGACCGCGACCGGCTCCATCCGTCCCCCTTAGTCCGCTTTTCTCCAGACCTTAGATCCCCTGTCCGGGCTCCCGCCCACCGGCCCCTGTGGTCAGGCGCGGGAGCGGTGGATGGCGTGTTCCGGGCGGTGGACGAGGGTGCCGCCGTCGAGGGCGATGGTCTGGCCGGTGATGCAGCGGGACTCGGCCGAGGCCAGGAAGCCGACCAGGTCGGCGACGTCCTCGGGGGCGCAGGGCCAGGGCAGGAGGCGTTCGGCGGCCTTGTCGGCGAGCTGCCCGGGGGTGAGGGCGCGCTCGGCGGCGGCGGTCATGACCAGGGCGGGGGCGACGGCGTTGCAGCGGATGCCGCGGGCGCCGTACATGGTGGCGACGTAGCGGGTGAAGCCGACCAGGGCCGCCTTCGAGGTGCCGTACGCGGCGTGGTCCACGTCTCCGGTCAGGCCCGACACCGAGGAGGTCAGGACGATCGCGCCGCCGTCGCGCATCACCGGGACGACGTGCTTGACCAGCAGCATCGCGCCACGCAGGTTGACCTCCATCGTGCGGTCCCAGACGGCGGCGTCCATGGCGGTCAGGTCGCGGTCGCGGCCGTAGACGTCGCGGTCGAGGCAGGCGGCGTTGGAGTGCAGCACGTCCACCCGGCCGAAGGCGGCCACCAGCGCGGCCACCGACTCCGCCACCTGCTTCTCGTCCGACACGTCGCAGGTCAGCGCCATGGCGGCGCCGCCCCGGGCCCGTACGGCGGCGGCGGTGGCCCGGGCGGGGGCGGCGCGCAGGTCGAGCACGCCCACCCGGGCGCCCTCGGCGGCCAGCCGGGCCGCGCACGCCGCGCCGATGCCCGATCCCGCCCCCGTCACCAGCGCCACCCGCCCGCCGAACCGCCCGTTCGAGGGATCCGCGGTCACCACTCCACCTCCAGCGCGCTCAGCCCGCGGCCCACCAGCGACCTGCGGAAGGCGACGGGCGCGTCCGGGGCGAGCCGCAGGCCGGGCAGGCGGCGCCCGAGGACGTCGAGCGCGGTGCGCAGCTGCAGACGGCCGAGCGCCGCCCCGACGCAGAAGTGGATGCCGTACCCGAAGACCAGGTGGTCGGCGGCGTTGGGACGGTCGATCACGAACCGTTCCGGGTCGGGGAAGACGGTCTCGTCGTGCCCCGCGGAGTCGGTGGACAGCAGGACGAGCGAGCCCGCCGGGATCGTCACGCCGTGCAGGACGACGTCCTGGACGGCGTGCCGGAAGGAGCCCAGGGAGGCGCCGTCGATCCGCATGCACTCCTCGACCGCCCCCGGGATCAGGTCCGGCGGCACCGGCCAGGCGTCCTCGCGCAGCAGCCGCAGGACGCTGTTGCCGAGCTGGTTGGGGACGGTGTCGTTGCCGCCGAGCAGGATCGTGGAGATCAGCTCGACGACCTCCCGACGGCTCAGCTCGTCGCCGATCAGCGAGGTCATCAGGGACGTGAAGTCGTCCCGCGGGTCCTTGGCGCGGGCGGCCACCAGGCGGTCGACGTAGTCGAGGTAGGCCAGGAAGCTGTCGGCCAGCTCAAGCTGGCGGGCCGGCGGCTGCGGCGACAGGAACAGCATGAACCAGTCCTTGACGTGCGCCTGCACGAACGCCTCGTCGGCCGCGGGCACGCCGATGAAGCGGGCGGTCAGCTTGACCGACGGCTCGTGCCCGATCTCGGCGACGAAGTCGGCCCGGCCCCTCGGCGCGACCCGGTCGAGGACGTCCTCGTTCAGCCGCCGGAAGCGCTCCTCCATGGCGGCGACGGCCCGCGGCGTGAAGGCCCGGGAGACCGAGCGGCGCAGGCGGGTGTGGTCGGGCGGGTCCACGTTGGCCACGAAGCTGGACAGGAACGAGCCGTGCTCGCCCAGCTTGGCGCGGGTCTGCGGGGTGAGGCTGCGGGAGATCGTGAGCGACCCCTCGGAGGAGAAGCGGGCCGGGTCGCCGTACGCGGCGCGCACGTCGGCGTGGCGGGTCAGCACGTACGCGCCCAGATGCTCGCTGCGGAACACCGGCAGTCCGGCGCGCAGACGGCGCAGGAAGTCGTACGGCGCGGCGACGTGCCAGTCGGCGGCGACGTCGAAGTCCTGCGCCGAGGCGGGGGGCGTCGCAGAGGTCATCGCAGGATCCTCCTGGGGTTGTCGACGAGCATCTGGTGGAGCTGGTCGCCGGTGACGCCGCGGCTGCGCAGTTCGGGCACGACGTCGCGGGAGATGTGCAGGAGGTGGTAGTTCGGATGGCGACGCCGTACGACGTCGGGGTCGAACCGGTCATTGAAACAGTACGAATCATGACCTAGAACCATTTTTCCGGCGTGGCCGCGCTCGCACATCGCCGCCACCACCGCCACCCGGTCCTCGAACGAGCTGATCGTCTCGATGCCGAACCGGTCCATGCCCAGGTAGGAGCCACCCGCCACCAGCTCCTCCAGGTACGCCAGGTCCGTCGAGTCGCCCGCGTGCCCGATCACCACCCGTTCCAGGTCCACGCCGAGCGAGCCGAGCAGCCGCTGCTGCTCCAGCCCGCCCCTGGAGGCGCTGTGCGAGTGCGTGGTGATCGGCGCGCCGGTGGCCAGGTGGGCCTCGGCCACGGCCCGGAACACCCGCTCGCACCCCTTGGTCATGCCTAGATGGTCGGAGGCGCATTTCAGCATGGCCGCCTTCACCCCGGTCCGCCCGATCCCCTCGGCGAGGTCGCGGACGAAGAACTCGGCCAGCCGGTCCGGACCGCCGAACAGCGACCCCGGCCCCCGGTTGCCGAAGTACGGCGGCAGCGCGTCGTAGGTGTAGAGCCCGGTGGCGGCCACGATGTTCACCGACGTCAGCTCGGCCACCCGCTGGACCGCCGGGACGTACCGGCCGAGGCCGACGACGGTCAGGTCGACGATCGTGTCGATGCCCTCGGCCTTGAGCGCGTCCAGCTTGGCCGCCGCCTCCCGCGCCCGCCGCTCCAGGTCCCAGCCCTCGGGCACGTCCGGCCAGTTCCACAGGATCTCCGGGCTGAGCCCGAACACGTGCTCGTGCATCAGCGTCGCCCCGAGGTCGGCGACCGGCCCCCTCACGGTCTCAGGCACGGGAACCTCTCGTGCTCGAAGGGCCGGTTGACCTCCAGGCCGAGCCCGTCGGTCTGCCGGTACGGCAGCCCGGTGTAGAGGGCGTCGGCGTCGAAGTAGGTGACGGTGAACGACAGGCGGGCGGCGTCGCGCCGGTTGGCGGGCGCGCCGTGCACGGTGAGCGCGTGGTGCACGGTGGCGTCCCCGGCCCGCAGGTCGAGCGGCGGCGACAGCTCCAGCTCGGCGAGCCAGGGATGCTGGCTGAGCTGGTCGTCCCCGGCGCGGGTGAAGCTGCGCCCGAGCACGCCGCAGCGATGGGAGCCGCTGTAGAAGCGCAGCGACCCCATGTCGGCGGGCACGTCGGCCAGCGCCAGCCACACGGTCAGCATGGCCGAGCGGTCCATGGGCATCCACGGGAAGTCCTGGTGGAACTCGGTGGCGCCGTGCTCGCCCGGCTCCTTGACCAGCAGGTTGGTGACCTGCACGCGCACGGCCCGCACCCCGCCCAGCAGCCGCACGGCGTTGCGGCCCATGGCCGGGCTGGTGCTCAGCGCGCCGAACAGCTCGTCCTCGGCGGCGACGTCGCGGGACTGCCCGAAGGCCCGGTCGACCGGCGTGTTGCCGGCCCGGCCGCGCGACCGCAGGCGCTCGCGGGCCCGTTCGCGCAGCTCGCCGACCGTGTCCGGGGCGACCAGCCGGTCCAGGCGGACCCAGCCGTGCTCGCCGAAGAACGCCGCCTCGTCGTCCGTCGCCTGGCGTACCGGGATCTCCATGGCCACCAGTGTGCCACTCCAAGCAAGCGCTTGGTAAGATCCGGTCGAGGAGGATGCCGTGCGACGGTTCAGGTTCGGTGCGGTGCTGCGCGGGGCGCGGTCCGGCAAGGAGTGGGCCGAGCGGGCCAGGCGGCTGGAGGCGTCCGGTTTCGACGTGCTGCTGGTGCCCGACCATCTGGTCGGCCCGCGCTTCGCGCCCGTCGCGGCGCTGACGGCGGCGGCCTGCGCCACCACCCGGCTGCGCGTCGGCACGCTGGTGTTCGCCAACGACTTCCGGCACCCGGCCGTGCTGGCCAAGGAGGCCGCCACCCTGGACCTGCTCTCCGGCGGACGCCTGGAGCTCGGCCTCGGCACCGGCTGGATGGCCGACGAGTACGACCGGGCCGGGCTGCGGCTCGACCCGCCCGGCGTGCGCCTCGACCGGCTGCGCGAGGCCCTGGAGGTGATCAAGGGCCTGTGGGACGGCGGCCCGCTGACGTACGAGGGCGCGCACTACCGCCTGGCCGGGCTGGCGCAGGAGCCCCGGCCGGTGCAGCGCCCGCGCCCGCCGATCCTGCTGGGCGGCGGCGGCCCCCGCATGCTGGCCCTGGCCGCCGAGCACGCCGACATCGTCAACCTCGGCACCCGCGTCAAAGCGGACGGCACCGGCCCCGACCCGCGCGACGCCGGACCGGAGGCGTTCCTCGCCAAGCTGGCGCTGCTGCGGCGCAGCCCCCGCCACCACCTGCTGGAGATCGGCACCAGCGTGATGCAGGTGGGCGAGCGCAAGCCGGAGGAGTCGTGGAGCGCCGCCGACAGCTCGGGCCTCGGCGACACGCCGCAGGTGCTGCTCGGCACCCGCCGCGACATCGCGGACCAGCTGCGCCACTGGCGCGACGCGCACGGCGTCACCTACTTCGTGCTGCACCATGAGCGTGACCTGGCCGCCTTCACCCCTGTCGTCGAGGAGCTGGCGGCCCTGCCGGATGATGGACCTCATGGATGAGATGTTGTTGCTGAGGCACGGAGCCACCGAATGGAGCACGGCCGGCCGGCACACCGGCCGTACCGACCTGCCCTTGACGCCCGAGGGGGAGGATCAGGCCAGGGCGCTGGCGCCGCTGGTCAAGGCGTCCGCGTTCGGGCTGGCGCTGGTCTCCCCCGCGCAGCGGGCCCGCCGTACGGCGGAGCTGGCCGGTTTGACGGACTACGAGGTCGACCCCGACCTGTGGGAGTGGGACTACGGCGGCTACGAGGGCATCACCACGCCGGACATCAGGAAGACCCGGCCCGGCTGGTACCTGTGGCGTGACGGCGTGATCCCCGGCGACGCCGAGCATCCCGGCGAGAGCGCCGCCGAGGTGGCCGCGCGCGCCGACCGGGTGATCGAGCGGGCCCGCGGGGCCGAGGGGCGGGTCGTGCTGGTGGCGCATGGCCATTTCCTGCGCGTGCTGGCCGCCCGCTGGCTCGGCCTCGACCCGGCGGACGGGCGGCTGCTGCGGCTCGACACCGGCACCTACTCCCGGCTCGGCTTCGAGCACGCCGAACCGGTGCTGCTGAGCTGGAACTCGCCGGTGGCCTGAGCCGGAACGCCGGGGTCGCGGCCCCTTGAGGAGACCCGTCAGTCGCAGCCGAGGGTGGCGGCGGCGCGGATCAGGTCGCGGGCGAGGTCCCGGTCGCCCTCCGACGCGTGCGGGAAGGCGTCCGGGGGCCACCGGCCGGCCACCAGCCGGCAGAAGTCCACCGCGCCGGCCGAGATCAGCCCGGCGTCCCGGCCCGGGGTGCGCGAGAGCGGGACCGTCCAGGTGCCGCCCCCTGGCCCGGTCAGCACGACGGTGACCGAGACGTCGCGGCGCGGCCCCCGCAGCGCCCGGGGCAGCAGCGCCAGGCCGAACTCGGCGGCCAGGCGCACGTGCCCGGCGTGCGGCGGCGCGGGCGGCCGGCCGGTCGCGGCCCTGATGTCGTCGGCGTGCGTCCAGGTCTCGAACGTGCGCTGGACCAGGGCCTGGCGCAGCGGCGCGCGGGCCGGGCGCACCCCCGCCAGCGCCACCTCCACCCCGAGCAGCACCTCCCCGGTCCTGGAGAGCCGCTCCAGCAGCGCCCCGGTCCTGGAGAGCCGCTCCAGCAGCGCCCCGGCCTGCTCCCGCCAGCGCCGGTGCTCCGAGGCCGCGCCCGCGCCGGGCAGGCCCATGAAGGAGGTCACGGTGGCGTCGTTGGCGGCCAGGTGACCCACCAGGGCGCGGACCGTGCCGTGCCGGGCGATCGGCGCGTCCCACTGGGCCGGGCTCAGCTCGGCGAGCAGGTCGTCCATGAGCGCCACCTGCTCGGCGTACGGCACGGTCACGGACGCCACGCCCCCGGCCTCACCCACGCCGTAGAGGTACGGGTCCGTCATGGCTGCCTCCGCAGCCGACGCTAACCCGGCCGCGGTTCCCGCGCCAGACGGCTGCCGGGGAACGGCGCGAGCAGGGTCTCGCGCCAGGGGCCTTCGAGGTAGCCGCGGGCCCGCCTGCCCCAGTCGAGCAGCCGGGAATCGGGCGGGACCTCGTCGTCGAGCCCGAGCGCGGCGTCGCGGGCCCGCTGGGTGGCCAGGTGGTCCTCCAGCGAGACGGCCCACATGGTGACGGCCTCGGTGTCGCAGAACAGCACCTCGTACAGGCCGGTCAGGGTGTGGCCGTGCTCGGCCAGCAGCGGGGCGCGCTCGGCGCGGACGGCCTCCAGGTAGTCCAGCGCGGCCCCGGGGCGGACCCGGGCGCTCTCGAAGAGGTAGAACTCGGCGGCGGGGGCCTCGGCGAGCGGCGGGCAGCCCGGCGCGGCGCCGAGCGGCCTGGAGAAGGCGGAGAAGCGCAGGTCGTCGATGTCGGACAGGAACAGGCGCTCGTCCACGCCCTGGTAGATGTCCATCATCTGGCGCCAGCCGCCGTCCCACCCGCCGTGGCAGTCCCACAGTGTGACGGCCTTGAACTGGGGGTGGCCGGTGATGCCCACGGCGTAGAAGGCGCCGACGAGGTCGATCTCGCGCGACCTGATGGACATGCCGGTGGTCAGGGCGGGCTCGGCGCGGCTCTCGTCCTCGCGTTTGTAGCGGGTCAGCCAGGTCAGGTACTCCAGCGGCCGCCTGGAGTTCATCGGCCGGAAGTCGACCTCTTCGAGCAGGTGGATCGCGCGCCGCACCACGCCTCCTCTACCAAGCATTTGCTTGGCACGAGGATAGCGATCAGGTCAGCGCCTGGGAAGGCCGCGGCCCCCTGCCGGTCAGCCACTCCAGCACCCGGCGGTGCCCGGAGGCGGCGTCCTCGAAGTGGCCCCAGTGCCAGTAGCGCGGCTGGTCGCGCAGGCCGGTCACCCAGGTGCGGTAGGAGATGGCGGCGCCCGCGGGCGCCACGCCGTACGTGCGGACCACGACCTTGCCGCCCGGCGCGAGCAGCACGTCGTCGGCGATCGGGTACAGGTTCATCCGGTCGAGCATGCGCCCATCCTGACCGGCGGAAAGTCCCCGCCGGTTACGCCACCGGCGCACCCCCGTTAAGGGAGCGCGCCGGAGGTGAACAGGCTGTTACACGAGAAGGCCGTCGAACTCGCCGTCCTTCGCGCCGAGCACCAGGGCCCGGATCTCGTCGCGGGTATAGATGAGAGCAGGACCGTCGGGGAAGCGCGAGTTGCGGACCGCGATCCCTCCGTCGGGAAGCTCCGCGAGCTCCACGCAGTTGCCCTGCGAGTTGCTGTAGCGGCTCTTGCGCCAGGCGACCTGGGTGAGGTCGGCCGCGGGCATGCCGTTGTAGGTGTGGTTCATCTACATCTTTCTGAGAAGACCGCCGATGAGCTCGACGGTGCCCCCTGGCGTGGTGCTTTCCACGCACAGTTGCTCCATGGCGGTGAGGTACGGGTCGATGTCCTCACGTTTGTCCAGGTACAGGGCACCCCAGAGCTGCTCGACGTAGACAACGTCCGACAAATCGGACTCGGGAAACCGCAAGATGCTGAACGCGCCCCCCTCGGCGGCGTGCTTGCCGAACCTGAAGGGCATCACCTGGAGGGTGATGTTGGGCAGGGCGGCGACTTCCAGCAGATGCTGGAGCTGCTCGGACATGACCTCTCGCCCGCCGATGGTCCGCTTGAGCGCCGCCTCGTCGATGACGGCCCACAGCTTGGGGCCGTCCTTCTGGGTGAAGCGCTCCTGGCGCTGCATGCGCATGTGCACGCGGCGCTCGATCTTGTCCGGACTCGCGTCGGGATTGCCGAGCTGGAAGACCGATCGCGCGTACGAGGCCGTCTGCAGCAGGCCGGGCACGAACTGCACCTCATAGGTGCGGATCACGCTCGCGGCCTCCTCCAGGCCCACGTACGTCGTGAACCACGAGGGCAGCTCGGCGGAGTACTTGTGCCACCACCCGGGGGTGTTGGCCTCGCGGACCATCTCCAGCAGGGCACGGCGTTCGGCATCGTCGACGACGCCGTACAGGGTGAGCAGGTCTTCCACGTCACGTGTCTTGAACCCGACACGCCCGAGCTCCATACGGCTGATCTTGGACTCGGACGCCCGGATGTGGAACCCGGCCTGGCCGCGGTCGAGCCCAGAGGCCTCGCGCAGGCGCCTGAGGCTCGCACCCAGCATGATGCGCCGAACGGTCGAGCCGGAGCCGGGCGGATCAATGGACACGTGCTGCTCCTTGTGTCGTTTCCTTGAAGACACAGTCTGTCACTTGGCGGCCGAAAGATCATGGGCCGCGGACAAGATCCCCTTTCCCCCATATTGACCACTTGAGGAGAACCGTAGCGGTTGCACGAGTTGTCTGCACGTGCATTCGCTCTTGCACCTGCACGAGAGATTGCCGCAGAATGATCACGTGCAATCCACCACGGCGTCCGGCCAGTGGACCACGTTCGACTGGTGGCCGCCCGTCGGCTGGTGGCCGGAGGCGGCTCGCGATCTCCTGGTGACCGGCCCGTCCGCGAGCGCCACGTACGTGCTCCCGCCCACCGCCTCCTCGGTCCACTCCGCGCGCAGCTTCACCACGGGGACCCTGTCCGGCTGGGGGCTCGGCGAGCTGGCCGAGAACATGGAACTGGTGGTCTCCGAGCTCGCCACCAACGCCCTGCGCCACGGTCTGCGCCTCGACGAGCCCCGCTGCCAGCGCCCGGTCCACATGTCCCTGGTGCGCCGCGGCTCGCTCGTCACCAGCGCGTTCACCGATCCCGGCACCTCGGTGCCCGTGCTGCGATACCCTGGCCCCCTTGACACCGGCGGCCTGGGTCTCCACATCGTCGAATCACTCAGCCTCCGCTGGGGGTGGTCGGCACTCGCGCCCCACGGAAAGATCGTCTGGGCAGTCCTCTCCTGAGAGAGGGGTGCTCTGCACTACCGTGGATGGTCATGGCTCACGGTGAGTCCCACGCGACCCCATGAGAGTGCTGACAGATGGAAGATCACCTGCTCGGCTGGCTGCGCACACTAGACGAAAACCGGCTTGCCCGCATCCTGGCCAACAGGCCCGACGCCATCGCGCCGCCCTGGCCCCGCAGGCTCGACACGCTGGCCCAGCGCCTGGGCAACGGCTTCGCCGTCATGGAGGCCATGCGGGGGCTGCCGCTGCCCGCCCTGCAACTGGCCGAGGCCGGCCTGACCATGAGCCGGCCGACGCCCGAGGGGCTGGCCGCCTTCCTCGGCGTCCCGGGCCAGACGGTGGCCCCCTGGCTCGACCATCTGTACGACCACGCGCTGGCCTGGCCCGACGCCGACGGCGTGATCCATCTGGCCGAGGGCGTGGCGCGCTGGTGGGCGGCGCCGCTCGGCCTGGGCGAGCCGCTGGAGCACTACCTCAACTCCTGGACGATCAGCAACGACGCCCTGCGCGCCCTGGCCCGCGTGCTCGGCCTGCCCGCCCACGGCAACAAGCGGCGCACGATCGCCCGCGTCATCGAGCTGCTGTCCGACCCCGGCCGCCTCGACCGGCTGACGGCCACCGCCCCCGACGGCACGCTCGCGCTGCTCGGCCGCCTCGCCTGGGACGGCCCCGCCCGCGACGTCGACGGCGGCCGGTTCGTCACCCCCGGCACGCCGGAGAAGTGGTGCGCCGACCACGGCCTGCTGTTCCGCCCGAGCTGGCACGTCGCCGAGATCCCCCGCGAGGTGGCGCTGTGCCTGCGCGGCCCCGCCTACCATCCGCCGTTCCAGCCCGAGGCGCCCGAGGTGGCCTCGATCCCGGTCGACCCCGAGGAGGTCGACCACCTGATGACGCTGGCCGCCCCGCACGTGGTCGAGCGCTGCGCGGCCCTGCTCGACAACACCTCCAAGACCCCGCTGCCGCTGCTCAAGACCGGCGGAGTGGGCGTGCGCGAGGTCCGCAGGGTGGCCAAGGAGACCGGCTGCGACGAGGACGAGACCCGCCTGCTGCTGGAGGTCTGCGCGGTGGCCAGGCTGCTGGCCTGGGACGAGCAGTCGGGCGGCATGATCCCCACCGAGCGGTTCGACCGCTGGCGGCTCGACGAGGGCTCGGCCCGGCTGCGGGTGCTGCTGTCGGCGTGGTGGCGGATGGAACGCTCGTCCCTGCGCAAGGTCGACGGCAAGTACGCCACCGTGCTCGGCGACGACCCCTCGGGCAGCGCGGTGGCCAGGGTGCGCAGGGCCGTGCTGGCGGCGCTGGCCCATCTGCCGGCCGGCACCGCCTTCGCCGACCGCGACAGCCTCGTGCGCAACGTCCACTGGCACGCCCCGCTGCTCGACCAGGCGCTGCTGGCCGAGTGCGCGCCGGCCGTGCTGGAGGAGGCCACGCTGCTCGGCCTGCTGGCCAACGGCGCGCTCACCGACCTCGGCCGCGCCCTGGCCGGGCTGACCGCCGACCCCGGCGACGAGAACGACGACGCCGTCCCGCAGGTCGAGCACGATCCGGTGCTGGCCGAGGCGTCCACCAGGGCGCTGGCCAGCGTGCGCAGGAGCGCGCTGTTCGGCCCCGACCTCACCGCGGTGGTGACCGGGCCGCCGTCGGCCGAGCTGGCGGCGCTGCTCGACCGGGTGGCCGAGCGCGAGTCGCGCGGCGCGGCCTCGGTGTGGCGTTTCACCACCGAGAGCGTGCGCGGCGCGCTCGACCACGGCTACGACGCCGACGAGCTGCTCGACGAGCTGGCCACGGTCGGCACGATCCCGCAGCCCCTTGAGTACCTGGTGCGCGACACCGCGCGCCGGCACGGCGAGGTGACGGTCTCCACGGTCGGCTGCGTGGTGCAGGCCGGCGACACCGCGCTGCTCGCCGAGATCGCCGGGCACCGGCGGCTGGCCCGGCTGGGCCTGCGGCTGCTGGCCCCCACGGTGCTGATCAGCGCGGCGCCGGCCGAGCGCACGCTGGCCGCCCTGCGCGAGAACGGCTACTCCCCCGTGCCCGTCTCCGACACCGGGGAGATCACCATCCACCGGGCCAGGGCCGAGGAGCCGCACAACGGCAAGCTGATCCTGCTGCCCGGCGGGCAGGTGGCCGAGCTGTCGGAGTTCACGCCCGGCTCGGAGCCGCACGCGCCGTACGTGATCGCCGAGCCCGCCCCCGACCCGCACGAGCACGCCCGCCGCCTGGTCGCGGCCGGCCGGGACGACTCCGGCAAGCACGGCCGCACCTGGGCGGTCATCGGCCGGATGGCGACCAGGCTGCCGACCGCCCAGCAGTCGCTGCTCGGCTTCGTCGTCGACCGGGGAGTCCGGGCGGGCATCACGCTGGCCGACGGCCTGACGGCCACGATCAGCCACGGCGAGCTGCGCGCCGGGGCGCTCGACGCCTGGTGCGAGGAGGCCGGCGACTACCTGGAGTTCCCGCTCGCCGAGATCGTCGAGGTGCGCGGGGCCTACTGAAGCTTCTTGGCCTTCTTCAGGTTCGACACCAGCTCCTCCAGGAACGTGGCGTAGCCCTGGTAGCTGAAGGGGGCCTCGGCCCGCCACGGGTAGAACTGGCCCGCCCTGACCGCCGGGAGCTTGGCGAAGGTGGGCTTCTTCAGCATCTCCTCGGGCTTGAGCGACTGGGTGCGGGTGTCGTAGAGGATCACGTCGGCGTCGTAGGTGTCGGCGTTCTCCCAGCTCAGGGTCTGGAAGAAGCCGCCTTCGTCCACCTTCGCGGGCTTGACGACGTCCAGGCCGTTCTCGGTGAGATGCACGATGTCGGGGTACTCGGGCGGGTTGACGACCCACATGGCGTCGGCGCCGCCGGACATCAAGAGGATCTTGAGGTCCTTGAAGGCGGCCAGTTCCTTGGTCGCGGCCTCCATGCGGGCCTTGGCCTCGGGCACGCCCTGGAGGTCGGCGCCGAGTGACCTGGCCAGCTCCTCGTACCTGCCGATCACCTGGGTGGCGCTGCGGCCGGTGAGCAGGACGCCGGCGGTGGGGGCGACCTGCTCGATGGTCTCCTTCGACTTCGCCGGCACGTACCAGAGGTCGCCCTTGACGTACATGCTGCTGACCAGCAGGTCGGGCTGGAGGGAGATGTACTTCTCGACGTTGAACTCGTCCCACACGTTGCCCAGGCCCTCGACCTTGGCGATGTCGACGTTGCCGACCTGCGGGTCCCTGGATCCGTCGGCGAGCTTGTGCGGGCCGAAGACGGCGACCGGGCGCACGCCGAAGTCCCACAGCGCGGCGGCGGCGCCCACCTGGGCCACCACCCGGGACGGGCGCTTGGGCAGGTCCAGCTTCTTGCCGCGGTCGTCGGTGAACGTCCAGCCCTGCGCGGCGGGCGCGGCCGAGGCGGTCGCGTCGCCGTCGCCCGCCGCCTGGGTGCCGCCACCGCCGCAGGCCGACAGTGTCAGGGCCGCCGCGAGCCCTGCCGTGGCGGCCAGGAAGCCTCTGCGCGCGAATACCGGTCCCGACATGTCCAGCTCCTAAGGTTAGGCTTGCCTTCTTACAGAGACATTAGATTAGCCTTGCCTAAGTTTGACCGCTACGAGAGGGGGTCGGGTGCGCCCGGCTGAGGACACGGCTGAGGACAGGGCTGAGGACGCGGCTGAGCCCGCCGGCGGGCGACCGCCGGCCACCGCGGAGGGGCCACGGCCGCGCCGGTCCGCGTCCGTGCTGGTGAGTGGGCTGGTCGTGACCGCGGGGGTGCTGGCGCTGGTGGCGATGGCGAGCGTGGCGCTCGGGGCGCGGTCGGTGCCGTTCTCGACGGTGATCGACGCGCTGCTCGCCCCCGACGGCTCCAGCGACCACGTCGTCATCCGCGAGCTGCGCATCCCTCGCACGCTGCTCGGCATCGGCGTCGGCGCGACGCTGGGCCTGGCGGGGGCGCTCATCCAGAGCCTGACCCGCAACCCGCTGGCCGACCCGGGGCTGCTCGGCATCAACGAGGGCGCCGCGCTCGGCGTCACGCTCGCGCTCGGCCTGTTCGGCCTCTCCGACCCCGCCGTGTACGTCTGGTTCGCCTTCGGCGGCGCCGCGGTGGCCTCCGTCGTCGTCTACGCGCTGGCCGCGGCCGGCCGCTCCGGCGCCGGACCGGTACGCCTGGCGCTGGCCGGGGTCGCGCTCGGCATGGTGTTCACGGCCGTCGCCTCGGCGATCCTGCGCATGGACGCGCAGACCTTCGACCGGATGCGGTTCTGGCTGACCGGCTCGCTGGCCGGGCAGAACGCGGACACGCTGGTGCGGCTGGCCCCCTTCATGGTGGCGGGGCTGGCGCTCGGGCTGACGCTGGCCAGGCCGCTCAACATGCTCTCGCTCGGCGACGACGCCGGGCGCTCGCTGGGCGTCGCGGTCGGCAGGACGCGCGTCCTCACCGGCGTGGCCGTCACGCTGCTGTGCGGGGCCGCGACCGCCGCCGCCGGGCCGCTGTGGTTCGTCGGGCTGGTCGTGCCGCACGCCGTGCGCGCGCTGGTGGGCGGCGACCAGCGGTGGGTGCTGCCGTACTCGGCGCTGGCCGCGCCGGTGCTGCTGCTGGGCGCCGACGTCGTCGGGCGGCTGATCGCGCGTCCGGGAGAGGTGCAGGTGGGCATCGTGTGGGCGGTGATCGGCGCGCCGATCTTCATCCTGCTGGCCCGGCGCAGGCGGGTGGCGGCGCTGTGACCGTACGTCTCGGCCCCTGGTCCGTACGGCTCGCGCCCCGGTCCCTGCTCGTCTGCGCCGCCCTCGTGGCGGTCGGCTGCGGGGTGGGCGTGGCGGCGATCGCCACCGGCGAGTTCACCGTCTCCGTGCCCGACATCCTGGACGCCCTGTTCGGCCAGGGCACGCCGGTCGCCGAGCTGATCGTGAGCAGGTTGCGGGCCCCGCGCGTGGTCACCGGGCTGCTGGTGGGGGCGGCGTTCGGAGCGGGCGGCGCGATCTTCCAGAGCCTGACCAAGAACCCGCTGGGCAGCCCCGACTTCATCGGCTTCACCGCCGGCGCCTCGACGGGCGGCATCCTCGCCGTCGTCGCGGGCGGCTCGGCCATGACGATCGCGGGCGGCGCGCTGGCCGGTTGCGTGGTCACCGCCGTCCTGGTCTACGCGCTGGCCTTCCGGCGCGGCGTGCAGGGCTACCGGCTGGTGCTGGTCGGCATCGGCGCCAACACGCTGCTGCTGGCAGTCAACAACTACCTGCTGACCAGGGCCAACATCAACGACGCGGCCACCGCGGGCGCGTGGCTGACCGGCAGCCTCGGCGGGCGCGGGTGGGAGCACGCGATCCCGGTCGCGGTGGCGCTGGCCGTCCTGCTGCCCGTGTGCGCGCTGGTGGCGCGGCCGATGCGGATGATCGAGATGGGCGACGACGCGGCCCGGGCCATGGGCGTCAAGGTCGAGGCCGTACGGGCGGCGGCCATCACCGCCGGGGTGCTGCTGACCGGCGTGGCCACCGCGGCGGCCGGGCCCGTCGTCTTCGTCGCGCTGGCCGCGCCGCAGATCGCCCGCCGGCTGACCCGCTCCCCCGGCGTCACGATGGGCGCCTCGGCGCTCATGGGCGCGGTGCTGCTGACCGCCTCCGACCTGGTCGCCCAGCGGCTGCTCGCGCCGACCCAGCTTCCCGTCGGGGTGGTCACCGCCGCCGTCGGCGGCACGTACCTCGCCCTGCTCCTGCGAAAGGACCGTCACTGATGGTTGACCACCGCCTGTCGGGCACCGGCCTCACCCTCGCCTACGACCAACGCGTCGTGGCCACCGAGCTCAGCGTGGCGATCCCGGACGAGTCCTTCACCGTGATCATCGGCCCGAACGCGTGCGGCAAGTCCACGCTGCTGCGCGCGCTGGCCAGGATGCTCAAGCCCAGGAAGGGCGCCGTGCACCTGGACGGCAGCGTGATCACCGCGCTGCCGTCGAAGGAGGTGGCGCGGCGGCTGGGCCTGCTGCCGCAGAGCTCGATCGTGCCCGACGGGATCAGCGTGGCCGACCTGGTGGCCCGCGGCCGCTACCCGCACCAGCGGCTCATGCGCCAGTGGTCGAGGGCCGACGAGGCGGCCGTGGCCGAGGCCATGCGCGCGACCGACGTCGCCGGGCTGGCCGACCGGATCGTGGACGAGCTGTCCGGCGGGCAGCGGCAGCGGGTGTGGCTGGCCATGGCGCTGGCCCAGGAGACGCCGATCCTGCTGCTGGACGAGCCCACCACGTTCCTGGACATCTCCCATCAGATCGAGGTGCTCGACCTCTGCGCCGACCTGCACGAGGCCGGCCGGACCATGGTCGCCGTGCTGCACGACCTCAACCAGGCGTGCCGGTACGCCACCCACCTGATCGTCATGCGGGCCGGCCAGGTCGTGGCCGAGGGCGTGCCGGCCGAGATCGTCACGCCCGAGCTGGTCCACCGGGTGTTCGAGCTGCGGTGCGAGATCATCCAGGACCCGCAGTCGGGCACGCCGATGATCGTGCCCGAGGCGCGGCGGCGGGTGGCCGCCCCCGCCTGAGCCGAAGCATTTGAGCCGGACCGCCTGAGCCGGACCGCCTGAGCCGGACCGGCTGAGCTAGACCGGCTGAGCTAGACCGGCTGGGCGAGGGCGGCGGCCAGGGCCGTGATGCCCGCGGTCGCGCGCTCGCGGCCGTACTCCTCGCGCAACACCCCGGCCGCCTCCGCGCCCATCGCGGCCAGCAGGGTGTGGGCGAGCACGTCGGCGTCGCCGCCGGGCCGGGCCTCGGCCAGCAGGATCGCGACGTGGCGGTGCCAGAAGCGGTAGGCGCCGATGCGGTAGCGGGCCCCCGGGCTGGCCGTCTCGGACATCCGCACCAGGTCCAGGTGGGCGTAGAGGTAGTCGAGGTAGGCGGCCGTGAAAGCGGTCAGGCGCTCGGCGGCCGGAGCGCCGGGGCCGACGGGCGGCGGCCCCGACAGCACGCGCTGCTGCAGGTCGCGTTCGCGGGCGTCCAGCAGCGCCACCGCCAGCCCCGACTTGTCGCCGAACCGGCGGAACAGCGTGCCCTTGCCGACGCCCGCCTCGGCGGCGACCGCGTCCATCGACACCGCCTCCACGCCCTTCTCGGCGAACAGCCGCGCGGCGGCCGCGAGCACCTTCTCCCTGTTGCGGGCCGCGTCCGCGCGTTCCCTGACCGGTTTGCCGGTCAGCAGCTCCAGCGGCTCGCTTGACGAACCGGACTGCGGTCCGTTAGGTTCCTGGCCATTCACACATCCGGACTCTAGTCCATTTCGCTCGGAGGCCACAATGACCATCACCCGCGAGGAGCTGCACGCCCGTCTGGGCAGCGTGACCGTGCTCGACACGCTCGGCGGCTCCTACTACGCTCAGCAGCACCTGCCCGGGGCCGTCGCCCTGGTGGAGAGCGAGGTCGCCGAGCGCGCCGCCGAGCTGCTGCCCGACAAGGACGCCACCATCGTCACCTACTGCTCCAACCCGGCCTGCGGCAACAGCAAGGCCGTGGCCAACCGGCTGACCGCGCTCGGCTACACCGACGTGCGCCGGTACGTCGAGGGCATCGAGGACTGGGTCGGGGCCGGCCTGCCGGTCGAGTCGTCCCTGTGACCGTCGTACCGGGAGCTGCTCACAGGACGCCGCAGCGGCGCACCGCGAGCAGCGCCAGCGCGCGGGTGACCTCGCGCAGCTCGGCCAGCTCGACCTGCTCCCTGGGCGCGTGCGCGAACCGGACGTCCCCCGGGCCGTAGTGCAGGGTCGGGACGCCGCCCGCCGCGTACAGGCGCAGGTCGCTCCCGTACGGCGCGGCCGCCTCGGCCGGACGGCGGCCCGCGACGTCGGCGACGGCCTGGTTGACCGCGCCGAGCAGCTCGTGCCCGGCGGGCAGCCGGCCGCTGGCGAACTGGCCGCCCGGCCAGGTCACCGCGGGCGGGTTGTCCCGCAGCCACGGATGGCCGGTCGAGGCGACGGCCTCCTCGAAGGCCGCCCGCGCCGCGGCCGGATCCTCGTCCAGGCGCACGCCGAGGCGTCCCTCGGCGACCAGCAGGTCCGGCACGGTGCTCGCCCAGTCGCCGGCCCGCACGGTGCCGACCTCGATGGGGTACGGCATGGGGTTGGCGCCGAAGAGCTCCGGCACGTCCCGGTTGCGGTCGGCCTCCAGACGCCTGATCGCCTCGAACACCGGCCAGAAGACCTCGATCGCGTTGACGCCCTCGTACCGCGTGGCGCCGTGCGCGGCGCGGCCGGCGACCTCCAGCCGGAAGGTCTGCGCGCCGGCGTTGGCGGTGATGACCGCGCCGCTGGTGGGCTCGGTGATGACCGCGGCCTCCGCCGTGTGGCCCCTGGCCAGGGTGGCGAACGCGCCGAGACCGCCGTCCTCCTCGCTGATCACGCAGTGCACCGCGAGGGGCCTGGCCAGGCGCACCCCCGCCCGCTTCAGCGCCCGGACGACGGCCAGGTTGGCCACCAGGCCGGCCTTCATGTCGCAGGCGCCCCTGCCGTGCAGCACGTCGCCGGTGATCCGGGCGGCGAACGGGTCGCTGCCCTCCCACTTGGCCAGGTCGCCGGTCGGGACGACGTCCACGTGGCCCTGGAGGGCCAGCGCCGGCACGCCCTCGCCCTCGGTCACGGCGACGACGCCGTAGCCCTCCTGTCTGGGGGCCTCGGTGCCGGGGAAACCGGCGCGCGCGGTGAGGTCGGCGAGGTCGAGTTTCCAGACGTCCACGTCCAGGCCGGCCTCGGTGAGCAGGCGGGCGAAGCGGTGTTGGAGGTCGGACTCGGCGTCGGTGCCCGTGACGCTCGGGACGCGCACCGTCTCGGCCAGCAGGCCGACGGTCTCCGCCTCGTCGATGGCGTTCAGGACCCGGGCTTCCACGTCGCGCATGCAGCACACTTTCTCACGCCGTGAACGCCTTTCACGACATATGGCGATACAGAACGTGCGTAGCTGGATGAGCTGGATCGCGGTGACGCCGTTCGCCGTCTGGGCGGCGGTGCGCCTGAGCGGGTTCGAGCCGGACTGGCCGTGGGTGCCGGTGGTCGCGTTCACGCCGCACGCGGCGGTGGGGGCGGCCCTGGGCCTGGTGCTCGCCGGGCTGCTGCGGCGGTGGGCGGCGGGGGCGGTCGCGCTGGTCACGGTGCTGGCGCTGGGCGTCGCGGTGCTGCCCCGCGCGCTGCCCGACCCCGCGCCGGCCGCCCACGGCGCGCCGCTGCGCGTGCTGGCCGCCAACCTGCTGGTCGGCACGGCCGACGCGGCCGAGCTGACCGCTCAGGTCAGGTCGCTGCGGCCGGACGTGCTGACGTTGCAGGAGTTCACGCCCCTCGCCGAGCGGCGGCTGGCGGCGGCCGGGCTGCGCGAGCTGCTGCCGTACGCGGTGACGTGGCCCGCCAAGGGCGTGGGCGGCTCGGCCGTGTACGCCCGCCATCCCCTCACCGCCGGCGAGCTGATCGAGGCGGGCGGGTTCGGCCAGGCCACGGCCGTGCTGACGCACCCCGGCGGGGCCCGGGTGGAGATCGTCTCGGTGCATCCGTGCGCCCCCAAGCGGACGGGGAGGCAGCCGTGCTGGCTGGCTGGGCTGGAGCGCCTGCCGCGCGGCGGTGGACGGCTGCGCGTGCTGGCCGGCGACTTCAACGCCACCCTCGACCACCTCCCGCTCCGCGAGCTGCTGGCCGCCGGCTACCGCGACGCGGCCGACGCCATGGGCCGCGGTCTGTCCACGACGTGGGGCGGATGGGGGCCGCTGCCCGGCGTGACGATCGACCACGTGCTGGCCGGCGACCGCATGGCGGTGCGGGACTTCCGGGTGCTCGCGCCGGTCGGCAGCGACCACCGTCCGGTGTACGCCGAGCTCCTGCTGCCGTGACCCCATCCCGGGGAAGGCGGGACCTGGGACGACCGCGGGATCCCGGAGCTGCGGCGGCTCGTAAACTGTGACCCGTGGAAGCGCCCAAGTTCGAGATTCAGATGCTGCACGACCGGGTGATGATCCGGCTGGAGCAGGAGGCCGAGGAGCGGCGCAGCGGCTCCGGGATCGTCATCCCCGCGACGGTCAAGATGGCCAACCGGCTGTCGTGGGGCGAGGTCTGCGGCGTCGGCACGAACGTGCGCGCGGTCAAGGTGGGCGACAAGGTGCTGTTCAACCCGGAAGACCAGTTCGAGGTCGAGGTGCACGCGCGGGTCTACCTCGTGATGCGCGAGCGCGACCTGCACGCGGTGGCCACCCAGGAGACCGACCACGGCACGGGCCTGTACCTATGACACCCGGGTCCTGGCGAAGTTGACCCACAGCTCGGCGGCCCAGGTGGCGGCGGGCACGTCCGCGAGCACCCGCGTCGTCCGGCCGGTCAGGTCGAGCACCGACAGGCGGCGGCCCTTCCCGGCCGTCGTGACGGCGATCAGGTGGGTGTCGTCCCACCAGCCGAACAGGGCCGCCGGCTCGACGGCCACGCGCTGGGCGATCGTGCCGGTGGCCAGGTCGACCAGGCACACCTGCTCCTTGAACCGCGAGGGGCACCACGTCGTCAGGCGTTTGCCCGAGGGCGCGTAGGAGTCCTCGGGGCCGGTCGGCAGGCCCACGTCCGCGTACGTGCGCAGCACCGCGCCGTCCGTGGGACGGTAGACGCGCAGGCCGGTGCCGTACATGCTGACGAGGTTGCCGTCGGGGCTCCACCAGAACCCGGCCTTCCGGGCCAGGCCCGCGACGCGGACCGTGCTCGCGGTGCCCGCGCGCACGTCCACCACCGTGAAGCCGAGCACCCGCCACGTCCCGCCGCTCTTCTGCTCGACGGTGAGCGCGAGCTTCCTGCCGTCCCTGGACCAGGAGGCGTAGGCCGCCGTCATGGGCTTCTTGACGGTACGGATCCGCGCGGTCTTGCCGGTGGCCCGGTCGGTGACGACCACGGAGTCGTAGCCCGCCCGGTAGACGGACGGCACCCCGGCCGTCAGGCGGCCGTCGGGCGAGACGGCCACCTCCGACAGGCCCTTCTGCCGGGTGAAGGAGTCGCCGGTGGCGGCGCGCAGGTACGTGCGGCCGGTGCCGAGGCCGTACGCGCTCAGCCGTACCGGGTCACCCGATTTCTCGTGATATTTCATGCCGCCGGTTTCCGGCAACGTCAGGTCGGCCCGAGCGGCGGCCGAGGCGAGGAACGTCAGCGACAGCGCGACGGCGAGGTGAGCGAGCACGCCCGCAGAATAGGCAGAGAAAGGCGGCGATTCCGGGAACGATAACGACCCGGTCTGAAAGGCCCCCGCGGAACTAGACGAAACGCTGGGCGATCTCCAGCAGGTCGATGCCGAGCGTCAGCATGCCGAAATAGACGATCACCGCGGCGGCGGCCACGGTCACCAGCAGCACGAGGATGCGCACCGTCCAGCCCTGCCGCTTGTACCACTGCGTCCAGGCGTGCAGCGTCTGCTTGCCGAACTCCAGCACCCGGTGGGCCCAGTGGAACTCGGTGGCCAGCACCGCCAGCCCGGCGAACACCACGAGCCAGCCGGGCCCGGGGAACGGCACCATGATCAGGCCGCCGACCACCATCACCGCGCCGATGACGCCGACCACGATCTTCAGCGTGAGCGCGCCCGCGCGGGTGGACCGTATGCCGTCGAGCCGGCCCTTCAGACCGCCGCGGCGGGCGGGCATGGCGGAGCGTTCGGCGGCCTCGTCCTTCATCACGTCGGCGTCGCCCGTCTCGGAGTTCTGGATCGGCACGTCTCCCCCGTGTCGTCGGCTGCTTCTCAGGATACGGCCCACATTGGCAGGAACACTTGCAGACCACTAGCAGGCCGCCAAACAGGACGAAGAGTAAAATTTCCCGCCAGAAGGAAGGGTATTCCGGCAACTATCGGTTAATGTCGGCTATGCCCGAGGTCATCCTTCGCACCGTCACCGGCCCGATCCGCGCGGCAGCGGTGAACGGCGCCGTACTCCCCCACGAGCACCTGCGCAACGACATGCGCTGGGCGGTCGGCATCGACTCCGACCCCCACCGCTGGCTCGACGAGGAGACCACTGTCACCGCGGAGCTCCGCGAGCTGCGCCAGTCCGACGAGCTCAACCTGGTGGTCGAGCTCACCTGTCTCGGCATGGGCCGCGACGCCGCCGCCCTGGCCCGCATCGCGGCCGGCAGCCGGGTGCCGGTGATCGCCTCGACCGGCTTCTTCGCCCAGCCGTTCACCGACGTCGGCGACGAGGACGTCGAGCAGCTCACCCGGCGCCTGATGACCGAGATCTCCAGCGGCGTGGACGGCACGGGTGTCTTCCCCGGCGTGATCGGCGAGGTCGGCAGCTGGGGCGCCGAGCCCACCGCCCGCGAGGAGCGCTGCCTGCGCGCCGCCGCCCGCGCCTCCCGGCAGTCGCGCCTGCCCGTCGCCACCCACGGCCAGAACGCCCCGGCGCTGCTGGAGATCCTGCTCGGCGAGAACCTGCCCGGCTCCCGCGTGGCCGCCGGCTACTCCGGCGACCTGGGCGGCGCCCGCAAGATCGCCGAGGCGGGCGCGTACGTCAGCCTCAGCGTCCTGGCGCTCGGCCCCGACCAGGCGGCCAGGATCGCGCTCGGCCTCATCGAGGACGGCCACGCCGACCGCCTGCTCCTCAGCACCGGCCTGAGCCGCGTGGCCCAGGTCCAGCGGTACGGCGGCTGCGGGTACGCCCACCTGTTCCACAGCCTGCTCCCCCGCCTGCGCGAGGCCGGCACCGGCGAGGACGTCATCCGCCTGATCACCCACGACAACCCCCTGCGCTGGCTCACCGACGGCATGCGCTGACCCGGGGCCCCGCCCCGACACCGGGCGCTGTCGTCAAGATCGTCTCGGGGCGGCCGGGCGGGCGGTGATCGGACCGTGCCGCCCAGAACTCGCTAGGATCGGGGCGACACGAGCCTGGCCGGGTGGGGGATGGTGAGCGAGCACACGCAACGCGGCGGGCGCCTGCGCAGGTCGGTCGCGGCGCTGTCGCGCCTGAGCCGGGTGGGTGACGTCCCGGTCGTCGTCATGCTGGCCTGGGCCGGGTGGCTGGCCGTCCCGTGGTCGTTCAGCGGCCTCGCGCAGGCCAGGGCCGCGGCAGCGGCGGCCGCCGCCGACGCCGAGCCCCCGCCCTCGTCCCACGCCTCCGACACCGCCCCACCGCCGTCCGCGTTCGCCTCCCACAGCACGCCACCGTCCGCGGTCGCCTCGCAGCACACCACGCCGCCGTCCGCGCTCGCCTCGCACACCGCGTCGCCGTCCGCACTCACTTCCCACTCCTCGTTGCCGTCCGCGTTCGTCCCGGGTGCGCCCGTTGCTGGGGGCGGGGCGCTGTGCGGTCCGGGGGCCGGGGATGCGGCTTCGGGGCGCGGGGCCTGGCCGGTGGGGGCGGCCTGGGGGATCCCGGCGCCCGCGGTCGCCCGTCCCGCCGCCACCGTTCGTCCCGCCCGGCCCGCCGCCACCGCCGATGCCTCCGCGACCGCCGCCCCGCACGCGCCGGACGCCGTGCTCGGGCGGTCGGGGGCTTTCCTCGGTAGGGCCGAAGTGGTGGCGGCCGAGCGGGCGCGGATCGCCGGGGAGGTGCACGACGCCGCCGGTCACGGGCTCGCCGCCATCGCGATGCAGGCCGGGCTCGCGCTCGTCGTCCTCGACGACGACCCCGAGCAGGCACGGGCCTCGCTCCGGGCGATCAGGGAGACCAGCACCACCGCCCTGGCCCACCTGCGCGCCGCGCTCGACGGCATCGACCCGCCGGCCGCCGACCTGCCCGGCCTCATCGCGGGCGTACGCGCCGCAGGCCTGCCGGTCGACGTCGAGCCCGCCGAGCCCGCCGTGCCCGCCCACCTCAAGGACGCCGTCTACCGGGTGGTCCGCGAATCCCTCACGAACGTGCTCCGGCACGCCGGCCCGACCAGGGCCTCGGTGCGCCTGGCCGACGGCCCGTGCGCGTTCGTCCTGGAGGTGGCCGACCGCGGCGCGGGCTGGAACGGCGCCGCCGAGGGCCGCGGGCTGGCCGGGATGCGCGCCCACGTCACCGAGGCGGGCGGCCGGCTCACCGCCGGGCCCCGCGAGGGCGGCGGCTTCCAGGTGACCGCCCGCTTCCCCCGGTACGAGGCATGACCGCCCCCGGCCCAGGCCCCCACCCCCCAGGCCCGGACGCGCACACCCCCGGTCCAGGCCCCCACCACCCAGGCCCGGGCGCGCACGCCCCCGGCCCACCCCCCGTCCGGACAGGCCCGGACGCGCCCGCCGCCGGCACAGCCCTGCCCGGTGCGGACGCCGGGGGCCGCGTGATCAGGGTGGCGGTCGCCGACGATCAGGCCGTCGTGCGGATGGGGCTGCGGGCGCTGCTGGAGCGGGAGCCCGGCATGGAGTGCGTGGGCGAGGCGGCCGACGGCGCGGCGGCGCTCGACCTGATCCGCCGCACCCGTCCCGACGTGCTGCTGCTCGACATCCGCATGCCCGGCACCGACGGCCTGTCCGCGTTGCGGGCCGTGGCCGCCGATCCCACGCTGGCCGGCACCCGGATCGTCGTGGTGACCACGTTCGCCGTCGACGAGTACGTCTTCGCCGCCCTCCAGGCCGGGGCGAGCGGATTCGTGCTCAAGGACAGCGCGCCCGACGAGCTGGTCAACGCCGTGCGGGTGGTGGCGGCGGGCGAGGCGCTGCTGTCGCCGTCCATCACCAGGAAGGTCATCGGCCTGTTCGGCCGCGGCGGCGCCGAGCCCGTCGAGGGCCTGGGCACGCTCACCCCGCGCGAGCGCGAGCTGGTGGCGTGGGTGGCGACGGGCCGGTCCAACGACGAGATCGCCAGGGAGCTGGTGATCAGCCCCGACACCGTGCGCACGCACGTCAGCCGGGCCATGGTCAAGCTGCGCGCCCGCGACCGGGCCCAGCTCGTGGTGTTCGCCATGCGGGCCGGGCTCGCGCCGCCGGTCTGAGCCGGGCCCGCGGCCCGCCGGAGGTAACCCTCCTGCCGGGCCCGCGGCCTACCGCAGGAAGCCCTCGTAGTTGCGCTGCTGGAGCTGAGCCTCGATCTGCTTGACCGTGTCCAGCCCGACGCCGACCATGATGAGCACGCTGGTCCCGCCGAACGGGAAGTTCTGCTGCGTGCCGGGGTCACGCAGGATCGCGAACGCCACCAGCGGCAGCAGCGCCAGCACGCCGAGGTAGAGGGCTCCGGGCGCGGTCAGCCGCGACAACACGTACGCCAGGTAGCGGGCCGTCGGCGCGCCCGGCCGGATCCCCGGCACGAACCCCCCGAACCGCCGCATGTTGTCGGCCACCTCGACGGGATTGAAGGTGATCGCGACGTAGAAGTAGGCGAAGGAGACGATCAGCAGCACGTACACGCTCATGTAGAGCGGATGGGTCCCGGCGGTCAGGTTGCGCGAGACCCAGGCGCCCGCCTCCGCGCCGAGCAGCGGCGCGGCCAGCGTCGGCACGTAGAGCAGCGACGAGGTGAAGATCACCGGTACGATCCCCGCCTGGTTGACCTTGAGCGGGATGTACGTGCTGCTCCCCCCGTACATGCGCCGCCCCACCATGCGCTTGGCGTACTGGACGGGGACCCGCCGCTGAGCCTGCTCGACGAACACCACCGCCGCCACCAGGCACAACCCGGCCGCCAGCATCACCGCGAACCCGAACGGCGTGAGTACGAAGATCTTCGCCATGTACCCCGGGAACACCGCCACGACCTGCGTGAACATCAGGATCGACATGCCGTTGCCGATCCCCCGGTCGGTGATCAGCTCGCCCATCCACATGACCACGCAGGTGCCCGCGACCATCGTCGCCACGATCACCGACACCGCGAGCAGCCCCTGGTCGCGCAGCAGCGGACGGGCGCAGCCGGGCAGCAGGTTCCCCGAGCGCGCCAGGGTGACGACGGTCGTGGCGTTCAGGACGGCGAGGCCGACGGTCAGGTAACGGGTGTACTGGGTGATCCGCGCCTGCCCGTTGGACCCCTCCTTCCTGAGCGTGTCGAGCCGCGGCACCACGACGGCGGACAGTTGCAGGATGATGCTGGCCGTGATGTAGGGCATGACGCCCAGCGCGAACACCGACAGCTGGAGCATCGCGCCGCCGCTGAGCATCTGCATCATGTCGAAGACGCCGCCGCTCGCCGAGCCCACGCACTGCCGCACGGCCACGACGTCCACGCCGGGCGCGGGCATGATCTGGCCGAGGCGGAACAGCACGATCAGCCCCAAGGTGAACAGCAGTTTCCTGCGCAGCTCCGGCACCCGGAACGCTCTGGCGAAGACGGTCAGCATGAGCAGGAAGTCTGTCCGCGGGCGGGCCGGACGTCGTCCGCCCAGGCGAGGCACCCGCGTACGCAGATCCGCGTAGGTTGGGCGCATGACGACCGTGTGGGTGATCAGCGGGCCGCCGGGGGCGGGCAAGTCCACGGTGGCGGCCGAGCTGCTGGCCCGCCTGTCGCCGGTGCCCGCCCTGCTCGACAAGGACACCGTCTACGGCGACCTCGTCGCGGAGGTCCTGCGGGCCCACGGCCGCGACCAGGGCGAGCGCGAGGGCCCCTGGTACGACCGGCACGTCAAGCACCACGAGTACACCGGCCTGACCAGGATCGCCGCGCAGATCCGCGGCCACGGCTGCCCGGTGCTGCTCGACGGCCCGTTCACCGCGCAGGTGCACGACGCGGCGCGGTGGGCCCGGTGGGTGGCGGAGCTGGGCGGCCCGCCCGTGCGCCTGCTGTGGGTGCGTTCGGACGGGCCGACGCTGCGCGCCCGGCTGGAGGCGCGCGGCCTGGCCAGGGACGCGGGCAAGCTGGCGGCCTTCGCCGACTACCTGCGGAACATCCGGGTGGACGAGCCGCCCGTCGTGCCGCACCTGGAGATCGACAACCGGCGGGGCGCGCCGCCGCTCGGCGACCAGCTCACGGCGGCGGGCACACCGCCGCGACCTGCTCATGGCGGCGGGTACACCGCCGCGAACACGGCCGGCAGCCGGGGGACGAGCCGGGTGAACCGCCCCTCCTCGTAGGAGGCGCCCGGCTCGTTGCTGAGCTGCTGGGACACGGGCCCGGCGATCAGGCTCGCGGCCAGGGCCAGCCCCTCCTCGCCCGCGGCGTCGGGATGCAGCTCACCGCGCCCGACGGCGGCCCTGATCAGCTCGGCGAAGTGCTCGTGGACGGCCAGCGCGGGCGCGTACGCCTCGGGCGAGGGCGCGAACCCCGGCACCGGCCGCCAGAACATCAACTGGGCCAGCACCTGGTTCTCCATGATCCACCGCGCTCCGGCCTCCAGGGACGACCCCATGGCCGCCAGCCCCGGCTCATGCGGCTCTGCCCCCCGCCGCACGGCCGCCAGGTAGCCCTCCTGCCCGCGCCTGAACAGGGCGTCGTAGACCGCGTGCCGGGACGGGAAGTACTTGTACAGCGACGGCGGCTGGATGCCGAGCCGCCTGGCCACGGTCGCCAGGCTCAGCCCGGCGACGCCCTCCTCCGCCATCACGTCGAGGGCGATGCCGAGGATCTCGGCCTGCGTCTCGGCTCGCCGTCGTGCTCGCCGGTCGGGAATGTCAGCCACATGGAATAGCTTAGGCTATAGGTAGTAGCCAAAGCTATTGGGGGTGTGGCACGTGTCGCGCGACATCGAGCTGATCGGCCTGCGGCAGAACAATCTCAAGGACGTCTCGCTGCGGCTGCCCAAGGAGCGGCTGACGGTGTTCACCGGCGTGTCGGGGTCGGGCAAGTCCTCGATCGTGTTCGGCACCATCGCCACGGAATCGCAGCGGCAGCTCAACGAGACCTTCAGCGCGTTCGTCAGGAACCGGCTGCCCAAGCACGAGCGCCCGCGCGCTGAGCGCATGTCCGGCCTGACCGCCGCCGTGATCGTGGACCAGAAGCCGGTCGGCGGCGGCGCCCGCTCGACCGTGGGCACCATGACCGAGGTGCACGCGATCCTGCGGGTGCTGTTCTCGCGGCGCGGCGAGCCGTCGGCGGGGCCCGCGACGGCGTACTCGTTCAACGACCCGCAGGGCATGTGCCCGGTCTGCGACGGTCTGGGGAAGAAGGTGGAGGCCGACGTCGGCAAGATGCTCGACGAGGACCTCTCGCTGAACGAGGGCGCGATCCGCATGGCCCCGCCCGGGTCGTACGTGTGGCAGCTCTACGCCAGGTCGGGGCTGTTCGACCCGGACAAGCCGTTGCGCGGCTTCACGCCGCAGGAGCGCGACCTGCTGCTGTACGGCGGCGGCTTCAAGGTCAATCGGGGCGAGTACACCAACACCTACGAGGGGCTGGTCACCCGGTTCGAGCGCGTCCACCTCAAGCGCGACCTCGACCAGCTCGACAAGGCGGCGGCGCCGTACGTGCGGCAGACCACGTGCCCGGAGTGCGGCGGCCGGCGGCTCAACGCGGCCGCGCTGGCCTCGCGCATCGACGGCCGGTCCATCGCCGACCACTGCGCGATGGAGGTGACCGACCTCATCGGCGTGCTGGAGGGCCTGGGCGACCCGGTGGCCGAGGCGGCGGTGGAGTCGTTGCGCCGGATCGACGCCATCGGCCTCGGCTACCTCAGCCTCGACCGCGGGACGCCGACGTTGTCGGGCGGCGAGGCGCAGCGGCTCAAGACCGTGCGGAACCTGGGCAGCAGCCTCACCGGCATGACGTACATCTTCGACGAGCCCAGCGTGGGGCTGCACCCGCGTGACGTCCACCGGCTCGGCGACCTGCTGGTGGAGCTGCGCGACAAGGGCAACACGGTGCTGGTCGTCGAGCACGACCGCGACCTGATCGAGCTGGCCGACCACGTGGTGGACATGGGGCCGGGCGCGGGCACGCGGGGCGGCCGGGTCGTGTTCGAGGGCACGGTGGCGGCCCTGACGTCCGGCGGCACGCTGACCGGCCGCATGCTGCGGCGGGTCACCGGGCTCAAGGACGCCGTGCGCGCCCCGGCCGGCTGGCTGACCGTCGAGGGCGCGAACGCCCACAACCTCAAGGACGTCACCGTACGCGTGCCGCTCGGCGTGCTCACCGCGGTCACCGGCGTGGCCGGGTCGGGCAAGAGCACGCTGATGCGCCAGGAGCTGGTCGCCCGGCATCCGCACGTGGTGCTCATCGACCAGTCGGCCATCGGCGGCTCGCCGCGCTCGACCCCGGCCACGTACCTCGACGCCATGGACCCGCTGCGCAAGCTGTTCGCCGACGCCAACGGGGTGCGGCCGGGGCTGTTCAGCTTCAACTCGGCCGGCGCGTGCCCGGTGTGCAAGGGGCGCGGCGAGATCAAGACGGACCTGGCGTTCATGGACCCGGTGACCCGGGTGTGCGACGCGTGCGGAGGCAGCCGGTACAGCCCGCAGGCGCTGTCGTACACGGTGGAGGGCCGCACGATCGCGGACGTGCTGGCGATGACGGCCGAGGAGGCCGCGGGCCTGTTCGACCTGCCGGGCATCGGCGGGCTCGGCGCGCTGGGGCTCGGCTACCTGACCCTCGGGCAGCCGCTCAGCACGTTGTCCGGCGGGGAGCGGCAGCGGCTCAAGCTGGCGCACCGGATGCGCGAGCGCGGCCAGGTGTACGTCTTCGACGAGCCGACGACCGGGCTGCACATGGCCGACGTGGACACGCTGCTGGCCCTGCTCGACCGGCTGGTGGACGGCGGCGACACGGTCATCGTCGTCGAGCACGACCTCGACGTGGTCAAGCACGCCGACTGGGTCATCGACCTCGGCCCCGAGGCGGGCCGGCACGGCGGCGAGGTGATCTTCGAAGGCACCCCGGCCGAACTGACCGAAGCATCCACCTATACCGCGAAATATCTGGTCAAGTCACTCGATAGTCGTCGTCCCGGACGTCCAGCACGGCCATGTGACCGGGCAGATGACCGATCGCGTACTCCACGCCGCTCGCCATGACCGCCGCCTGCGGCGTCACCCCGCAGGCCCAGAACAGCGGCACGTCCCCCGGCCGCAGCTCCACCGGGTCACCGAAGTCGGGACGCCCCAGGTCGAGCACGCCGATCGCGGCCGGGTCGCCCACGTGCACCGGCGCGCCGTGCACCCGCGGATACCTGCCGCTCACCTCGACGGCCCGCCGCACCAGCTCCTCCGGGACCGGCCGCATCGAGACGACCAGCGGCCCCGACAGCGAGGCGGTGGACTCGCACGGCACGTTCGTGCGGTACATCGGCACGTTCCTGCCCTGCTCCAGGTGCCGTACCGGGACGCCGGCGGCCAGCAGCGCCGCCTCGAAGGTGAAGCTGCAGCCGATGAGGAACGGCACGAGGTCGGCCCGCCACTGCCCGGTCACCTCGTCCAGGTCGGCCACGGGCTCGCCGTCGCGGTAGAGGCGGTAGCCGGGCAGGTCGGTGCGCAGGTCGCCGCGGAACAGGGTGGTCGACCAGGCGCCCGGCTCGCCCACGTCCAGCACGGGGCAGGCCCGGGGGTTGCGGTGGGCGAACAGCAGCAGCTCGTACCGCAGGGCGGCGGGCACGGCGATCAGGTTGGCCTGCGTCCAGCCGCGGCACCAGCCCGCGGTGGGCACCCGTTCGCCGACGCGGAAGCGGGCCCGCGCCTGCGCGGGGGTCAAGGTGGCGACGTCCACCTCTCGACACTATGGCGACCGGCTCGCACGGTCCACAATCGCACCTCACCGGGACGCCCGGCCGTACGGCTATCGCGGTGTTTTCCGGGTAGCGGGCCGGTTGTGCGATTAGACGTCAACCTCCTCGACTACCTGCTCATCGCGGTCTACTTCGCCACCGTGCTCGCCATCGGGTTCGCCGCCCGCCGCCGGATCAGCTCCAGCCTCGACTTCTTCCTCGCGGGCCGCGGACTGCCCGCCTGGATCACCGGGCTGGCGTTCGTGTCGGCCAACCTGGGCGCGATCGAGATCCTCGGCATGGCGGCCAACGGCGCCCAGTACGGCGCGATGACCGTGCACTACTACTGGATCGGCGCCGTCCCCGCGATGGTGTTCCTCGGCATCGTGATGATGCCCTTCTACTACCGCTCGAAGGTGCGCAGCGTCCCGGAGTTCCTGCGCAAGCGCTTCAACGGCGCCACCCAGCTGCTGAACGCCCTCATGTTCGCGGTCGCGCAGATCCTCATCGCCGGGGTGAACCTGTACGCGCTCGCCCTGGTCATGGAGGCCCTGCTGGGCTGGCCGCTGCCGGTGTCGGTGGTGGTCTCGGCGCTGATCGTGCTCTCCTACATCACGCTCGGCGGGCTGTCCTCGGCCATCTACAACGAGGTGCTGCAGTTCTTCGTGATCCTCGCCGGGCTGATCCCGCTGACCGTGCTCGGCCTGGTCAAGGTCGGCGGCGTGGCCGGGCTCTTCGACAAGGTACGGCAGAGCGCGCTCGGCGAGGGCGGCCTGCACACCTGGGCCGGGACCGCCGGCGCCAACCCGATGCAGGCCCACTGGATCGGGATCGTCTTCGGGCTGGGGTTCGTGCTCTCCTTCGGCTACTGGACGACGAACTTCGCCGAGGTGCAGCGCGCCCTGTCGGCCAGGAACACCAACGCGGCCCGGATGACGCCGATCATCGCGGCCTTCCCCAAGCTGTTGATCCCGCTGGTCACGGTGCTGCCGGGGATGATCGCGCTGGTGCTCTTCGGCGACCTGGGCAAGGGCCAGGACTACAACGACGCGATCCCGCTGCTCATGCGCGACCTGCTGCCGAACGGCGTGCTCGGCGTCGCGGTGACCGGGCTGCTGGCCTCGTTCATGGCGGGGATGGCGGCCAACATCAGCGGGTTCAACACGGTGTTCACCAACGACATCTGGCAGGCGCACGTACGGCCCGACCGCCCGGACGGCTACTACCTGAACGTCGGGCGCGTCGCCACCGTCGCCGGCGTGGCGCTCGGCGTGGGCACGGCGTTCATCGCGGCCGGCTACTCCAACATCATGAACTACCTGCAGGCGCTGTTCAGCTTCTTCAACGCGCCGCTGTTCGCGACGTTCGTCGTCGGGCTGTTCTGGCGGCGGATGACGCCGTGGGCCGGGTTCTGGGGGCTGCTGGCGGGGACGCTGAGCGCCTTCGCGTCGTACTTCGCCTACAAGGCCGGCGTGGTGGACTTCGGCACCGAGCTGAACGCCAGCTTCTGGGGCGCGGGCATCGCCTTCGCCGTGGACGTGCTGGTGTCGGTGATCGTCACGCTGGTCACCACGCCCAAGCCGGAGCGGGAGCTGCGCGGCCTGGTGTACGGCCTGAGCGCCGCGGACCTGGAGGACGACGCCCTCGCCGGCGACACACGCTGGTACCGCTCGCCGGTGCTGCTCGGCACCGGCGCCGTGATCCTGGCCGCCCTGTTGTACGGAGTGATCCTGTGAGCGACATCCGGATGGTGATCGGCGGGCTGTTCCTGCTGTACGGCGTGATCCTCGTCGTGGCCGGCCTGCTGGGGGACGCGGTGAACCTGTGGACGGGCCTGCCGATGGCCGTCTTCGGCGCCGCCTTCGTCCTGTGGGCCCGCCTCCGCCCCCTCAAGCCCTAGCCGCACCGCCCTCGACCCGCCCTACAGCCCACAGGCCGTACGCCCGGCCTGTGGGCTCCGCGCCGGCGGCGCGGCGGCGGCGGCGCGGCGGCGGCGGCGCGGCGGCGGCGGCGCGGAGCCGTCCGCGCCCGTTCAGTACTCGACCTCGAAGGTGTGGGGACCGAGGCCGTACCCGTCGCCCCGCGGGACGACGTACCCCTGGTTCGCGAGGACGGCCAGGCTGTCGCGCACCTCGTCGTCCTCCAGGCCGGTCGCCCGGATCACCGCTTCCAGGCCGGCCACGCCGCCGGACCCGATCGCCTGCGAGGCCACCGCCTCGTAGACGTGGATGTCGACGTCCGACAGCTCCTGCACGTCATGCCCCTCGGACATCAACGTTGCCTCGCCCCCTCCCTCAGCCTGGCCGGATCGACCTCGCGGTCGGGGAACCTGCGAAGGTATTCCGCCTCTAGCTCATTGGTACGGGAAGTGTGACGTGCCAGAGCATCGTCTGATCCATGGAAGAATGTGTCACTACGAGTGGCATGGAGTTGCCGCAGCTCGCGTACCACATCCTCGTCGCTGAGCTGGGCCGGATCTATTCCCATCGTCGTCATGGGTTCCCCCTACCCCAGACACCCCCGACAATATCTGTCACAATTCCTGACATATAGCCATTGTTTGGGAGCGATTCGTCGCCTTACCTTCCCGGTATGGACCTTGAGCTCAGGCACCTCAGGATCGTCCGCGCGGTAGCGGACGCGGGAAGTGTGAGCAAGGCCGCGTCCCTGCTCGGGCTGGCACAGCCGGCCCTCACCGCCCAGCTCAAACGGATCGAGAGGGTGCTCGGCGGCGCCCTGTTCGAACGTGACCGCCACGGGGCGCGGCCCACGCGACTCGGCGAGCTGGTGCTCGCCCGGGCGCGCGTGCTGCTCCCCGCGGCCAAGGAATTGCAGGACGAGGCCGTACGATTCGCCCACACCCCCTCCCCCGGCTTCCGCATCGGCGCCACCAACGGCCCGATACTCGGCGGCCTGGTCGACCGGCTGGCCGCGGAGCGCACGGTCACCACGTTCACGTCGTGGTCAACGCACGAGCTGATCAACATGGTCGAGCTCGGCCGCCTCGACTACGTGCTGACCGGCGCCTGCGGCGACTCCGGCACCCCCACAGGAACGCTCCTGTGGGAGACGATCAGCGTCGACCCGGTCTTCGCCCTCGTCGGCGAGGACCATCCGCTCGCCAAGGAGAAAGAGGTGGAGCTGGCCGACCTGGCCGGCGAACAATGGGCCGTCACCCCCGGCGACGGCTGCTTCGCCGACTGCTTCGCCATGGCGTGCGCCCGAGCCGGCTTCACCCCCGGAACGATCTACGAGACGGACGTCCCGACCTGCACCCACCTCGCCCAGGTGGGCCGCGCCGTGGTGCTCTGCCAGGCGACCCACCAGGCCCTGCCGGGGCTGGCCATGGTCCCGCTGTCCGGCGCGCCGCTGCGCTGGCGGCAGCTCCTCGGCCGCCACCCCACCGCCCCCGACGCCACCTGGGTGGTCGCCCAGGCCAAACAGGCGCACACCGAGGCCGTACGCCGCAGTCCGGTCTACTCCGATTGGCTCGCACGCAACCCGGCGTACGGCACCGCGCCATAACACCCTGATAGGAGTGAAGTAATAACTCCTCGCCCCGTGGGCCCGCCGTTACCGTGACGGCACCCCCAGCGGCGGGAGACAACCCAGCTCCACCCGCCGGCGCTGATCGCGGACGCGATCGGCGCATCAGCCATGTCCGGCTGCCTGGGCCGCGACCCTTCACGTCCAACCCCACCCCGAACCGGCCCCCGCCTCCAGACAAGGCGCCATGCCACGTCGCACCCCAAGGCGCTACGCCACCACGTACCCCAAGGCGCTACGCCACCTCGTACTCCCACCCGGGCCGCCACTCGAACGGCGCGTCCACCAGGTCCTCGAGCGGAGTGCCGTCCAGCAGGTGCTGCAACGCCCACCGATTGGCCGAATGGGACACCACCAGCACCGTGGCCCCCTGCCACTCCTCCCGCAGGTCGTCGAGGAACGCGGCCGTCGCCGCCACGACCTGCCGATAGCTCTGCCCGCCCGGCCACGGCGTGTCGATGTGCCGCCTGCGCAGGGCTGCCACCTCGCTCACCGGCCGTCCGTTGTAGCTGCCGTAGTCGCACTCCCTGAGCCGCGCGTCGAGCCGGACCTCCTTCCCGCCCTTCCCGCTCTTCCCACCCCCGAACGCCACCTCCACCGTCTCGACCGCCCTGCGCAGATCCGAGCAGTAGACGACGTCCACCCCCCGCCTCCGCCCCCCGAGCTCGGCGGCCAGCTCCCGCCCCCGCTCGGACAACTCCCCGGGCAGCCACCCGGTGGCGACGCCGATCTCGTTGTCCACAGTGATGGAGTGGGTCTCGTACACCACCTTGATCGCCATATCGGCACCGTACCTCCCCTCCCAACCCCTCCCATTCCGCCCACAGCAAACACAACCCCCAACCGAGACCCGAATATGATCGACACGACTCCACCAACCTTGCCCGGCATGGAATGATGTCCGCGGGACCCCGTCCCCATCCGGCCGTGCGGCACACCCGGATCCGATGCTCTAGCCTTGACATGCGCGAGCCTCACCAAGATCCATACGCCGCACACCGCATGTCACAACTGAATCCAGGGGCGGTAGCTCAGCCGGTCAGAGCATCGGACTCATAATCCGTGGGTCGTGGGTTCAAGTCCCACCCGCCCTACTCTTCAAAACCACGTCCGACCTGGTGTTTCTCGGTTCTCGCCACCCTCGGATCTTCCTGTTGATCATGGTTGGTTGCTCCATGGTTGCTCTTGTGTACGCACCGTGTATGCCGGTAGATCATTTAGACCGCCATCGTCAGTTCAGACCCCGGCGACGACCAACAGAAGATCAAGCCGGAAGACCTACCCAGCGCCGTAAGTCAGCGATGAGCTTTCGGCGGGTCAAGTCTCACCCAAGCTGCCCCGTCGGGCTCAACAGGCATTTTCTGACCAGCCGATAAAAGATCCGCTGCTTCTCGCGGCGACCTCTCGACCCTCTTACAGGACGCGCTAGGGATCGATCGGCTGCATCACCTGCACGACAGCGCTGAGGACAAAGACACAGGCCCGCCGAAGAAGCGACGGGCCTGCTGGGTTCGGTGGTTCAGGTTGTGGCGTCGCCGGTGTGGGTCGGCAAAGTGATCAGCCGGGCGGCCTGCGCGCCTGCGGCTGCGGTGTTGACGAGAGCGGCGGTGGATTCCGCGGCGGCCCGGGCCACCTCCGGGT
>NZ_JBEZGC010000036.1:0-37510 GCF_040649795.1 Nonomuraea sp. NPDC048881
GATCGCCGACAGGGGCGGCCACACGACGCGCCCGAGGCGCCGGTCATGGCGCAGGAGGGTGGTCAGCGACACCCGCCCGTCCGCCGCCCGGACGACGAGGTTGGCGGTCAGGAACCAGGACGCGGTCTCCAGCCGGATCCAGTCGTCGCCACGCGCGGCGATCCGCCACCCGGCCACGGTGGCGGGCGATCGGCCGCGGGCGAGCCGGAGCCCCAGGAGACCCCGCCAGATGAACCGCTCCCCCGCGCTGGGCACGTCGCCGAACATCGCCCGCGCCCACCGCTCCGCCGTCGCCCCGGCCTCGGTGTCGACGGCGTTCACGGTGAGGGCGAAGTGGTCGGCGTAGTCGACGACGGGCAAGGAGCTCAGCGCGCGGACGGACGGCGGGATGCCGCCCGTCCCGACGGCGGACTCCAGGACGCCCGCGTCGCGCTCGCGCCAGGCCCGCTCCAGCCGCCGGACGAAGGCCGGCAGGACGAGGGTGCGGCGGAACGGCATGATGGCGGCCATGTAGCAGCGTCCCAGCAGGCCGTTGGGGCGCACGAGGACGGCCATGCGCAGCTCGTGCCCGCCGCCGGCGGCCGGCGCCCATGCCAGGTGCATCACCGCGTGCACGGTGCGGTTCGCCAGCTCCAGCGCGCATTCGTCGTCCAGGGCGTAGACCGGGGAGAAGGGCGCCAGGCCGGCGTCGGAGTCGTGCGGTGCCCGGCGCAGGTCGGCGGGCAGGCGCTCGCACAACGACGGGACGCGCCTTCCGACGCCCGCCGACGCCCTGTCCCAGCCGAACAGGGCGCCCAGCTTCCAGCGGGCCGCGAGCAGCAGCCGCAGCGGCAGAGGGCCGCCGCTGGAGTCGCGCATCGCGGCGAGCACCGCGGAGAAGTCCTCCCGTCCGGCGCCGGGGGTGCGGATCACCCACACGTCCTCCAGCTCGAAATCTCCGGCGATGTCGTGGATGCGCCAGGGCCGTCCGGTGTGGGCGGCGTTCGCCAGCCTCATGATCCCTCCCCGTCTATACGCTGCCGTATATACTGAGGTTAACCACGGTTATACGGTGGCGTATACATATGTTCCGAGTGAGGTGGCACACACTGTGGGCGCGGTCCGTACGACACGGGAGGGGTGGATCGAGGAGGGGTTGCGGGCGCTGGCCGCCGGCGGCCCCGACGCGGTGCGCGTGGAGGCGCTGGCCAAGCGGCTGGGCGTCACCAAGGGCGGGTTCTACGGGTACTTCGCCGACCGGGAGGCGCTGCTTGAGGCGATGCTGGACACCTGGGAGCGGGAGAGCACCGACGAGGTGATCGAGCGCGTCGAACGCGAGGGCGGCGACCCGCGAACCAAGATCCAGCGCGCCGGCGTGCTCACCTTCTCCGACGACCGCCTGCTGCCCATCGACCTCGCCGTCCGCGACTGGGCCAGGCGTGACGAGGCGGTCGCCGAACGCCTGCGGCGGGTGGACAACCGGCGCATGGCGCTGCTGCGCGAGATGATCGGCAGCTTCTGCTCCGACCCCGAGGAGGTCGAGGCCCGCAGCCTGCTGGCCTTCTGCGTGGCGATCGGCGAACACTTCCTGGCCGCCGACCACGGCGGCCGCACCCGGGCCCAGGTGCTCACCCGGGCGGCCGCCCTGCTGCTCGACAGGACGGACGACCAGCCGGGGCCGGCGGACGGGCCGCATCTCCGCGCTCCCGGGACATGCGGGCCAGAATGACCCCTATGACGACCATGCCCGAGAACCGCGTCGCGGACTCGCCCGAGAGCCACGCCTACGACGCGATCGCCGAAGGTTACACGGCCGAGAACGAGACCAGCCTGGCGAACGCGTACTACGAGCGGCCCGCGATGCTGGAGCTCGCCGGGGACGTGACCGGCCGGCGCATCCTCGACGCCGGGTGCGGCTCGGGCCCCCTGTTCGCCGAACTGCGCGATCGGGGCGCCGTCGTGACCGGCGTCGACGCGAGCACCGGGATGCTGGAGATGGCCCGGCGGAGGCTGGGCCCCGAGGCGGACCTGCGGGTCGCCGACCTGGCCGGCCCGCTGCCCTTCCCCGACGACGCCTTCGACGACGTCATCGCGTCGCTGGTGCTGCACTACCTGGAGGACTGGGGGCCGGCGCTGGCCGAGCTGCGACGCGTGCTGCGGTCCGGCGGCCGGCTCCTCGTCTCGGTCGAGCACCCCTTCGTCATCACCCTCACGCAGCACAAGGCCGGGGAGAAGCCTGGTTACTTCGGAACCCGCAACCGGGTCGAGGAGTGGACCATGGGCGGGCAGACCAGCCGGCTGAGCTTCTGGGACCGGCCGCTGCACGCGATGACCGAAGCCTTCACCGCGGCGGGTTTCCGCATCAGCGTGATCAGTGAACCGCCGTACGCGCCGGAGGCCCGCGAGCTGTTCCCCGACGAGCTCCGCGAGATCTCCGGCGCGCGGTTCCTGTGCTTCCTGTTCTTCGTCCTGGAAGCCGCCTGAAGCGCCCGGCGTCAGGACGTCGCGCGGGCCGCTAGCGGACGGCGACCACGTGGGTGGTGCGCGCCGGCCCCACGTCCGAGTTGCCCGCCAGGTCGACGGTGTAGGTGTGCTCACCGGCCGCGGCCGGCGTGTCGGAGAAGCTGAACGTCCCGTCGGGGGTGGGGACCAGTTTCGCCACGCTCTTCGAGGTGACGGCGCCGTCCGGGCCGACGACCCGCAGCGAGACGGTGATGGTCGTCCGCGGGAAGGTGATGCCGTCGGCGCCGAAGGTGCCGCTGAACGCGAGGCGCGTGCCGACGTGGCCCGTCGCCGGTCCGGTCACGGTGAGCGTCGGCTCGTACGGGCCCACCGTGACGGTCACCGAGGAGCCGCTCCCCCGGAACCATGAGTTGCCCGGCCAGTACACCTGATACTTGTACGCCCCGGTGGACGGCGGCGTGTCGGTGAACCGGTAGGTCCCGTCCGCCGCCGTGGTGACCTCCTCGAACGGCCTGGAGGTGCCGTCGGGGAGCCAGCGGTACAGTTCGAGCGTCTGCACGCCGGGCGGCAGTCCGCTGCTCAGCGTGACCCGTCCGGTGAAGGCCGACTCCTGGAGCGTGGTCACCTTGGCGGGAGCCGTCAGGGTGAGCGTGGAGGAGTGGTAGGGCGAGGGCGGCAGCCGCCAGAGGTGCATGCGGCCGGTGCCGGGCTCCTTCAGGACCGCGAAGGTGACTGTGCCGTAGAACGCGACGCTGCCCGCCACCACGGTCTTCCCCTGGTGGGCGGCCGTGTAGATGACCTCCGAGGTGGTCGCGTCGTACACCACGAGCTCGGCCGCGTCGCCTGCCTGGGAGTTCCAGCCGCCCACGACGTAGGCGTCGTTCGGGCTGGCCCCGACGGTGACGGGGACGCCCTGGTCGCCGAATCCGTTGTCGTCGTAGGCGCGGCCCCGCGTCAGGGCCGCCGTGTCCCAGGCGTCGAACCGGCGGGTGTCGTGCAGCGCCGACAACGCCGTCGCGCCGTGCTCGGCGAGCGCGAGATCACGCAGGGCCGGCAGGCCGTTCGCCTCCCCCCGGATCTCGCCGCTCGACGTGGGCGGCGTGGTGCTGATGTCGTACACCTTGACCGTGGCGGGGCTGACCCCGGACTCCCCGGCCACCAGCGTGTTCCCGGCGACGGCGACGAGCGGGGCACCGGTCGTGGCCGGCCCGACCCGGACGAGGGTGGGGGTCGCCGCCGACGTGACGAGGCCGAGGACGCCTCCCCCGCCCGCTCCGCCGCAGCCGAACCCGATCCACAGCCGGTCGTACTCCTGCGCCAGGCTCGACGGGCACGGGTACGCGGTGAGGTCGATGCGCCTGCTGATGGCGAGGGTGGTGCTGTCGATCTCGATCACTTCGTTCGAGCCGCGCAGCGCCGCGTACACCTTCCTGCCGTCCTCCGGCGAGGCCAGGGCGACGGCGCCGGACAGGCCGGGGATCGTGCCGACGACCTTGCCGTCGGTGGAGGCGACCACGATCCGGTCGCCGGCGGCGACGAAGACCTTTCTGTTGCGCGCCACCACGTCGCCGCCCTCCCCGGCGACGCCGAGGTCGGAGACGGTCGCGGCGTCCGCGGCGGTCGCGGCGGTCGCGGCGGTGGGCGTCTGGGTGACGAGCAGGGCCGCCGCCAGGAGCAGGGGCCCGGCCCACGCGACTAATCGGCGGGGCAGAGGAGCACGGGCAGGGGTCGATGTGCGCACAGGCACTCCGTTCTGGAGACGTCCCGGCATGACTGCGGGGCTCGCCTCCGTTGACGATCTTCAATAATCGAACACATATTCGCATATTGGTGGGGTGTCGTCCAGAGCACTGCGATCACGGAGCTCCTCGAAGCAGGCGCTTGACTTACCAGGGCGCGCGTCGGTTACTGGACATGACAACGGCGAGCGCGGATGCGTCAGGCGGGAAGTCGATGAGCGCCGTCCGGGCCAGGCAAGGGGAAGGAACACCGTCATGACGGCCGCCCCAGATCAGGACATGTCCGGCTCGTTGCCCGAGTTCCCCGGCGTCAGGGCGGCGGCGTGCCCGTTCGACCCGCCGCCGGCCCTGCAGGCGCTCCGGCAGGACGCGCCGCTGACCCGGGCGCGGCTGCGCGACGGCGGCACCGTGTGGCTGGTCACCGGCTACGCCGAGCAGAAGGCGGTGCTGAGCCATCCGCAGGTCAGCTCCGACGTCACTCGGCCCGGCTACCCGCTGCCGGTCCTGGCGCCCAACCGGCCCGACAGCGCGATCAGCTTCGTCTTCATGGACGACCCCGAGCACCACCGGCTGCGCCGCATGGTGCAAGGGGCGTTCACCGTCAAGCGGGTCGAGAGCATGCGCCCGGCCGTGCAGCGCATCGTCGACCGTCTCATCGACGACCTGCTGGCGGGGCCGAGGCCGGTGGACCTGGTGGAGGCGTTCGCGCTGCCGGTGCCGTCGCTGGTGATCTGCGAGCTGCTCGGCGTCCCGTACGCCGACCACGGCTTCTTCCAGGACAACAGCCAGATCATCGTCAAGCGGGACGTGTCGGTCGAGGACCGGACGGCCGCGGGCGGGCGGCTGCGGCAGTACCTGGACGGGCTCGTCGGCGACAAGCTCGTCCGCCCCGGCGACGACCTGCTGTCCCAGGTGGCCGCCCGGGTCACGGCCGGTGAGCTGACCAGGCAGGAGGCGGCCCAGATGGGCGTCCTGCTGCTCGTGGCCGGCCACGAGACCACCGCCAACATGATCGCCCTCGGCACCCTCGCGCTGCTCCGCCATCCCGGCCAGCTCGCCCTGCTGCGCGGGAGCGACGACCCCGCGCTGATCGCGGGCGCGGTGGAGGAACTGCTGCGCTACCTGAACATCACCCACGGCGGACGGCGCCGGGTGGCCAAGGAGGACATCGAGATCGGCGGCCAGGTCATCCGCGCGGGCGAGGGCATCATCGTGGCCAACGACATCGGCAACCGCGACCCCGGGATCTTCCCCGCCCCGGACGAACTGGACGTGCGCCGCGACGCCCGCCGGCACGTGGCCTTCGGCTTCGGCGTCCACCAGTGCCTGGGCCAGCCCCTGGCCCGGCTGGAGCTGCAGGTCGCCTACGGCACGCTCTACAGGCGCATCCCCACCCTGGCCCTGGCCACCGAGTTCGAGAAGATCCCCTTCAAGCACGACGGCCAGGTGTACGGGGTGTACGAGCTCCCCGTGACCTGGTGACCGCACCAGCTCCGCAAATCCGGTGCGCCTGAGCGGACGGAGCTGCCGGCGGCGCCTCGGGGCTCGTGGGCGAGCGACGTCGGCTGCCGGAGACCCCTGCTCAGGGCCGGGTTCACGCTCACGGACGGCCCCGCTCGGCACGTCCTTCCCGACGGGCGACTGATCAGCAGCCTGTGGTTCCGGAGCGGCGCGGCGCGCGGGTCCGTGTGCGGACCTCCGGGTCCGGCCGTGGAGGCGTTCGCGCTTCCGCGGCCCGGGGCCCTTCCCTGCCCGGTACGCCTGAGGGCGGAGGACGTCGAGAGGGTTACTGCCGTCAAGGGCAGTGTGGCTACCCGTTTCGGGATCGGTTCTTCACCGGCTTCGGCGCCATCTACGACGCCCGCACGGAGACGACCGTGATCTTCAAGGGCGCCGAGCTGCCGTCGGGTGGCAGGCAGTGGTCGGCAGGTAGCGGTGTCATCTTCTGGACGCAGGGCGCCGGCGTCCGCGTGGTGAACCTGGCCGCCCTTGCTCAGCCGTAGCGTATGCGTACAACGAGATCACTGTCACCGACGTGGGGGCGCCGCTGGATGGAGCTCTGACCCCAGCGGCGCCACTCCCGTCAGCCCTGGTGCCGGCTCAGTGGTGTCCCTGTCCACCCGAGGGGTCGGCCATCTGCCCCTATGCGTCGCGCAGCCGTAGGAGCAGCCCGCCGCCCAGGAGCGCCGCGGTGGCCCATGCGGTGAGTACGCACAGGCCGGCCCATGGGCTGAGGGGGAGGGTGGACAGGTGGGTGGTGGCCTGGATGGCGAGCCCGGCGTTCATCGGGGAGATCTGCCAGAGCAGCCGCTGCCAGTCATCATCAGCGATCACGAGGATGAGGGCGGGGAAGAGGTAGAGCAGGCCGAGCACAACCCCGATGGCGGTGGCGGAGTCTCGTACGGCGGCGCCGACCCCCAGGCCGAACAGGGCGATCAGCGCCAGGTAGAGGACCGAGCCGACGGCGGCGCGCAGCACGGGACCGCTGGTGAGAAGGAGCACGTCGGCGGGAAAGCCGTTGTCGAGCAGGACGCACCGCGCGGCCAGCGCGGAGGCGAGCACGGCGACGCTCCCGACGATCGAGGTCAAGCCGACCAGAATGATCGCCTTCGCGGCCAGGACGCCTGTCCGGCCCGGCATGGCGGTCAGGGTGAGGCGGATCATGCCGGTGCCGTACTCGCCGGTGATCGCCAGGACGGCCAAGATGGCGACGACCGCCTGGCTCACCTGGACCCCGAAGAGGCCGATCTTGGCGGGGTCGTAGCCACAGCTTTCCGAGGCGCAGGACACGACGGCGGAGGCCGCGACGCTGACGCCGACGGTCAGCACCACGATCGTGAGCAGCAGCCGGCCGGTGCCGGCCAGGGTGCGCAGTTTCGTCCACTCCGCGTGCAGGTGCTCTCTCATGCGTCCCTCCGGCGGAGTCGGAGGACGGCCAAGCCGAGGGCGAGCGCGGCATGGCCGGCCAGCACGGCCAGGCCGGCCCACGGCGGCAGCGGGTAGAACCCGGCGATGGGCGCGTAGTGACCGAGCACGTGCGCGTATTGCGGGACGCTCTGCTGGATGGCGAAGCCGGCCGCCGGGGTGAGACGTAGCAGCCATTGCGCGGCGCCGTCGGGCAGGACCGAGGTGGTGGCGAGAACGTGCGGGACCACGATCACCGCGATGGCGGTGATGACCGCGGCGACGCTGCGCCGCAGCAGCGCGCCGAGGGCGAGGGCGAGCACGGCGGCCAGTGCGAACAGCGCCGCCATGCCGACCACGATGCGCACCTGGGTGAACCCGGAGACCGGCAGGACGGCGTTGCCGTTGTCGAGCAGGATCCGCCGGCCGGCCGCGAACGTGATCGCGGTGGCGGGCAACGCGACGGCGAAGGTGACCAGGCCGAGCGCCAGCGCCTTGGCCCCCAGCGTCCGGCCGCGGCGCGGGCCGGCCAGCAGGGTGATGCGGATCAGGCCATGGCGGTACTCGGCGGTGATGAACATGACCGCCACCACGATCACCAGGGTCAGGCCGGTCAGCGCGCTGCTGAGGGGACGTTCGGGAGCCTGGCCCTCGATGGTCGGCGCGATGTCGCCGACGCCGGTGACGGAGAAGGTGCCGCCGGCCCGGCCGGCGCGGCCCGGGTGGTGCTCGGTCCCGTCGGGCGCGACGCTGACGCCTATGTCGTCGTCGCGCCACGCGCCAGGCGCGCTGCCCTGCAGCCTGACCTGGTCGAACTCGCCGGTGGCTTCCGCGAAGCGGGCCGCCGCGACGGACCCGCCGAGATCCCCCTGCGTGACCGTCACATCGCCGGGGGAGGTCGCGAACAGCCCGACCTGGACGGTCGCCGGTAGCCCGGCCAGGGCCGCGGTGCCGATCTGGGTCCAGTTGGTGCCGTCCGCGGACTCGTACCCGGTGAGAGTGTCGCCGGCGCGGGTCAGCCGCAGCCAGCGCGGCGATTGCGGGGAGACGCCGCCCGGCCTGCCGGGCACGTCGTGGGTGTAGTTGTGCTGCATCCGCACCCCGTGCGCGCCGGTCATCATCACCGCCGCGTAGGCAGAGCCCTGCTTGGTGCTTTCCTTGATCATGACTCCGGCCTTCGCCCACGGCACGAGCCCGGCGACCTCGTTCCGCACCCCTGGGGTGACGTCGGGCTTACGGATCTTGCCGGTCATGGAGGTGAGGCGGGCGGTGATGCTGCCGTCCCCGGCCAGCGTCCGATGAACGAAAAAGAACTTGTCGTCCACCGCTGCGCCATCCGGCCCCGTCAGAGGCGGTGGACAGGCGACCTCGACCGTACCGGCGCCGCACGAGGCGTGGTTGCTGGACGCCGACAGCAACCCGAGCAGCACGGTGACCAGCGCCGCTGCCGTCAGGGCGACCACCCAGCCGCGCACCGTCCTGAACTTGGTCCACTCGGCGCGCAGCAACCGCCCGAACTCTCCGCGCCCGGCCTGCGGTTCGGAGCGGCGTGAGGAGCGGTGTGAAAGGGCGCTCATCGTGCCGCTCCCCGGTATTCGACCGCATCGGCGGTGAGGTTCATGTAGGCCTGCTCCAGCGTCACCCGGTGCGTCGCCACCTCGGAGAACGGCACTCCGCCGGCGTTGAGTACCGCCACGATGCGCTCCGACGGCAGCCCCGAGACGACGATCGTGTCGCGATCGGCCACGGCCGTCGTGGCGCCGGCGTGACCCAGCACCGACATCGCCTCCGAGCGCGCCGCCGTCCGCAGGGTGACCTGGCCGCGGGAGGCGGTCGTGATGAGATCGGCCACGCTGGTGTCGGCGATGACGCGGCCCTTGCCCACCACCACGAGATGGTCGGCGGTGTCCTCCAGTTCGCTCATCAGATGGCTGGACACCAGCACGGCCCGCCCCTCGCCGGCCAGCGACCGCAGGAAGCCGCGCATCCACACGATGCCCTCGGGATCAAGACCGTTGACCGGCTCGTCCAGCATGAGCACCGGCGGGTCCCCGAGCAGCGCGGCCGCGATGCCGAGCCGCTGGCGCATGCCCAGCGAGAAGCCGCCCGCCTTGCGCCGGGCGGCGGACTGCATCCCCACCTGATGGAGCACCTCATCGACCCGCCTGCCGGCCAGGCCCTGGGAGTGGGCCAGCCACAGCAGGTGGTTGCGCGCGGTGCGGCCCGGCTGCAGCGCGCCGGCGTCCAGCAGCGCGCCGACGTGGGTGAGCGGGTTGCGCAGGCTGGTGTACGGTCGTCCGCCGATCAGCGCGTGGCCCTCCTCGGCCGCGTCCAGGCCGAGGATCACCCGCATCGTGGTGGATTTGCCCGCGCCGTTGGGGCCGACGAACCCGGTGACCCGGCCGGGCAGCACGGTGAACGACATGCCGTCCAGCGCCAGGGTCGGGCCGAACCTTTTGCGCAGCCCGCTGACGTCGATGGTTGCTTGCATGCGATCGGTTGTACGGACTTGGCCCTAACACGGGTCGAACAGAGGCCGTCACCTCGCTGTTAGGTCCGGCCCGACCTCCTCCTGGAACCCGCGCGAAAGTGGCGAGGATCGGCGTGCGCCGTACGGCTGCGCTTCACCGTCTTGTACGGCGCCATGCTCATGCTGTCCGCCGTCGGGCTGCTGGCCATCACCACCCTCGTGGGCCTTGGAGGGACGCGGGTCAGCCGATCCGCACCCCCTGGGGCCCGCCGGTCGAGTCGGCCGCCCTCGCCGCTGCCATTGAGCGCATCGCATGGCTCCGGCTCAGTTGCCGGAGCACGCCTACGGCCGGCCAGAAGAGCGTGAGCGCCAGGTGGGTCACGCAGACGACCAGGACCGCTCGCAAAGTGAGCCGGCGCGGGACTGCCGTTCTCCTCCAGTGTTCCTGCGCGGTCTCGTGGTCACCCGCGTCGGCGGCCAGAGCGCCGAGCCGGAGGTTCGCCACCGAGCGTGCCGATTCGGGTGGAGATCGAATCCGATCGAGATCACATGCGCCGAACAGGACAAAGAGCAACCCGATGAAGACCCGACAAGGTGCTCGTGTCGTGTTGTCAGATCACGATGACCGGCTTCTCATGATGCAGGTCCGCAACGATGGCAACATCGTCGTCCCTGGTCATCCCGTGCCGGACTGACAGCCAGGACATCAGCAGGAACCGTCTGGAACCCGGAGAGCACGAAGCGATCGCCGAGTACCGATGCTGGTCGCTCGCCGACCTGGTCGCCGCACAGATCACCCACACCCTCCGGCCTCCAGGGCTGCCGCTTCTCCTGGAGGTCTGGGACGCCGAGCCCCCGGCGCCCGGTGCGCCCTGGGCCGAGGCCGGGCAGGTCGTCTGCCTCAGTCCGGGCGGCGTGGTGCACCTGTGCGGTCTCATGCGCTCCCCTTCCGGGCAGGCCCTGCTGCTGGGCCCGCCGCCGGCCCGGTTCTGCGGGCGGAGCCGGAGGCGATCGGTTGGGACACCGACAGGATGCGTGACATCCTCCCGCTCGACCTCGGCTCCCCCGTGGCCCGGCCGGCGCAATGGCCAGCGCTGCATCCCTCCGACGTGCCCGAACCGCAGGTCCGCCCCTTGTTCCCGTACGGCCCTCCACCGCGGACGAGCCGAGCCGCCTCCGTGGCCTCGTTCCCCAGGAGACGATCGAAGCAGGGCGGCGGATCGAGGAGACCCTGGGCAGCCTGCGCATCGACATGCTCGGCAACCTTCCCGCGAACATCGAATCCTGGTCGCAGAAGGAGCTCGACCGGTCCGCCAGGCAGTTGCGCGTGAGCATGCGCATCGGCAAGGAGCTGAACCCGCACGCCGTGCCCACCTACCGGCTGGCGCCCTCCGACGTCCGCACGGTCCTGCTGCGTCCGGGCCCCGGAGTCAGCGGCCGCGCCTGGACCTGGGGCAGTGACGACAACGCCCATGCCGCCGTGTTCTCCGTCGACCGGCAGGTCGTCGCCCGGGACCGCATCCGCCGACTCACGCTGCTGACCGGGATCGTCACCATCCTGCGCCACGAGAACGATCTCGTCGAAGTGCGCGCGGCGACCGAAGCTGAGGCGGCGCGGGTGCTCACGGTCGAGGGGATGCGAAGCTGACCGTGCCGTCGGCGACGTCTTGGACCAGCTTTCTCCGGAGATGGGCCGGGATGTCGCAGGCGTGCACCTCGTCCTCCGGGACGACGCCGTCGCGACCTCCGGACGAGCCGGCCGAGACCCGGTGACGATGTGCGCGGCATCCCCACGGCAGCAGAGTGGGCCCGGTGAACACCTCTCCCCCGCCAAACCGTCCCACAACCGTGCCGACCCCCGCTCAACTGGCTGCACCAACTCCATCGCGTCAGTGGCTGACGGAGACCACGGTGAAGGCGCACGTCAACCGGGTGCTGAGCAAGCCGGCCGCCCTCGCCTGGACCGGGCCGCATCACACCTGGATCCACCCGATCTCCGGCGCGCGGACGCTCGACCAGCTCACCGACAACCTCGCCGCCTGCCACCTGCGGGTGCCGCCGGAGGTGGTCGAGCGGCTCGACCGGGCCAGCGCCTTCCCGCTCGGTTCCCGCAGAGCTTCATCGAGATGTCGCGAGAGTTCGTCCACGGCCCTTCGATCAGCCGCTTCGACCGCCGGGCGCCCTGAGCGGCGGGTTCCCGCAGTACCGCGACCGCAATCCTGGCCGGACGGCGACACCTTGAGCACCCGCTGATGGCAAATGCTGGTCGCGCGGACGCTGGGCGGACGACGCGGAGCGGTTCACTATACGTAAGCGCCCGATGGCAGCCGGTTCCTGGCAAGGTACGCCACCCGGGCCCAGCCTGCCCGTCCACCTTCACGGAAGGGGCCCCGCCCATGTCGCCGCGACGTACCGCCCGAGGCTCGGCACGATCCGCGCCCGCTGTGTTCCTGGCCCTCGCCGTGCTGGTCACGGTGGGGTTGAGCCTGCTGCCCGCGTCCGTCGCGCACGCGGCCTCCCTCCAGGTCTGCACCCTCCAGGAGGACATCGTCTACCAACCGCCGCTGACGAACACGCCCCAGACCGTGGCGTTCGCCGTCCACGGCCGGCTCACCGCCTGCACGGACGGTGCCGCCCCTACCGGCTGGTACGAGGAGTCCGGGACGGCGACGGGCGCCACCTGCACCAGCCTGCTCACCTCGGCCGGCGGGACCCGGACCTACCATTGGAGCGCCGGGGAGCACAGCACGTTCGCCTACACCCGGGTCGTGAACCGGCTCGCCGGCTACATCCAGGTCATCGCCACCGGCTCGATCCAGGACGGCAGGTACGAGGGCCTGCCCGCCATCTCGCAGGGCCTCGGGTTGCAGCCCGACCCGGTCGCCTGCGCCGCCGGTGGCGTGGCGCGGCTCACCGCGCCCGGAACCCTCACGATCGGCGTCTGACCGGCCGGGGGCTGCTTCCGCGCACGTCCTTGCGCGCGTGGAAGCAGGCCCCGGGACGGTTGCGCGGAGAGGTCAGTCGGTCGGGTGGTCCGAGGCGGGGTTCTCCTTGAGCCGCATGCACTCGTCGTAGTAGAGGAGCGCCTCGTTGGCGGCCTTCTCGGGGCTCCACCCCTGATAGACGAGGGCCTGGTAGTTGTGGTTGAAGATCTGGTAGCAGTCGGTCCGGCTGTCGGCCTGGGCGGGAACGGTGGCGGGGACCACCCAGGCGGCGGCCAGGAGCGCGGCGACGACGAGGCGGCGTGCGTGACGCATGGCGTTCCTTCCTGTCACTTGGTTCCCCAGCCCGGCGAGTGGCAGGCGGGTCCGTTCGGTCCGGTGTTGCACGACTGGCCTTCGGTCGCCTGGGCCGGCAGGGACAGCGCCCCCACGGTGGCCGCGGCCAGCAGCGCGACGGTGAATACGGGACGAAGACGGGTCACATGGGCTCCTGCGGTGAGGTTGCGACGTACGCGAGGTGCGTCCGTTACGGCCACCGGATGCCCCGATGATCTCCGGGGCCGCACTGCGATTCTCGGTCGGCGGCGACGGCCGTTGCTCCTCCCCCAGGCCGGTCCCTCCGGCCACAAGAAGGACGACAGCCGCGCCCGTCCGGCGCGTCAGAAGCCGGTGTGGAGCGGGTACACGCCCTGGACCGTCCCGGAAACGCACGAAGTGCCGACATCAGTTGGGGGCGCGCCGGTGCCGGCCTCACCAAGGGCGGACGCGACCCGTCCGGCGCCGCAGAGTCACGCGCCGTCAACTGGAGGGCAGGGGGTCTTGGCCGAGAAAGCGGGCGCCGTTGGCGGCGGACATGCGGACCGCGGCGAACCCGGTGTCGATCATCTCCTGCTCGTAGGAGCGCAGCGCAGGGATGAGCGGGCCGCCGCGGGCGAGCACCGGGGCCAGCGCCTGGGTGAGCGCCGCCGCGTCGCGCAGGGCGAGGTTGGCCCCGGCCCCGGCTGCCGGGCTCATGGCGTGGGCGGCGTCCCCGAGCAGCGTGACGCGAGTGGTCTGCCAGGGCGGGATCGGGACGCTGGTGCGCAGCTCCAGCGGGAAGACGTCGTACCACTGGCTGATCATCCGCCGGACGAGGGGATGCCAGCCGTCCGTCAGGTCCATGACGAGGGACCTGAGCTGATCCTGCGTCATCAGGTTCAGGCCGGCAGGGAGGTCTTCGGCGCGGGCGCCGAAGGAGCAGGTGGCGTAGTCACGGGTCGGCGCAACGCCCACCACGCGATGGCCCGGACCGGTGATCGCAGTGAACACGTTGTCCATGCCCTCGGCCAACTCGGCCGGGATCTTGCCGTAGAGCTGGACGAGGCCGGTGCCGACGACGCGGGCATGCGGCAGGTACTGGCCGCGCACGGCGGAGTTGATGCCGTCGGCGCCGACCAGGACGTCGCCTGTGACGGTGGTGCCGTCGTCGAAGCGCGCCGTCACGTGGTCGGCCACGACCTGGAAGCCGGTCAGCCGCGTCCCGTACGTGATCGTCTCCGCCACGTCGGGCAGCAGGGACTCGCGGAGCGTCTGCCTGTCGATCGACAGGTGGCGTCCGCTGTGTCCGAGGACCTCCACCCCTGCGAGCGTGGGATCGAAGCGGACGAACCGGGGCGAGGGTGTGTGGGCGGTGGCAAGGAAGGCCGCTCGCCGTTCCGGGGTCATCACGCTGGTCAGCGCGTCGAGGCCCATGTCGCTGAGGTGCAGGCGGTAGCCCTGGCGGCGGACGTGCGGCGATAGGTCGCGCTCGTGGACGGCCACGTCGATGCCGGCCCTGAGGAGTCCGTTGGCCAGGGCCAGCCCGCCGAGGCCGGCCCCGATGACGATCACCCTCATCGCTGGTCGCCGCCGAAGTCGTCGGCGTGCTCGGCGGCCCACGCCGACAGCGTTGTTGCGGGCGCCCCGGTGATGTCACGCACCGCGGAGGTGACCTCCGGAGGCGGGGCGGCAGCCATCTTGGTGTAGCCGTCGAGCAGCTCGTCGATGAAGCCGTCAGGGAAGCCGGGGTCGGCCAGCAGCCGGGCGCGTTCCTGCTCCGGCGTCAACTCCCGCCAGTGCAGCGGGCGGCCGATGGCTTCGCCGATCACCCGTACCTGCTCGGCCTGGGTCAACACCTCAGGCCCGGTGAGGGTGTGGCGGCGTCTGTCGTGCCCGGGTTCGGTCAGCGCGTGTACGGCCACCGCCGCGATGTCGTCCTGGTGGATCGGCGTCATCGCCAGCGAGCCGAAGGCCCCGCGGACGCTGTCGCCCGCCCTGATCTGGTCGCTCCACCACTGGGTGTTGGTCATGAAGGTGCTGGGGCTGAGCACCGTCCACTCCATGCCCGACCGCTCGATCAGCTGCTCGACGGTGGCGTGCCAGCGGGCGACCGGGTTGGGCTGCTCCTCGGGGGTGACTCCGGGCAGTGCGCCCCCACCGGTCATGAAGACGACGTGGCGGACACGGCGCTTGAGCGCGTCGACGATGGGGCGGGCGGGTTCGGCCGAGTGGAAGGGCCACATGAGGAAGGCCGCTTCGACGTCGTCCAGGGCGCCGGGCGCGGCCAGATCCGGGGTGATCACGTCGACGCTCCGGGGAAGCTTCGCGGCCGCGGGGTTGCGGCTCGTGGCTCGTACGGCTGCGCCGCTCCAGGCCAGCCGCTCGGCGACCCTTCTGCCGACGTTGCCCGTTGCGCCGAAAACCAGGTAGGTGCTCATGCAGCAAGAATCCGGCTACCTCGGCGATCTACGCACTTCAAATGCCATCTCGCGGCGATAAATGGCATGTAGCGTCGAATTATGGCGATAACTAGCGCATTGGACGCGCTGGACTACGCTCTCGTGCACGCGCTCCAGATCGACGGCCGCGCCTCCTTCCGCACGATCGCCGAGGTGCTCGGCGCCTCCGAGCACACGGTCGCCCGCCGCTACCGGAAGCTGCGCGCGCAGGGCGTCCTGCGCGTGGTCGGCTGGCTCAACGGCCAGCGCTTCGGCCGCACCGCCTGGTCGGTGCGCCTGGTGTGCACGCCGGATGCGGCGGCCCAGGTGGCCGAGGCCCTCGCCCGCCGTGACGACACCGTGTGGGTCCGCCTGCTGTCCGGCGGCACCGAGATCGCCTGCGGCGTCCAGGCAGGCGGCGACCAGGACGGCGACGCCCTGCTGCTGAAGAAGCTGCCGCGTACTCCGCGCATCGTGGCCATGTCCGCGCACGCGACCCTGCACATGTTCGCCGGCTGGCGCAGCCGGGTCGCGGTGCTCACCGACGAGCAGGCCGAGCGGATCCGGCACGTGCAGCAGCACGAGAAAGAGGTCTCGCTGACCGCGCAGGACCACGCCATGCTGCGGGTGCTGGCGAAGGACGGGCGGGCCGGATACGGCGAGCTGGCCGGGGCCAGCGGATGGTCGCACACCACCGTGCGACGCCGCCTCGACGAACTGCGGGCCGGCGACACGCTCAGGTTCGACGTCGAGATCCCTTCCCAGACCCTGGGCTACCACGCCGAGGCCTGGCTGTGGATGAAGATCGAGCCGTCGGCCCTGGCCTCGGTCGGCGAAGCCATGGCCGCCCATCCCGAGGCCGACGTGGTGGCGGCCACCACCGGCCCCACCAACCTCATGGCCGGCGTGACCTGCCGCGACACCCGCGACCTCTACCGCTACCTCACCGAGCGGGTGGCGCCGCTCCACGGCGTGCGCGAGCTGGAGACCGCGCCCGTGATCCGCACGGTCAAGCGAGTCGGCACCTTCCTCCCCTGACCCCCGTCCCGCGCCTCCCTCCCAGCCTGGCCGCTGTCCGCCTGCAGCGACATCTCAGACGGCGGCTGGTGGGGCCATCCTCACCCGCAGACCCACAACAGGGCGTAGCAGAACGGTGAACCCGGCCGCGTACAGCACCTCCGCCATTGCACGCTCCATGGCCACCGTGGGGCGCGTTCGGCCAGAGCCTGTCTCGAAGTGTTGATCAACGGCGTGTCGTAGCCGGACACGCAGAGAGGTCTCCGGTAAAGGGTTCAACGACCAAGAAGAACCAATAACCGGAGACCTCGTGGCCACCTTAGCGGTGACACGGCGGTTCGACCTCACAGATGCGCAGTGGACGTGGCTGGAACCGCTGCTGCCGGCACCCAAAAGGCCAGGTCGGCCGTCGCGGCGGAGCAAACGGCAGCTGATCGACGGGATCCGCTGGCGGGTACGGGTGGGCGCGCCATGGCGGGACGTGCCGGAGTGTTACGGCTCCTGGCAGGCGGTCTACAGCCTGTTCCGCCGCTGGCAACGCGCCGGCCTGTGGCAGCAGATCCTCACCCGCCTGCAAGCCCTGGCCGACGCCCGAGGCCTGGTCGGCTGGCAGGTCGGGGTGGACTCCACCGTCTGCCGCGCCCACCAGCACGCGGCCGGCGCGTCGAGGCGCGGCCAAGCGCAGGTCGAACCACCCGGCGGAGTACAGGCCGAACCCGCCGATCACGCCCTGGGACGTTCCCGGGGCGGCCTGTCGACCAAGCTGCATCTGGCCTGTTAGCAGGGTCAGCGTCTGCTCGCCCTGGTGGTGACAGCCGGGCAGCGCGGCGACGCGCCACAGTTCCCCGCGGTCATGGCCGCTATCAAGGTGCCCCGGATCGGGCCCGGTCGCCCGCGCACCCGGCCCGAGATCGTCCGGGCCGACAAGGCGTATTCCTCCCGCGCGATCCGGCAGCACCCGCGCGCCCGCAAGATCCGGTGCACCATCCCCGAGCCGGCTGACCGCGTCGCTGCCCGGCGACGGCGTGGCAGCCGCGGTGGCCGCCCGCCGTCCTTCGACCCAGACGACTACCGCGCCCGCTCAGCCGTCGAGTGCGGCATCAACCGGCTCGAACGCCACCGCGGCATCGCCACCCGGTACGACAAGCTCGCCGTCCGATACGAAGCCACCGTCCACATCGCCGCTTTCAACGACTGGCTCACGATCCTTTGAGACAGGCTCTAGGCGGCCGGGTTGGCATACCGGCGCGATCCGGGCACCCACACATCCCCCGCCCGCAGGGCGTCCCGTAGCACCAGCAGCGTGCACAACTCCCAGTAGTGCCGGTAGGCGCTGGCATTGCCGCTCTTTGCCGCGGTATCCAGGTAGCCGCGCCAGCGGGCCGGTACGAAGGTGACCGGCGCGACCGCGGGACTTTGCGGGCGCCCGTGGCGTTCAGCTCCCGCCAGATCTCCACCGCCTTCAGCAGGTCAGCGGCGGCTCCAGCTGCTGGCGCGCTTCTACGACGTGGACGCCGGCGCGGTGCGCGCGGGAGGCGTGGACGTGCGCTCGATCAGCACCGAGGCGTTGACGGCGCGGATCGCCATCGTCTTCCAGGACGTCTAGCTCTTCGACGGCACGATCGAGGAGAACGTGCGCCTGGGCCGTCCCGGCGCAAGCCTCCCGGAGGTGCGGGCGGCGCGCTGCTGTCCGGTGGTGAGCGCCAGCGTGTCTCGATCGCGCGGGCCCTGCTGAAGGACGCGCCCATCGTGCTGCTGGACGAGGTGACCTCGGCGCTGGACCCGGTCAACGAGGCGGCCGTCCACGAGGGCGTCGAGCGCCTGATGGCGGGGCGGACGGTGGTGATGGTGGCGCATCGGATGCGGACCGTCCGGCGCGCCGACCGCATCGTCTTCCTCGACGGCGGCCGGATCGTGGAGGAAGGCAGCCACGACCAGCGCGATCCCGGCGCCGGCGATCCCGCCCCTGATCCAAGAGCCCGGCCGGACGGTGGGAGTCCGGCCGGGCGATGGTCAGGTGGTCACTTGCGTAGGTTGAAGGCTCGGATGGTGGTCTGCTTGAGTGTGTTGCCCGCCTTGTCCCAGGCTTCGACCTTGAGAGTCACTGCGCCCTTGGTGGCACCGAGGGCGGGGTAGCGGGCCGTGGCGGTGTAGGCGCCGTCCTTGTCGCGCTTGACGGGGACGGGGGTGTAGGTGGCGCCGTCGTCGGTGCTGGCCCACAATCTCAGGCCGGCGATGTCCGGCATCTTCGACGGGGACGGTGCGTGGTAGGGGGCGACGGTGAAGGTGTGTGACCGCCCGGCGCGCACGCTGTTGGTGACGTCCAGGGTGTCGCCCAGGTCGTAGCTGACGAACACGACCGGGGCCGGCTTGCAAGGCTTCGCCGTGCCGTACAGCACATCGAGCGAGCAGAAGGAGCCGGGCAGGCGCTGAGCCGTCACCGGGGTGTTGAAGACCCACTCGACGTCGTGCCGGTCGTTCTTGGCGGTCAGGCGGTAGCTGCCGGAGTCCTTCGGCAGGGCGAAGACCGGCAGGATGGTGGAGCCGCTGACCGAGGCGCGCGGGATCTCCTTGCCGTCCCGGTAGAGGCGGACGTCGAAGCCCGGCTTGGACAGGTCGGGCGTCGGCCAGTGGTCGCCGTTGTGCTTCCTGCTGCCGGGCGAGCCGTAGCTGGGCTCGAACTCCGCCCAGAGCTTGTCGCCCTGCACGCACATCAGGCAGCGCAGGTGCGCGCCGAGGTTGGCGCCCGGCTTGGCGAGCTTGTAGACCTTGTCCGAGCCGGTCGCGACGCCTGGTGTGAACGGCGTGGTCATCCACGACTGCCGGACGCGGACCGGTTCGTCGAACACCTCCAGGGCCCACTGCGGGATCCGGGCGTCCGTGGGCCCGCCGCGCTGCTCTTCCATGCCGTGCGACCACAGGAGGCCGGAGTCGAGCGGCCCGACCCAGTCCTGGCGTTCCTGCAGGGTGAGCCGGGGGCCGCCCCACCCGCTGAGCCCGGTCGACAGCGGGATGACGTCGTCGGCCTTCTGCGCGTAACGCCAGTCGTTGTAGCGGTTGGGGGCGACGACGTGGGTGTCCAGGTCGATCCTGGCCAGGTCGCGCTCGCGGAAGGTGTAGTGCAGCGAGCGGGACACCCGGCCCTCTTCGTAGGGGGCGAAGGTGTAGCTGTAGGGCGTCTCCTCGGTGCCGGTCACCCGGACGGTGACCTGCCTGCCGCCCGCGAGCCGGTCGCGCAGGCCGAGGGCCTCGCGGGAGGGCAGGGACACCGTCGGGATGCCGATCGGCTTGGCCTGTCCGGTGAACGGGGTCTGCGTGAAGCTCAGCGGGATCGCGCATCCCGTCCCGGGCTTGGGGAAGTGCGCGATGGCGGCAGCGCCGGCGTCGCGGATCGGGCCGATCCGCTCGATCTGGACTCCGCACGCGTCGCCGAACGTGTTCTGCGACATCGGCGCCTCCAGCAGGACGAGCTTGCCGCGCAGGTCGCGGCCGGCGAGCTCCTCGGGCCTGCCCTCCCCGACGTCCACGAGCTCCAGGTCATGGGTGCCGGTGAAGGGCCGGAAGTCGGGGAAGCCGTCGCTCTGCTCGTGCACCCCGAAGGTGTTGTAGCCGTGCAGCGCCGAGGCCGGGCTCAAGGGGAGCCGGTCCCGCCCGCGCACGCTCATGGCGACCTCGGCCTTGCCGAGGGTGAAGCGGGTGTGGAAGCGGAAGGAGCCCTTGGTGACCTTCTCCGTGGGCAGCGCCCACACCCGGGTCCATGAGTCCTTGGGCCACACGAACCCCATGAACGGGGTTCCGCTGACCGTTGTCCGCTGGTAGGCCAGGTAGGGGAAGTTGCTCAACGGCTCGGCCGGCTGCGGGGTGGTGAAGCGGATCTCCGCCAGCTTCCTGGCGTCGAGCGTGATCTCGGTGTCCCCGGTGACGGTGAACTCCGGCACGGACAGCACCGCCAGGTTGCCCCGGTCGTCGTCGCCGACCCACTCGATGAGCTGCGTCACGCTGATGACGCTCTGCGGCACGCGGACGACCGTGGTGCCCTCGGCGATCAGGCCGACCCCGCCGATGAAGCCCTTGCCGCCGGTGATGTCGATGGTGTCCTGGGCCCACGGGCTGCGCGGCTTGCCGTCGCGGCCCAGGGTGTGGATCGTCAGGGTGGCCTTGGGCACCTCGCGGACGACGCCCACGGCGGTGCGCAACTGGACGCCCTCGGCGGTCGCGGTGACGACGCCGGTGTAGTTGTCCAGGTCGGGCAGGGCCTTGGGATCGATGGTGGCGGCAGTGGCGGCGGTGCCTCCGGCGGGGAGGGTGAGGGTTGCCGCGGCGATGCTCAGCCCGCTCTCCACCGCCCTGCCGTCCGACCTGCGCAGTTCGGCGGTGAGCTTCAGGGTGATCGGCTCGCTGCCGCCGTTGGTGTAGGTCAGCTCCCTGGTGATGGGCTCGGCGCCGCTCTCGACCGCGCCGAAGTCGATCCCTCCGGTGGTGGCGAAGACCCGCTGGGCGTACGCCCTGGCCACGTCGATGCGGCCGGCTCCCTGCTTGTACACGCTGAGCGCGTCGTCCTTCGCGGTCGACATGAGCGCGGCCTTGATCTGCGGGCCCGTCCAGTCCGGGTGCAGCTGCGCCATGATCGCGGCGGCTCCGGCGACGTGCGGGGTGGCCATGGAGGTGCCGTTCGCGGCCGTGTAGTGCTCGTCGATCGGGCTCCCCATGCTGGTGCCGGCGGCGCGCGCCGCGGTGATGGCCACGCCCGGGGCGGCGATGTCCGGCTTGAGGCCGCCGCCGACGCGCGGTCCCTGGCTGGAGAAGGCCGCCCACGCGTCGCTCTTGTCCACGGCGGCCACGGTCAGCGCGGCGTCGGCCGTGCCGGGGGTGGCGACCGTCTCGGCGCCCGCCGCGCCCGTGTTGCCCGCGGCGATCACGAACAGGGCGCCTGAGGACGCGCTGAGCGTGTCGACCGCCTGGCTCATCGGGTCGGTGCCGTCGGTGGCCCCGCCGCCGAGGCTCATGCTGATCACCTTGGCGCCGGAGGCCGCGGCCCACTCCATGCCCTCGATGATCTGGGAGTCGCTGCCTGTCCCCTCATCGGACAGCACCTTGCCGACGATCAGCCGGACGCCGGGCGCGACGCCCTTGTGCTTGCCGCCGTCCGCCGCACCGGAGCCGGCAATGGTGGAGGCGACGTGGGTGCCGTGGCCGTGGCCGTCCCGCACCTGCTGGCCGGGGATGAAGGACTTGCTGTCGGTGATCCGGCCGGCCAGGTCGGGGTGTGCCGCGTCGACGCCGGTGTCGAGGACGGCGACTTTCACACCGGCGCCGTCGTGGCCGCCGGCCCACGCCTGCGGAGCGCCGATCATCGGGACGCTCTCGGCGAGGTCGGCCTTGACCTTGCCGTCCAGCCACACCTTGGCGATGCCGCCGCGCAGAGTGTCCGGCACGTTGGCCAGGCCGACGATCCCGTTGGCGCCCTTCGTGTCCGGTACGGCTCGCACCGCGTTCCAGAACGCGCCCGCCTCGGCCTTGGTGACCTGGATCGCCGAGGCGTTCACGCTTTCCAGCGTGAGCACGGGCTCGCTGGCCGGGATGGCCGCGGCCGCCGAGGCGACGGCCTGGTCGGTGTGCCGTTCTGGGTACTGCACGATGACGGGCAGCTGCTTGGACCTGTCGTCGGCGTAGCCGTTCTCGGCCAGATAGGTGACGTTGAACAGCTCCCGGTCCAGACGGCCGGAGTTGATGGCGGGCACGGCGTCGCCCGGGGTGACGTACACGCCCTTGGGGGTGGCGAGCGCGGACAGCCGGGCGGTGGTGCCGTCGGGGCGGGCGTGCGCCTCTGGGCGCACGGTGTACTTGCCGCCGCCCGCGTCGCCGAGCCGTACCCGGTCGCCGGTGATCAGGGTGATCGTATGGTCGCCCGGGCCCAGCCCGGTCAGCGCGACCGGGCCGGTGACCTGACCCGGCGTGTGACCCGGCGTGGGAGCGGGTTCCTCGGCGAGGGCGGGGGTGCCGGGCACCGTGAGGGCGCCGAGCGCCAGAGCCGAGACCACGAGCAGTGCGCTCGTGCGGCGGGGCCTGAGGGAGGGGGGATCATGCGGTGATCTGCTTGGGAACATGCGGAACTGCCCTTTCGGGTGCAGAGGGGGGAAGATCAGACGGGCTCGAACCCTTCGGGGGCGTCGTCAAGGGGTTCGATGACCGGCTTCTCCGGCGGTCCTTCCCGCGCTGGGACGGCGTCGCTCTGTTCGCCGTCGGTGGAGTCGGTTTCGGACATGCCATAAGCCTCGTGCGCACCGCCGGTGAGGACTATGGGTAGGGCACCCCATTCGCGGCTCACGGACGGGGTGGGTCACTACGGGGGTGCTCCAGGCCGAGGTGCGCGCCGAGGGCGGCGCGGGAGCGCAGCCCGAGCTTGCGCAACGCGGCGCCGAGGTGCTTCTCCACCGTCCGGGGGGAGACGAACAGCTGCTGGCCGATCTCCCGGTTGGTCAGGCCCGCGGCGGCCATGTCGGCTATTTCGCGTTCCCGGGGAGACAGGTCCGCACCGTAACCCTGCGGGCCGCCGGGAAAGCGGCCCTTGACCGTCACGCCGTGCCTGCGGGCGAGCTGCGCGGCACGGTCGAGATCCCATCGGGCCGACAGGCCCCGGAACGTCGCCATCGCCTCCTGCAGCGGCTCTCCCGCTCCGGCGCACCCGGCGGCGAACAGGCGCCCGGCCGCCAGCTCGCGCGCCTGGGCCGCCTCGTACGGCGCACCCAACAGGTCGTAACCGGCTGCCGCCGCGCGGAAGTCCGCCGCCGCGGCCTCGTCCCCGGTCGTGAGATGAGCGCGTGCGTGGGCCAGCGCCGGGGCGGCCATCGGCGCGTCGAGGTCGCCGAGCCGTGCCGACAGCCGGGCCACCAGCGCGAGCGCCTCCTCCTGCCGGTCGGCGGCCGCCATCGCCTCGGCGAGCGCGGGCAGCGCGCGAACCGCCAGCGGCCAGAGCCCCTTGATCTCCCACACGGCGACCGCCGCCTCGGTCGCCGCGAGCGCAGCCCCGGCCTCGCCGTTCGCCGTGGACAGCCGCAGGAACCCGGCCACCGACAGCGGAAGCAGCTCATAGGCGCCCATGACCAGGGCGTTGCCGGCGACGTCGGGGAGCTCACGCCGGGCGGTGTCGAGCTCGCCGCGCGCCAGCGCCAGGCAGGCCGCGACGGTCTCGGCGCCGAGACGGTCGAACGGGCGGCCGCCGTACTCCTCGAGCAGGAGCGCGGTCTCCTCCTCCAGGCCGTCCCACCGGCCTTGGCAGCAGGCCAGCAAGAGCGCGACCAGGCGGCAGCGCGCCAGCGGCTCGCGCGAGGACTCCTCGCCGGCCGCCTCCCGCATCGCCGCGGTCAGCAGGGTGGCGGCGACTTCGTAGTTCCCTGCGAGACAGGCGTTCTCCGCGATGGATCGGTAGGCGCCCACCTCCTGCCGGTGCCGTGGCCGGCCGCCGGTCCTGCGGCGCACCTCCCTGGTCAGTTCCAGCCAGCGGGGGTCGCCGTACCCGCCCAGCGAGGTCGCGATCTTGCCGAGGATGAACACCTCCTCGGCCGGGTTGCCGATCGCCGGCACCACCGCCAGCGCCCGCTCCAGCCACACGATGTGCTCGGCCAGCGGCACCCGCGCGTCCATCGGCCGGCCGAGCGCCGCCATCACCCATGCCGCGAGCTCGGGCTGGCCGGCGAGGTCGTCGACGGCGGCGGTGAAGGCGCGGCGCTGCGCGCCGGGGTCCTCGCCGAGTCTTTCCTGGAGCAATCCGATGAGAAAGTGCAGCTGGCCGCGTAGCGGGCCCGGTTGCTCCGACTCCAGCGCCTGCGACAGCAGGTCGATGACCTTCGGCGGGCGCAGCACCTGGGCGGCGGCCCATCCCAGCCGTACCGCCAGGCGGCTTCGGCGTTCCGGGGCGAGGGGCGCGTGGCGCAGGACGTCCTCCAGAATGCGGACTGCCTCGGCGTCGTCGCCGAGTTGCGAGGCCTGTTCCGCTGCCTGTTCGGCGGCCTCCACCCAGTCGGCCAGCCGTCCGGCCCGGCGCAGGTGGTGGGCCTCCTGGCCGAGCGGCACCGGCTTCAGGGCCCGCACGGCCGCGGCGGCCCGCGCGTGCAGCTCCTGTCGCCGGCCGAGCGGGATCGCCCCGTATACCGCCTGGGCGGTGAGTACGTGCCGGAACGCCACCGTTCCGGCCTGCTCGACCAGCAGGCCGGAGACCAGCAGCTCGTCCGCCCCCGCCACGGTGTCGGCCTTGGTCAGCCCGCTTACCGCGGCCAGTTCCTCCAGCCGCACCGGTACATGCAGCACCGCCGCCGCCTCCGCGACGACCCGCGCCACCTCGGGCAGCCGTGCCACCCGTTCACGTACCGAGTCGCGTACGCCCGGCGGCACGTCGAGCTCGGCCACCGCCTTGCGCGCCCACCGCCCGCTGCGCAGCCTGATCAGCGCGCCGCGCGCCCGCAGCAGCGCCATCAACTCCTGGACGGCCAGCGGGAGCCCCGACGAAAGCTCATGCAGATGCGCGCCGAAGTCCGCGGTGACGCCCGCCTCGCCCAGTATCGCCGCGGCCATCGCGCCGGTCTGCGCGGCGTCCAGGGCCTTCAACAGGATGTGATCGTGGAAGACCGGGTCCGCGGGACGCCCGGTCACCTCCCGGACCGAGCCGTCCGCCTCCTCCCCCCGGTAGGCGAGCACGAGCGACATCTCCGGCAGCGGGACCGCCAGCGCGTAGGCGAGGAATTCGATCGTCTGCTCGTCGGCCCAGTGCAGATCCTCCACCACCAGGACGACGGGGCCGAGCGCCCGCAGCACCTCGGCCAGGCCGCGGAACAGCTGGTGACGTTCGGCGGCCCGGTCGTCCAGGGGCTTCAGCGCAGGCGGCAGCACGGATTCCAGTTCGGGCAGCAGAGCGCGCAGCGCGCCCGCGACCGGCGACAGTTCGGCGCGCGCCAGCGCGTCGCCGGTGCCGCGCAGCGCCTCGATCAGGGGGCCCAGGGGGAACGGTTCCCGGATGCGCCGGGCACCGCCGCGCAGCAGCAGCCTGCCGGCCATCACGGGCAGCGCCGCCAGCTCGGCCAACAGCCTGCTCTTGCCGATACCGGCCTCGCCTTCGAGCACGACCACCGCGGGCGGCCGGCTCACCGCCGCGACCAGGCGGCGAAGCTCCTCCTCGCGTCCGATCAGGATCGGGGAGATCACCCGTCCCGCGGCCGTGTCGCCGTCCGCCATCGAGACCGCCTCCGCTCACCTGGTCCGTGCCTTGCGTGATGAATCACCGCAGTTGCGATCATTCATACAGCAAGCGCCCATGAAGGCTCATGTGCCCCTGGCGAACGTCCTGGCACAACCGTCCCTGCTCTGACCACGCCTCACCAAGATGGACAGAGCCGGCGACCATGGTCGACCACGGGGGGCTCGCTCAGGTCCTGCGCCCAGCCGTACCTCGCCGAGCTGTTGCTCCAGGTGCTGCTGGACGCCGTCCTGGTCCTCTCCACCTTGTCCCGCACCTGCGCAGCCGACAGCCGATCGATGTGCACCCGCGGCCTTGCCGGCTCGCCGCGCAGGTGGCCGGTTTCGAGGCCATGCTCCAGATCAAGGGTTGGCAGCCGGGATGTCGAAGCAATGGTCGCTGACGAGCGCGGGCACGGTGGTCATCACTTCCAGCACCCGGCGGACCAGAGCTCGCGCCTCGGGCATTTGACGCGGCGGGCGCGAGCCGGCGAGGTGGTGGCGCGCGGGCCAGGTGGCAGGTGCGCGGGCTCGGTGTCGGCGACGACCGCGTCGGCCGGACCTGACGTCGGGGCGTCGAGGCGCTGGTTGACCGGTCACATGTTGGACGCGATGAAGCCGGCGACCCAGCAGATATGCCTCTGGCCTGCATAGACAACAGGGCTGAAGTCTGGCCCCTCAGCCCCGAGGCCTCTGCATGAGCCAAGGTGAGAGGCATATCCGTTGGATTTTGCGCCATTACACGGAGTGAGTGTTTGAGATCGGCGGTCCTCGTTAGTCGCAGACGATTCTGGCTTGTCGCCGAGCGGCGCCCGTGCGGGTGAGACGGCGGGCCATACCGGCGATGGCAGCCCAGCGGATGACGGCCTCGGAGATCTTCGGGTCTCGTTCGTAGTCGCGGGCCAGACGGCGACAGGCGGTCAGCCAAACCAGTGTCCTCTCCACCACCCATCGCCGTGCGATGGGTGGTGGAGCCTCGCTGATCAGCGGGCTTGCGGACGATCTCCAACCTTGTACGCAGGGTGTCGCGGACCCAGTCCACCAACCGGCCGGCGAACCCCTGGTCGGCGAAGACGTGCCGGATCGGGGTCGTCAGATACGCCGACAGCAAGGCGGTCTTGGCACCGTCACGGTCCTGCCGGCTCGCCGCCATCACCGCGACGGTGACCAGCAGGCCGGTGGTGTCGGTGATGATGAACCGCTTGCGGCCGTTGACCGTCTTGCCGGCGTCATGGCCGCGGCTGTCACGCCCGACGGTGTCGGCGTCCTTGACGCTTCGGGAGTCGATGATGCCGGCGGACGGCTCGTCGTCGCGGCCGTCCTGGCGGCGGGCCTTGATGCGCAGCTCGCGCAGCAGGGCCTCGGTCACGCCGGCCTGCTCCCACTGCTGGAAGTACCGGTACACGGTCTGCCGGGGAGGCAGGTCAGTGGGCAGATACCGCCACGGGCAGGCGGAACGGACCACGTACAGGATGGCATTGACGATCTCCCGGCGCGGGGGCTTCTCCGGGCGGCCGCCGCTGTTGGGCTCGGGAAGCAGAGGCGTGATGAGGTCCCATTGGGCGTCGGTCAGGTCTGAGGGTTGCGCTGCGGGGGCATTCGGCCGCCTTGGCCGCCCACGAGCTGGCCGTCATGCTGCCACGCCGTGCATAAACGATCTTCTCAAACACGCTCTGAACTGATGCGATGGGGCCGGTTTGGGCGTGGCCCTCTTCCTTTTCTCTCTTCCGGCCTCGGTACTGGTGAGGTCGTCTTCCTGCTCAGCCTGTCTCGATGTGAGGCAGGGCGCTGCTGACCGTAGCCGCCTGGCACCGCGGCTCCCGATGGCTCGGAGGACCTGCAACTCTGGCTAACGGAGGACTCGGTAGCGGAGATGAGCCTCACTCGCGAAGGCTGATGTATCGAGGCGCTCAAGCTCGATGTGCCGCCCAAGGCCGGCGAACAGCGAGATGCCGTCGCCGAGCAGGACCGGCGCAACGTCCAGGTGGAGCTCGTCGACGAGACCCAGCCGCAGGCACTGTCGTGCGATGCTTCCTCCGAGCAGGCTGACCCAGCCGTCCCCGGCCGCTTGCGTGGCCAGCCTGACGGCCTCGTTGATGTCGTCGACGACGAAGTTGTACGTGATGCCGTCGCGCTCGATCGGCTCATGGGCGCTGTGGGTCATCAGGTAGACCGGGACCTTCAGCATGCCGCCATACGGGATCTCGCCGTCCTCGATGGTCTGGGTCTTGTTCGCGCCGCCGACCACCGCGCCGATCCGGCTCATCACTGTCTCGACGACGGCGTCATCCTCGGGAGCGGAGGGCCGGCCGAACATCCAGTCGACCCCGCCGTCCTCCTTTGCCATGAACCCGTCAAGAGTGATGGTCGCGTGGACGATCACGGTAGCCATGAGCCGCTCCTATCTCCGAGAGGTGAGTCGATCGACTCACCTCTATTAACCTAATCGTGTTCGTAATGGTGAGTCAAGGAACTCGCCTCGATGAGATGCTGAACGGATGACACAGGGACGCTCCTCGTACCACCGTGCGGTGGCCGCGACCAATCGCGAGGCGATCCTCGGCGCCGCCGCGCAGCTCTTCCTGGAGTTCGGGTACGACCGCACGCCCCTGGCACGTGTCGCCGAGCGCGCAGGGGTGTCCAAGGCAACGCTCTTCAAGCAGTTCCCGACCAAGGCCGAGCTCTTCGAGGCAACGGTGCTCGCGGCAGGCGGATCGCCGGCTCCGGAGCCGGTCGAGATCCCAACCGGCGACCTCTACGCGGGCTTGGTGGTGCTAGGTCGCGCGTATGCGGAACTGTTGACTCGTCCTCGCATGGTCGCCCTGATGCGAACCGTGATCGCCGAATCGCACCACTTCCCCGAACTGCGCGAGCGGACCTTCGACTTCGGCACGCTGCCCGTACTGCAGGCGCTGGGGCGCTATCTGCGGGAGGCACACTCCGCGGGAAGCGCCGACATCGATGATCCGGATCTGGCATCCGCACAGTTCCTCGGCATGATCGCGTCCGCGATCTTCTGGCCGCGCCTCACGCACGGTACGTGGTCGATCACCAAGGAAGAGCAGTTGCAAGCGGTCGACGAAGCAGCCCGGACGATCGCCGCGCGCTTCGCAACTCCCTGACGGGATCATCCGCGTTCGGGGCAGTGCCCAACCTCAGGCTGCTGCCGAAGGACCTGGCGTTCGCCGCGGTGGACACGATGGGCGAGCGCGCCAAGAGCACCTTGGCACACAGAAGTAACGATCACGGCCGGGCGGTCAACGCCCTGAACTGCGGAAACGCGCCGGCGGTGTCAACCATGGCGGCCGCCATGGTGCACAGGTCGGCCGCACGCGCCCACTCGCGTGCGGGGGATGTTCGATGCCCGACGGTGAATAGCCAGAACCAAGCCCACCGGTTGGCAAGTCGAGGCGTGGAACAGAGCACGGCGAAGAAGACGAGCGCCCAGGAGGCGGCGATCCACCAGCCGCCGGGAATGTCGAAGGGCCAGTCAGGAAAGAGGCCGCGCCGGGAGGACTCCACCTGCTCCCGCACCAAGAACGGCGGAACAAGCACGCGGCTCATGTCGGCCATGAGGCGCGCGGTCGTGTACGGCCCTTCGAGGCCGGCCATCCTGCCCTCCACCTGGTGCCAAACCAGCGGGGATTCCGACCACCGCAGGGACACCAGTTCGCCGGAGTCGGCGGCCCGGTAGTTCACCCGGCCGACCTCCCCGGCCAGCACCACATCGCGGAACTGCTCCAACGTCCGCGAAGAGGGCGAGGAACCTGCATCGATGATCAGCAGGCCCGCGAGCAGAGGGAAGAGCAGCACCAGCCGCACGACGAAACCGGCCGTGTAGAGGATGCGGGGGAACCGGACTGGTGGCACGGCTCGAGCGGTCCCCCTACCGGATCGCCTTCGCCGTCCTCGCGGTCGCCGCCGTCAGCACGGTGGCGCTTGTGTTGATCATAGGGTTACCACTGGGATGTACCATCGGTACATGCCGCTGCCACGCTTCTACCGCCTGCCCGCCGACCGGCGGGAGTCGATCCTGCAGGTTGCCAGGGAACACTTCGCCCGGGACGGCGCCGACCGCGCCTCCTACAACAAGATCATCGCCGAGCTCGGGATCTCCAAAACGTCGGCCTACCAGTACTTCGACGGCAAGGAAGACCTGTTCGCCGGGGTGATCGAGGATGTGCACGCGCGGATATCCCAGGCTCTCGGGGACTGGCCGGACGCCGGCTCGGCCGAGCACTTCTGGGAGCAGTTGCAGGCGGCCTCCGGCCGGCTGACCGCGCACGGGCTGGCCCATCCCGATGACCTGGCGCTGCTCGACGCGAGCACGGCCCAGGACCCCGCGCCCTGGCTGGCCCCCGTGCTCGACAACGGGCGAGCCCTCGGCGTGATCAGGTCCGACGTGGATCGCGAGCTCATGCTCGCCGCCACCGCCGCCGTCCTGCGCGCCGCCGACGTCTGGGCTGCCGCCAGGCTACGCCAGGGCTCCGCCGTACCGGATGTGATCTGGAGCCTGGTGCGAGGGATGTGGAGCAAGCCCGATGAGAGCTGAGATCGACTGGACCATCCCCGCCACGCCGCCGGGATGGAGGGGTGCGTTCGAGCGGTTCATGGGGCCGGGCAAGAGCCGGGCGGAGCAGCGGATGGAGGTCGCCGGCTCGCTCGCGTGCATGGCGCTGCTCGGCTGGCACCTGCTCCTGGCGCCGATCCAGGGTGGCTGGCCGCAATGGCTCGTCATGCTGGTCATCGGCCTCGATCTCGTGGGCGGCGTGATGACCAACGCGACCAACGCGGCCAAGAGGTGGTACCACCACAAACCCTCGCGCGCGCGGCTCGGGTTCGTCGCCGCACACCTCGTCTACCTGGCGGCCATGGCGTTCGTGGTGCTGGACGCCGCATGGGGATGGTTTCTGACCAATTCCGCCCTTCTGCTGGCGGGCGCTCTGCTCATCGAGATGGTCCGACTGGAGGCCAAGCGGCCCGCTGCCATGGCCGCCTATATGGCCGCGGTGCTGGTCAACCTGACGGCCCTGCCGGTTCCGGAGACCCTGGACTGGTTCACCGTCTTCTTCTTCCTCAAGCTCCTGGTGTGCTATCTGGTGCCGGAGGCGCCCATGCGATCCGCGCCGGTCACTGCATCGGGATCACCCGCAGCGCCTCCTCCTTGAGCTCGCCCGGCGTCTTCATGTCATGCGGCGGAGCCAAGTTGTATTCGATGGCGAGCTGAACCGTCTGCGCGATCCGCTCCGCGGCTTCCCCGGCCAGCAACGTCAACGCCATGTCTTGATCCCCGACGACACCCCTGCCGCGGTGACGATCTTTCCATCGAAGACGACCCACTCCTCGACTGCCGTGCTGCCGAGCCCTCCAGGTGCCGCACCCGCCCCCAGTGCGAGGTGGCCCGCTTGCCGGCCAACACCCCGGCCGCAGCCGGCGAGCACACCCAGAGCGGGTATCTCGTCCCACCGTCTGACGCATCGACCCTTCACTTCTACGGGCAGAGAAGTGGCCGATGCGATCCTCAGCCAACGCCTGCGGTTTCGCGGTCAGGGAAGTGAGGCGGGCAGCGCGAAGGGTGGGAAATGGTCGGGACCGAGGAACGAGACGATCTCGCAGATGCGCGGGCCGCGGAGCGCGAACACGGTGATCGACCAGGCGGTGTGCGGCCCGGCGACGTCGCCGCCGAGGTAGAAGGCCACGGCGGGCTGGGCGTTGGCGCTGGTTGGAAGGGTGCGCCAGCTTGGACATCTGGTGATGGGGACTTGCAGGGCGAAGTCGGTGACGGCCGCCAACCCCTTGTACCAGTGCGCCAGAGGCGGCATGGACCACGTGACGTCCTCGGTCAGCAGGGGCACCAGGGCATCGATGTCGCCGCGTTCCAACGCCGTCGCGAACGCCGCCACGAGTTTGTGCACCTTGGCGTCGCCGATCTTCCGCAGCGCCTGCTGCTGGCTCATCGAGGGGGTCTTCTCGGCAATGAGCCTGCGGGCCCTCGCCAGGGCGGAGTTCACGGACGTGGTCGAGGTGCCTATCATGGTGGCGATCTCGGCGGCGGAGAACCCGAGAACGTCGAACAGCAGCAGCGCGGCCCGCTGGTTGCCCGACAGGTGCTGCAGGGCAGCGACGAAAGCGAGTTCGACGGACTCGCGCCGCTCGTAACGCGCTTCGGGGGCGGCGCGGCCGTCGGCGAGGCCCTGATCGGGGTAGGGCGCCAACCAGGCGACGTCGGTCAAGGAGGCAGCGTCCAGCACGGCCCGGTCGCTGGATGAGCCAAGGTCGGCGGGCAGCGCCCGCTTGGCGCGGGAGGCGACCAGGTCCAGGCAGGTGCGGGTGGCCACGGTGTAGAGCCACGAGCGCAACGAGCCGCGGCCCTCGAACCGCGCGAGCCCTCGCCAGGCGCGCAGCAAGGCTTCCTGCAGGGCGTCGTCGGCGTCGTGAGTCGAGCCCAGCATGCGATAGCAATGGGCATGCAATTCCTGGTACAGCGGCCCGACCAGGCGCGCGAAGGCGGCATCGTCCCCCGTACGAGCTCGGGCCAGGTCAGCCTCCTGACCGCTTCGCACCGGATCCGCCGGGAGCCCGAAAGATATTTCCCCCATGAGCGACGATTGTGCCCTACAGCGGCAGTCCTACCAGGTGACGGGCCACACCGGCCCGGCCCCGCCAGAGAGGACTGCCATGACGTCGACCGGATCTCGCCCCGCAGCCGAATGGTTCGACATCTCCACACTCGATGCTCGGCAAGCGCGAGTCTTCCATCAGAAAATGTTCGGCTGGGAGGTGAACGCCATCGACGAGACCTACGCACTCATCGGCGACGACGGCGGCCGTCCTGCGCGAGGGATCGGCCAGGCCGGTCCGAACAGCCCGTATACGGGGATCGTGGTCTACTTCCCGGTTGACGACGTCGAGGCCGCGCTCGCTCGTGCGCAACGGCTGGGCGGCAGCCGGGTCCTGGAGCCGACTCAGACGCCCCTGGGGCGCATCGCGGTATTCGCCGACCTCGACGGCAATCGCGTCGGTCTGGTGAGCCGCTGACCATGATCGAGTTCACACCCGAACCCATCGACAAGGTCCACCTCTGGTCGCTGGTCCACGCCGAACGGGCGGCCCTGGCGGCCGACCTCGCGGATCTGACCGATGAGCGATGGGCCACGCCGTCCCTGTGCGCCGGGCTGACGGTCCGCGAGGTGCTGGCGCACATGACCTCTGGGGCGAGCCTCACGCCGGTACGGTGGCTGACCGGCGTCATCCGCTGCCGATTCGACTTCGACCAACAGGTGGCCATACGGCTGGCCGAACAACTGGGCGCGACCCCGGCCGAGACGCTTGCCAGGTTCCGCCGCATCATCACCAGCACGACCAAGCCCCCCTTGCCGGTCATGGCGATGCTGGGCGAGACGATCGTGCACGGAGAGGACATCCGGCGACCTTTGGGCATCCGACGCGACTATCCGATCGACCTGCTCACGCGGATAGCCCACTACTACCGGCGCACGGACATGGTGGTCCTGGCCAAGGGCCGGATCCGCGGCCTGCGTCTCGTCGCGAACGACGGCCCCTTCGAGACCGGTTCCGGCGCTCTCGTGGCCGGCCCGACAGTGGCGCTGACGATGGCGATGACCGGACGCGCCGGCTACTGGAACGAGCTCGAAGGCGACGGTGTTGCGGTGCTCCGCGCCCGCGGTACGGTCACGTGATCCCCACCTCAGGCCCTCACCGCTCGGGCTCTGAGCAGTTGGGTTGCATGTCTGCCTGTACTTGCCTGTGTGCCTTTGCCTGTACGCCGACAGCAAGCGGCGGTCATCTGTCTCGACAAGGAAGCCGTGCAGGCGAGCGTGGTCGCGCCCAGAGGCTCACTGTCGGACCAGGAGGCCCAGGGGTTCGGGCGCCTCCCAGGCCGTCAGCTGCCGCTCAGGGGCGGATTCCTGCTGCGCGAACTGGTTGATCAGGTCGGCGAGGGCTTGCCGGTCCTGCTCGGACGGGTCCTGTAGGAGGATGGCCACCGGCTCGATCACCCTGCATCGTGGCCGCGGGCGTAATGGCGTCGTCGTCGCGGAGGTCCAGCCTGATGACGAAGGTGGTGGCGCGGTGCATGTCCTTGGCCGATGTCATCGCCGCTCGCGCGGCCGACATGGCATCGCGGAAGCTGAACTCGTCGCCGTGACCGGAGTGCATGTAGCGGGTGCTCCAGAGCTGGCGCCGGGCGGGGTCGGCGACGGCGTGTACCGCGCACCAGACCGATGCCGAGTAGCGCCGCCAACTCGGTGAGCACGCTGAGCCCGAAGACATGGGGGATGCTGATCCACAACGGTGACACAGGAGCGTCGTTGAGCTGGCCCATGTCGAAGTGAAAGGCGAACGGCAACCTCCACAGGCACGTGGGGAGCAGCACCCAGGGAAGCGCTCAGGCGGTACGGAGTGCCCAGCATGGGACGGGTTGCGCGGTGTCGCCGGTGGCCGGGGCCGCGTGCAAGAGTCTGATCGCCATACCTGCACCTTCCACGCACCTTGAGGACAATTGATCACCTGTGACGGTGAATCGCCTCCCCCACGCGAGCCAGTGACGGCTTCGGCACATAGCCGGATGGACGGGGTCAGGCGACGGATTGCGCCACCAGAGCCATGGCCTGCCGCATGGCGTTCCGCACCTCGCCGGGTCCGTCGCCGCGCTGCAGCGCGGTCACTGCGGATGCGCTGACCGCGCCCACCATTGCGCCGACCAGGGCGGAGGCGGTGATCGTGTCGAGTCTGTCGGGGAATGCCCGCTGCAGAGCCTGGGCCAGATCGGCCTGCGCCGTGAGGTATCGCTGAAGCAGCCGGGCCTGTAGCGCCGGCACCGAGGCCGCCAGCCGTGCCCGCAGTGCCGCGAGCCCGCTGGGGAGGTCGCTGTCCCAGGTATCGGCGATCATCTGGTCCATCGCCCGCACCAGCACCTCAGGCAGCCCTTCCCCGGCGCGGCGCTCGGCGATCGCCTGCAGCGCCAGATCGACGCGCACGTCGGCATTGGCCAGAAGCACATCCTCCTTGGTCTGGAAGTGGAGGAAGAAGGTGCGGGGGGACACCTCCGCCGCGTCGGCGATCTCGGCCACCGTCACCTGGTCGTAGCCCTTGTCCTCGAACAGGCGCACCGCCGCCTCGATCAGTGCCTGCCGGGTGCGCTGCTTCTTGCGCTCTCGCAGTCCGTGCTTCTCCACCACGCAGGGCAGTCTATGACATCTTCTGAATTAATGCATACTGTGAATTAGTACATAGACTGCAGTCAGTGAAGGGAGATCGTTCATGGGAAGTCTGGACGGACGCGTCGTCCTCATCACCGGAGCGGGGCGCGGCATCGGGCGGGAAGAGGCGCTGTTCTTCGCCGCCGAAGGCGCGAAGGTCGTGGTCAACGACCCCGGCGTCGCCATAGACGGCACGGGCGGCGACGCCGGCGTAGCCGCGAAGGTCGTCGCGGAGATCATCGCGCGCGGCGGACAGGCCGTGGGCAACACCGACAGCGTCACCGACTGGGACGGCGCCCGCCACATGGTGGAGACGGCTCTGGAGTCCTTCGGCGACCTGCACGTCGTGGTCAACAACGCGACCATCGAACGGAACATGGGCCTGACCGACCTGTCGGAGGAGGACTTCGACGACGTCGCGGCCGTCAAGCTGAAGGGCACCTTCGCGGTGACGCACTGGGCGGCCCGCCACTGGCGCGACCGGTATCAGGCAGGGGTCCACGCCGACCGCGCCGTGGTCAACACCTCCTCCGGCTCCGGGCTGCTCAACCCCCTGCCCGCGCAGGCCTCTTATGCGGCAGGCAACGCCGGGGTCGCGGCGCTGACCACCGTGGCGGCACTCGAACTCGGCCGGTACGGCGTGCGGGTCAACTGCATCTCGCCCTCGATGGCCCGGACCCGCCTCACTCTCGCCGTTCCCGGCATGAGCGAGGAACCGCCGGTGGGCCGGTTCGACCCACTGCACCCGGCCGCCTGCGCACCTGTCGCCGCCTACCTGGCCGGCGCGGCCTGCCCGCTCACCGGCCAGCTGCTGTCGGTACGGGGCGGAACGGTCACGGTCAATCATGGCTGGTCCCTCGGCGCCCACATCCACAAAGACGGGCTGTGGAGCGTGGCGGAACTGGCCGAGAAGGTGAAGGGACTGCCGATGGACGACCCGTTCGACAAGCTCGCCCAGGCCCTGACCGGCGCACTCGGCACCATCGGACGCGATCAACTCCAGGAGATGATCAACGCCCTGCTTGACCAGGGGGTCCACTCCGACGCGGCCTCCGCATGACGCGATGAACCACGTCCCGGACCGCGTGCTCAGTCACGCGGTCCGGGGATGGACGGGGGTCTGTTTGATGGGTGACCGCCTCTGAGATGCGTCCGTTCTCTGCGATCTCGCAATCCAGGCACGCCCCCTCGTACCAGGCGCTCGAGGAACTGGGCCGCGTCATCAGGACGATCTTCATCTGCGAGTACGCAGTGAGCAACCGGCGGGGCGTGGCTGTTTGCGCGCCCGCGCCAGGCGAGGGCCTGCCCAGCACCCTTGGGACACCTCGGCCAGGTCCGGCTCTGCGGCCGCCGGTTCCTCCGTCTTCCCCACCGTGGCGCAGCAGACCGAGTGGGTCTGCTTGGTCACGGTGTCGGCGTCGCCGTGGGCGGAACGTCAGGTCGGCGAACGGAGTCGGGGCCGATCATCCTGGGTCGGCCGCTGCAAGCGACCCCCTTCGGCGGGCCGGTGAAGCCATGGCCTAGCGTGATCGCCACGAAGGCGGCTGCTCGGTATTTGTGCTGGTTGGCGTGGGCGCAGAAGGGCCGGGTCGCCTTGGGCGCGACGCTGGGCACCCTGTGGACGGTGGGCCTGACGCTGCCGCCGTACCTGCTGTCCAGGGCGATCGACGACGACCTGGCGACCGGCTGGGTCCTGACGCTGCTCGGCGCCGGCCTCGTCAACGCCTGGCTGGCGATGATGCGGCAGCGTACGATGACCAAGATCCGGATGGACGCCAACTTCCGCACGATCGGCCACCCTTCACCTCCCCATCCCCTTCCACGCGGGCCGAGGCGTGCAGCCGCTGGCGGGCGAAGCGCTCGGCCAGCAGCGGCAGGACGTTCGCCACCGCCGCCTTGGTGGCGAACTGGTCGTAGCTGGTGTGCAGGAACCGCTCGATGTCCGGTACGGCGGCCAACGATGGTGGCGGTGCGGCGGCCTGGGACTATTGACGCCTGGCGGACGTCCGCGCTCCCGCCTCCTCGGCAGCGCGGCCGGCGCTCCAGACCATCGTCCGCTGGTGGACCCGCCGGCCGTCGTGGCGGAGGCCGGGCACCAGTGGCGCCGGGCCGTGCTCGGCGAAGCCCATGCGCTCGAAGAACCGCACCGCCCGGGTGTTCTCGACCAGGGTCTGCAGGTGGCAGCCGGGGGATCCGGCCTTCCTGAGCCGGTCGAGCCATCGGCTCATCAGCCCGTCGGCGGCGCCTGTCCCTCGCGCCTCGGGCGCCACGTTGATGTGCAGGTGCGCGGGCCACCTGGCGTCGGCGAGCTCGCCGGAGCCGGGCTGCCTGCGGATCGCGGCCCACGCCAGATCGGCCAGGCTGCGCGCGAAGAAGGCCGCGGGCCTGGGCCGGAAGACCAGCCGGTAGGTCCGCATCGCCTGCTCCATGCGCTCGCCCTCGCCGGGGAACCGCGCACTGTCGAGGCATCCCGTCAGGTAGCCCACCAGGGCGCCCCCGGCGACGGCGACGAAGAGCGAGTCCGGCTCCAGCTCCATGTAGGGGTCCAGGTAGACGGCCGCCTCCGAGTCCATGTGCCCCCACAGCGACGCCGTGGGAGCGCCCTCGCCCACGCGCTCGAACAGCTCGCGCAGCTCGGCGCGGTCGCTCGGTTTGAACGTACGGATCTCCATGACGCCTCCCACACGGTGTACGGTCTACTCTGTACGATATACACGATATGACGTACACAGATTCCGGCCGCGCGAGAGGATGTTCGATGGCAGAGCTGCCACCCGTCGTGGCGCGGATGTGGGGCCGCGAACCCATCACG
>NZ_JBEZGC010000037.1:0-32472 GCF_040649795.1 Nonomuraea sp. NPDC048881
GGCGATCGTTCCCGCCACGTGCCCGGCCTCCAGCTTGTGGCCGTACAGCTCGGCCTCGACGAGGTACGTCGTGAGGTCGTCGCGCGGGTGCTGCACGTGGTCGCGGATCTGGTCCAGCAGGTAGTCGAAGAGCCGTCCCATGTTGGCGGTCCGCTGCTCGGGCGGCAGGTTGACGCCTTCCAGGGCGTTCTCGATGAACTCGCGGAAGCGCGGGCCGTCCTCGGGCGGGAAGCCCAGCATGTCGGCGATCACCCGCATCGGGATGTGCTGGGCGTAGTCGCGGGCGGCGTCCACGACGTCCTGGCCCTCCAGGGCGTCGATCAGCTCGTGGCACAGCGCCCGCGTCGACTCCTCCCGCCTGGCGACCGCCGTCTTGGTGAACGCGGGCAGCAGCAGCTTGCGCGCGTCGTGGTGGAAGGGCGGGTCGGACGAGATCGGCGGCGTGCCGCCCACCGGCGCGCTCTCCCGCGGCGGCCGGAAGTTGCTCATGATGATCGAGCGCGAGGAGAACCGCTCGGTGTCGTAGGCGACGGCCGCGACGTCCTCGTAGCGGGTGGGCAGCCAGCCGCCGCCGAACCGGTCGGTGTGCGCGATCGGGCAGCGCCGCCGCAGGTCGTCCTGGATCGGGTACGGGTCGGCGGCCCATTCCGGCTCCAGGTGCGAGAAGTCGGTGGCCCAGTCCGAGACCGGGCCGGTGACGATCTCGCTGCGGGTGCCGAGCTCCTCGCCGTCGCCCGGCTCGCCGAAGTTCTTGACGAAGCGCTCGTCCACGCTCATGTCACGCCTCCCCGAGCAGGTCGATCGCCCGCTCCGGGCAGTTGGAGACGGCCAGCCGCGCGGTGCGCTCCTGGCCGGGCGGCACCTCGCCGTCGCCCAGGACCGTTCCGTAACCTTCGTCGTCCTCGCCGAACAGGTCGGGGGCGAGGTCGTAGCAGCGGCCATGTCCCTGGCAGCGCTCGGGGTCGATCTGTACTCTCACGGCGTTCCTTCGTGCGGTGGGGCGGGGGAGAGGGCGGCGACGACGCGGATGAGCAGCCTGGCCCACTCCTCCTCGTCCACCTGGTGGGGGTCGGGGGCGATGAGCGCGCTGCCCATCGCGAGCAGGAGGCAGAAATGGGCGATCGCCTCCGGTGACAGCGCGTGGTCCAGCTCGCCGCCGTCCTGGCCGGCGCGGACCAGGCCGGCCAGCCGGTGGGCGCGCTCGCCGACGTAGTCCCGCATGGGCAGGGCCACGTCCTCGTCGCGGCGGGCGGCGGCCAGCGCCTCGACGACGAGGTCGCCGCCGGCGTCCAGGGGGCGGGGGAGCCGGCGGCCGGCGGCGACGAGCAGGTCGGCGACCGGCCGGTCGGGGTCGTCGGCGAACAGGCCGTCCATCAGCCGCCGCCCGTGCGCGCCCAGCGCGGCCACGAGCAGGCCGGCCTTGGAGCCGAAGTGGGCGTACAGGGCGCCGTTGCTCACCCCTGCGGCGGCGGCGATGTCGGCGACGCGGGTGCCGTCGTAGCCGCGCCTGGCGAAGACGTCCGCGGCGGCGCGCAGCAGGCGTTCCCGCGTCTCGGCGGCGGTGACGCCGGCGATACGTCCCATGGACGAATTAAAAGATCGTTCATTTCATACGTCAAGAGCGGCCCCCTATCCCGTGATCGGCGCCTTCACCACCAGCACCTCCTCTCCCGCCGCGCCGCTCAGCCGGACCGACAGCTCCCACACCCCGGCCATCGGGAACAACTCGCCCTCGGCCACGTAACGGCCCGGCTGCCGCGGGTCGGCGACGATCTCCGGGGTGGCGTGGCCCATGCCGGGCATCACCGTGGACAGCGCGACCGTGTGCGGGTCGCCGGAGGTCACCCGCACCTCGGCCGTGACGCGGCCCGTCGTCGGCCTCGGGACCAGGACGGTGACGGCGTACCGTGCGCCGGTGCTGGTGAGGGTGAGCGGGCCGGGCGCAGAGCCGCGCACGTACAGGAACACCGCCAGGGCCGCGGCCAGCAGGGCGGCGACGGCCAGGATCCGCCTCATCCGAGAGCCTCCGCGACCTCGACGGTGAAGGGCACGGTCACGATCCGGTCGGCGGCCGCGTACTGGGCCCAGGCCAGGTAGCGGCCCGGCGCCGGGAAGCTGAACGTGAAGCGCAGCCGGGGCGCGGGGGCGCCCATCTCGTGCACGTGGCCGAGGAACGCGCCGTCCTGGCTGCGCACGATCAGGTGCCCCGACATGCCCAGCCACTGCCGCGGCGTGACCCCGAGCCCCACCTCGATCGCCGCCGGACGCCCCGCGACCGGCACGGACGGCCGCACCACCGGCGTGCCCCCCGTCCCGGGCGCCACGGGCGGCGGAGCGGCCACCGCGGGCCCGGCGACCCGGAACTCGCCGTCGAGCAGCTGGCCGCCGGAGTCCTCGCGTTCCAGCTCCGCGTAGGCCAGGAACCGGCCCGGCCGGTCGGCGCGCAGCCGGACCTCCAGCCGTCCGGGCGCGGTGCGCAGCGGGTGCAGGTGCCGGAAGTAGGCGCCGTCCTCGCTGGTGACCACCAGGTGGGCGAGCGCCTCGTGGTGCAGGACGAGGTCGTCCACCGGATGCCCGGTCGAGCCGTCGGTGAGGTCGAGGCGCAGCGTGAACTCCTCGCCGGCCGCCGGACGCGCCGGGACGGTCGTCACCCGTCCCTGCGCGAAGGGCCGTCCGAGGGCCGTCGTGTTCACCGCCGGAGCGGCGCCCTCCGGCGGCGGGGGCGGCAGCGAGGGCTCGAACACGACGACCATCGCGGCCACCGTCACCGCGGCCGCCGCGCCACCGGCCAGCAGCATCGCCGGGGTCCTGCGCGACAGCGCCCCGGTGAGCAGGCCGCCCACCAGCAGCAGCCCGGCCACCAGCAGGCCGCCGTAGATCAGGAACTCGCCGGCGGAGCCGCGGTCCACCAGGACGCGGAACGGCAGCACGGCGACCTCGCCCCCCGCCGTCAGCCTGAGCTCGTGCGGCCCGGTGCGCTCGACCGTGATCTTGACGTACCGGGGGCCGGCGGACGGCTGCGCGGTGGCCGTCGCCTTGTGGCCGTCCTCGACCGAGCGCACCTCCAGGCCGATCGGCGGCCCGGTCGCCGGCTCGTAGGCGATCACGCCGATCAGCAGCGGCCCCGGCACCCGCGACGTGCCCTTGATCACGACCGTGAGCTCGGCGCCGGCGATGGTCTGGGCGAAGCGCAGGTCCGCCCCGGCCGTGACGTTGTGGGCCGCGGCCGGGGCGGCGCCCGCGAGCAGGAGTACGGCGACGAGACACAGGACCCGGAGCGGCCGGATCATGCCCGTCCGGCGTCGGCCGCGTCCGCGGGCAGCGCGTTCGGCAGGAACAGCGCCCCGAGCGCCAGGCCGATCAGCCCGGCCACCACCGGCGCGCCGGTCCACAGCTCGGGCACCGCGGGCAGCCCGCCCCCGGCCGCCGAGGCGATCCCGATGTAGAGCGACCAGGTGACGAAGGCCGACAGCCCGGCGAAGGCCCAGTAGGCCCCCCGCCGCGCGCCGGACGGGCGCAGCAGGCGGATCAGCACGTCGCTGGCCAGGCCCGCGGCGACGAACGTGAGCAGGGTCGGCGCGTTCTCGAACGCCGTCTGCGCGCCGGGCATCAGGACGGCGATCGTGTACATGACGGTCACCGCGCCGAACGGCAGGTTCCAGCGCCGGGCCACCAGCAGCACCGGGGCCAGCAGGACGACGTTGCTGATGACCATGGAGGTGGCCAGATGCTCGGCGCCCGGCCCGTCCACGCTGGAGAACGCCTCGACGACGCGCGCGGACCGGTACTGCAGGGCGTCGCCGTACGACAGGAACAGCGACACCAGCGTGGCCGCGAACGCGAGCCCGGCCAGCGCCGGGAACAGCCGCCCGAGCGAGGGCCGGACGCCGACGTCGGGGGCGTTCCAGGCCGAGCGCAGCGGCGTGGTGATGATGAGCAGCATGGTCACGATCAGCCCCAGGTGCGACGGGCTGAACAGGATGTCGACGCTCGTCTCGATGCCGAGCACGGTGTGCCAGGTCATGTCGGCCAGCCCGAACAGCGCGAACGCCGGGATGGCGACCAGCCCGGCCAGATAACCCTGGGGAACGGCCGCGACCCCCTGCCGGCCGAGCCGCACGTTGCGGAACACCTGCCAGATGATCCAGCCGGACACCGCCGCGAACCCGGAGTAGAACGCCGCGTGCCACGGCGTGAAGAACGTCTCCAGGTCGCTGCGATTGGTGTGCGCCCAGGCGTCGATCATCAGTCCGACGCCGAACCAGACCCCCAGCAGCGCCGTGACGAGATCCGCCCGGAGCGGCACCCATCCGCGCGGCTCCCCAGAGTCCGCAAGTAATCGCCGTACGCCCGCGTTGGCCTCTGCCACTTCGCGTCTCCCTTCTTCCATGATCGAATACTTCCAGAAGCCGCGAAGTGGCGGGAAGCCCAAGATCACCATCGCCGAGCGGCCCGGGCCGACGCCCGTGGCCGCCAGTCTCGCCGACGGCCGCCGCGGGTGCGCGGCGGCCGGGGGATCACGCCGGAGCCGGGCGCTGCCCGGCCACCACCAGGTGCAGCCCGTGGGGGAGCGGCTCGGTGCGGGCGACGTGCAGCCCCGCGGCCCCCAGCAGGCTCTCGACCTCGGTCAGCGTGCGTTCCTGGCCGCCGCTGAACAGCGTGAGCATCTTCATGTCCAGCGCGACCGCCGACGTCGGCGAGCGGTGCGGGTCGTCGTCGAGGACGGCGTCCACGATCCACAGCTCGGCGCGGCCGTCCATCAGGGACGCGAGCCGCGCCAGCAGCTTGGCGGCCCGCTCGTCGGGGTAGTTGTGCAGGATATTGCCCAGCAGGTACAGGGCCGCCCGGGGCAGCGGGTCGGTGAACATGTCGCCCTCGGCCACCGTGATGCCCGCCCGCCCGTCCAGGTGACGGCGGGCCTGGGCGGCCACCTCGGGCAGCTCGAACAGCACGCCGCGCAGCCGCGGGTGGGCCGCCAGGATCGTGGCCAGGACGATGCCGGTGCCGCCGCCGATGTCGGCGACCACGTCCACGCCGGTCACGTCCTGCTCGGCGAGCGCGCGGGCCACGGTGACGCTGCGGGTGGCCATGAACTCGTTGAACAGCGCGCCGGCCGCGGGCCGGGCCCCCAGCCAGGCGTAGGGGGAGTCCACCTGGTGCAGCTCCAGCGCGGCGGGCGCGCCCCTGGTGATCGTCCGGTGCAGCAGGTCGGCAGAGTCGCGCCACAGCTCCTCGCCCCACATCAGCGCGGCGGGGGCCAGCGAGTCGTCCCGGCCGCTGGTGAGCAGGTCGCCCTCGCCGGTGAGCAGGTAGCGGCCGCGGGCGTCCCGCTCGACCAGCCGCAGGTGCTCCAGCGCCCGCAGCAGGCGGCCGAGCAGCATCTCGTCCGGACGGCCGGCGCCGCCCGCGGAGATCTCGTCGGCCAGCTCGTGCACGGCGCACGGCCCGGCGGCCAGCAGGTCGAACACCGACAGCCGCAGCGCGGCCCGGACGGCGGCGTACAGGATGAAGTCGTCGATCAGGCGCAGCACCCGCGCCCGCTCCGGCGTCTCGCTCATGGGTTTCCCTTCCCCGACTCCCAGGCCGGCCGGACGATCATGTCTTCGGCCCGCAGCGGCGCGGGCAGGTAACCGAACCTCACCATGGTGTCCACCACCGACTGCAGCCCTTCGGGCTCCAGCGCGGCGGGGAACGTGCCGAGCGTGATGGTCGGCAGCACCTCGCGCGGGATCTTCGTGTACGTGCCCAGCACCCCGGTGACCAGGTTCCGGTCCCGGGCGTCGAGCTGGGCGTGCGCCATGGCCCGCTGGAACCCGGCGACCGCCCGGGGATGCGCGGCCGCGTACGAGGCGGTCGTGGCCCACCCCGCGATCGGCCACCCGGCGGGGACGTTCGCCATGGCGTCGCCCAGCGACCGGCCGCCCTGCCGGCGGTAGGCGGTGATGAACGGCTCGGTCATCCACGCCACGTCCACCGCGTGCGCGGCCAGCGCGGCCGGCATGTCGGGCAGGGGGATCTCCTTGAACGCGACGTCGTCCGCGGAGACCCCGGCCGCGGCGAGCACGGTCTCGGCGCTCAGCGTGCCGACCGAGCGCAGCGTGGCCACCGCGACGCTCTTCTTCGCGCCGCCGGTGTGCCGCAGGTCGCGCGGGCTCCTGATCGGGCTGCCGGGCGCCACGAAGAGCTGGAACGCGCCCGGCGCGGCGTGGTAGGCGTCGGCGACCAGCTTCAGCCGCCCCGGCTCGCGCCGCTGCTGCAGGAACGCCGTAACGTAGTTGACCAGCCCGAACTCCAGGGCGCCGCCCTTCATCCGGTCGATCGCCGGGCCGCCGCCCTGCACGGTCACCGGCTCGGCCGACAACCCCTCGGCCGCGAAGTAGCCGCGGTCGCGGGCGAGGTAGACCAGCGCGCTGTCGGGGATCGGGATGACGCCGATCCGGATCTTCTCCGGCGGCGCCCCGGAACCGGTCGGCCGCGGGCCGCCGGGCGCGGCCCCGCCGCAGGCCGCGAGCAGGACGGTGAGCAGGAACAGCAGTAGGGGACGTAATCGTCGCACGGTTCTCCCTTCGAGGTCCGCCGCCGGCCCTCGCTCCCGCTGGCGGCCCGGACACAGGTCGGAACCAACGCCCTTGAGTGCACCATCGGGAGGCCCGCCTTGCAACGCCCGGTCAGAACGGGATGGCCGCCGTGTCAGATGCGCGCCCGCTGTCGACCCCGGTTCCGGCCGGGACGGGGTGAGCGTCGTCCTTCGCGGTCCGGACGGATGAGAAGATCGAGAGTGCTCCGAATCGCAGAAGCAGTACTCGCGAGGTCACCAGCGCCGCTGCAGGCGCTCGTGCTGAGGCACCGTGAACTGCTGAAGTTCGCGGTGGTCGGCGGAGCGACGTTCGTGGTGGACAACGCGGTGTTCTACGGGCTGAAGCTGACCGTCCTGCAACCGAAGCCGGTGACCGCGAAGATCATCGCGGTGCTCGTGGCGACGATCGTGTCCTACGTGCTCAACCGCGAGTGGTCGTTCCGGCTCAGGGGCGGTCGCGAGCGCCGCCACGAGGCGGGGCTGTTCTTCCTGGTCAGCGGCATCGGCCTGGTGCTCAGCTCGGCGCCGCTGTGGGTCTCCCGTTACGTGTTCCGCCTGGAGGCCCCCGACGTGGGCCTGGCGGCCCAGGAGATCGCCGACTTCGTGAGCGCGCAGCTCGTCGGCACGGTGATCGCCATGGTCTTCCGCTTCTGGGCGCTGCGGAAGTGGGTCTTCCCCGACGAGAAGACCCACCCCGTCGGCGTGCGGCCGGCTGCCCTGCCCCGGTACCACGGACGGCGCACCCTGCCGGTGGCCAAGCGCAAGCCCCGCAGGTCCGGCGTCCGGCAGGGGCAGCGGTAGGCAGGATCAGCGGTAGGCGGCGGCCTGGAGGGTGTAGAGGTCGGCGTAGAGGCCGTTGAGCGCCATGAGCGTCTGATGGTCGCCCTGCTCGGTGACCTTGCCGTGGTCGAGGACGTAGATCCGGTCGGCGTAGCGCACGCTGGCCAGGCGGTGGGTGATGAGCAGCACCGTGCGGCCCTCGGAGTGGTCGCGGATGCGCTCGAACAGGGCGTGCTCGGCGCGGGCGTCGAGGGCCGCCGTGGGCTCGTCGCAGATGAGCAGGTCGGCGTCGCGGTAGAACCCCCGGGCCACCGCGATGCGCTGCCACTGGCCGCCGGACAGCTCGCAGCCGTCCTTGAAACGGCGGTCGAGCAGCGTGCGGTAGCCGAGGGGCAGGCCCGCGACCACCTCGTCGGCCCCCGCGACCGAGGCCGCCGCGACCAGGGCGGGCTCGCCCTTGTCGGCGCCCATGGTGATGTTGTAGCGGGCGGTGAGCGGCCAGCGGGTGTGGTCCTGGGCGATGACGGCCGTGCGCAGGCGCAGGTCGTCGGGGGGCACGTCGGCCAGGTCGACGTCGTCCCAGGAGACGGTGCCGGTGTCGGGCTCGTACAGGCCGGACAGGATCTTGGCCAGGGTGGTCTTGCCGGAGCCGTTCTCGCCCACGAACGCGATGACCTCGCCGCGCTTGATCTCGACCGTCACCCCGCGCAGCGCCGGCTGGTCGGCGCCCGGGTAGGTGAACGTCACGTCGTCGGCCACGATGCGCTCGAACCCCTCGGGCACGGCCGCCGAGCGGGCTGTGGGCACGCGGCGCTCGGCGTCGGCGCAGAACTGGAGGAAGTCGGTGAAGTAGAGGCCGTCCTCGTAGAGGCGGTTGGTGGCGTACAGGAGGTTGGCCAGCGAGGACTGGCCGGTCCTGATGGCCAGCACCGCGGTGCCCGCGACCGCGAGCGGGATCGCCGCCACCGCCAGCAGCACGCCCAGCGCGACGTAGACCAGGGCGGTGCCGAGACCGCCCAGTGCCTCGCCGACCAGGCCGGCCAGGGTCTGGCGTCTGGCCAGGGCGAGCAGCACGTCCTGCTCGGCCCTGGCGACGGCGTCGTACATGCGCAGCAGGAAGCCGCGCATGGTGAACGAGCGCACCTCGGCGGCGGGCTCGCGGTCGGCCAGCAGCTCGGCGATGATCCACTTGCGGCGGCGGGCGGGGATGAGGGAGTACATCGTCGAGTAGCGCATACGGGCGCCGCGCACGGTGGCCCACGCGTCGGGCAGCACGGCCAGCAGCAGCAACGGCAGCAGTACCGGATGGAGCACGCCCAGCACGCCGGCCGCCGCCGCGATGCCGACGGCGGCGGTGACGACGTTGATGGCCGAGCTGACCACCGCGCCGGCCACGCTGACGCCGCGCATGTTGGCGCGTTCGAGACTGTCGTGGAACTCCGGGTCGTCGTAGGCGACCAGCTCCACCTGGCTGGTCAGGCCGTAGAGGCGTTCCTCGGTGTGGCGGGAGATCTGCGGGGTCAGGCGTGACTGCGCCCAGCCCGCGCCGGCCTGCACCACCGTGCGCAGCACGGCGGCCACGCCCACCAGGACGAGGCTGGGCAGGGCGGCCAGCACGCGGTCGGGGGTCGGGCCCTCGCTGAACAGGGCGCTCAGCACGCCGGTGGTGGCCAGCAGGCCGAAGGCGGTGAAGACGCCGCCGAGGAGGTTGAGCGCGATGGTGGCCACGGTGTCGCGGGGGCCGGCCCGCCAGGACATGCTCATCGCCTGCGTCACGAGCGAGGGCAGGCGCCTGGCGATGGTCAGGAAGCCGACCTCGGCCATCTTGTCGTTGTGGGCGTACCAGTCGGAGACGGTGATCTCACCGAGTTCCAGAGGCTCATCGGGCATGCGCTGAGTGTGCGGGCGGGCACCGACGGTTTCCGTCGCCTCGCGCTCCGGAGTGACAGGACGGTGGCCCGTGCGCCACCGGCCTGTCCACGGCCCGCCAGGCAAAGACGCGCGGGCGGCGGCGTGTCCCGGTCGCCCCGGCGGGCGCGGGCACGATTTCATGTCCCCCGGTCACTCCACGTAACCAGAACGACACAGGGGACGGAATGCGAAGAATCACGGGGTTCGCGGTCGCGTGCGCGGTCGCCATGAGCGTCACCCAGCCCGCCTGGGCGGCCCCGCGGGAGGAGGTCCGCATCACCCGGTATCTCGGGGAGCAGCGGCTGCCGTACCTGATGCAGTTCGACGGCACCACCGTCGGCGGGGTGTCGGGCATCGACCGCGACCCGCGCACCGGCGCCTGGTACCTGATCTCCGACGACCGCTGGCGCTACGGTCCCGCCCGCTTCTACACCGCCCGCCTGGACATCGACCGGGACTCGGGCGCGTTCACCGGCATCAGCCTGACCGGGGTCACCACGCTGACCAGGCAGGACGGCACCCCCTACCCCGGCTACGGCAAGCCCGGCTCGGCCGACCCCGAGTCCATCAGGTACGACCGCTGGTCCGGTCGCCTGCTGTGGGGCGACGAGGGCGACCGCCCCGACGCCGGCCACCCCGACCTGCCGCTGGCCGCCTCCGGCGTGCGCGCCGCCGACCTCCAGGGCCGGCACCAGGGGGACCTGCGCCTGCCGGGCAACCTGCGCCTGACCACCACCGAGCACGGCCCGCGGCGCAACGCCGGTTTCGAGGGCCTGGCCGTCACCGCCCGCCGGATCACGGCGATGACCGAGGGCCCCCGGTACGAGGACGGCGAGCCGTCCACGGTCCGGCACGGCGCGCCCGCCCGGCTCACCGTGTGGGACCGGCGGGGCGTCCCGCGCGGCCAGTTCGTCTACCCGCTCGACGCGCTCCCGGCCGCGCCGGTGCCGCCCACCGGGGAGTCCGACAGCGGGGTCTCGGAGATCCTGCCCATCGACGACCACCGCTACCTGGCCCTGGAACGCTCCTGGATCGAGGGCGTCGACTACAAGGTCAAGCTGTACGAGATCGACCTGACGGGCGCGACCAACGTGCTGAGCCAGGACGACCTGAGCGCGGGGTACCGGCCGGTGAGCAAGCGGCTGGTCTACGACCTGGGCGACTTCCGGCCGCCGGTGCAGAACCTGGAGGCCATGTCGTGGGGGCCGCGGCTGGCCAGTGGGGAGTGCACGCTGGTGATCGGCTCGGACGACAACTTCAGCAGGAACGAGGTCAGCCAGTTCACGGCCTTCGCCGTCACGGGCTGCCCCTGACGCCCCGCCGCCGGCCGGCCCCCGGCGCGCGGCGCGCCGCGCGCCGGGGGCCGGACCGAGGGTGGCGGATATATACGAATTGGAATATTTTCCCGGGAAAGCATCATGGCTACGCTCGACAGCCATGACTCTCCTGAAGCCCGCACGCCGGGCGGCCGCCGCTCTGGCGCTCGCGCTCACCGCCGGGTTAACCGCGGCCGTCCCCGCGCACGCGCGCGAGGCGGCCCCGCCGTCCGCCGGCACCGTCCTGCGCGGGCTGGACCTCGACCGCGCCACCGTGCTCGACCTGCAACGCGCCATGGACCACGGCCGCTTCGACGCGGTGACGCTGACCCGCTTCTACCTCGACCGCATCCGCGCGGTGGACCCGCTGCTGCACGCGGTCGTCCAGACCAACCCCGGCGCGCTGGGCGAGGCCGAGCGCAGCGACCGGCGTCGCCGCAGGGGCGCGCACGGGCCGCTGGAAGGCGTCCCGGTCCTGCTCAAGGACAACATCGACACCGCAGCGCCGCTGCGCACCACCGCCGGCTCGCAGGCGCTGCTCGGCGCCCGGCCGGCTGCGGAGGCGTTCCTCGTCCAGCGGTTGCGGGCGGCCGGCGCGGTGATCCTGGGCAAGGCCAACCTGTCGGAATGGGCGAACTTCCGCTCCAGCCCGTCCTCCAGCGGGTGGAGCGCGATCGGCGGGCAGACCAACAACCCCTACGTCCTCGACCGCAACCCCTGCGGGTCGAGCAGCGGCTCGGCGGTCGCCGCCGCCGCCACCCTGGCCGCCGTCACCATCGGCACCGAGACCGACGGCTCGATCGTCTGCCCGGCCGGGATCAACGGCGTGGTCGGCATCAAGCCCACGATCGGGCTGGTCAGCCGGGCCGGCGTGGTGCCGATCTCGGCCCGGCAGGACACCGCGGGGCCGATCACCAGGAACCTCACCGACGCCGCCGCCGTGCTCTCGGCCATCCAGGGACCGGACCCGCGCGACCCCGCGACCGTCCCGGGCGGCGACCGCGACTACCTCAAGGCCCTGCGTCCCGGCGCGCTGAACGGCGCCCGCGTCGGCGTGTGGCGCTCGGTCGCGGGCGACAACCAGGAGGTGCGCGCCGCCCTGGACGCCACCGTCGCCACGCTCAAGGCCCGCGGCGCGACCGTGGTGGACGTCGAGCTGGAGGGCATGGACCAGGCCGGCGAGGCCGAGTTCCCGGCGCTGCTGACCGAGTTCAAGCACGACCTGAACGCCTACCTGGCCGCCACCCCTGGACGGCACCCCGCCGACCTGGCCGGGCTGATCGACTTCAACCGGCGGCACGCCGGGACCGAGCTGCGGTACTTCGGCCAGGAGGTCTTCGAGCAGGCGCAGGCCACCACCGGCGACCTGGACGACCCCGCCTACCGCGCCCTCCGCGACCAGGCCACCACGCTGGCCCGCCGCGCGATCGACTCGGCGCTGGCCGCCGGCCGCCTGGACGCGCTGCTCGCCCCCACCAACCACGCGGCCTGGCTGACCGACCTGACCAAGGGCGACGACTTCACCGGCTTCGTCTCCTCCTCCGCGCCCTCGGCGGTCTCCGGCTACCCGGCGGTCAGCGTCCCGGCCGGGTACGCCAGCGGCGTCCTGCCGCTCGGCGTCACGTTCTTCGGCGGGCGGTTCTCCGAGCCGTCCCTGATCGCCCTCGGATACGCCTTCGAGCAGGCCGCTCAGGTCCGCAAGCCGCCGACGTACCTGCGCACCCTGCCCTGAGCGGCCCGGCGGCGGGCTACGGTAGGGGCGACGGTCACGACGGGAGGGAGGCGAGGTGCGCACCAGGCTGCCCGCCGCGCTGCTTCTCGTCCTGTCGTGGCTGCTCCCCGCGACGGGCCATGCCGAGGTCGCCGCCCAGGCCGCCGCCCCGGCCGTCACGCAGGCCGTCACGCAGGCCGTCACGCAGGTCACGGCGATCCAGGCGGCGGCCGACCCACCCGCCGTCGCCCAGCTGGGCTCCACCCCGCCGCCGCCTCCGCTCGCGCAGGTCAGGCAGGCGGGGCACGACCAGGCCGGGCCCGGCGGGCAGGCGCTGCCCGCCGCGGCCCCGGCCCGGTCGCTGCACGTCTGGTCGGCCGTCGTCCGGCGGCCCGTCGTCCGTGCCGCCGCCGACCGGCCCGGGGGCGCGGCGGCGGCCCGCGCGCCTCCCTCCACGGTGCTCTGAAGATCCCTCTTCCGCACACCTGAGCCTGTGGAGGCCTCATGTCACGTGCGCCCATGTGGCGCGCGCTGGCGGCGTTCGCCGTCATCGCGACCTCGATCATCCTGTCCCTCACCGCCACGCCACGCCTCGGCCTCGACCTGCGCGGCGGTACCCAGCTCGTCTTCGAGGCCAGAGACTCCCCGACGGTCACGGCCGACTCCTCGGCCACCGACCGCGCCCTCGACGTGCTCCGCCGCCGGGCGGACGCGCTGGGGGTCGTCGATCCCACCCTGGCCCGCTCCGGCGAGAAGCGGATCATCGTCGAGCTGCCCGGCGTGCTCGACCCGAGCAAGGCGGCCGAGGTCATCGGCCGCACCGCCCAGCTCGCCTTCCACCCGGTCACCGGCCCCGGCAAGGCCGGGGACGCCACCGCGCTGCCCGACGAGAGCGGCAGCCCGCTCGCGCTCGGCCCGGCGGCGATCAGCGGCGACGGCGTCAGCGACGCCACCGAGCGCAGCGACCCGCAGCGCGGGCCCGGCTGGTCGGTCACGGTCGACTTCCGCGACGCCGACGCCTGGCAGCGGATGACCGGCGCGGCCGCCTGCCAGCCGGCGGGCGACCCGAAGCGGCGCGTCGCCATCGTGCTCGACAAGAAGATCATCTCGTCGCCGCAGCTCGACCCGTCCGTGCCCTGCGGCACCGGCATCCCCGGCGGCAACACCGAGATCACCGGGTCCTTCACCCACGAGGAGGCCCGCGACCTGGCCGTGCTGATCAAGGGCGGCGCGCTGCCCGTGCCGCTCGACCTGGTCGAGCAGCGGACGGTCGGCCCCACGCTGGGCGCCGACGCCATCGAGGCCAGCGTCAAGGCCGCGATCGCCGGGCTGGTGCTGACCGCCCTGTTCATCATCGTGATCTACCGCCTGTCCGGCCTGCTCGCCGCCATCGCGCTCACCTGCTACGGCCTGATCTCCTACGCCGCGCTGGTCGCGATGGGCGCGACGTTCACGCTGCCCGGCCTGGCCGGGTTCGTGCTGGCCATCGGCATGGCGGTCGACGCCAACGTGCTCGTCTTCGAACGCGCCAGGGAGGAGTACGGCCTGGCCCCGGCCCGCGGGCTCGCCCCGGCACTGAACCGGGGGTTCAAGAACGCCTGGAGCGCCATCGCCGACTCCAACGTCACCACGCTCATCGCCGCCGCGCTGCTGTTCGGGCTGGCCTCCGGGCCGGTCAAGGGGTTCGGCGTGACGCTGGCGATCGGCGTGCTGGCCTCGCTGGTGTCGGCCATGCTGATCACCCGCGTGCTCACCCAGGCCGTCATCGGCCGGATCGGGCCGCGCCTGTCGGGCCTGGGCTCACCGGGCGCGGTCCGGACGTGGCTGGCCCGCCGGAACCCCCAGCTCATGAAGGCCAGGAAGCTGTGGCTGGCGGTCGCGGGCGGCCTGGTCGTCGCGGCGCTGGCCGGACTGTTCACCCGCGGCCTGGACTTCGGGGTCGAGTTCACCGGCGGCCGGCTCGTGGAGTTCGGCACGTCCAGGGCGGTCGACGCCGACACGGCCCGGCGGCTCGTGAGCGAGGCCGGCTATCCGGGCGCGGTCGTGCAGGCCGCCGCCGACGGCGTGACCGTGCGCGCGGGGCAGCTCGACCCGGCCAAGGTCCAGGCCGCGCTGGAGGGGCAGGGCGGCGAGGTGAGCAAGGTGCGCGACGAGTTCATCGGCCCCACGCTGGGCGAGGAGCTGCGCCGCAACGCCGTCATCGCGCTCGGCGTGGCCGTGGCGGCGCAGCTGCTCTACCTGGCGGTGCGCTTCCGGTGGACGTTCGGCACGGCGACCGTGCTGGCGCTGCTGGTGGACCTGGCCGTGGTGATCGGGTTGTTCGCCTGGCTCGGCAAGCCGGTGGACGGCGTGTTCCTCGCCGCGATGCTGACCGTGGTCGGCTACTCCGTCAACGACAAGGTGGTGGTGTTCGACCGGGTGCGCGAGCTGTGGGCCGCCCGCCGCACCGCGCCGCTGGCCGAGGCGGTGAACACGGCGATCCTGCAGACCGTGCCGCGGACCGTCAACACCGGGCTCGGCGCGCTCTTCGTGCTGGTCGCGCTGGCCGTCTTCGGCGGCGACTCGCTGCGTGACTTCGCGATCGCGCTGGTCACCGGCATCGTCGTGGGCACGCTGACGTCGTCGTTCGTGGCCGGCCCCGCGGCCATCGGCCTGGCCCGGTACGACCGCCGTCCGGCCCCCCAGCCGCCCGCGCCCAAGGCCGCCCGGCGGCCGCGCGAGGGCTCGGGAGCCGTGTTGTGACCGGCGCCGCGGGCCCGCCTCGCGCGGGCGGGCCCGCGGCGTCGCGGGTCAGAGCCGGGAGAGCCAGTCCAGGAGGATGGCGTTGACCTCGTCCGGGCGTTCCTGCTGGATCCAGTGGCCGCAGTCGTCCAGGAGCCGGGAGGAGACCAGGCCGGGCAGGGTGGTGGGGAAGGCGTCGATCGCGGCGGAGAGCCACCGGGTCGTGTCGTCCTGCGCGCCGCCGACGAACAGCGAGGGCTGGACGATCGGCGCGCCGTCGTGGGGCGCGAGGTCTTCCCAGTCGCGGTCCATGTTGCGGTAGCGGTTCAGCGCGCCGGTCAGGCCGGTGCGCTCGAACTCGGCGGCGTAGAAGTCGAGGTCGGTCTCGCTCAGCCAGCCGGGCAGCGTGCCGCCGGCCGGGAACCGGTCGCGCAGCCTGCCGCCCGGGGCCACGAACAGCGGGTGGGGCGCGTCCGGGCCCGGCATGGTCCCGGCGGACAGGGCCGCGTACACGCCCGCCAGCCAGCCCCGGACGTCCGGCTCGATCTCGGCCTCGGCCCGGCCGGGCGTCTGGAAGTAGCTGACGTAGAACTCGTCCGTCCCGCCCATGGCGGCGAACGCCTCGGTGGGGCGCGGCCCGCCGCGCGGCGTGTACGGCACGCTGAGCATGGCGACCGCGCGGAAGACGTCCGGCCTGAGCAGGGCGCTGTGGGCGGCGATCCCGGAGCCCCAGTCGTGGCCGACGATCACCGCGCTCCGCTCGCCCAGCGCCCGCACCACGGCCACGCCGTCCTCGACCAGCTCGGTCATCCGGTACGCGGCCACGTCCGCCGGCTTGGACGAGCGGCCGTAGCCGCGCACGTCCACCGCCACCGCCCGGTACCCGGCGGCGGCCAGCGCCGGGAGCTGGTGCCGCCAGGAGTACCAGGACTCGGGGAAGCCGTGCACCAGCAGCACCAGCGGCCCCTGCCCCGCCTCCACGAGATGGACCCGGCCGGCGGGGGAGGGCACCAGGCGGTGGACGCCCTCGGCGACCGGGGTGAGCTGCGACATCGTTCCTCCACGCATGTGAGTCCTGGCCTGTCACCAGGATCATGCGCGGCCCGTGCCGCGGCGCGCGAACTCCGTTGCCGTTTCGGCAAACCCTGCGTTAAAGGTCGGTGGCGATGATCTTCTCGATGTTCCGCTCGGCCAGCGCCGTGATGGTGACGAACGGGTTCACCGTGGTGTTGCCGGGGATCAGCGAGCCGTCGATGACGTACAGGCCGGGGTAGCCGGTCAGGCGGCCGTAGTTGTCGGTGGCCCGGTTCAGCACCGCGCCGCCGAGCGGGTGGTAGGTGAGGTGGTCGCCCCAGATCTTGTACACGCCGAACAGGTCGGTGCGGTAGATCGTCCCCTCCTTGGCGTTGATCTTGTCGAAGATCGTTTTCGCCATGTCGATGGACGTCTGCTTCCAGGCGGTCTGCCAGCTCAGGTCCACCTTGCCGGTCGCGGCGTTCCAGGAGAACTGCGCGCGGCGCGGGGTGTTGGTGATCGACAGGTAGAACGAGGCGTACGTCTCGATCCCGGTCGGCAGCGGCGCCACCTCGGCGAACGCGCCGCCGGCCGTCCAGTTGTCGATGCCCGCGCACGGGATGGCGGACTGCAGCTTGCCGGTCGGGTCCCACAGGTGGTTGGCCCGGCCGCACATGACGTTGCCGTTGTCGCCCCAGCCCTTGCCGACCTCGTCGTCCAGACCCGGCAGCGCGCCGGTGGCCTTCAGCCTGACCAGCAGCTTGCTCGTGCCGACGCTGCCCGCGGCGAAGAACACCCGGGCCGCCGTGACGGTCTTGGCGGCGGTGACCGAGCCGTCGGTGGCGAGCTGGTCGATCCGGACGGTGTAGCCGCCGCCCGCCGCCGGGGCGACCGAGGTGACCTGGTGCAGCGGCGAGATCGTCACCCTGCCGGTCGCGCGGGCCCGCGCCAGGTAGGTCTTCTGCAGGGACTTCTTGCCGTGGTTGTTGCCGTAGAGGATCTCGCCGGCCAGCGCCGACTGGGTGGCCGTGCCGGCCGCCTCCTGCTTCATGTAGTCCCAGTCGTACACGTCGGGGACGAAGGTGAACGGGAAGCCGGAGCGCTGGGCGTGCTTGCGGCCCACGCGGGCGTACTGGTAGCACGCGGTGGTGTCGAACCAGGCCGGGTCCACCAGGCCGACGCCGAGGCCGGAGTTGGCACGCGGGTAGTAGACGCCGTACATCTCGTCGGCGTCCACCGACGGGAGCACGGCGGCGAAGTTCTCCCGCTTGGGCGTGACGGCCATGCCGCCGTTGACCAGCGAGCCGCCGCCGACCCCGCGGCCCTGGTAGACCGTGATGCCGGCGAACTCCTCGGCGTCCAGGATGCCGGTGTAGCGGGGGATGTCCCGGTCGATGGGGAAGCCGAGGAAGTAGTTGAGCGGCGCCTTGGTCCTGGTGCGCAGCCAGTACGAGCGATAGTCGGGCTCGCGCGTGTTGCAGAAGATCTTGCCGTCCGAGCCGGGCGTGTCCCAGGCCATGCCCATCTCGATCATGTGCACCTCGACGCCCGCCTGGGCCAGGCGCAGGGCGGCCACCGAGCCGCCGTACCCGGTGCCGATCACCAGGACGGGCACGCGGGCGCCGTCGGCGATCGGCCCGTCGGCGGCAGCGGTGGCGACGGCGGCGGCGCGGCCGGGCAGTGCGGCGGCGCCCAGGAGGGAGGCGGTTCCGGCGATGAAGGTGCGGCGGCTGGTGTTCATGTCACGTGCCCTCGCTCGGTCGGTCTGACGCGGACTCGGTCGGTCTGACGGAGGGTGCCGGGCCGCCGGTCAGCATGCAGGCCGTGTCCAGGCCCAGCACGTGGTTGAGCCGGCCGAAGGCCCACCAGGAACCGATGCTCATGCTCAGTTCCACGATCTCGTTCTGGCTGTAGTGCTCGGTCATCCGGGACCAGAACTCCTCGTCGAGCCCGTGGTGGTCCAGGGCGTAGCGCTCGGCGTACTCGGCGGCGAGCCGGGTGCGCGCGTCGAAGGCGTCCGTGGCGCGCCAGTCCGCGACCGCGTCGGCGAAGCCGTCCTCGACCTTGACGCCGTCGCGCTCGGTGCGCCAGTCGAGGCAGAAGACGCATCCGTTGATCTGCGCGATCCGCAGCCGGGCCGCCTCGAACTCGCGCAGGCCCAGCGTGGTGTGGGCGTAGACGGCCATGGAGAACTTCGAGGCGGCGGTCCCGATGCCGGGGACCAGCTCGCCCCAGACGTACGCGATCGGGTCCTTGCCGCCGGGAACGTCGACGATCACGGGTTCTTCCTTCCGAGCCGGCCGGACGCGGGGCGCAATGGGACGTCGAGCGCGTCGTACAGGCCGGGCGGGGCGGCGGCGAGCCAGTCGATGGCGTTCACCAGCCGGCCCGCCGCGGTGGCGTTCCCGCCCGCCGAACGGCTGCCGCCCTCGTCGGTGGCCTCGATCGTGACCTCGATGCGCGGGCGGCCCTCGACGATCACCCGGTGGGCGCCGTCGCCGCCGTCCGGGGGGAGCGGCCAGTCGGGGGCGCAGGCGGGGTGGATGCGGGTGACGTGCTCGATCACGATGCGCGGCTCGCCCTCGACGACGCCCTGCACCTCGAACCGCACCGCGCCCTGGGTGCCGGCCTCGAAGTCGCCCATCCCGGCGGTGGTGACCGTGCGGTCGAGCGCACGCCGCTCGACGACCTCGCGGATCTCCTCCAGCGTGACGCCGAGGGCCCGCGCCATCAGCCGTACCTGCCCGCCCCACACCAGGGACGGGACGGTCGGCGCGATCATCGGCGGCTCGTAGTCCATGGGCTGGCCCATGCCGACCATGTACCGGACCGCGTCCGGGCGGTCGTAGCCGGAGTAGTCGAAGATCTCCTGGCAGCGGATGGCGTCCACGACCGAGCCGAGGCCGCTGAGCAGCAGGGGCAGCAGGTCGTTGCCCCAGCCGGGGTCGATGCCGGAGGCGAACAGCGAGCCGCCGCCCTCGGCGACGGCGGCAAGCACCTGGTCCCGCAGCTCGGGCGGCGCGCCGCGGTGGTCGTAGAGGGCGTACAGGGAGGGCGTGACGACGACGGCGCCGGCCCGGACGGCCCGCAGGACGTCGGCCAGGGCGTCGTCGGGGCGCAGGTCGCCGGAGGCGGCGTACACGACGGCCCTCGGGCGGGCGGCCAGGACGGCGGCGGCGTCGTCCGTGGCGGTGACGCCGAGGTCGCGGCCGAGTCCGGCGAGCTGTCCGGCGTCGCGGCCGGCCTTGTCGGGGGAGTGCACGACGACGGCGGCGAGACTGAGGTCGGGATGGGCCTCCACGGCCCTGATGGCGGCGCGGCCGACGTTGCCGGTACCCCACACCACGGTGGACGTCATGGGCGGAGCGTAGCAAGCGCTTGGTTTGGTGTACAGGGCCCACGACCGGCCCTCCTCAGTCCTCGACGGCCTCGGGCGACGGACGTCCCTCAGCCTTCGGCGGCCTCGACGACGGGCGCTTCTCAGCCTTCGACGGCCTTGATGAACAGGTCCCCGGTGGCGGTCTTGACCAGGTCGGCCTTTCCGGTGGCGGGGTCGACGAGGGCCACGTCGGCGGCCCCCTGCATCGTGACCACGATCCGGCCGCCGCCGAACGCGATCCCCCGGTGCGCCGTGTCGGCGAGGTAGTCGCCCGTGAGCCGGCGGTCCCGCGTCTCGTCCTTCGGGGACAGCAGCAGCAACGCCGGGTCGCCGTGGTCACCGCCCAGGGCCGCCACCCGACCGTCGGCGGAGGCGGCCAGCTCGGCGTCCCAGGGCTCCCGCAGGGCCGTCACGGTGCGGATGACCTTGAGGTCGAGGTCGTAGAAGCGCAGCCGGCCGCATGGCGGCGAGAACACGGCCGGCCCGGTGCCGGGGACGTACACCAGGCTGTCGCCGAAGCCGGCGCAGGTCCTGCCGTCGTCGTCGCGCGGCGGTCGCAGCCGTGCCGCGCTCAGTCTGCGCGCCGTGACGTCGCGGACGACGGTGACCGCGCCGAGGGGCGAGTCGTCCCGGTCGCCGACGTCCTGGCGGCCGGGGCCGTCCGCGTACTCCTCCGGGGCGCCGATGACGAGGCCCACGCCGCCGTCGGCGAGCGGGCCGAGGGCGAGCCGGTCGCCGAACCGGTCGGAGACCTCGGAGCTGCCGGGCACGCCGGGCGTCTCCTGGGTGATCCGCCGGACGAACGCGCCCTTCCTGAACAGGTAGACCGCGCCTCCCGGCCGCTCCCGCGGCGCGCCGATCGCGACGAGGTCGCCGTAGGCGGCGACGGACTCGCCGAAGGCCGCGTCCTCCTGCGGCCGCGGCGAGACGAGCCGGCGCGGCGGCGCGGCGGCCCCGCCGTGTAGGACGTAGACCCCGCCCGCCCCCTTCAGGCCGGCCACGGTCAGGGTACGGGTGCCGACGACGAGGTCCGCGCAGCGGTCGTCGTTGACGTGGGCCATGGTCACCGACCAGCCGAAGCCCTTCATCCGGTTGCCCGGCGGGGTGGGGAGGTGGATGACCTTGCCCGCCGACAGGACGTGCACCCGGCCGGTGGCGCCGAGATAGCCGAGGGCGACGTCGTCGCGGCCGTCGCCGTCGAAGTCGCGGGCGCTCGCCCCGTCGCAGCGGCTGCGCGCCGGCCGCACGACCGGCGGCCGGGTCGCGGCCTGCACGGTCGGGACGTGGGTCGGCACGGTCGGGGTGTGGGGTGGCAGGGGCGAGACGCGGGTCGGCAAGGTCCTAGGGCTCGGGCTCGTGTCCGGCACGGGGACGGGACCGGGAGCGGCGGCGGGCCCCGGCGCGGAACACGCGGCCAGCGCCCCCACCAGCAACACCACGAGCGGACGGCCCGGGACCCGCATACGACGACCTCCCCTTGACGATCGCGCCATCCTCGCCCGCGCCTCCAGCTCCCGGCAACCGAGGCCCGGTGCCCGCCCGTCCGACGCCCGACAACCGGGGTCCGGGGTCCGCCCGTCCGGCTCCCGGCGGCCGGGGGCGCCGGTCAGGCGGCGTCGAGGGCGATGCCGTACAAGTGGTCCACCCGGATTCTGATGACCAGGCGGCGTCCCCTGGCCATCTCCGCCAGGAAGGCGGCCTCGTCCGCCGGGTCGGGGAAGCCGCCGGCCATCTCCAGCAGCTCGCGTCCGGTGGCGTCGCCCGGCGTGAGCGACGGCTCGGAGACCTCCGCCCGTCCTTCGGCGACGCGTACGACAGGACGTCGTCGCCCTGGAGGTGCACCGTCGCCCGCGGGTCGGCGAGCAGGTGGCGCACCTTGACGCGGCCCTCGGCGGAGGAGATGCGCAGGACGCGTCCGGCGGCGTCCCAGCGCAGGGCCATCGAGGCCAGGTGCGGGCGGCCGTCGCGCTTGAGCGTCGCCAGCACGCCGAAGGGCTGGCGGGCGAGGATCCGCAGGAGTTCGTCCTCGGTGAGGGGGCGGGCGCCGGGGCCCTGTCCGGGGCCGTAGGAGGGCTCGGTCATGATGATCGGCTCCGTTTCGCGGTGAGAAGAAGGGGATTCAGCGGGCGGCGGGCTGGTCGATCCGCGACGCGTCGGCGGCCGCGGCGGCCCGGGGCCGCCGCAGGACGGCCAGGGCGACCACGACGGCCGCCGCCAGCAGCCCGGCCGAGGTGGCGAAGGCCAGGTGGTAGCCGCCGGTCAGCGCCGCCCCCTCGGCCGCCCCGCCGGCGCGCAGCTCCTGCGTGCGGGAGGCCGCCAGCGTGGTCAGGACGGCCACGCCCAGCGCCATGCCGATCTGCTGGGTGGTGTTGAACACCCCTGAGGCGAGGCCGGCGTCGTCCGCGCGGGCGGCCGACATGCCGAGCGTGGTCAGCGCCGGCAGCGCCAGCCCGCCACCCGCGATCAGCACCATGACCGGCAGCAGGTCGGTGACGTAGGCGGCGTCCACCGGCACCCGCGTGAGCCAGGCCATCGCGGCCAGCAGCAGCACCAGCCCGGCCAGCAGCACGGCCGGCGCGCCGAAGCGGGCGCTCAGCCGCGCCGACACGAACAGCGACACGCCGCCGATCGCCACGGCCGCCGGGAGCATCGCCAGCCCGGTGGCGAGGGCGCCGTACCCCAGCACCTTCTGCATGTAGAGCGCGACGATGATCTGGAAGGCGAACATCGCCGACAGCGCCAGCATCTGCACGACGTTGGCCCCGGCCACGTTGCGGGAGCGCAGCACGCGCAGCGACATCAGCGGCGTGCGCGCGGTGGCCTGGCGCACGAAGAAGCCGGCGAGCAGGGCCAGCGACACCGCGCCGAACGCCAGGGTGTGCACGGCGAGCCAGCCGTGCTCCTCGACCTTGACCACGGTGTAGATGCCCAGCATCAGGCCCGAGGTGACCAGCAGCGCGCCGGTCACGTCGGCGCCCCGCGCGAGGCCGAGGCCCCGGTCGGCGGGCAGCGCGGGCAGCGCCAGCACGATCGTCGCCAGCCCGATCGGCAGGTTGATGAAGAAGATCCAGTGCCAGCTCAGCGCGTCGGTGAGCACGCCGCCGAGCACCTGCCCGATCGACGCGCCGGCCGCGCCGGTGAAGCTGAAGACCGCGATCGCCCGCCCCCGCTCGCGCGGCTCGGTGAACAAGGTCACCAGGATGCCGAGCACGACGGCCGAGGCCATGGCGCTGCCGACGCCCTGCAGGAAGCGGGCGGCGATGAGCAGGCCCTCGCTGTTGGCCAGGCCGGCCAGCAGGGACGCGCCGGTGAACACCGCGTTCCCGGCCAGGAACATCGTCCGGCGGCCCACGAGGTCGCCGAGCCGTCCGGCCAGCAGCAGCAGCCCGCCGAACGCGAGCAGGTACGCGTTGACCACCCAGCTCAGCCCGGCGGGGGAGAACCCCAGGTCGCGCTGGATGGCGGGCATGGCCACGGTGACGATGCTGCCGTCGAGGATGGTCATCAAGGCGGACGTCGACAACACGGCCAGGGCGGTGCGCCGGGAGGTGAGGGACATGGTCGTCTCCTGTTTCAAGGGGTGCAACAGGAGAGACCGTAGCAGATAGTTCCGTTACAGACGATATGTCACGGAACTATTTAGCCGCGTTCCCTGGCCCGCCGGACCGGTTGCGGCGCCTCGGCCGGGGTCTCCAGGTGGCCGGTGGCCAGCCGGTTAAGGGCGCGTACCAGCACCTCCCGCTCGTCGTCCGGGATCGAGTCGAGGGCCGCGGTGTGCACGCCGTCCACGATCTCCTGGCTGCGCCGCGCCACCTGGGCGCCCTTCTCGGTCACGGCGATGATCCGTGCCCGCCGGTCGGTGCTCGACGGCCGCCGCTCGGCCAGCCCGGCCTTCTCCAGGGCGTCGACGGTGACCACCATCGTGGTCTTGTCCATGTCACCGATCTCGGCGAGCTGGATCTGTGTGCGCTCCTCCTCCAGCGCGTGCACGAGCACGCAGTGCATGCGCGCGGTCAGCCCCAGCTCGGCCAGGGCCGCCGCCATCCGGGTGCGCAGCACGTGACTGGTGTGGTCGAGCAGGAACGACAGGTCGTGCTCGGTGCGGGAGGGCGCCATCGAAGTCATGTCATCGAGGCTACCAACTCATCCCGTAGCGGATTATCCGCTGAAGAACGTCCACCCTGACGGTCTAGCGCAAGTTGATCTCACTATGTATGTTCGGACCGAAGGAAAGTTTCGTCCATGGAGGCATGGTGGGCAAGAAGTTTCACGTTCTGGCGTTACCGATCGCCGTGGCCGCGCTGGCCGCAGTGGCGTCCCCCGCGCAGGCGGCGACGGGATACGACCGCTGCCAGGAAGGCAACTACTGCCTGTTCTCCGGTCTCGACGGCACCGGCGACATCGTCCAGCTCCAGGCGAGCACGGCCAACCTGGCGGTCCTGGGCATGGGCGACCGCGCCAAGTCCGACTGGAACCGCACCGACACGCTCATCCATCTCTACTCCGAGGCCGACTACGGCGGCTGCTCGGCCGTCACCGGCCCGCGCGGCAAGGGCAACTTCTACATCACCTTCCGCGACTTCTTCGACTCCGTCCGCTTCGGCGGCCCGAACGGCCCCTCCTGCTCCATCGGCGGCGACGAGCTGAGCATCAAGCGCGCCGCGACCACCGACTCCCACGGCTGACCTTCGAACCCTCCGGCCGGCCCCGCGCACCCCGCGGCGGCCGGCCGTCGCCGTCCCCGGCCCGCGAGGGTGTCGCGTCGATCGTTCCGCCCGTACGCTCCCTCCATGCCGGACCTCGTCTCCCTGATCTTCTTCCTGGCGCTGATCGGCGTGCTCGTGATGCCGGCCTGCGGCGCGACCGTCTTCGCCGCGGAGACCGCCCCGCGCGGGCGGCACGGCCGGATGCACTCCGGCCATCTGGTCGCCGGCGCGTGGGTGGCGGCGGCCGGCTTCCGGCGGTCCTGCGGCTCTCGGCCCGGCACCTGGCCGACCGGCGCGCGCGGACGGCCCCCGCGGTGGCCGCGACCATGATCGCCACGGCCTTCGCCGTCGCGGTGGCGATCACGGCGACAGCCGGGACCGCGCAGTCCAGGGCGCGGTACCTCCCGCAGGCGCGGCCTGGGGCGCTCGTCGTGCGGCTCGATCCCGCACGACCGGCGCTCGGGATCGCCGCCGTCCGGCAGGAGCTGCCCGGAACGGACGTCGCCCAGGGCCTGACGCCGGTCCACCCGTTCGACCTCACCGTGTCGACGGCCGACTCCGCGACGTCCTCCTCCCGCGCCTACATCGGCGACCAGGCGCTGCTGCGCTACCTCACGGGGGACCCGTCGTTCCCGTACGACGAGGGCAGGGCCGTGGCGGTCACGTCCGAGCCGGGCCGGCACGACACCGTCACGATCGAGTACAGCGCCCCCGAGGACCCGCCGGGCGAACCGAGAATCTCCAGGACGATTCCCGCGACCGTCGTCCCCCCGCCCGCCGGCGGCGTCGAGGCGGTCTTCCTGCCCGCGCGGCTGGTGCTCGGCATGGGCGTCAAGCTGGAGCTGGAGGCGTTGATCGTCGATCCCTCGCTGCACCGGGTCACGGCGGCCGACCGGGACCGCGTCCAGGAGCGGCTGGGCGAGAGCGGGCAGGCATACCTGGAGGAGGGCTTCGTGCCCTCGTACGGCTGGCTGCTCTTCCCGGGGGCGGCCGTGCCGGCAGCTCTCGCCGGGGCGCTCGCGGCCACGGTCAGGTCGCGCCGTCCGGACCGCCTCCTGCTCCGGGCCGGCGGCTCTCCCGCCGCCGCGCGCGGCCTCACCGCCTGCCGGGCGGCCCTGGCGGCGGCCTGCGGCGCGGTGCTGGTCAGGCCCGGCCGCCGCCCGTAGGGCGGTCAGGAGAAGGCGGATTCATCGGTCAGGTCGGCGGAGAGTCTCCACAGGCGGGCGGCGGAGTCCGGGTCGAGGGCCCAGGGTTTGACGCCGCCGATCAGCATGTCGTCGCCCGTCGCCGGCTCGGCCAGGTCGCAGTCCTGGCAGTAGGCGCCGCCGTGCGCGTCCAGCAGGGGTGACGTGGCCGCCCACACCGCGGTCGCCGCGCCCTGTTCCGGGGTCTTGAAGCCGTCGGCCCGGCGTCCGTCGGCCGTGATCCAGCCCTGGGCGACCTGTTCCTCGTGCGGGATGCGGCGCTGCAGCGGGGTGAGGATGCTGCCCGGGTGCACGGCGAAGGCCCGCAGGCCGTCGGCCGCGCCGAGGGCGTCGAGATGGACGGCGAACAGGGCGTTGGCCGTCTTGGACTGCCCGTAGGCCGCCCAGTGGTCGTGGCCGTGGCGGAAGTGCGGGTCGTCCCAGCGGATGTCGGACAGGAAGTGCCCCGAGGAGGAGACCGACACCACCCGGGCCCCGGCGAGCGCCGGGCGCAGCCGGTTGACCAGGGCGAAGTGGCCGAGGTGGTTGATGGCGAGATGCGCCTCCCAGCCGGGGCCGACCGGCCGGTGGGGGTAGGCCATGACGCCCGCGTTGCCGATGACGACGTCCAGGCCGCGGCCGGTCTCCAGGAACCGGTCGCCGAAGGCGCGGACGCTGCCGAGGTCGGCCAGGTCCAGCTCGGCCACCTCCGTGCGGGGGAGGTCGCGCAGCGCGTCCCGCGCCACGCCGGGACGGCGGGCGGGCACGACGACGTGCGCTCCCGCCCGTACCAGCGCGCGGGTGGCCGCCAGGCCGAGGCCCGAGTAGCCGCCGGTGATCAGGACGTTCCGGCCGGACAGGTCGATGCCGGCCAGGACGTCGTCGGCCGTGCTGTGCGCGCCGAAACCCGAGCCGATTTTTTGTTGGGTACGTGCCATGCCCTCGACCGTAGAATCTAGAGTGCAATCTAGGTCAAACTATGGCGAGGTGCCATGAGCAGGGACGAGGACCGCCTGTCCATCGGGGACGTCGCGCGGGCCACCGGGCTCGGCGTCCACGCGCTGCGCTTCTTCGAGCGCGAGGAGCTGTTCCTGCGCCCGATCCCGCGTACGGCGGGCGGGCAGCGGGCCTACGACCGGGCCGACGTGGAGTGGCTGCTGCTGTGCAACCGGCTGCGGGAGTCCGGCATGCCGATCGCCACCCTGCGCAGGTTCGCCCACCTCGTACGCTCGGGGCCGGGCAACGAGCCGGAGCGGCTCGCGCTGCTGGAGGAGCACGAGCGGGCCGTCCGCGACCGGATCGCCGACCTGACGGCGAGCCTGGACATCATCCACGGCAAGGTCGTCGCCTACCGCCGGCACGTCCGGGACGGGACCGCGGCCGGGGTCTGGTCGCCGACGCCTTCGCCTTGAGCGGCGGCCCGGCTGTCCTAGGATCAAGGACCCATGAGCCGGTTGCCCACGCTGTCCGCCACGGAGATCCGCGCCGAACGCCTGCTGCTGCGCAAGGCCCACGACGGCGACCGGGACGGTCTCGTCGAGCTGATGACCGACCCCGAGGTGCGCGAGCACCTGGGCGGCCCGCGCCCTCGGGACGACGTGGAACGTTTCCTCGACGCCGCCGGAACCGCCGCCGCGACGGCCGCGCCGGGCGGCTACGTCATCGCCGACCTCGTCACCGACCGGCTGCTCGGGACGCTCGCGCTCGACCGCCGCGCGGCCGACCGTCCCGGGCACGTCACCGGCGACGGCGAGGAGCTGGAGCTGTCCTACGTGCTGCGCCGCCCGGCCTGGGGAAGCGGGTTCGCCCACGAGGCGGCGACGGCCGCGCTGCGCGCCGCGGCGGCCGAGCTGCCCGACCAGCCAGTGGTGATCGTCACCCGGACGGCGCACGGAAGATCGCTGAGACTGGCCGCCCGCCTGGGCTTCCGGCCGGTCGCCGCCTTCGAGGAGTTCGGCGCCGAGCAGACCCTCTGCGCCGCCCGGCTGTCCTGGTTCGAGGGCTGACCTCACCGCCGGCGGGCCGGCTCCTCCGGGGTGAGCAGGAGGGCCATGATGCGGTCGAGCGCGGCCAGGTCGCCGGGGTCCAGGGCCAGCAGGGAACGCGGCGGACGGGCCAGGATGCGCTCGGCCTCCTCGGCGGCGGCCGTCCCCGCCGGGGTGAGCGTGACGATCTTGCTGCGGCGGTCGTCGGGGGAGACGCTGCGGGTCACGTGGCCGCGCCGCTCCAGGTCGTCGACCATCAGGGTGGTGTACGGCTTGTCGGTGGACAGCTCGGCGGTCAGCTCCCGCATGCTCATCGGCCCGGCCAGCAGGCGGCGCAGCGCCTTGACCCGGAAGAAGCTCATGCCGAGCGTCTCGGCCACCTCCTTGCGGCGGTCCTCCTGCCGCAGGACGAGGTCGTACATCGCCGCCCAGACGCGGGCCACGGCGTCGTGCCCGGAACTGCCGGAGCTGCCGGAGGTGTCGGTCATGAGGCGTCCGCCGTTCTGTCGGGTGCGTGGGCGAGCCGTTCGGCGGTACGGGTGGCGCTGCGGCGGGCCCAGCCGGTCGTGGTCAGGATACCGAGCAGCAGGATGGCCAGCCCGCACCCGGCGACGATCCACCAGCCGATGTGGCTGGCCTGCGGGAACCCGGCGGCGAACGGGCCGGCCACCGCCGAGGTGACCAGCGAGCCGATGACCGCGACGCCGAGCGACTGGCCGATCTGGCGGCTGGTGGAGGCCACCGCCGCGGCCACGCCGGCCTGGGCGCGCGGCATGCCGGACACGGCGGTGTTGGTGATAGGCGCGTTCAGCATGCCGAAGCCCACCCCGAACAGCACGTACGCGGCCATGAGCCGCCAGGTCGGCGTGTCCGCCGCCAGCCCGGTCATGATCAGGCCGCTGGCCGCCATGGTGACCCCGGCCACCACCAGCGGGACGCGCGGCCCGGCGGTCCCGACGATCCGGCCCGACAGCGGCGCGCAGACCACGGTGAGCCCGGCCATGGGCAGCGTGTAGAGGCCGGCGTGCAGGGCGGACAGGCCCAGCACGTCCTGGAGGTAGAGGGTGTTGACGAACAGGAACCCGGCCAGCGCGGAGAAGCCGCACACCGCGATGACCGTGGCTCCGGTGAACGGCGCGCTGCGGAAGAAGCGCAGGTCGATCAGCGGGTCGGTGCGGCGCAGCTCGTACGGCGCGAGGACGGCCAGCGCCAGCGCCGCGACCGCGAAGCAGCCCAGCGTGCGCGGGGACGCCCAGCCGGCCGCCGGCGCCTCGATGAAGCCGTACGTCAGGGTGGCCAGCAGCACGATGACCAGCGTCTGCCCGACCGGGTCCACCCGGCGCGGGCGCGGCGCGCGCGACTCGGGCACGAACAGCGCGCACAGGGCGAACGCGGCCAGGCCCACCGGGATGTTGATCCAGAAGATCGCCTGCCAGCCGACCGAGTCCACCAGCGTGCCGCCGACCAGCGGGCCGAGCGCCATGCTGATGCCGATCACGCCGCCCCACACGCCGATCGCGCGGGCTCGCTCGCGCGGCTCGGTGAAGGTGTTCGTGATGATCGACATGGCGACCGGGTTGAGCATGGACCCGCCGACGGCCTGCATCGCCCGCGCCGCGATCAGCCAGCCGAGGCCGGGCGCGAGCGAGCACATGAGCGAGCCGAGCGTGAACAGCGCCAGCCCCGTCTGGAACGTGCGCCGGCGGCCGACCCGGTCGCCGGTCGAGCCGGCCAGCATGAGCAGGCTCGCCAGGACCACCGTGTAGGCGTCGATGATCCACTGGAGGCCGGACATGGAGGCGTTGAGGTCGCGGCGGATGGCCGGCAGCGCGATGTTCACGATCGTGTTGTCCAGCCCGACGATGAACAGGCTCATGCAGCAGATGGCCAGCACGAGCATCCGCCGGCGGGGGCTGAGCGCGGGGGCGGGGGAGAGGGGCGCTCTACTCGTTATAGGCATATAACGATTATATTCGCACAACTAAACACATGTCCGCCCCGCCCCCCTGAAACGCCGCAAGGCCCCTGGCAGCCCGTCCGGGCTGCCAGGGGCTCTACGACTCAGTCGAGGAAGGTCGCGGCGGCCACCGTGAGCGCGGTCACCGCGTACACCGACACCTCCTCGGGCAGCAGGAGGACCGCCAGCACGTCCACCACGGCCAGCATTCCGACGACCGCCCACGTACGCGGCCTGCGCAGGATCTCCGTCAGCCGGCTCATGGGCTCGACCCCGGCCCCGGGCTGCGGCGCCTGCACGACACGCTGCTGCGGTCCCAGACCGTCCCGGCCGCGCCCGCGTCCGGGCACGTCGCGGCGATGCTGCCGCCCGGCGTGTACGGCTTCGCCGGCCGCGCCGCCGAGCTCGCCCGCCTGGACGCCCTGCTCGCCGCGGCGGGTGAGCAGCCGGCCGCCGTGGTCGTCGCCGCCGTGACGGGCACCGCGGGCGTGGGCAAGACGGCGCTCGCCGTCCACTGGGCCCACCGCGTCCGCGACCGGTTCCCCGGCGGTCAGCTTTACGTGAACCTGCACGTGTCCGCCCTCCCGGACGCCGCCGCCGACACCTGGCGCCCGGCCCTCACCCTCCTGGAAGGCCTCGCCCACCCCTCCGCAGCCCAAGTCAGAACCCGCCTCGCCGGGTGAAGTGCAGAGCCGAAGATCAACTGACCTGGTGCGCGGTCATGGAATCCTGTGGTGGCCGGCTCGGCTGTTCCGGGCGTCGCCTCCTCACCGGGGCGGTCGCGTGTCAGCGCCTTCCCTGCCAGGCGTAGAAGGCGCCCTCCAGGTGTTCGAAACGGTGATCGACGTGGTCCTCCGACCACTCCACGTCCTCAAGAATCGGAGCCGGATCCCCCTGCGGACTCCAGGCGTAGCCGTAGGGGCTCTGCAGAGCCGCGCCTTGCTGGAAGACGACCACGCCTTGCTCGCGGCGGACCTCCTCGAACTCCATCCCGCCGATGATGCGGGGGCCGAGCCGGTCCCCCTCCCTCACCGTGCGTGCGAACGCCTCCACCTCAGCCGCCGAGCGGATGAACCGCTGGTCATCGGTGCCGCGGAAGGCCACGACTGCCGCAATCACGATGACCGCAGCCGTGAGGACGCCGAAGAACGCCAAGACCCTCGAACGCGAACCGCCCACCGACACACGGCCTCCCTCTGATCGTCGCGAACAACACCTTCCGATGATCGCAAACCGACAGAACCGGGGGCTGAGTACGACGGGTCCATCCTGTCTGAGCCGGGATTCGTCCGCGGTCGAACATTCCCCCGGAGCCGTCAGCGAGCGTGAACGCCGAACGCTTCGGCCGAAGATCGCTCACCTCTGCCCGCGTCGGGAGCATACGACGGCATCGTTACGGAGCGCTTAGCAAGCTTCGAGAACGAAGAACAAGAAGCACAGGAACCTCGTGCGAGTGGGCTCGAACTCGCGGAGCTCCTCGGCGAACAGTTCGCGGGCTTCCGGCGCGAACGGCGGTTCGCTGATGACGCTGATACGAAAGCCCGCCGCAGTGAAGGCTTCGGTCATCGCGTGCAGGGGCCGGTGCCAGAAACGCATCTGGACGGTCTGCCCGCCCATGGTCCATTCGTCGGTCCGGCTGCGGGTCTCGAAGTACTTGGGCTTCTCCCCGGCCATGTGCTGAAAGAGGGTGACGCTGAAAGGATGGTCGACCGAGACGAGGAGCCGGCCGCCAGGCTTCAGCACGCGTCTCAGCTCGGCCAGTGTCGGGCCCCAGTCTTCCAGGTAGTGCAGCACCAGGGACGCGATGACGTCGTCGAACGCCTCGTCGGGGAAGGGCAGCGGGCCCGCAAGGTCGGCGACCCGCAGATCGGCGTCGGCGCCCAGCCGCCGTCGGGCCTGCTCCAGCATTCCGGCGCTCGCGTCGACGCCGGTCACGACGGCGCCTCGATCGCGCAGCTCGGAGAACAGGGGACCCGCGCCGCAGCCGGCGTCGAGGATGCGCCTTCCGGCCACGTTCCCGGCAAGCTCCAGCATCGCGGGCCGCTCGTAGTACGCGTTGAGAAGACTGGCTTCGTTCTCGGCCGCGTACCCCTCAGCCATCTTGTCGTAGTCGTTGAGTGAGGAGGGGGTCGCGGTCTCAACGTGATCTTTGGGCATGGCAGACATGTGGGCCATTGTCGCCCAGCAGTCTCGGCGGCACAGACATACGGCAGATCTTGGTCAAGCACGCAAACGGCATCCTCGCTGCTCGTGTGCGCGGATCGCGACTCAAGCGCCCATCCACCAACGGAAGCGCTCGGTCTGCCCTACCCGGAGGAACTGCCGCCGGGCAGGAACGTCGGCCGTGGGGGTGTCTTGACGTATCAAATGAATGCTTTTTTAATTCGGGTGAGGGTGCGATTCACCTCAGATCGACTCCGACCGGTTCATCGACGTCAGGGATGGAGCTGCGAGATGACCGTGGACGACCGCTTCGGCCCGGAGCTGGAAGAGACGCGCAGGAAACGGCTGCGCGGCACCGTCAGCGAGATCGTCACCGATCCGGTCTCCGACTGGGCCACCGACTTCTCCCACGTCGACCCCCAGTGGGCCGCGGACCCGTACCCCATCCAGGACGACCTGCGGCAGCGTTGCCCGATCGCGCACACCGACCGGTTCGGCGGGGTGTGGCTGCCGACCCGGTACGAGGACGTCGCCGCCATCGCCTACGACACCGAGCGGTTCTCCTCCCGGGCCGTCGTCGTCGGCAACGTCAAGCCGCCCCGCGAGCTCGCGCCGGTGGGCGGGGTCCCGCCGATCTCGTCCGACCCGCCCTTCCACCACGACGCCCGCAAGTTACTGCTGCCCGCGTTCACCAAGACGGCGGTCGCCAAACGGGAGGCGAGCACCAGGGCGTTGTGCCACGAGCTGATCGACGGCCTCGAAGGGCGGGAGGTCGTGGACGCGGCCCGCGAGTACGCCCAGGACATCCCGATGCGGGTGATCGCCGACATGCTGGGCTTCCCGCCCGAGGACGCCGACCGGTTCCGGCAGTTCGTGGAGAACGCCCTGGAAAGCGTGAACGAGCCCACCGAGAAACGGCTGGAGCGCTTCGCCGAGCTGTCGTCCTACCTGGTCGAGCAGATCCACGACCACCTGGCCCACCCGCGGGACGACCTCACGACGTACCTGCTCGGCGCCGAGCTCAACGGCGCGAAGCTGGACCCCGTCCATGTCGTCGGGACGATGACG
>NZ_JBEZGC010000038.1:0-29426 GCF_040649795.1 Nonomuraea sp. NPDC048881
GTCGCGTCCGGGGTGCGCTCGGCCTGCGCGAAGACCAGCTCGTGCAGGGTGCCGCCCGGATGCTCCCGGTCGGTGGCGTTCCAGCGTGCGAGCTGCTTCCGCTCCTCGTCCGGCAGGATGTCCAGACGCCCCACCGGCACGTCGGGCGACGCCACCACCGCACGCAACAGCGCGGCGAACCGCTGCGCCAGCCGCTCGATCGTCTCCGGCCGGAACAGCTCGGCGTTGTAGACGAAGCGGCCCTCCAACTGCTCGCCCCGCTCGGCGGCGTAGAGCTCCAGGTCGAACCGGGTGGTCGTGCTGTCCGGCTCGAAGCCCTCGCCGTCGCCGCGGTAGCTCTGCAGCGCGAACAGCACCTGGACCAGCGGCGGGCGGCTGACGTCGCGTTCGGGGTCCAGCTCGGCGACCAGCTTCTCGAAGGGCAGCTCCTGGTGGCCGTAGACCTCGATCGCGCCGTCCCGCGTGCGGCGCAGCAGCTCGGCGAAGCCGGGGTCGCCCGCCAGCCGCGCCCGCAGCGGCAGCAAGTTGACGAACAGCCCGACCATGTCCTCGAACTCCGGCCGGGTCCGTCCGGCCACCGGCGACCCCACCGCGAAGCCGGTCGTGCCGGACCAGCGGGCCAGCAGCACCTGGAAGGCGGCGAGCAGCCCCATGTAGAGCGTCGCCCCCTCGGCCCGGCACAATTCGCGGAACGCCGCCACGTCGATCTGGACGTCGTGCCAGCCGCCCCGGAAGCTCTGCCGGGGTGGGCGCGGCCGGTCCAGGGGCAGGTCGAGCACCTGCAACCCGTCCAGCTCGGCGCGCCAGAACGCCAGGTCGCCGGCCAGCCGGTCGCCGCTCAGCCGCTCCCGCTGCCACGACGCGTAGTCGCCGTAACCCAGCCGCGGCCCGCTCTGCGGCGGTGTCAGCAGCTCGCGGAGGATGAGATCGGCCGACCAGCCGTCGGCGACGATGTGATGGACCGCCACCAGCAGCGCGTGGTCGTCGGGCGCGAGCCGTACCAGGGTGGCGCGCAGCAGCGGGCCGTCCGCCAGCTCGAAGGGGAGCGCGGCGTCGGCGCTGAGCACCTGCCTGGCCGCCGCCTCGTCCGGCACGTCCACGACGCGCAGCGGCACCCGCACCCGGTCCGCCACCCGCACCTGCGGCCGCCCGTCGGGGCCGGCGGGGAAGGTCATGCGCAGGCTCTCGTGCCGGGCGACCACGGCGTCCAGCGACTCCCGCAGCCGTCCGGCGTCGAGCGGGCCGCGCAGCCTGGCCGACACGGGCAGCACGTACGCGCTCGTCCCGGGGGCGAACTGCTCCATGAACCACAGCCGCTCCTGCGCGAACGACAGCGGCGGATCGCTGCCCTCGGCGCGTCGCGGGATCTGCTCCGCGGTGCCCAGGCCCGCGATCGCCTTGCGGAAGCGGGCCTGCACGCGCGCCTGCCGTTCATCCACGCTCGTCGGCCTCCTCGGCCAGGTGTTCCAGGGCCGCGGCCAGCAGGCGTGGCGTCGGGTGGGTGAAGGCCAGCTTGAGCGGCACGTCCAGCTCGACGGCCGCGGCGATGCGGGCCGTGGTCCTGGTGGCCAGCAGCGAGTGGCCGCCGAGCTGGAAGAAGTCGTCCAGCGCGCCCACCCGCTCCAGCCCCAGCACCTCGGCCCAGACCAGGCAGACGAGCTCCTCGGCCGCGCCGGCCGGCGGCTCGTAGCCGGCGCCGCGCGGCCGGCCCGGCGCGGGCAGCGCGTCCCGGTCGATCTTGCCGCCGGGGGTCAGCGGGATGCGGTCGAGCGAGACGATCGCGCTGGGCACCATGTGCGGGGGCAGCTCGGCGGCGAGGTGCTCGCGTAACGCGTCGTCCCCGGCGTCGTGGACGGCGTAGGCGATCAGGCGGTCGTCGTGGACCACCACCGTGGCCTGCCGCACCGACGGGTGGGCGAGCAGCGCCGACTCCACCTCGCCCGGCTCGACGCGGTAACCGCGCACCTTCACCTGACGGTCCAGGCGGCCGAGGATCTCCAGTCCGCCGTCCAGGCGGAAGCGGGCCCGGTCGCCGGTGCGGTAGAGGCGCGAGCCGCCGGGGCCGGGCACGAAACGCTCGGCCGTGCGGGCGGGCGCCCCCCGGTAGCCGCGGGCCAGGCCGCTGCCGCCGATGTGCAGCTCGCCCGCGACGCCGACCGGCACCGGGAGCCCGTCGGGGCCCAGCACCTGGAGCGTGGTGCCGGGCAGGGCGACGCCCACGGCCGGGCGGCGCAGCGCCTCCGAGGGGTCCATGTCGGCGGTGGCGGCGATGATCGTGGCCTCGGTGGGGCCGTAGCTGTTGACCAGCCGCACGCCCTGGGGGCCGGACGCGTACCAGGCGGCCAGCGCGGGGCCGGGCAGCGGGTCGGCGCCCAGGATGACCAGCCGCAGGCCGGGCGGCCATTCGACGCCCATGGCCACCAGCTCCTGCCAGTACGACGTGGGCAGGTCCAGCACGGTGAGCGCGGCGCCCTCCGGCGTCTTCAGGAAGTCCGGCAGCGGCTCGTCCGGGCACAGGACGAGCTCCGCGCCGGCGGCCAGCGCGGGGTAGATCTCCTCGGCGTGCGTGTCGAAGCTCGGCGAGGCGAACTGCAGGACGCGGTCGCCCGGCCCGAGCTCGTAGTGGCCGCGCATCCAGCCCACCCGCGACGCCAGCGCCTCGCGCGGCACCTCCACGCCCTTGGGACGCCCGGTCGAGCCCGAGGTGTAGATCACGTAGGCCAGCGAGCCCGGCCCCGCGACCTCGGCGTGCGGCGCCTGCGGCGACTCGCGGAGATCGTCCTCGTCCAGCACCAGGGCCGCGCCCGCGTCCGCCGCCATCCACCGCAGCCGCTCCGGCGGGTACGCCGGGTCGAGCGGCAGGTAGGCGCCGCCCGCCCGGCCGACGGCGAGCATCCCGGCGATCAGCTCCACCGAGCGCCCGGCGCGCAGGCCCACGACCGTGTCCGGGCCGACCCCGGCCGCGGCCAGGCGTCCGGCCAGCGCGGCGGCCATGGCGTCCAGCTCGGCGTAGGTGACCCGGCGGTCGCCGTGGCTCACCGCCGTCGCGCCGGGCGCCAGCCGGACGCGCTCCTGGAAGAGGTCGAGCACGTCGCGCGCGGGCGGCTGCGGGGTGTCGAGGACCGGCGGCCGGTCCTCGGGCAGCAGCATGGCCGCGCGCAGCGCGGACAGCGGCGTGCCCGGGTCGCGCACGACCGCCTCCAGCACCCGCTCCCACCGCCGCAGCAGCCGCGTCGCGGTCTCCTCCTCGAACAGGTCGCGGGCGTAGGACAACATCGCCCAGAGGGAGCCGTCGAACTGGGTGACGTCCAGCATCAGGTCGAACTTCGCCTGGGTCGCGCCCGGGTCGAACATCTCCGCCTCGATGCCGGGCAGCGGCAGGGCGCCGGCCTCCTTGTCCTGGATCACGAACATCGCCTGGAACAGCGGCGTCGTGCTCAGGTCGCGGCGGATGCCGAGGTCGTTGAGCAGGCGTTCGAAGGGGATGTCCTGGTGCGCGAACGCGTCCAGCACCGTCGCCCTGGTGCGCGCGAGCAGCGTGCGGAAGGACGGGTCGCCGGACAGGTCGCCGCGCAGCACGAGCGTCTCGGGGAAGAAGCCGACGACGTCCTGGAGTTCCGGACGGTCGCGGCCGGCGATGACCGAGCCGACCGTCAGGTCGTCGGCGCCGCAGTGGGCGCCCAGCAGGAGCTGGTAGGCGGCCAGCAGGACCATGAACAGCGTGCCGCGCTCGTCCCTGGCCAGCTGCTCCAGCCGGGCCGTCAGCTCGGGGCCGATGCGCCGCGCGCAGTAGTCGCCGTCGGCCACCCGTACGGCCGGCCGCGGCCGGTCCGTGGGCAGGTCGAGCGGCTGCACGCCGTCGAGCTTGGCGCGCCAGTAGTCCAGCGACTCCCGCGACGGCTCGCGGCCGCGCTGCCAGGCCGCGAAGTCGCGGTAGTCGATCGACGGGACGCCCAGCCCGGCCGCGTTCCCGGTGTAGCAGGCGGCCAGCTCGGAGAAGATGATCTTCAGTGACCAGCCGTCGGCCACCAGGTGGTGCAGGACCAGGCAGAGCACGTGATCGGTCGCCGACAGCGTGATCAGGTGCACCCGTACCAGCGGCCCGGTGGCCAGGTCGAACGGCGTGTTGGTCAGCTCGGCCACGATCGCCGTGGCGCGGGCCTCGCGTTCGGCGGCGGGCAGGTCCGCGAGGTCCACCAGCACCGGATCGAGCTTCAGCGCCGGCTCCACGACCTGGACCGGGCCGCCCTCCACCGCGGGGAAGCGGGCCCGCAGCATCGGGTGCCGCGCCGCCACGGTGGCCAGCGCCCCGGCCAGGTCACGGATGGACAGCTCGCCGCGCAGCCGCTGCACCATGTACATGTTGTAGGAGGCGTCGGCGGGGTCGAGCCGCTGCAGGAACCAGAGCCGCTCCTGTCCGTAGGAGAGCGGCGCCGGCGCGTCCGGATCGCTGCGCGGGGGGATCCCGGCGGGCCGGGCCTTCGGCTGCCGCTGGAGCCTGCGCTCCAGCGCCGCGCGCTGCTCCGGGCTGAGGCGGGCCAGCCGCCCTCTCACCTCGCTCATCCGTCCGCGTCCTCCGCCAGGAGATCGTCCAGCTCGACGTCGCCGAGCTGGAGTTCCAGCACGGCCAGCGCGTGCTCGGCGACCGTGGTGAGCTCGAAGCAGACCCGCAGGTCCATCTCGATCCCGTACGCCTCCCGATACCGGGTGATCAGCAGGACGGCCAGCAGCGAGTGCCCGCCGAGCGCGAAGAAGTCGTCCTCGACGCCCACCCGGTCACGGCCGAGCAGCTCGCCCCAGAGCGCGCACAGCTCCTCCTCCAGCGGCGTCTCCGGCGCGACGTAGGTGGTGCCCAGATCGCTGCGGCCGGGCCCGGTGGGCGGCGGCAGCGCGGCCCGGTCGAGCTTCCCGCTGGGGCCCAAGGGGAACTCGGTGACCTGCACGAACGCCTGCGGCACCAGCGCCGCGGGCAACGTGCGGGCCGGCCCGGTGCGCAGCTCGTGCGACAACCGGCTCGGCTCGCCCGTCCAGTCCACGTAGGCCACCAGCCCGCGGCCGCCCGGCGCGTCGTCGCGCAGGGCGACGACGACCCCGCGCACCCGCGGGTCCGCGGCCAGCGCCGCCTCGACCTCGCCCAGCTCGACCCGCCAGCCGTGCACCTTGACCTGGTCGTCGATGCGGCCGAGGAACTCCAGCTCACCGTCGGCGCGCAGCCTGGCCAGGTCGCCGGTGGCGTACAGCCGCGCGCCCGGCGGGCCGTACGGGTCGGGGACGAAGCGCTCGGCCGTCAGCCCCGGCCGTCCCGCGTAGCCGCGGGCCACCTGGACGCCGCCGATGTACAGCTGGCCGGGCACGCCGACCGGCATCGGCTCCAGGCGCTCGTCGAGCACGTGCAGGCGGCAGCCGGGCATCGGACGGCCGATGGGGATCACCGTCTCGCCCGGCCGGCAGGCGTGCCAGGAGACGTCGACGGCCGCCTCGGTGGGGCCGTACAGGTTGTGCAGCTCCACGCCGGGCAGGCGCTCGAAGAAGCGGGCCGCGGTCCTGGGCGGCAGCTCCTCGCCGCTGCACACCACGCGCCGCAGCGACGTGCACGACTCGATGTTCGCCTCCTCCAGGAAGAGGGCGAGCATCGACGGCACGAAGTGCATCGTGGTCACCGCGTGCCGCTTGACCAGGTCGCGCTGGTGACCCGGGTCGCGGTGGCCGCCCGGCCGCACCGGCACGAGGCAGGCGCCCCGCAGCAGCGGCCAGAAGAACTCCCACACCGACACGTCGAAGCTGGTCGGCGTCTTCTGCAGCACCACGTCGCCGGCCGTCAGGCCGAACGTCTCCTGCATCCAGGCCAGCCGGTTGACGATGCCGCGATGGGTGTTGACCACGGCCTTCGGCCGGCCGGTCGAGCCCGAGGTGTAGATCAGGTACGCGGCGTCGTCCGGCCCGGTCACCGGGTCGAGGTCGCCGGAGCCGAGGTCGTGGTCGTCCTCCAGCAGCACCGTCCCGACCGGCCCGAAGGACGGCAGGTGGCGCTGGGTGAGCAGCACCTGCGCGCCGGAGTCGGACAGCATGAACTCCAGCCGGTCCCGCGGGTACTCCGGATCCAGCGGCACGTACGCCCCGCCCGCCTTGAGCACCGCGAGCAGCGCGACGACCAGCTCGGGCGAGCGTTCCGCGCAGACCGCGACGGGCCGGCCGCGCTCCACGCCGATCTGCCGCAACCGCCGGGCCAGCCGGTTGGCGCGGCCGTTGAGCTCGGCGTAGGTGAGCGTGACCTCGCCGAAGACCACGGCGGGGGCGTCGGGGGTCGCGGCGGCCCGGGCCTCGATCAACGTGTGCAGGGTGCCGGGCTCGGCCGGCGGCCCGCCGTCCCCGAGGGCCAGCACGCGCGCACGCTCGTCCGCGGCGAGCACGGGGAGCTCGGGGACCGCCTGGCCGGGGTCGGCGGCGGCCGCCTCGACCAGCGTGCGCAGGTTCGCCTCGAAGCGTTCGATCGTCTCCGGGTCGAACAGGTCGGTGGCGTACTCCAGCCGGGTGTGCAGCACCCCGTCGCGCATGTTGACGTCGAGCTGGAGGTCCACCTTGGCGGTGCCGTTGGCGATCTGCCCTTCGTTGGTGCGGATCGCCAGGTTGAACATCACCTGATAGAGCGGCGGCACGCTCAGGTCCCGGGCCGGCTGCAGGTCCTCCACGAGCCGCTCGAACGGCAGCTCCTGGTGGTCCAGCGCCTCGGCGACCGTCGCCCGCACGCGCCCGGCCGCCTCGCGGAAGCTGGGCGCGCCCGACAGGTCCACGCGTAGCGGCACCGCGTTGACGAACATGCCGATGACCGGCTCGGTCTCGGGCAGCAGCCGGCCCGCGACCGGCGTGCCCACCACGATGTCGTCGATCCCCGACCAGCGCGACAGCACGGCGGCGTACGCGGTGAGCATCACCGTGAACAACGTCGTGTTGAGCTCCTTGGCCAGCCGCTCCACGCCCGCCGACAGCTCGGGGGAGTAGGCGCCGAGCCGGATCCCGCCCCGGTAGCTCCGGCGGGTCGGCCGCGGCCGGTCGCCCGGCAGGGCGAGGTCGGCGGGCACCCCCGCCAGCCGTTCGCGCCAGTGCACCAGCTCGGTCTCCAGGAACTCGCCGGACAACCTGCCGCGCTGCCACACGGCGAAGTCGGCGAACTGGATCGGCAGCTCGGGCAGCTTCGGCGGCCGGTCCTCGCCGAGCGCGTCGTAGCACTCCTCCACCTCGTCCATGAAGACCATGGAGGAGACGCCGTCGAAGATCGTGTGGTCGAAGACGACGGCCAGCCGCAGGTCGTCCTCGGCCAGCTTGACGTGCCTGCCCCGGTACAGCGGCGCCCGTTCCATGTCGAACGGCAGCACCGCGTCCGCCCTGGCCAGGCGGGCCAGCTCCGCCTCGGCGGCGGCCCGCGGAAGGTGGCTCAGGTCCGTCTCGGTCAGCGCCGTGGGCGGCGCGCCGGGGTGGACGATCTGCACGACCTGCCCGTCCCGGAAGTCGAACGTGGTGCGCAGCGCCTCATGACGCCGCACGACCAGATCGATCGCCCGCTCCAGCCGGCGGGGGTCCACCGGCTGCCTGGCCGCCATCGGCATGACCATGCCGATGTTGTAGACGGCCAGATCGGGCTCGAAGCGCGAAAGGAACCACATCCGCTCCTGGCCGGAGGATGCGGGGAAGGCATCACTCACTGTCCATGGCCTCTCGCAGACTCTTCGGCCGCATGTCGGTCCACACCTGCTCGATGTGCGCCAGACAGGCGTCCTTGGTGCCGGAGAAACCGGCGTCGTACCAGCCGGAGGGGTTGTCCCGGCCGGCGGGCCAGATGGAGTACTGCTCCTCGTCGTTGCGTACGACCTTGGTGTCCGTGCTGGTCTCTGTGCTCATGCGGAACTCCGGGGGAGGCGGGGGATGGTCTGGGCGGCGGGCCCGGCGGGGGCGGGCTCGGGGGCGGCGGCCGTGGCGGCGTCGATCAGGGCCGCGACCCCGGCCACGGTCGGCTCCTCGAAGAGGTTGCGCATCGGCAGCCGGACCCCGAGCTCCTTGCGGATCAGGGCGATCAGCTGCACCGCGATGAGCGAGTTGCCGCCCAGCTCGAAGAAGTCGTCGTCGACGCCGATGTGGTCGCCGCCGAGCACCTCGCCCCACAGGCGGGCGATCGTGGCCTCGGCGTCGTTGCGCGGCGCGACGTAGCCCTCGGCGGGCGCCTTGTCCTGCCGGTCGGCGACCGCCGCCGGATCGAGCTCGCTCTCGACGGTCTCCTGGGTCAGCGAGCCGACGCCGGCGACGAGCTCGGCCACCGTGCTGGCCGCCACCACGACCTGGGGGCCGAGCGGGGCGGCGAGCAGCCTGCGCAGGGACAGGGCCCCGTCGGCCGGCCTGATGCCGGCCGCGTCGTCGGCACCGGCCGGCGACGCGGTCGCGGCCGGGGCGGCGACCTGGGACCCGGCGCTGGAGCGGACCCCGGAGACCACGGCCTCGGTGTCGATCCTGCGCAGGACGTAGTCGGAGATCTGCACCAGCACCGTGCCGTCGGGCGCGATCAACGTGACGTCGACGACCAGCACCTCGTCGGTGTCGGTGCTGGTGATGCGCAGATGGCTCCAGAACGCCTCGGGCAGGCTGCCGAACACGGTGATGCGGCCGTAGCCGAGCGGCAGGTAGTGGCCCTCGACCGCGACCCAGCTGAAGGTGGTGGCGGCGTCGAGCAGGGCCGGGTGCAGCCCCCACCGGTCCAGGTCGGCCATCAGCGCGTCGTTGGCCTCGAACAGGCCGAGCGCCTCCTGCTGCCCGACATGCGTGGCGGTCAGCGTCCGGTGCCAGTGCGCGCCCAGCGTGAGCAGGCCCGACAGCGGGACGCCGCCCTGCTCGTCCGCCGAGGACACGCAGCGGTCCATGATGGCGCGCAGGTCCACGCGGTCGGCGGGCGGTGGGCTCACCTTGGCCGCCGTGCCCCTGGCGTGGGTGCGGTGCGAGCCGCCGATGATGCTCTGCACCTGGAACTCGGCGCCGTCCGCCTCCGGGGTGAAGAGCACCCGTACCTCGGCGGTCGCGCCGTCGGCCACCGACAGCGGCTCGACGAACACCACGTCCCGCAGCTCGACGAGCCCGCCGTCGGGCAGCACCGCCTCGGCGGCCGTCCTGGCCAGCTCGACGTGTCCGGTGCCGGGCAGCACCGGCACGTCGGCGATGCGGTGCTCGTCCAGCACCCAGTGCGTGCCGGGTGAGAGCGTGCCGCTGCACCAGTCGAGCCCGCCGATCTCGCCGGCGTGCCGCGCGTCGAGGACCGGGTGGTCGAGCGCCTTGATCCGGTCGCCGCGCTGCAACGCGACGAATCCGGCGGGCGCCGCGGTCTCCACCGCCATGCCGACTTCCAGCCATCTGCCCCAGTTGACGCTGACGATCTGGGCGGCGTTCCAGCCTCGTCCGGCGCGGGCGTGCGCGTCGAGGAAGTTGTTGGCCGCGCAGTAGTCGATCTGCCCGAACCCGCCGGCCACCGCGGTGATCGACGAGCAGAGCACCACGGCCTCCAGCTCCAGGTCGCCGAACGCCTCCTGCAGCGCCAGCGTGCCGAGCAGCTTGGGCCGGAGCACGGCCTCGGCCGCCTCCCGCTCCTTGATCTGGGCCATGCCGCCGCCGGGCACGCCGGCCGCGTGCACGAGCACGTCCACCCGGCCGAAGGCGGCGAGCGTCTCGTCCCTGACCCGGCGCATGTCCGCCGGATCGGTCACGTCGGCGGCCAGGGTCAGCACCCGCGCCCCGGCGGCCTCCATCCGGCCGATCGCCTCGGCGGCGCGCGCCTCGCGGGCCGACCGCGGCGGGCCTTCGGGCAGCCCGCTCCTGGACAGCAGGACGATGCCGACGCGGGCCCGCGCCGCCAGGTCCTCGGCCAGCGAGACGCCGATGCCGCCCAGACCGCCGGTGATCACGTACACCTGGCCGTCGCGCGGCTCGCCCGGCTCGCTGGTCACCTCCACCTGCTCGTACCCGAGCAGCCACCGCTTCCCGCCGCGCAGGGCGACCGGGGCCAGCAACCCGGCCTCGCCGGGCTCGGCCGCGCGGCCCAGCTCGGCGGCGACGCCCCGCACCGCCGCCGGCCGGTTCGCGTCCCCGTCCGGCGCGTCGATGTGGCGGACGCGCAGCCACGGCGTCTCCAGCGGGACGACCCGGGCGAAGGCCGCCAGCGTGGCGTGCTCCGGCCTGGTCAGGTCGCCGCCGACGACGTCCATCGTGCCCGCGGTCACCAGGTCGAGCTGCACCCCGCCCGGCGGCTGGGCCGCCGACAGCGCCTGCACGAGACCCAGGACGCCGAAGAAGCCGCGGTCCTGCGCCGCCCACGTCTGCTCGCCGCCGCCGGTGAGCGCCCAGGCGTGCACGACCCGCTCGGGGATCTCGCCGACCGCCTCCAGCAGCGCGTCGTAGTCCTCCCGTACGGCCGGCCGCACCGTGAAGTGCCCGTCGAAGGCGCCGAACGCGGCGCCCGGCCGCACCTCCAGCACCTCGGCCCCGGAGGCGCGCAGCGCGTCGGCCAGCGCGGCGGAGTCCTCGTCCACGAAGGCCAGGCAGCGCGTGACCGGCGACGGCGTCCCCGGACGGGCCGGCGCCTGGTGCCAGACGGGCACGCCGTACCACCGCTCGGGCGGCAGGGGGCCGTCGGCCTGCTGCGGGTGGGCGACGCCGCCGGCGAAGGCGCCCTGCGGGTCGGGGTCGATCCAGGCGCGCTGCCGCTCCCACGGGTAACCCGGCAGCGAGACGCGGAAGCCGGGGGCGCCGAAGTCGTTCAGCTCGATGCCGTGCACCCACAGCGCGCCCACGGCCTGCGAGAAGACCGCGACGTCACCGGCCCGGTCGCGCGGGCCGGGCAGCGACGGCAGCGGGGCGATCGCGCCGGCGGCCAGCTGGGTGCCCGCCAGGCCGCACAGCTGCCGGCCCGGCCCGCACTCGATCATGATCCATTCGCCGTCGGCCAGCAGCGTCGAGACGCAGTCGCCGAAGCGGACCGGTTCGCGCACGTGCCTGGCCCAGTAGGACGGGTCGGTGGCCTCCGCGGCGGTGATCCAGGTGCCGGTCACGTTGGACAGGAACGGCAGGCTCGGCGCGGCCGGCCGGGCCGCCGCGACCAGCTCGCGGAACTCGCGCAGCATCGGCTCCATCATCGCCGAGTGGAAGGCGTGCGAGGTGCGCAGCCGGGTGCAGCCGATGCCCTCCTCCTCCAGCATCTCGGCCAGCTCCGCGATCGACTCCGACGGGCCGGACACGACGCACGTGCCGGGGCCGTTGACGGTGGCCACGGAGACGTCGTCGGGCAGCATCGGCGCGATCTCGTCGGGCATGAGCTGAACGGCCAGCATGGAGCCCGGCGGCAGCGCCTGGATCAGCCGGCCGCGCGCCGCGACCAGCCGCATCGCGTCGGGCAGGGTGAAGACGCCGGCGATGGTGGCCGCCGCGTACTCGCCGATGCTGTGGCCGATCATCGCGGCGGGCTCGACGCCCAGCGAGAGCCAGAGCCTGGCCAGCGCGTACTCCACCGTGAACAGGGCGGGCTGGGTGAGCGAGGTCTGCCGCAGCGCCTCGTCGGCCTCCTCGCCGGTGGCGAAGATCTGGTCGCGCACGTCCAGGACGGCCGCGCACTCGTCGACCGCCTCGCGGAAGATCGGCTCGTTGCGGTACAGCTCCGCGGCCATGCCGCCGTACTGGGCGCCCTGGCCGGAGAAGAGGAAGGCCACCTGCGCCGGTCGCTTCGGCTTGGCGCCGGTGACGGTCCGCCTGGGGTCGGACAGCGCGGCCACCGCGTCGCCCGGTGAGGTGGCGACGACGACGGCCCGGTGCTTGAGCTCCCGGCGGCCCACGCGCAGCGTGAACGCGGCGTCGGCCAGGTCCGTCTCGGGGTGCGCGGCCAGGTGCGCGGCCAGCCGTTCGCGCGCGGCGGCCAGCGCCGACTCCGTCCTGGCCGACAGCTTCAGCAGGTGCGCGGGCCGCTCGCGGGGCAGCGACGGGCGCGGCGGGGCCTCCTCCAGCACGGCGTGCGCGTTCGTGCCGCCGATGCCGAACGAGCTGACCCCCGCGCGGCGCGGGAACTCGTCGCGCTCCCACTTCGTCGGCGAGGAGACGACGTAGAACGGGCTCGCCGGGAAGTCGATCTTGGGGTTGGGGCTCTTGAAGTGCAACGTCGGCGGGATCAGCTTGTTCTCCAGCGCCAGCACCGTCTTGACCAGGCTGGGGATGCCGGCCGACTGGCCGAGGTGGCCGATGTTGCTCTTGACCGAGCCGATGCCGCACCACTGGGTGTCGCTCGTGTGCTGGGCGAACACGCTGGACAGCGCGGCCACCTCGATCGGGTCGCCGAGCGCCGTGCCGGTGCCGTGCGCCTCGACGTAGGTGACCGTACGGGGATCCACGCCGCCGACGCCCAGCGCCTGCGCGATCACCGCGGCCTGGCCGTCCAGGCTGGGCGCGGAGAAGCCGACCTTGCCCGCGCCGTCGTTGTTGATCGCGTTGCCCAGGACCACCGCGCGGATGTTGTCGCGGTCCTCGATCGCCTCCGACAGCCGCTTCAGCACCAGGACGCCGCCGCCGCTGCCCCAGGTCGTGCCGCCGGCGTCGGCGTCGAAGGAGCGGGTGTGCCCGTCGGGGGAGACGATGCCGTCCTGGTCGTAGATGTAGCCCTCGCCCTGCGGCAGGTCCAGCATGGCCGCGCCGGCCAGCGCCATGTCGCATTCGCCGTTGCGCAGCGCCTCGCACGCGATGTGGAAGGCCACCAGCGCGGTCGAGCACGCGGTGTGCACGGTGTAGCTGGGGCCGCGCAGGTCGAGCTTGTAGGAGGTGAGCGTGGCGCAGTAGTCGACGTGGTTGCCCACCATGACCGCCAGCCAGCCGGCGTTCTTGTGGGCCTGGGCGTTGCTGCGGATGTTGCGCCACTGGTAGGTGTCCGTCCCGGTCCCGGCGTAGACGCCGATCTCGCCCGGGTAGCGGAAGGGGTCGTAGCCCGCGTCCTCCAGCGCCGTGTGCGACAGCTCCAGGAACAGCCGGTGTTGCGGGTCGCGGACCTCGGCCTCCCTGATCGACATGCCGAAGAACGCCGCGTCGAAACCCTCGTAGTCGTCCAGCGTCATGGCGGCCGGCACGAAGTTCGGGTCGGCCAGCAGGCTCTCCGCCGTGCCCAGCGCCCGTTGCTCCTCCAGGGTGTACGTGGTCAGCGACTCGACGCCGTCGGCGAGGTTGCGCCAGAACTGCTGCGCGTCACCCGCTCCCGGGACTCGGCACGACAAGCCGATGATCGCGATCGGCTCGGCCGTGGGCTCGTCCGTCATGGGGCAATCCCCTTCTCGTTGCGGTTCCTCAACCTGTCTCGCCGTGAGGCCAGGCGGCGCGCCGCCCGGTCCAGCCCCGGACTGCCGCCCGCGCCATCGAGATGAGCGGCCAGCGTCCGGATCGTGGGATGCCTGAACAGCTCCGTGATCGGGATCTCGCGGCCGGTCGCCGCCCGCAGCCGGGCCTGGACCGCCGCCACGGCCAGCGAGTGGCCGCCGATCTCGAAGAAGTTGTCGTCGGGGCCGAGCCGCGGCACGCCCAGCACGGCGCGCCACACCTGGGCTACCGTCTTCTGGGTGGGGCCGTCGAGGCCGCCGCCGGCCTTCGGCTGCTCGACCGGCCGGCCGCGCAGCGCGGCGCGGTCCACCTTGCCGTTGGGCGTCAGCGGCAGCGCGGGCAGCGCCACCACCTCGCTGGGGACGGCGTGCTCGGGCAGCGCGCCGCGCAGCTCGTCCAGGAGGCGGTGCGCCGCCAGGCCGGGCCGGGCGGGCACCACGTAGCCGACGAGCGTGCCGTCCTCGACCCTGGCCGCGGCGGCGCGCACGTCCCGGCAGGCGGCGAGCGCGGCCTCCACCTCGCCCAGCTCGACCCGGAAGCCGCGCACCTTCACCTGGTCGTCGGCGCGCCCCGCCGGGGTGATCGTGCCGTCGGGGTTGCGCCGGCCGAGGTCGCCGGTGCGGAACCGGTCGCCGGCGAAGCGCCGGCCGGTCAGCGCCGGATCCAGGTAGCCGTCGGCCAGGTGGCGGCTGCGGACGACCACCTCGCCGAGCTCGCCCACACCGGCCCGCCGGCCGTCCGGCGTCACCACGATGATCTCGCTGCCCTCGACGGGCCGCCCGATCGGCACGACCTCCGGGTACGGCTCCGCGAGCTCGTGCCACGCGTGCGCCTGCGGCGTCTCGGTCGTGCCGTAGAAGGCGACGATCCGGGCATCGGGCACGAGCGCGCGCAGCCGGGCCGCCTGGACGCCGGTGAACAGGTCGCCGCCCACGCCGGCCAGCCGCACGTCGGGCAGCGTGCCGCCGGTGCCCGCCAGCATCGCCGCGAGCTGCGGCGTCAGGTGCAGGACGGTGATCGCGTGCTCGCGCAGCCAGGTGACGAGCTTGCCGGGATCGCGGACCAGCTCGTGCTCGGGCACGAACAGCTCGGCGCCCGCCACGGCCGGCACGAACATGTCGCGCAGCGCCGGATCGTGGGCCGGCCCGTGCAGCAGCGCGAACCGGTCGTGCGGCTCGACGGCGAAGGTGCGGACGTACCAGGACAGGAAATGGGCCAGCGGCCGCTCGCCGGTGACCACCGCCTTGGGGTCGCCCGTGGTGCCCGAGGTCATCGAGAGGTAGCCGGGACCCGGCAGCAGGGCGCCGCCCTCGCGCAGCTCGACCGCGTCGTCCCGCAGGACCGCCCGCGCTCGCGCGGCGGCGATCTGTCGCTCCTGGACGGCGGCGGGATAGGCCGAGTCGATCACCACCCACCGTGCCCCCGCGGCCAGCACGCCGAGCAGCACCCCCGGCAGCTCGGGCACCCGGGAGGCGACGACGGCCACCACGGCCCCCGGCTCGACCCCCGCGCCGCGCAGCGCCGCCTCGGTCCGCCGCCGCGCCCCGGCGTGCGCGTCGCCGGCCAGCTCCAGCAGGCCGGGCCCGTCCCAGGCCGGCAGCGCGGCCTCGGGGGGCTCGGGTCGCACCTGCCCGGTCAGCGACTCGCCGAGCAGCTCGACATAGCCGTCGACCAGCGCCGTCATGCGCTCGGCGGAGAACAGGTCGGGGTTGTAGACCAGCTCCAGCGCGTAGCCGCCGCGCTGCTCGCCCACGTACATCGTCAGGTCGAACAGCGCCCCGGGCAGCCCCGGCCGCAGCGTCTCACTGGCGCAGCCGTCCAGGTTCAGATGGGCCTGCGCGAAGTTGTACATGTTGAACATGACCTGCGTGATCGGGTTGCGGCTCAGGTCGCGCGGCAGGCGCAGCGACTCCAGCAGCTGCCCGAGCGGCACGTCCCGGTGCCGGATCGCGGCGTTCAGCTCGGCCGCGCACGCCGTCACCTGCCCGGCGAAGTCGCCCCGGGGGCGCAGCCGCAGCGGCAGGACCTGCACGCACATCCCCACCAGCGACTCGAACGCCACGTGCGGCCGGTCGGCGTAGGCGGCCCCCACCACCAGGTCGTCCCGTCCCGCCAGGGTGGCCAGGCGGCGTCCGAAGGCGGCCAGCAGCACCGCGTACGGGGTGGTGCCGAGCTCCGCCGCCAGCTCGGCCACCCGGCCGGCCAGTTCCGCGTCCACCTCGCCCCGGACGGCGGCGCCGCGGAAGGTCTGCGCGGGCGGCCTGGCCGCGTCCCTGGGCAGGTCCAGCACCAGCGGGGCGTCGTGCAGGCGCTCGCGCCACCAGCCCAGCGCCTGGCCGTCGCCGTTCGCGCGCAGCCAGCGCACGTAGTCGGCGAACGTGTGCTCGCCCGCCTCGACCGGCTCCCCGCGGTAGGCGGCCGACAGGCCGCGGAAGAGCACGTCCTGTGACCAGCCGTCGAACACCAGGTGGTGCGCGGTCAGGCAGAGCACGTGCTCGTCAGGGGCCAGCCGGAGCAGCCGCGCCCGGAACAGCGGCCCGGCGGCCAGGTCGAACCGTTCCCGCGCCTCCTTCTGCAGGGCCGCGTCCAACTCGGCGGGGGAGAGGTCGTCGATCGGCAGCGGCACCTCGCGCGGCGGCGCGACCGTCACGTCGGGGATCCCGTCGCGCGAGGCCACCCGCCAGCGCAGCGCCTCGTGGGCCGCCACCACGGCGGTGAGCGCCCGGCGGAGCGCGGCGACGTCGAGCGGGCCCCGGATCCGCTCGGCCATCGCGATGTTGTGCGCGGCCGACTCGGGCGCCAGCTGCTCGACGAACCACATCCGGCGCTGGGCGGGGGAGAACGCGGCCGGGCTGCCGGTGGGCGGCGCGGCGGCGGACGCCCGCTCCGCGCCCGCCACCAGCGCGCGTAGCGCGCCGTAGGTCCGGCCCTCGTACACGTCCTGGACCGAGACCACCCGGCCCAGCTCCGCGCGCACCGCGGCCACCAGCCGCATCGCCCGCAGCGAGTGGCCGCCGCGCTGGAAGAAGTCGTCCTCGTCGTCCGGGACGGGCGCCTCCAGCACCCGCGCCCAGATCCCGGCCAGCCCGCTCGCCGTTCCCCGCTCCCGCTGCGACTGCGCCCGCAGGGCGGCCAGGTCCACCTTGCCCGAGGCGTTCAGCGGGAGGAGCGGCAGCCGGACCAGCCTGGTCGGCAGCATGTACGGCGGCAGCCGCACCGCCAGGTCCTCGCGCAGGGCGGCCAGGTCGGGCGCGTCCTCGGGCGTCACGTAGGCGACCAGCTCGCCCGCGAAGTCCACCACCGCCTGCCGCACCCCGGGATGGGCGCGCAGCGTCGTCTCCACCTCGCCGATCTCCACGCGCTGCCCCTGGACCTTGACCTGGCGGTCGAGGCGGCCCATGAACGCGATCTGGCCGTCCTCCTGCCAAGCCACGTGGTCGCCGGTCCGGTACAGCCGCGCGCCGGGCTCGTCCGAGAACGGGTCGGGCACGAACCGCTCGGCCGTCAGCGCGGGCCGGTCCAGGTACCCGCGGCTGACCTGCGGGCCGCCGATCAGCAGCTCGCCGGGGACGCCCGGCGGGCACTCGTTCATGTCCTCGTCCACGATGTACGCCCGGCAGCCGGTCAACGGCCGGCCGATCGGCAGCGGACGTTCCCACACGCCGTGGAACTCGCCGCCCACCACGACGACGGTCAGCTCGGTCGGGCCGTACAGGTTGTGGAAACGGGTGTGCGCCGACCAGCGCGCCACCTGCTCGGGCGGGGGCGGCTCGCCCGCCGTCACCACGTCCCGCAGGTGCGGCAGCCGGCTCGGGTCCACCAGCGGCAGCAACGCGGGCGGGAGGTAGCCCCAGGTGACGTCGTGCCCTTCCAGGAAGTGCTGCAACCGGGCCGGGTCCACGCGGTCCTCGTCCGGCACGAGCTGCACGCAGCCGCCGACGGTCAGCGGGAGCACCATGTCCATGATCGAGGCGTCGAAGCCCAGCGCGGAGAAGGCCATCGAGCTGCAGCTCGCGTCCAGGCCGAAGCGCGCGACGGTCGCGGTGACGAAGAAGACCGCGTTGGCGTGGCTCACCACCACGCCCTTCGGCCGTCCGGTGGAACCGGAGGTGTAGATCACCCACGCCGCGTTGCCCGCGACGGCGCCGCTCTCCCGGGGTTCGGCCGGCCCCGGCTGGAAGGCGTCGACGAGCGTGGCGGCGCAGCCGTCCAGGAGCTCGTGGCCGCGCTCGTCCACGACGACCACCGCGATCCCGGCGTCCGCCAGCACCTCCTCCAGCCGCCGGCGCGGATGCCCCGGGTCCAGCGGCACGTACGCCCCACCCGCCAGATGCACGGCCAGCACCGCCACCGGCATCAGCGGCGTGCGGCGGGTGCACAACCCCACCCGCGTCTCCGGCCCGACGCCGAGCTCGCGCAGCCGGGCCGCCAGCGCCCACGCCCGCTCGACCAGCTCGGCGTAGGTGAGCACGTTCTCCCACTGCCGGACCGCCGGGGCGTCCGGGGTCCGCGCGGCCTGAGCCGTGATCAGACTGCTGAGGAGTGTCATCCTGCGGCCTCCACACCCGGCCGTACCAGCCGGCCTTGCCGTACCGTCTCGAAACGCAGCAGGAAGCTCGGCGCGCGCAGGGCGATCGCGGCCATCGCCCGGCCCAGCGGCAGGTGCGTCACCCGCCACCCCGCCAGCCACTCCGCCTCAGCGTCCACTTCCGGGCCCACTTCCGGGCCCACTTCAAGGGACGCCTCGGGCACCCACGTCCGGCCCGGAAGCTGCCCGGCGAACCCGAACCGCGCCGGATCCACCCGCAGCCCGTCACCGGACGCCTTCAGCAGCGCCTCCTTGGCCGTCCACGTGCGCAACGCGCTGTGCAACCGCAGTTCCTCGGGCAGCGCGGCGAACTCGTCGCGCTCCCGCTCGTCCAGCATCCGCTCGAAGAACGTCTGCTCGTCCGCCGGCGGGCGGAAGCGCTCCAGGTCGGCGCCCACCTCCCGGCCGGTCGTCAGCGCGACCAGCACGAGCCCGCCCGACTGGGCGACGCTGTAGGTCAGCTCGGTCCCGCCGTACGGCAGGCCGCCGGACCGGCCGGGCGGCTCGGCGAGGCCCGGCTCGACCCCGTACTCCCTGAGCAGCCGCCGCAGCAGCACCGACCTGCCGACGAAGCCGCGCCGGCCGTCCTCCTGCCGGAACCTGGCCGCCCGCGCCGCCTCCCGCGGCGACAGCTCGTCGAGGGACGCGCACATCTCGGGCAGTTCGTCGAGGTCGGCCAGCCACACGTGCACCTCGTCCGCGGCCAGGCTCCGCTCCGGGCCGGCCGCGATCGTCCGCGCCACCTCCTCACCGTGCGTGGCGAGGAAGAGGTGCGCGGCGTCGAGCGTGTGCAGGCGGAAGGTCGAGGAGGTGTGGCGGGCCCAGGCGAGCATGGCCGGGTGGGTGACCTCCCGGTCGTGCGCGCCGGCGAAGGCGACGATGGGCACGTCCAGGGGCTCCTGGCGGGTGAAGCGGTAGCGGCGCAGCCACTCCATGTCCGTCCGCAGCGCGGGGATGAGCAGGGCCTTGACCTCGGGCTGCGTGCGTAACTCCGCGGGCGCGCCGAGCCGGAGGATGATCTCGTCGACCAGGTCCTCGTCGCCCAGGCCCGTCCACCGTCCCAGCGTCTCCTGGCGCTCCGGCGGGTGCGCGGCGCCGACGTAGAGGCATTCGGGCGCCCGCACGCCGAGCCGCCGCAGCTCGCGGACCACCTCGAAGGCGACCCGGCCGCCCATGCTGTGCCCGTAGATCGAGTACGGCGTGCGCTGCCGGGCGACGGCGGCGGCGATGGACCGGGCGATCAGCTCGGGAGAGAGTGCTCCGGGCTCGGCCACCCGGCCCTCCCGGCCGGGCAGCATGGCCACCCGCACGTCCAGGACGCCGTCGAACGCCTGCCGCCACGCCCAGAAGGCGGTGACGTCCCCACCGGCGTAGGGGAGGCAGAAGAGGGTCCGAGCGCCGGGCGGGTATCGCGTCAGCGAGGCGAACGGTGTCTCGGACAGCGGCTGTTCTTCTGGCATCGCGACGCGAAGTCACCCTCCGGCAGGTCTGCCGCGCCGGGCGAGGTCGTCGCGCGGGCAGCAGGAAAGATGGGCCGCTCGTCAGGGTTCGACCTGGCGAGGGGCGGCTCACGGCTGAAGCCACGCCATTCCTATTATTTTGTCCGAAAGTCAGTCAAGGGATGAAATTTAAACCAATGATGGAATGCTGGTTTCGGCCATCGACAAAACCCGCTTCCGGTGGGTGTGTCTACGGGCGGTGGGCCTCCCCGGCTGGGCGGATGATCTCTGCCTGCCCTCGCGTTCTGGGGTTCTGCCACCCTGCGTGATGATCTTGTCCCTCTATGGAATGCCCGTAATTAGGGTTTCGGTCCTGCCGTTTGGAGGGGTCTCTGTCCCTATTGACTGATTGAGTCGGGTCCGATTCTCCATATCGGTCAGATCGGCGGTCATCCCGCTGGCAGTGGCCTCGCGGGGTGCTGACAGCCATCGGCCCCCGTCGTGTCAGGGCCGGGATCAGGAAGACCTCCCCGTGCGTGACGAGCACGGGGAGGTCTCGAGATCACTGCGATTCCGGTCTCAGCGGCGGGCGGGCGGGTCGCCCGGCCTCACCGCTTCGGCCGGAAGTAGTGCCTCACCATGTAGGCGGTGACCTGGGCGCCGATCTTCGCGCCCTGCACGTCCGCCGTGCGCGTGTGGATGCCGCCCCACACGCGGGCCTCGATGACCTCGGCCAGGGCGTGGGAGAAGCCGCGGAAGCTCCTGGTGGTGCCCGAGTCGGAGCTGTAGCCGCTGAAGGGGATGTCGTCCCTGCCGAAGAAGTGGGTCAGCGCCGACATGCTGGCCGCCGTGAAGCACGTGTGCCCGGAGGTGTAGTCGGGGTGCGGCGGGGTGACGAGCAGCGGCGTCCAGTCGGGGTCGGCCGTGGTGCGGGGGTTGCCGTCGGTGTCGGCCAGGCGGATCGCCGTCACCGGCCGCCAGAAGGCCCACGCCGCCTTCTCGTTGTAACAGGCGGTCGTGGCGTCGGCCTCGGCCAGGTCGACCATGGCGAACATGCGGGCCGCCTGGAGCGGGTTCAGCTGCCGGGTCGTGGCGAGCCGGCGTTTGATCTCCCACTCGGCCAGGTGCCGGTCGTGCCACCAGATCGCGGCCTGCGTCTGGTCCTGCGTCCTGACCGCGCTGTCCGCACCGCCGATCCGCTTCAGCTCGTTGACGTCCTTGGCGTAGCGGGAGCTGGTCAGCGCGGGCGGGCCCGAGGTGCGGAACATCGACGCGCTGGGGATGAGGAACGGCTTGAGGTCGCCGACCCAGGCTCCGTCCGAGGCGTTCGTGGGCGGCGTCGGCCGCCACTGGCCGGGCTGGGTGCCGATCGGCCAGGTCTGGTCGCCGAACGCGCCGTCGTTCTCCCTGGCGGCGATCATCGCGGCCGCCGCCTGCTCGCCCACGGCGACGCCGCGTCGTTTCGCGCCGCCGTCGGCGATCGTGGCGAGGTACTCGTCGTACTGGGTCGTCAGCCGGGCCTGCTGGGCGGGGAAGAGCTTGTTCAGCACGCGGAAGGCCGCGGTGGCGACGGCGGCCTCCGTCGACTCCCCGCCGTCGGCCCGCGGCGCGGTCAGGTACGGCTGGTACGGGGTGCCGGCGATCGCGTTCACCGCGTCGTAGACGGCTCCGTGCACCATGGCGAAGCTGCGCGCCTGGACCTGCGGCTGCTGGCCGGCGACGTCCCAGATGGCGGTCTGGGCGTTGCGGTCCCAGACGACGACGGCGTTCTCGGGCGGTTGTGAGCTCGACGCGTACGCGGTCGATGCGCCCGGTCCCGCCGGGATGACGGCGGCGATGACGAGGACGGCCAGCCATCGTGCGATGACCGGCCGTCGCCTACCACGTGATTGAGGCATTTGAGAAAATTACTATGCCGCCTCAAGGCCGTTAAGCGGCCAAATAAGCGAAAACCCGATAACGACACGTCCGAAAACGGGCCCGCCGGAACGGCAGCGAGGCATCGCGCCCTCTCAGGGGGTCTGACGTCGGGTGATGCCGCCGGGACGATCATGGCCGCCGCGCACGGCACGCCGGTCGCGCCTTTCCCGCACCGCGATGACGTTCGCCGCGATGAGCAGCCCGGAAGGCACGATCGCGGTAATGAAACCGCTCATTCCGATCAGGCCGACGCCTATGGCCCCCCAGGCGAGGAGCGCCCAGCCGACATATCCGGGAACCTGCTGTCCCTGCCGTCCCGCCCGCGCCACCAGCAGACCCAGCAGCGCCAGCACCACGACGAACCCGCCGGGCAGCGCCCAGAAGACCGCCTGCGAGTCGCCGTCCGCGAGGCCGTCGCGCAGGTCTCCGGCGAGCCAGCTCGCCCAGGGGGCGAGGGGGGCGAACACGGCGGTGTGCGCCAGGGCGATGAAGATCATGGCTCGCCCGGCCCAGATGGTGAGCCGGTCCGGCGGTGTGGCCGTCGCGAGCGGGGAGGAGGTGCTCATGCCTGCCAGCCTTTCCCGGGAGCCGTCCGGTGTGCTCCCCCGCGAGGGGGATGCCGCTCCCTCTCCCGGGGCGGTCTCCGGCGGCCTCATGCGAGCGCCCTCTCGGCCTCGGGGAAGGACAGGCCGCGGGCGTGGGCGGCGTCCGCCTGGCCGACCACGTGGGCGAGGTAGCCGCGCACCGCGCGGATCCCGCGGGCGACTGCGCCGCCTGGGCGTCCGCGTCGTCGACGGCGTCGTCTCCGCCGACGGCGGCCGGCTGCGGACGGCCGGCGGGCAGACCGTCACGCCGTCCGTCGTGATCTGGGCGACCGGCTACCGGCCCGACTATGCGGGTGCCCGGCGCCCTGGCCGGCGACGTGCCGCTGCACACCGGCGGCGTCAGCCCCGTGCCCGGCCTGACGTACGTCGGCCTGCCCTTCCAGCGCAACCGCGGTTCCGCCCTGCTCGGCCGGGTGGGAACGACGCGGCCCTGGTGGCACGGAGCTACCCGGGCGCGGCGCCGCCGCGGTCGTCCACGGCGGGCCCGGTCAGCCCTGCGGCCACGCGGTGAGGACGGCGGCCAGCAGCGTCCCGTCGTGGCCGGACGGCACCGCGCGCAGGTCGAGCAGGCAGCGGCCGTTCTCCACCCGGGCGAGCACGGGCGGCTGCGCCCGGCGCAGGGCCGCGGCCGCCCGCCGGTCCAGCGCGACGGCGGCGCTCGGCAGGGACACCCCGGGCGCGCCCCCGCCGCCGACCACGCTCCGGCTGTCGACGGCCTCGGCGTCGATCCCCTTGTCGCGCAGCCGGGCCGCCAGGTCCTCGGCGCGGGAGCGCAGCGTGGCCTGATCGGCGTGCAGGCTCTCCCAGGTCGGCGTCGGCGGGCCCGCGACCGTGGCCTCCAGCGCCGCCAGCGTGATCTTGTCCACCCGCAGCGCGCGGGCGAGGGGATGGCGGCGCAGCCGGTCCATGAGGTCGGCGCGGCCGAACAGCAGCCCGCATTGAGGGCCGCCGAGCAGTTTGTCCCCGCTGGTGGTGACGAGGTCCGCGCCCTCGGTCAACCAGCTCGTGACGTCGGGCTCGCGGGGCAGCAGCGGCTCGTGGGCCAGCAGCCCCGAGCCGGCGTCGGCGACGAGGGGGACACCCCGCTCCCGGCACAACGCCGCCAGCCGCGACACCGGGACGTCGGCCGTGAACCCCTCGATCCGGTAGTTGGACGGATGCACCTTCAGCACCAGACCCGTTCGCGGCCCGATCGCGTCGGCGTAGTCCGCCAGGGCGGTGCGGTTGGTCATGCCGACCTCGCGCAGCCGGGCCCCCGTGGAGACGAGCAGGTCGGGAAGGCGGAAGCCGTCCCCGATCTCGATCAGCTCCCCCCGGCTGACCACGATCTCGCCGCCCGCCGCCAGCGCGGTGGCCGCCAGCACGAGCGCCGCCGCGTTGTTGTTCACGACGTGGACCGCCTCGGCCGCGGGCACGGCGGCGGACAGGGCGGCCAGCGCCGTACGTCCCCGTCTGCCCCGGTCGCCCGTGTCGAGGTCGAGTTCGACGTCGGTGACCCCGGCGGCCAGCTGCACAGCCTGGCGGGCGGCGTCCGACAGCGGGGCGCGGCCCAGGTTGGTGTGCAGCAGCACGCCGGTCGCGTTGATCACCGGCCGCAGGCCGGCGGCGGAGGCGGGCAGGGCCGCCAGCGCCGCGGTCAGGACGTCCTCCGGCGCGAGCTCGCCCTCTCTGGCCCGCCGCTGCGCCGCGACGATCACGGCCTTGACCTGGGCGTGGCCGAACCGCCGTCGGGCCTCGACCAGCCGGGGGTCGGCGAGCAGCGTGTCCGTCCGCGGGATGGATCGACGATGGTCGGTCATGCTAGGGACGTCCGTTCGGCGTGAGAAGCACGGTGTCTCCAGGTCTCGTACCGGGGCCGATCAGGCATCATATGATCAACCGCCAGAAAAGCGATCATGGCGGCCGTGATCGTCTTAAGGTGTGATCATGAAGAGGCTCACGCAGTACGCCCAAGGCGGCGGCTGCGCCTGCAAGATCCCCGCGGCGGACCTGGAATCGCTGCTCGGCGACGCACGCATGCCGTTCCCCCGAGATCCCGAGGCGGAGCTCGTGGTGGGGCTGGAATCCGGCGACGACGCCGCCGTGGTCCGCACCCAGGACGGATCCGTGCTCATCAGCACGGCCGACTTCTTCACCCCGGTGGTCGACGACCCCTACGACTGGGGCCGCATCGCCGCGGCGAACGCCCTCTCCGACGTCTACGCCATGGGCGGGCGGCCCGTGGTCGCGCTCAACCTCCTGTGCTGGCCCCCCGACCTCCTGCCCTACGACCTGGCCGCCGAGGTGCTGCGGGGCGGCGCGGAGGTGGCCGCCCAGGCGGGCTGCCACCTGGCCGGCGGGCACAGCGTCGTGGACGCCGAACCCAAGTACGGCCTGGCCGTCACCGGCGTCGCCGAACCCGACCGGCTGCTGCGCAACGACGCCGGGCGCCCCGGCCTGCCGCTGTCCCTGACCAAGCCGCTCGGCCTGGGCGTGCTCAACAACCGGCACAAGAACACCGGCGAGGTGTTCCCGCACGCCGTGGAGACCATGACCCGGCTGAACGCGGACGCCTCGCGCCAGGCCGTGGCCGCCGGGATCCGCTGCGCCACCGACGTCACCGGCTTCGGCCTGCTGGGCCACCTCCACAAGCTGGCCCGCGCCTCCGGCGTCACCGCCGTGCTGCACGCCTCGGCCGTGCCGACGCTGGACGGCGCGGCGCAGGCCGTGAAGGAGGGGTTCGTCCCTGGCGGCTCGCGACGCAACCTCGACTGGGTGGCCCCGCATCTCGATCCCGGCGACGTCCCGGAGGAGACCCTGCTGCTGCTCGCCGACGCGCAGACCTCAGGGGGGCTGCTGGTAGCCGGGGAGATCCCCGGCGCCCCGGTGGTCGGCGAGCTGATCGAGCACACCGGGCACACCGTCGTCATCCGTCCCTGAACGCCGACGCCGGGCGAAACCCCGCGGCCGTCTAGTGCCGGGCCCCGCCCGGCAGGACGACGGCCGCCAGGCCGGGCACGTCGAACAGCGGCCGGCCGCCCGACGGGGAGAGCACCGCCAGCTCCTGCCGCCCACGGACCTGGTCCTGGGGGACCTGGACGACGGCGAAGCCGCCGTCCACCGGTCCGACCGGGAACCGGCCGGCCGGCAGCGGCAGGCGGGCCACCTGCCGTCCCGTGACGTCGAACTCCAGGACCGTGATCCGGTCGCCGGAGTACTCCAGGGTGAAGATCCGCTCACCGCTCACCTGCACGGACAGCCCGTGGTCGGTGTCGCTGAGGACGCCCGCGCCGGACGTCAGGGTGAGGGCGCGGCCGGTGCCGGCGTGCTCCAGCGTGACCCGGTCGAGCGGCGGCCTGTCGTGCCGTCCGATGTCGAGGAGGAGCGGCTCGCCCGACGGCGGCAGGCCGACCGGCTCCCGTCCGGGCGGCAGGTCGAGTTCGCGGGCATTGCCGCTCGGGAGCTCCAGCGTCCGGTAGGAGCGCACGTCCCCGCTGGAGTGATAGCCGACGATCAGCCGCCGGGAGTCCGCCGACCACGCCCATGGACTGTACGCGCTGTCCGCGCCGCCGCCGGTCGGCGGTTCGAGCCGGTGGACCGCGACGCCCAGCAGGTCTCTGACCTCGTACCCGCCTCTGACGGGTTGCCCGAGCCAGCGCCCGTCGGGGGAGAGCGTGATGTTGCCCGGCGGGCTGACGGTCCGCGCGCCCAGCAGGAACTGCCGGCCGTCGGCGAGCAGCAGGAAGGTGGGGCACTGCGACTGGCAGGCGGTGTACACCAGGACGCCCCGCCCGGCCGGGCCGGTGACGGGCAGCGCCGGCGCCTGGGCGGGCGGCCGGACGACGTGCGGCGGCGAGGCCACCGTCACGCCGGTGTCCGGACCGGCGGGCGAACGCGCATGGAAGACGGCGAGACCGCCGACGACCACCATGACGGCGGCCGACCCGGCGACCAGCGCCCTGCGCGGGACGAACGCCGGCCCGCGGGGCCGTCGCCACGTGCGCAGCCGATCGCTCATGACCTTCTCGCCGAACCCGTCGTCGGTCACCGGCCCAACCCTCCGTCGTGGACGCCTCACTTGCAACACCCGACGAGGCCGGCGGAGGGTCGGGCCGGTTCTCAGACCGCGGCGCCCCACAGCGCCAGCCCCATCAGCAGGACCAGCGCCGCCCGGCCGAACGTGCGGGCCGAGGCCCGCTCCGCGGCGCCGAAGCACAGGCAGGGAGCCGCCTGCTCGCCCATGACCAGAAGATACGTCTGCGCCACCGTGAACGACAGGCCCAGACACGTCCCGGCCACACCCACCAGCACGTCGCCGGCGACGGGGGAGAAGGCGGCGAGGGCGACGAGCGCCTCCACGGTCACCACCGTGAAGGCGCCCGCCCGGGCCACCCGTCCATGGAGCCCGAAGGCCGCCAGGCCGCTCCGGAAGGCGCCGAGGTTGCGCGCCTTCCCGAGCACCGCCAGCACCAGGACGAGACCCAGCCCGTAGCGGGCGACGAGGGCGATCATCCGATCACCAGCATCGCCACCACGGGCGCCGCGAGCACGACGAACAGGACCTTCATCTTCGGCAGTGTGAAGGAGAACGCCGTGTCCGCCTCCATCCGGTCCCGCGCGAGGGCGAAGGTCAGGAGCATCATCGCCCGCGCCGCCGCGAAGCCGGCGCCCGCCAGGAGCGCCTCCTGCCAGGACGCCAGGAACAGGATCGCCACCGCCATGATGTGCGGCAGCCCTGTCGGCGAGTACGTGCGCATCCCCGTGCCCATCTCGGCGCCGAACTGCACGGCGCCCCAGAAGGGGATCCTGGTGACGAACTGCGGCACGAGCCGCGCGTTCTGGAGCAACGGGAAGGACAACACGTCCAGCTCGCGCAGCAGGAAGATCACCGCAGCCGCGGCGACCATGATCTGCAGAACCACTGCGGGGAACGGAGCCCGCAGCACGGAGCCGACGACCACCAGCACGAACGTGACGGCGCCCGCTCCCACGAACAATCCGGCGATGAAGCCGGCGACATCAGCACCCCGCCGGACCGACGAGGACAGCACCCAGGCGCTGTTCAGGCTTCAAACGGAGCCCGAGAGGGAGAAGCCGGCGACGAGGGCGGCCACCAGCCAGGTGAAGCCCTTCGTGTCCGCGCCCGCAACCCTCGAATACAGCACCAGGGCCTCCGTCGCCGCGATCAGTGCCAGTCCGGGCACCAGCAGGCGGACGGATTTTCTGGTGGCGGAGTCGCTCATGAACTCAGGTCAGATCGCCGTACGGCAGATGGAGAAGCGGGAGACGTTGCCGCCGCCGCAGTCGTGGTACTCGTACCAGCCGTCGGAGCACATGCGGCGGGTGCTGGTGGTGCCGCCGCCGTACCACTTCCAGGCGTTGTTGCCGTCACAGCTGGAGGGGTTGTGGGTGTAGCGGAGGTTGTAGCAGGTGCCGGACGCGCCGTCGTTGCGGTGCCAGGAGCCGGAGCAGTTGCCCGAGTAGAGCGCGGAGGACGGCACGCAGACGGAACCGGCGTCGGCGAAGCCGTGGCAGGTCTCCCACGCGGTGTAGGCGGCGGCCGTCGCGCCGCGCGGCTTCGACCAGGGCAGGAGGTCGAGGACGCCCAGCCCGGTCGCCACGGCGGCGCCGGTGGCGATGCCGAGCACGCGCCGCCTGCTCCAGCCCTCGCGCGTGGCGCCCACCCGCGTCGGCAACGCCTGCTCGGGCATCTCCTCGGCGCTGGGTATCTGGTCGAGTATCGAGGTCCGCTTCTCGGCCTTCACAGCTTCACTCCCTTTCTGTTCGCGACCGCTCGGTCGACGATCTCCGTGAGCGCCTCTCCCGACCCCACCGGAGCCGTGAACACCACGACGCCGTTCTCGTCCACGACGAGCAGGGCCGGGCTGTAGGGCACGCTCGCCGCGCGCCAGATCGCCGGGTCCTTGATCACCCGGATGGAATCGGGCAGGGACTTGTCGAACCCGGGGTCGTCCGACAACACGGTGAACGACAGGTCCGAGGGCAGGCCGGCCGCCATCCCGGCGGCGGCGAGCAGGACGTCGTCGCAGATGGGGCAGCGACGGTTGACCTTGATCACCATGGTCGTGGCGCCGGGCACGCCCAGCCCGTTCGCCTGGGCCTCGGACCCGGCCGCGGCGAAGCGCACGCCGACCCCGTTGTAGGTGGCCAGTTCCAGTTCGCGTACCCGCCGGTAGAGTCCGGCCCCCGCCGCGAACAGCAGAGCGACCAGGACGGCCAGGATGATGACCACCGCGGTCAGCGGTTCCACGTCAGGCCCGCCACTCGACGCGCTTGACCTTGTTCAGGAAGTCGGCCGCGGTCTCCGGGGTGCCCGCGCCCGAGCGGGCCGCCACGCCCGCCTTGTTGTAGCTCGGGGCGTTCCAGGGATGCAGCGTGACGATGGCGGTGTCGGTGACCAGCAGGAAGGGGGCCACCGAGTCGGACGGGGGCGCGGGCAGCCGCCACAGCTCGCCCGAGGGCGCCCCGTAGCCCCGCCACTTGGGAATGCGGTTGATCCCCGCCTGCTTCGGCTCGACCGTCATGGTGCCCACACCCGCGATCGAGATCGCGTAGAGCTCCATGGAGACGTCGAACCGCTTGCCGCCGTCGGCCATCATGCCCTCGGGGGTGTCCTGCCACGTCACGCGGCTGAACATGTCGACGATGTCGGCCGACTCCCACTCGGGGGAGTAGAAGAGCCCGTGCGCCATGTGCCAGGGGCCGAGCCAGGCGGCCCACCTGGCGTCGGAGGGATCCTCGCAGTCGTAGACGACGACCTCGCCGCCCGCCAGGGAGAAGCGCTCTCGTTCGCGTCCGCGGACCGAGTTGACGCCTGCCGTGAGGGAGGACAGGGGAGCGAGTTCGAGCCCCCAGGTTTCCGCGGTGGTCTTCCGCGACCCGTATTTCGGGGTGTAGCGGACGTGACCGGTCCAGGAGGCCAGCGAGGCGGCCTCGGCGTCCTCGACCTCCAGTTGGAGGAGAGAATTCTTGACGGTACGAAGAGAGGATAAATGCGCCATTAAGCCCCAGCCTTTCGTGGCAGATCGCGGGCGCTAGATCATTTGGCTCGAAGCCTTACACGCGCCATCACCCAGGTCAAGACACAAGATCCACACGTTTTTCCGTGGGAAAGTTCGGGAGAAAGGTGCCATTACGGCCCGGTCACTTCGGCGTCGGTAAATGGCCATATTTTCGTCATTTACCGGGTCACCGAAGACGGGGGCGCGGCCACCGCGGCGGCACGGCGGTGAGGACCAAGGTCCTTCGGCCGACGGTCGTAGGACACTGCCCGCGGCGCGCGGAAAACGGTGCGATGGAGGCGCGGAAGAGAACGACGAACCATCGCTGAAAGGGGATCGTCATGGCCGCCACGATCGACAGGCCCGTCACCTACCCGAGCATCACCGCCGCCGGCCGACGTCCGGTCGACTACGTCTGGGCCGTCGCCCGGATCGCGATCGGCTGGATCTTCCTGTGGGCGTTCCTGGACAAGACGTTCGGGTGGGGGTTCGCGAC
>NZ_JBEZGC010000039.1:0-29239 GCF_040649795.1 Nonomuraea sp. NPDC048881
CTTCATTATGGCCCCTCGGGTGGGGGGCGACTCCCCGTCCCCTGTTCTGCCGCGTGGCGGGGGTTGTGAGTGACGCCGGTTAAGGCGTCGTGGCGGCACGACGGCTGATCGGCCGTCATGCCGCCTCCGTCCCGCGCGACCCACAGTGAGGCAGGGCGGCGCACGCGCACCGGAGCGCCGCCGGCCCCCCGAGGAAGAGCCATGGAAACAGCCGACCGTCATGACAGGAACAAGCCTGTTCAAAGTCGATATTGTGAGACCCGTCCTGTGCCCTCTTCGCGGGCGGATCGCACATGGCTCACCTCGGCTCCACACGTCTCGGCAAGAGGCGCGACCCCAGACACGACACGCGGCACGACACGAGGTACGACTCCGCGACCCGGCAGCTCGACAAGGCCGTCGCGCGTACCGCCGCGGGCGCGCGCGGCGCCGTCGGCCTGGTGTCGGTGGTCGCGGCCGGTCTCGGCGCGGTCCCGCCGGTCTCGGCCGCGTGGCTGGCGCCCGCGCTGGCGGCCGGCCTGGTGTGGACCGGGCTGTACCTGCGCCGGCTGCGCGCCGAGGAGCCGCTGCCGCACTGGCTGGTGGCCGGTGACGCGGCGACCACCGTGGCGGCCTGCCTGGCCCAGCGCCACCTGGTGCCCGTCCGGGCGTTCGACGCCGGGTCGAGCTGGATCGCGGGGCTGGTCACCATGACGATCGTCGTCATCGGGGTGACCTGGCGGCCCCGGATCGCCGTGCCGGCCGGGCTGGCCGTGGCGGGGGCGTACCTGGCGGGGGTGCGGCTCGCCGCGCCGTCCCAGGACGTCGCCGGCACGCTGGGCATCCACCTCGTCCAGCTCCTGGCGATCGTGATGCTGATGACGCTGCTGCGCCGCTCGGCCGCCTCCGCCGACGCCTTCCTGCGCGAGAGCGCGCGGGCCGAGATCGCCCTCATGGTCGAACGCCTGCGCCGCGAGGACGAGCTGCGCCAGGTCGCCAGCATCCACGAGACCGCCCTGCACACCCTGACCATGGTCGGCCTCGGCACCTACGACGAGCCGTCGCCCACCCTGCGCTCCCAGGTGGGAGCCGACCTGGCCGCGCTGGAGAAGCTGCGCGACCGGCCACGTCCCGAGACCGCCCTCATCGCCCTCGACGCCCTGCTCGACGAGGTGGCCGGCCGCGTGCCCGGCCTGGACGTGCGCCGCCGCCTGATCCCGCAGACCGTCCCCGGCGACGTCGCCGAGCACTTCGCCCGCGCCGTCACCGAGGCCCTGGCCAACGTCGCGCTGCACGCCGGCGTGGCCGAGGCCGTGCTGGTCTCCAGCGGGCACGACGGCGAGATCCGGGTGGAGGTCGCCGACGCGGGCCACGGCTTCGACCAGGACCGCCTGCCGCCCGACCGGTTCGGCGTGCGCGGCTCGATCCTCGACACGATGAACGCGCTGCGCGGCGGCGGCGCCCGGATCTCCTCAGGCGACACCGGCACGCGGGTGAGCATGTGGTGGCGGCCGTGACCGACGACATCGAGCAGGTCGCCCAGCGCTACGCCCGCTACACCGCGCTCGGCGCGGCCGTCATCGCCGGGTTCTGGCACACCGGCTACGACCTCACCGTCACCGTCACCGGCTGGGGCTCCTTCCGCTGGCCGCTGCTCGCCGCGGCCGCCTGGGTCGTCTACACGGCGGTCGGCGTGATCGCGGGCCTGGCGCTCGCGCGCACCTCGCGCGGCCCGGACCGCGTCCTCGGCCTGGCGGTCGCGGCGCTGGCCGCCGACGTCGCGGTGATCGTGGCCTGTCGCCCGCAGGACCTGCTCGGCATCAGCGACTGGGGATGGGGGTCGGTCGGCTGGCTGGGCGTCATGCTGGCCTGGAACCGGCCGCGCTGGCGGGCGGAGCTGGGCGCGTTCCTGGCCGTCAACGCCGCCGTCATGCTGGCCGCGATGGCCGTGGCCGGGGCGTTCGACCGGGTGTCGGTCGCCAAGTACCTGGTGGTCATCGTCGGCGGCGTCACCATGCAGCTCGGCTACACGGCCGGCTGCGCCCTGCTGCGCGCCCGCGCCGAGGACGCCGTGCTGCTGGCCCGCCGGCTCGCCGCCGACGACGCCTGGCGGGAGTCGGCCAGGAGCATCCACGCCGACCGCATCCGCAGGTACGCCGCCATCAGGGACGTGGCCGAGTCGCTGCTCCAGCAGCTCGCCGACGGCGCCGACCCCGGCGATCCGCGCGTCCGCGAGGACTGCACGGCCGGCGCCATGCGGCTGCGCCGCCTGATCACCGAGCGCGAGGACGTCCCGGACGCGCTGGTGGCCGCGCTGCGCGAGCGCATCGACGCGGCCGAGCGGCGTCAGGTGCTGGTGACCGCGCCGCCGTTCGGCGAGAACCTGCCCGCGCTGCCCGAGGGCGTGCGGGAGGATCTGCTCAGGGCGCCCGTGCTGGCGCTGGACGGCGCCCGCTCGCGGGCCAGGGTCACCGTGTCGGCGATGTCGGCCATGGTGAGCGTGGCCGTCGTCGCCGACAACGACGACCTGCCGGTCAGCCCCACGCCGGTGCGCGAGCCCAGCGGGGTCGTGGTCACCTACCAGCGCCAGGGAGGGGAGGTATGGGTCAACAGCATCTGGCAGCGTCCGTGACGGTCGCCCTGGTCGAGGACCACCAGGTGGTGGTGGACGGCGTGCGCTCCTGGTTCGGGCCGGGCAGCGGCGTCGAGCTGGTCGCCCAGGGCCCCACGATCGAGTCGGTCCGCGGCGTGGCCGCCGACGTGCTGCTGCTCGACCTCAACCTCAACGGCACGATGGTCGCCGACCGGGTGGGCGGCCTGTGCGCGGACGGCCAGCGGGTGATCGTCTTCTCCGAGCACGAGGAGCCCGAGATCGTCCGGGCGGTGCTCGACGCGGGCGCGTCGGCGTTCATCGGCAAGGGACGCGCCACCCGGGAGTCCTGCCTGGAGACGATCATGGAGGTGGCCGCCGACCGGCCGTCCGTGACGCTGCCCATGGCCCAGGCCATCGCCACGGACGAGGGCCCCCACCGCCCCCAGCTGTCGGACAAGGAGCGGGCGGCGCTGCTGTTCTGGTTCCAGTCGATGTCGAAGGCGTCGGTCGCGGCCCGCATGGGCATCAAGGAACGCACCGTGCGCCAGTACATCGACCGGGCCAGGGTCAAGTACGCGGCGGCCGGCCGGCCCGCGCCGACCAAGGAGAAACTGCTCATCTGCGCCATCCAGGACGGCCTGATCCGCCCCGACGAGGTCGGGATCTACACCTCGCACGCCCGCCAGGGCCCGCCCTCCTGAGCCGCCTCCTCACCAGCCGCTATACGATGTCGCTCGCCCGGAGGCCCGACGAGGCCCCGGAACCCCGAGGAGGATCGTGGACCTGGCCGAGCTGGGCGAGGAGTTCGCCGCGTTCTGGCGGGAGCGGCACCTGTGCACGCTCGCCACCGCCCGCGACGGCGGCCCGCCGCATGTCGTGCCCGTCGGCGCGACCCTCGACCTGGACACCGCGACCGCCCGCGTGATCACCTCGGGCTCCTCCCGCAAGGCCCGCCTGATCGGCGCGAACGGCGCGGACGGCGCGGCGGTGTCGCTGTGCCAGGTCGACGGCCGCCGCTGGTCCACCCTGGAGGGACGGGCCGTGGTGCGCACCGAGCCCGAGCAGGTCGCCGACGCCGAACGCCGGTACACCGCCCGCTACAAGCCGCCCCGGCCCAACCCGTCCAGGGTGGTGCTGGAGATCCAGGTGACGCGCGTGATGGGCAACGTCTGAGCACTGGCGGTTCGTCATGACTTCCGCACGCCCGAGCCGGATGCTAGCTTTCGCCCGTGGAGTCTGAGCACGACCGGCCGCCCGCGGCGTTACCCGAGTTACCCGAGGGCCCGGGCTGACGTGCTCCTCGACGCCGTCCACCTGCTCGCGGCCCTGGCCCTGATCCTGGCCAACGGCGTCTTCGTCGCGGCCGAGTTCTCCCTCGTCACCGTCGAACGCGGCCAGGTCCGCCAGCTCGCCGAGGACGGCGACCGGGGCGCCCAGGGCGTCGAGGCCGCGGTGCAACGGCTGTCGTTCCACCTGTCGGGCGCCCAGCTCGGCATCACCGTCACCTCGCTGCTGCTCGGCGTGGTGGCCGAGCCCGCCATCGCCGACCTGCTCGACCCGCTGCTGGGCGGCGTCCCGGTGCTGCCGGTCGTGCTGGCGATCGCGCTGTCCACGGTGGCGCAGATGGTGCTGGGCGAGCTGGTGCCCAAGAACGCCGCCCTGTCCAGGCCGCTCGCGGTGGCCCGGCTGGCGACGCCGCCGCAGCGGGCGTTCTCGGCGGCGTGCGGGCCGCTGATCCGGCTGTGCAACGCGGTGGCCGACGCGATCGTCCGACGGCTCGGCGCCGAGCCGCAGGAGGAGCTGGCCTCCGCCCGCTCGCCCGAGGAGCTGGGCCTCCTGGTTCGCCTGTCGGCCGAGGCCGGCGTGCTCCAGCCCGGCACCGCCGCCATGCTCCAGCGGGCCCTGCGCTTCGGCGGCAAGACCGCGGCCGAGGCCATGACCCCGCGTACGGACTGCGTGACCGTCCCCGGAACGACCAGCGTCGCCGACTTCCTCAAGCTGGCCAGGAGCCGCCGCCACCTGCGCATCCCGGTCTGCGGCGCGGAACGCGACGACATCCTCGGCATCGCCAGCGTCCCCGGCGCCTGCGCGGTGCCCCCGTCCGAACGCGACGCGACCCCGGTGGCCGCGATCGCCCGGCCCGCCCTCCAGGTGCCCGAGACGCTGCGGCTGGAGGTCGTGCAGGAGCGCCTGGCCTCCGCCCGCGCCGAGATGGCCGTCGTGATCGACGAGTACGGCGGCCTGGCCGGCGTCGTCACCGTCGAGGACCTGGTGGAGGAGCTGATCGGCGACATCGCCGACGAGTACGACCTGCCCGAGGAGCAGTCCGACGAGCCCTCGCCCGTGCTGCTCGCGCCGGGCGCCTCCGTGGGCCTGCCGGCCCTGCTGCGCGCCGACGAGGTCGAGGAGCGCACCGGCTTCCGCATGCCGCAGGGCCCCTACGAGACGCTCGCCGGGCTGGTGCTGGCCGCGCTCGGCCGCATCCCGGACCCGGGCGACGAGGTCGCGGTGCGCGAGTGGGTCCTGCGGGTGGAGACCATGCGGGGACGCCGGATCGAGCAGGTCACGCTCACCGCGCCGGGCCGGGCGGGGGAGCGCCGGTGAGCCTCGCCCAAGGGCTGGTCATCGTGCTGCTGTTGGCCGTCAACGGCTTCTTCGTGGGCGCGGAGTTCGCGCTCATCTCCGCCCGCCGCACCCTGATCGAGCCGCGGGCGCGCGAGGGGTCGCGGCGGGCGCAGGCCGTGCTCGCCGCCATGAACGCCGTCCCCACCATGCTGGCGGTGGCGCAGCTCGGCGTGACGCTGGCCTCGCTGGTGCTCGGCGCGGCCGGGGAGCCGGTGGTGGCCGGGGCGGTCGGGCCGCTGCTGGCCGCCGTGGGGCTGCCCGAGCGGCTGGTCCATCCGGTCGCCTTCGCGCTGGCCCTGCTGCTGGTGGTGGCCGCGCACGTCATCATCGGCGAGATGGTGCCGAAGAACCTGGCGCTGTCGGCGCCCGACGTGGCCGCGCTGTGGCTGGTGCCGCCGCTGTTCGTGCTGGCCAGGGCGACCCGGCCGGTGCTGACGCTGGTCAAGGCCATGGCGGGGGTGGTGCTGCGGCTGCTGCGCGTCCCGTCCGCCGAGGAGGTCCGTACGGTCTACACCTCCGGCGAGCTGCCCGTGCTCATCGAGGAGTCGCGCCGCCACCGCCTGCTCCGCCAGGACGAACGCGACCGCCTGATCGCCACCCTCGCCCTGCACGCCCGCCCGGTCGGCTCGGTGATGGTGCCGATGAGCGAGGTCGTCAGCGTGCCCGAGACCATCGACAGCGCCGGCCTGCAACGGTACGCCGGCCGCCACGGCCACTCCCGCTTCCCCGTGCACGGCGCCGACCCCGCCGAACTGCGCGGCTACCTGCACGTCCTGGACGCGCTGAACGGCCACGGCGCCGCCGAGCCGCTGCCCGTGCGCGCCCTGCCGCAGGTGCCCGCCACCGCCACCCTGGCCCAGGTGCTGGCCGTCATGCGCGCCCGCCGCGCCCAGCTCGCCGCGGTCGCCGACGAGTCCGGACGGGTGCTCGGCGTCGTCACTCTGGACGACGTGCTCGGCGGGATCCTGACTGGCTGAGGCGGGGGTCCGTGCGAGATCATGGAGCAGGGCCGCGGGCCGTGGTGACCGCGACCGGGAACTCGCCGGAGGGCAACGCTCGTGACGACGGTTTCGCTGATCGTGCCGTGCTACAACGCGGCCAGGACCCTGCGCCTGTGCCTGGAGTCGGTGCTGGCCCAGACCCGCCTGCCCGACGAGATCGTGGTCGTCGACGACGCCGGCTCCGACGGCTCGGCGGCCATCGCCGAGGAGCTGGGCTGCCGGGTCGTGCGCCTGCCCGCCAACCGCGGCGTGTCGGCGGCCAGGAACGCCGGCGTCGAGCACACGACCGGCGAGGTGATCTTCTTCCTGGACAGCGACGTGGCGCTGCGGCCCGACGCGGTCGCCAATGCCGTCGCGATCCTGGAGGCCGATCCGGGCGTCGGCTGCGTGCACGGCGTCTACGACACCGAGCCGCTGATCGACGACGGCCCGGTCGAGTGGTACCGGCTGCTGCACCAGGTCCACTGGCGGCGCCGGCACCTGGGCGAGGTCAACAGCGTCGTGTTCGCCCTGGCCGCCATCCGCCGCGACGTGCTGACCCGGGCCGGCCGGCTCGACGAGAGCCTGCGCGACTGCGAGGACGTCGAGTACAGCAGCCGCCTGGCCGTCCACACCCGGATCGTGCTGACCGACGCCGTGGCCGGCCGGCACGACGAGGGCCACCGGTTCCTGCCCGTGCTGTCGGAGCAGTGGCGGCGGGCGCTGCCGCTGATCCCGCTCGCGCTGGCCACGGCCAGGCGGGGCGCGGCCAAGCCGGAGAACGCCAACAGCCGGGCCGGGATCCTCGCCTGCGCGCTGGCGCTGGCCTGCCTGCCGCTGGGCCTGTTCGCGCCCGCGCTGTTCGCGGCGCCCGTCGTGCTGGTCGGGTGGTTCGTGGTGGCCGATCCGGAGCTGCTGCGGTTCGTCCACCGGGAGCGCGGCCCGGCCTTCACCGCCTACTTCATGGCCGTGCACCTGGCCGTGCACGTGGTGCTGGTCACCGGGCTGGCCGTCGGCTCCCTGCGCGTCCTGCGGGGCGGCCCGGCCTGACCCTTCAGGAGCCGGGCGGCTTGAGCGCCGCCCGGTAGACCGCGGTCGTCGCCGCCGCCGCGCGCTCCCAGCTCAGACCCTCGCGGACGAACCGCTCGCCGCGCTCGCCCAGCGACCGCCGCAGCGCCTCGTCCGACATGACGTCGATGATCCCGCGCGCGATGTCGGCCGGCTCGGCGGCCCGGACGAACCGCGCCGCGGGCCGCGCCGGGTCGTCCCCGAGGAAGATCCGGGAGAAGCCGTCGCCGAGGATCGTCGCCCGTCCCAGCGCCATCGCCTCGGTCGCGACCAGCCCGAACGGCTCGAACAGCGAGGGGAACACGCAGGCGTCGGCCAGCTCGTAGTACTCCAGCAGCTCGCGGCCGGTGACGAACCGGCCCGAGGTGAGCACCCGCCCGCGCAGCCCGGTCGCGCCCACGATGCGCCGGACGCCCACCTCGTCCCCCTCGCCGACGATCAGCAGCCGCAGCCCCGGCACGGCGGCCGACGCCGCGCGCATCGCCTCCAGCAGCTGGTAGACGCCCTTCTGGCGTTCGATCCTGCCGACGAACAGCAGCACCTTGTCCTGGTCCGACAACCCCAGCCGCCGCCGCAGCGCCGCCGCGCCCCGCCGCAGCGCGTCCCGGTCGAAGGCCGGATCGGCGACGACCCGCTCGTACGTGCCGCCGAGCGGCACCACGTCGATGGGCGTACGCCGCCACCCCGCGGCGAGAAGCTGCTCGCGCACCTCGGGCGTGGCCACCACCACCCGCCGCGAGATCCGGGCCAGGTGGCGTTCCAGCGCCGCGAACAGGTTCAGCGGATCGCGGATGCTGCGCTGCGCCGCCACCCCGTACTCGGTGGTGTGCACGTGCAGGACCACCGGCAGCCGCAGCAGGTGGTGGCAGAGCAGGGCGGCCAGGAAGTTCGTCGAGTCGTGCACGGCGACCAGGTCCGGCCGCCCGCCGCGGCGCAGCCGCCGCACGTACCGCCAGTCGCTGACCACGACCTGCGCGGCCAGCAGCAGGAACTCGGCGCGGCGGGTGCGGTTGAGCCGCCGCCCGCGCGCGCCGGGCAGCCGGACGCGCGGCCGGTGCACGGTGACGCCGTCCACGCGCTCGTCCACGGGCAGGCCGCCGACGTTGAGCGTGTGGACGGTGAGCTCGTGGTCGCGGGCGAGCCATGGGGTGATCAGCTCGACGTAGCGGCCGAGCCCCGCCGTGACGTTGGGCGGGAACTGGTTGACGACGCAGGCGATTCTCATGACAGGTCCTTGAGGTAGACGCGCGCGGCCGTCACGGCCACGACGGCCAGCAGGAGGAGGTTGACCAGCGCGAACCCGGCCAGTCCGCCGGCCACCCCGTGCCACCGGACGCACCAGGCCGGCACGGCCAGCGCGACCGGCGCGCTCGCCAGCAGGCAGCCGATCAGCACCCGGGCGCCGCGCACCCCGTCCATGGACAGCGCCACCGCGTAGAGGTTGAACGCCGTGTGCGCCCCGATGCCCAGCGCAGACAGCGTCATCAGCCCGGTCGAGTACGGGTAGTCGCCGCCCATCAGCAGGAAGAACACCGTGCTCGCGGCGAAGGAGAAGACCGCCGTCACCACCGCCACGGCCGGGACCAGCCGGGCGATCCGCCGCATCAGCGCCGGTTTGTCGGCGGTCGCCATCGCGGGCAGCAGCACCAGCAGCACGCCGTCGGTGAACACCACGCCGAGCAGCCGCTTGGGGAAGCCGTTGTAGACCGCGTACACGCCGACGTCGGCCGGGGCCGCCCAATGGTTGAGGTAGAGCACGTCCACGCCGAACAGCAGGCCGGTCAGCGCGGCGACGGCCGTCACGTACGCGCCGTGCCGGTAGAGCGAGCGGGCCAGCCGCGCCGAGAACGCCCGCGGCCGCACCCCGGCCGCCGCCGTCGCCGCCACCGCGAACGCCGCGTTCGTCGCGATCAGCGCGACCAGGTACGGCCCGGCGTCCCTGATCCCCAGCACCAGCAGGCAGAAGCAGGCGGCGCCCAGGTAGGCGACCGCGACCGCCAGCTTGAGCCGGGCCACCAGCGCGAACCGGCCGAGCCCGCGCAGGAACCCGTCCGCGAGCTGGTTGACCGTCATCGACACCGCCAGCGCCAGCCCGTAGGCCAGCGCCGGGACGTCCACGTTCAGCGCGGGCGTGAGCAGCGGGGCGGCCAGCAGGCCCAGCGCGGCCAGCCCGGCGCTCATCGCCAGCGTCGCCGCCAGCGCCGTCGTGACCAGTGCCGGACGCTCGCCCGGCGCGGCCCGCGGCAGCTCCTGGAGCACGACGTAGTGCAGGCTCGTCAGCATGAGCACGGTGACGATCAGCGCGATCGACAACACCACCGTGAACCGGCCGAACGCGCTCGCCCCCGCGCCGCGCGCGACGACCAGCGTGGTGGCCGCCGCGATGCCGCTGGCCGCCGTGCTCACCAGCGTCGGGCCCGCCGCCCACCGGTGCCCCCGGACCAGGCCCGCCGCGCGGCCCCTCAGCCCGTGCACCGCGCGTACGCCCGCCGGGCGAACTCCAGGTCGTCGGCCGTGTTGACGCCGCGTGCCTCGGCCGGGTCGGTCACCGGCACGACCGTCACCGGCCATCCCTCGAACCGCGACAGATGGGCCAGGAACGGCAGGAAGTTCACCTCGCCGGTGGCCGCGCCGCGCGCCGCGCCCGCCGCGTACCGCTCCCACGCCTCCCGCAGGCCCGCGGTGGCCAGGCAGAACACCCCGATGTCGCTGAGCCCGCCCGGCCGGCACGCCTCGCCCTCGCGCGACTGCCGCACCCGGACGAGCTCCGCCCCCGCCAGCTCGTACTCCACGTACGGGTCGTCCATCGGCACCAGCGGCAGGGTCAGCCCCGCGCCCGGATGGGCGGCGACGACCCGGCGCACGGTCCGCGCCGACAGGTTCGCCTGGTCGCCCCAGACCACGAGGATCGTCTCGTATCCGGCCCAGTGCCCGGCCGCGCCGAAGATCGCCGCACCCATCCCGGTCGGCCGCTCCTGAACGCTCACCGACACCCCGGGCGTTTCCGCCACCAGCTCGCCGAACGGGCCCGCGCCCGCCGGGGACACCACGACGTGCACGTGCCCGGTGACCGGGCGCAGCCGCCGGTGCAGCACGTCCCACACGGTGACGCCGTCGGCCAGGCCGATCATGATCTTCGGGAGGTCGTGGCCGAGCCGCGTCCCGCGTCCGGCGGCCGGGATCACCGCGCACACCCGCGGTTCACTCACGTCGCCGATCACCTCTCCAGCAGGGACACGATGCGGTCCAGGTCGGGGGCCGCGACCGCGCCGGGCGCGGGCTCGGCGGTGTGCACGTGCAGCGTCGCCAGCCCGGCGCCGACGGCCGAGGCCACGCCGTGCGCGCAGTCCTCCAGCGCGACGGCCGCGGCCGGGCGCACGCCCCAGCGGCGGCAGGCCGCGGCGTAGAACCCCGGGTCGGGCTTGCTCACCGGCACGTCGTCGGCGGTCAGCACGTCGCGCACCGGCAGCGGGCACGAGGCCAGCACCCGCTCCACCGAGGCCCGGCTGCCGCCCGTTACCAGGTAGGCGGCCCGGCCCGCCGCGCCCAGCGCGTCCAGCAGGCGGCGCGCGCCGGGGAACGGCCGCACCAGGCCCGCCTCGACGTAGCCGCGGTAGAGCCGCTGCTTGTGCCGCGCCAGCCGGCCGGCCGCCGCCGGGTCGCCGGTCAGCCGGGCGGCCACCGCGGCGGTGCTCGCGCCCGCGTGGTCGGCGTAGCGGAAGGTCTCCAGCGCGCCGGGCGCGTGCTCGGCCAGGGCGTGGCGGAAGGCGGCCTCGTGCGCGGGGGCCGAGTCCACCAGCGTGCCGTCGAGGTCGCACAGCCAGACCGTCCAGGGCAGCATCCGGCTCACCCGGCCCGCGCCAGCGGCGCCTCGCCGAGCACCGCGAGCAGCGCCTCGGCCGTACGCGGGCCGCGGTGGGCGCCCGGCCTGGCCGGATCCTCCAGGTCGGCGCTGATCCAGCGCGCCCCCGCCCACGAACCCCGGTCCAGCACGCGGGCCGGCACGGCGGGAGCGCCCGCGCCCCGGCCGCTGAGCACGTGCGTGATCGTGGCCCGCTCGTTGCCCGGGTCGCCCAGGTAGGCCAGCGTGCGGTCCACCAGGTCGGTGGCCGTCAGCCCCTGGACGTCGTGGTCGCCGCCGACGTTCACGACGAACACCCTGGCCGCGGCCCCGCTCCCGGCCCCGCTCCCGGCCCCGCTCCCGGACAGGGCCTCGGCCAGGCCCGGGGTCAGGTAGCTGGGCAGCAGCGAGGAGTGGGGGGTGCCGGGGCCGTACACGATCAGGTCGGCCTCGGCCAGCGCCCGCAGCGCCTCGGGGTTCGGCGTGACCGTGGCGGACCGGCGGGCCAGCAACTCGCGCACCCGCTCGGCCGGGCGGCCCGCCAGCGCGGCGCGGTCGGCCGCCGACAGCGGCTCGCGCAGCAGGAACAGGCCGGTGATGGCCACGCCGTCCTGCGGCGCGACGATGTCGGCCTCGTCGGCCAGCACCCGGCCGTCCTGCTTGAGCGCGACGAGGAACGCGTTCTCGCCGCCGGTCACGTTCAGCAGCCGCACCGGCGAGCCGAACGTGCGCGCGCACGCCCGTACGGCCGCGTTGAAGTCCTCGCCCAGCCGCAGGTAGGCCCCGGCGAACACCAGGTTGCCCAGCGCGCAGTCGGCCAGGTCGAGCCCGCCGGGCCGGGCGGCCAGACGGTCCGCGACGACCCGCAGCTCCCGCGCCGCCTCCGCCGGGCCGGTCGCGGCGACGTCGCCGATCAGCGCGTCCAGGTCGGCCGGGGTGGCGCCGGGCGGGAGCCGGCGTTCCAGCAGCGTGTGACGCGGATCGCCGGGGTCCAGGTGCAGCAGCAGGTTCTTGCGGAAGTCGGACGGGCCCAGCATGCCCGGCAGCCAGCGGCGCAGCGCGCCCGTGGACAGCCCGTTGTCGTACCCGTTGACCAGCAGCGACAGGCTCGTCCCCGGGGTGCGCAGCAGCGCACGGGCGATGCCGGCGCCGCCGCGCCCGCCGCCGAACAGGGCCACCGACACCGGGCTCGTCACGGTGCTCGTCACGGTGCTCATCGCACCTCCTCCAGCGGGGAGCGGCCCAGCGGGAACGGCGCGAGCGGCGCCCGCAGCACGCCCCGGCGCAGCAACCAGCGGCGCAGCCCGAGGTAGCCGACGAACAGCGCCCGGTCGCGCGCCCCGCGCCAGAACCGCCAGCCCCGGCTGCCGCCGCCCCGCTCGCGGTGCTCGATCGGCAGCTCCTCCCACACGTGCCCCAGCTCGGCCACGCGGGCGGTGATCTCGGTGGAGCAGTTCATCCCCGCCGACTCCAGCGGCAGCGCCCTGAACAGCGGGCCGCGCACCACCTTGAAGATCGAGTTGAAGTCGCGGTAGCGGGTGCGGTGCAGCAGGTTGCTGACCGCGCCGCTGGCCGCCGACCCCCACCGGTACGGCAGGCTGTCGGCCTTCCTGACCCGCGCCCCCGAGAAGGCGGGCCCGCCGCCGTCCCGGATGCGCTCCAGGAACGCGTCGAGGTTGGCGATCGGGAACTGGCCGTCGGAGTCGAGCAGCACCACCCAGTCCAGCCGGGTGCGCGCGACGGCCGCGGCGATGGCGGCCCCCGCGCCCCGGTTGCGCGCGAAGGTGACGACGACGAGCTGCGGGCAGTCCTCCCGCAGCTCGCGCAGGATCCGCCCGGTCGCGTCGGAGCTGCCGTCGTCGCACACGACGATCTCCCACGTGGCCACCCCCGGGTGGCGCTCCAGGTACTCCCGCCATTCCGTCACCGCCGCCGCGATGTTCTCCGCCTCGTTGTACGCGGGTGCCGCCACGGAGACGTCGACGGCCGGCCTGTTCGGCAAGGGGTCACCTCCTCCGGGTGGCGTCCGGGTCGGCGCCGGCCCCGGTCAGGCGCCCGATCCAGCGGTCCAGGGGCAGCAGGTTGATCCCGGCGAGGATCGGGACGTGCGCCAGCGTGAACACCACCGCCCCCCAGAACGGGATCGGCCCGCCGGTGAACAGGTTGATGTGCGGGGCGTCGATCCGGTCGGGGATCTCGACCGGGTTGACCACCTGCCACATCACGTCGAGGAAGCCCGAGAACACGATCAGCACCCCGCTCGCCATGATCTTCAGGCAGCGGCCCGGCGAGCCGCCCCCGATCCGGTACGCGGCGGCGACCGTCAGCACGATCCCCGGGTAGAGCAGCAGGTACAGGTGCGTGTAGAAGTCGTCGCCCTGGGCCCGCGCGCCGTCGCCGTAGTAGAACCAGCTGATCCTCGGGATGAGGTAGCCGGTCAGGAACACGAACGGCGCGTACAGCAGCCAGTGCAGGCGCGGCGACACCCAGGGGAAGAACGCGATCGCGCAGCACAGGCAGGCGAAGGCGAGCAGCTTGGCGGCGAGCTGCCAGGCGGCGTCGATCTCGCGGGCGTGCGGGGTGGCCAGCCAGACGAAGGCGAAGCCGGCCGCGCCGACGGCCAGGGCGATCCACCAGATGTGGGCGGCCCAGGGGCGCGGGGCGTCGAGCAGGGGGTCGGGATGGTTCACTACCGGTCCTCGTGGGCGTCATCGAAGGGTCACGGGAGCGCTCCCAACGCAGTATGTCACCTGTCCCGGCGGCGGCCACCGCAATATCGGATAACGGACCCACCGGAACTTGCGGGCCTGCTGACTAACAGTAGTGTCCGCCTGAAAGTCCAGCTCAGAGGTCATGGCACGGCTGGTGGAACGATGCAGGAGAAGAGTGGCCGCAAATGGCCTGCCTGCGGTGTCAAGACCCGGCGTGGAGTCTGGAGGCAAGGCGTTCCGCTCCTCGCTTTTTGTGTGAAAGTTTGACCATCTGTCGAAAAGTCCAGCTCGGCGGGCATTTCGGGTTAATGGGAGCGCTCCCGCGACTTCCCATCTTTCAGGCCCGTAACCCTTGTTTCGGGCAGGTCCCAAATGCCGTCAGCCGACCACGCCCTCCGCGCGCAGGCCGGCCACCTGTGCCGGGGACAGGGACAGAAGGTCGCCCAGCACCTCGTCGGTGTGCTCGCCCAGCTCCGGCGCGGGCGACGGCGGGGCCTGGCGGCCGTCCAGGAGCAGGGGGCCGCCCGGGGCCAGGTGCGGGCCGACGCCCGGCTGGTCGAGCGGGGCCATCAGCGGCTCGGCGCGCAGCGCCGCCGCCCCGCCGGTGGCCAGCTCCTCCAGCGTCCGGTACCGCGACCAGAGCACCGACGTACCCTTCAGCCCCTCCTCGGCCTCGGCCGCCGTACGCGCGGCGAACCACGGCGCGAGCAGCCCGCCCAGCGCCTCCCGGTGGGCGTAGCGGTCGGACTCGGAGCGGAAGTCGGCGGGCAGCGCCTCCTCCAGCGCCGACACCACGCGCGACACCCCGGTGGCGGCGACCAGGTCGCGCCAGTGGCGTTCGGTGAGCACCAGGACCATGAGCCGCCGCCCGTCGGCGGTGGCGAAGTCGCGGCCGAAGTCGCCGTAGAGGTCGTTGCCGATGCGCGGCCGGCCGGCGCCGCGGAGCTGGGCCTCGGCCAGGAAGCCCAGGTTGCCCATGGTGGCCAGGGCGACGTCGTGCAGGGCCACGTCGAGGCGGCGTCCCCGGCCGGTCGCGGCCCGGTGGCGGTCGGCCGCGAGCAGGCCCACGGCCAGGTACAGGCCGCAGGCGACGTCCCAGGCCGGCAGCACGTGGTTCACCGGGCCGTCGTGGGCCGCGGGGCCGGTCGCGTACGGCAGGCCGAGCCCGGCGTTGACCGTGTAGTCCACGGCGGGACGGCCGTCGCGGTGGCCGAGCAGCCGCGCGTACACCAGATCGGGACGGCGCCCGGCCAGCTCCTCGTACGACAGCCCGGCCCGGGGCGGCGCGTTGGTGAGCACCGTGCCCGCCGCGACGGCCAGGTCGGCCACCAGCGCGCGCCCCCGGGCCGAACGCAGGTCGACGGTGACCGAGCGCTTGCCCTTGTTCAGCCCAGCCCAGTAGAGGCTGCGACCGGAGGGCGCGAGCGGCCAGCGCCGCGCGTCGGGCCCGCCGCCGACCGGATCGACCCGGACGACCTCCGCCCCGAGCTGGGCCAGCGTCATCCCGCCGAGCGGCGCGGCGACGAAGCTGGACAGCTCCACGATCCGCATCCCGGCCAGCGGTGCGACAGTCTCCTCCGCCACGGCCACCTCCATGTCGATCCGCCGATCCTACGCGCGGACGGCGGCCTGATGATCTAGCCCGGAAGTTCTGGTAACAAACATTTCCCGAAATAACCGGTCTGCCCCATTGTCATTAACTGGAATTGTTGGAACATATGGTCTGAGTCACGAGTGAAGTCCAAAGATCGCCTACCGCAAGAGGGTGGCGGCGAGGGGAAAGGGGCAACGCTCATGCGCCAGCGTGCTGTCCGCAACTTGGCCAGGCTTGGCACGGCGCACGCCAGGATCACGCGGATACTTGACGCCGCCGCGGGCGGGAAGAACAACTTCCTCGCCGACAGAGACCTGGTGCGCCATTTCGATCAAGTAACTCCCGTCGCCACCACCGCGGCCCGTGCCGTTCTTGAATACCTGTCGCGGGTGATCCGTCATTTGGCCGCTGTCGAAGGCGTGGACCAATTCATGATCGTGGGGAGCGGGGTGCCGAACGGCCCTTCGGGCGGCAGCCGCCTGCACGAGGTGGCCCGCCTGACCTCGCCCGGCCCGGACGTCCGCGTCGTGTACGTCGAGAGCGACCCGATGGCCCTGACGCTGGCCCAGGCCACCATCGAGCCCTTCTGCGACCTGGTCCGCGTGGTCGACGGCGACGTGCGGGAGATGGACGAGATGCTCGGCGACCCGGTGGTGCAGACGTTCCTCGACTGGGACCGGCCGATCGCCGTGCTGCTGCTGTCGGCCCACAGCCTTGACGACGAGTGCGCCCGTACCGTCGTCAAGCGGCTGCGGCACGCCGTCCCCGAGGGCAGCTTCCTCGGGCTGCTGCACATCACCTTCGACGGCGTGCCGGGGGAGCTGGCCCCGGCCGTGCGGGGCATGCTGGCCATGACGTTGCCCGGCCTGAACGTGCGCACCCGCGCCGAGGTCGCGGACCTGCTGGACGGTCTCGACCTGCTGGAGCCGGGCCTGGTGTGGGTGCCCGAGTGGCGTCCCGCCGGCGGCGACCTGGCCTGCGCGGACGCCCCCGCCTCGTCCGGCAACTACGGAGCCGTGGCCCGCATCCCCTGACCTTCCACCGGACGGCTCCCGCGGCCTCCTTGCCCCCGCCGTGAACGATGACGCGGCCCTGCGGGCGACGGTGCTGTCGCCCGGCGACCGCGACGTCCTGCTGTTCGGCGCGCGGGAGGACCTGGCCCTGCACGAGGCCGCGCAGGCCCTGGGCATCCCGGCATGTACCGTGCACTCCCGCGTGTACCGTGCACTCCCGCATGCACCACACACGCCCGGATGCACCACACACGCCCGCATGCACTGCGCGTGGGCCAGGCTGCTGACCGCAGTGCGGATGCCCGCGCCGCCCCGGTGGCGTCCCGCGTGTCCGGGGTGGCGGCTCGCGGCGGCGGCCGTCCTGGTGGGCCGCGCTGGTTCGCGCCTTGCAGGGCATCGAGGGCGTCCAGGTCACCCCCGACATGGGGGACGCCGTCGGGCGGCGCGGCGTCGGCTTCCGTCGCACTGGCGACCGGGCCCGCCACGACCTCATCCCCAGCCCGGCCGACTACCGCTTCCTGGGCACGGACGGCGTCCCTGCGGGCCCGTAATTCATCACCATTTGAAAACCTCAGGTGAAAAGCACTGTAATGGGTAGTGAACACCGTCGCCCCGCCGGACGATGGCGTCGTCCTGGCCCGTACCGGCCGGGGGGTGCGTCGAGGGTGGGCCGCCTGCTAGGACTTTCCTTTTGGTCGTCGGCGGAGTGATGAATGGGTGGCCCGTTATGTGGAAAAATGTCGGACCAGCGGCCTCGGTATTCCATGGCCGCTCCACGACACCGCTCGAAGGTACGGGCATGGACGACTCGGCATGGCACATCGAGGAGGCGTCCCTGGTGCTGGTGGAGGCGACGCTCGACGCCATGGCCGCGCTGGGCGACCTGTCGGTGCCCCGGCTGCGGGTGCTGCTGGCGGTCGACCGGCACGGCCCGATGAACCTCCGCTCCCTGGCCGACCGCCTGGACATGTCTCTCTCCGCGGCCGGCCGGGTCGTCGACCGTCTGGACACCGCCGGTCTGCTGAGCAGGGCTCCGGCCGCCCACAGTCGCCGGGAGATCCGGATCAGCACGACCCCGGCCGGCCGGGAGGTGCTGGAGCGGCTGCGCGCCGCGCGGCGGCAGCGCATCGGCCAGGCGCTGGAGAAACTGGCCCCGGACGACCGCGGGACGCTCGTCCACGTGTTGCGGCGGCTGACCGAGGCGGCCGACTCCTGAGCGCCTGATCCGCCGACATCAGCCGCTATTTCGCCTTATTTCGCGAAATTTCGGCCAATAGACCTAATTGTGTTTTCGGGGGCGGCGAAACCTTCTCGCGGAACTAACAGATTCCATATGGACACTGTCGCATGCTGGAAACAGTCGTCTGACTGCACGCATCAACTTTCAGTCGATTCGCCGGTTTCCGGGCGCAGGGGGAGGACCGCGCCCCGGCCGGGCCGGCGCGCACACCCGAAAGCATCATCTCCATGTGAGGAGGTCATGTGTCGTGCCTGGCGGAATACGCATGCATCTGACACGAGCCGAACGCGCCGCCGACACGGCGGCCGCGCGGTTGCTGGCGGCGGGCACCCACCTGCTGCGCGCCGACACCACGCCCGACCGGCGGGCGGTGTACCGCGACGAGGACAAGGTCAACGACTCCCCGTACCGGCGCCGGTGGGCGCACGACAAGGTGGTGCGTTCCACCCACGGGGTCAACTGCACCGGCTCGTGCTCCTGGAAGGTCTACGTCAAGGACGGCCTGATCACCTGGGAGACCCAGCAGACCGACTACCCCAGCGTCGGCCCCGACCGTCCCGAGTACGAGCCGCGCGGCTGCCCCCGCGGCGCTGCCTTCTCCTGGTACACCTACTCGCCCACCCGGGTGCGCTACCCGCACGCCCGCGGCGTCCTGGTGGAGCTGTACCGGGAGGCAAGGGCGCGGCTGGGCGACCCGGTCGCGGCCTGGGCCGAGATCACCACCGATCCCCGCAAACGCCACCTCTACCAGTCGGCGCGCGGCCAGGGCGGCCTGGTCCGCATCGAGTGGGACGAGGCGCTGGAGATCGCCGCGGCGGCCCACGTCCACACGCTCATGACGTACGGGCCCGACCGGGTCGCCGGGTTCTCGCCGATCCCGGCCATGTCGATGGCCTCGCACGCGGTGGGCGCCCGGTTCATGTCGCTGATCGGCGCGCCGATGTTGTCCTTCTACGACTGGTACGCCGACCTGCCCGTGGCCTCGCCGCAGGTGTTCGGCGACCAGACCGACGTGCCGGAGTCGGGCGACTGGTGGGACGCGGCCTACCTGATGCTGTGGGGGTCCAACGTCCCGGTCACCCGCACGCCCGACGCCCACTGGGTCACCGAGGCCCGCTACCGGGGCCAGAAGGTCATCGTGGTCTCGCCCGACTACTCCGACGCCACCAAGTTCGCCGACGAGTGGCTGCACCCCCATCCCGGCACCGACGGCGCGCTGGCCGTCGCCATGGGGCACGTCATCCTGCGCGAGTTCTTCGCGGAACGGCAGGCCCCGCACTTCACCGGCTACGTCAAGCGCTTCACCGACCTGCCCTTCCTGGTGCGACTGGAGGAGCACGACGACGGCGGGCTGCGTCCCGGCAAGTTCCTGACCTCGGCGGACCTGGGCGGTCAGGAGGAGGCGGCCCGCTGGCGGCCGATGATCCTCGACGCCGCGACCGGCCGCCCGGTCGCGCCCAACGGCACGCTGGGCGACCGCTGGAGCGCCGAGCAGGGACGCTGGAACCTCGACCTCGGCGACCTCGACCCGCGGCTCACCCTGCACGCGCCCGGCTGCGACGGCGCCGAGGTGGTCCTGCCGCGCTTCGACGAGCCGGGCGTCGTCCGCAGGGGCGTGCCGGTCCGGCGGGTCGGCGACCGGCTCGTCACCACCGTCTTCGACCTGCTCATGGCCCAGTACGGCGTCGCCCGCCCCGGCCTGCCCGGCCAGTGGCCCACCGGCTACGACGACCCCGACGCCCCGGGCACGCCCGCCTGGCAGGAGCGCATCACCTCCACCCCGGCCGCGCAGGCGATCAGGATCGCCCGGGAGTTCGCCGCCACCGCCGAGCGCACCGGCGGCCGGGCCATGATCATGATGGGCGCGGGCACCAACCACTGGTTCCACTCCGACACCATCTACCGCTCCTTCCTGACGCTGCTGCTGCTCACCGGCTGCCAGGGCGTCAACGGCGGCGGCTGGGCCCATTACGTGGGCCAGGAGAAGGTCCGGCCGCTGACCGGCTGGCAGCAGCTGTCCACCGCGGCCGACTGGGTGCGCCCGTCCCGCCAGATGGCCGGCACGCCGTACTGGTACCTGCACACCGGCCAGTGGCGCTACGAACGGTTCTCGGCCGGGACGCTGTCCAGCCCCGCCGGGCCCCGGCGGTTCGCCGGGCGGCACACCCTCGACCTGGTGGCGCAGTCGGCCCGGCTGGGCTGGATGCCGAGCTACCCCACCTTCGCCGCCAACCCGCTCGACCTGGGCCGCCGCATCCACGACAGCGGCGCCGACCCGGCCCGCTGGATCGCCGGCGAGGTGGAGTCCGGGCGGCTGGCGTTCGCCTGCGAGGACCCCGACGCGCCGGAGAACTGGCCGCGGGTGCTCACCGTCTGGCGGGCCAACCTGATCGGCTCCTCGGCCAAGGGCAACGAGTACTTCCTGCGCCACCTGCTGGGCGCGCCCGACAACGCCACCGCCGAGGAGGCGCCGCCGCCCGACCGTCCCCGGGAGGTCACCTGGCGGGACGCGCCGCGCGGCAAGCTCGACCTGCTGCTCGCCCTCGACTTCCGGATGACCTCCACGACGCTCTTCGCCGACCTGGTGCTGCCCGCCGCCACCTGGTACGAGAAGCACGACCTGTCCAGCACCGACCTGCACCCGTTCGTGCACGCCTTCACCCCGGCGATCAACCCGCCCTGGCGGGCCCGCACCGACTTCGACATCTTCCACTCCCTGGCCCGCAAGCTGAGCGAGCTGGCCGCCGGCCGCCTCGACGTCGCCCACGACCTGGTGGCCACCGCGCTCCAGCACGACACGCCCGGCGAGATCGCCCAGCCCGGCGGCGGCGTCCCCGACTGGCGCGAGAGCGGCGAGACGCCCGAGCCCGGCCGCACCATGCCCGCGGTGACGCTGGTCGAATGGGACTACACCGCGGTCGCCGACAAGCTGGCCGCCTTCGGCCCGCTGGCCGAGCGGCAGGGCATGACCGTCAAGGGCGTCACCGTGCGGCCCGGCCCCGAGTCGGCCTGGCTGGCCGCGCGCTGCGGCACGGCCGCCGGCGGCCCGGCCGAGGGCCGTCCGCTGCTGGACAGCGACGTCAAGCTGTGCGAGGCGATCCTGGCGCTGTCGGGCACCACCAACGGCCGGATCGCCGCCGAGGGCTTCGACCGGCTCGCCGAGCGCTGCGGGCCCGGCTCGGGGCTGTCGGAGCTGGGCGCGTCGGTCGCCGGGCACCGCACGGTGTTCTCCGACACCCAGGACCGGCCGGTGGCCGCCGGGGCCAGCTTCGAGTGGTCGGGCGCGGAGGGGCACGACCGCCGCTACGCGCCGTTCACCATCAACACCGAGCACCGCAAGCCCTGGCACACGCTCACCGGCCGCCAGCACTTCTACCTCGACCACGACTGGATGGCCGAGCTCGGCGAGCAGCTGCCCGTCTACCGGCCGCCGCTCGACCTCGACGCGCTGGGGGAATGCCTGCCCGCCGCGCCCGACGGCGGCAAGGCGGTGAACGTGCGCTACCTCACCCCGCACTCCAAGTGGTCGATCCACTCCGAGTACCAGGAGAACCTGCTCATGCAGACGCTGGCCAGGGGCGGCCCGGTCATCTGGATCAGCGTCGAGGACGCCGCCACGATCGGCGTGGCCGACAACGACTGGATCGAGGCCGTCAACGTCAACGGCGTCGTGGTGGCCCGCGCCGTCGTCTCCCACCGCATGCCGCCCGGCACCGTGTTCATGTACCACGTCCAGGAGCGGCTGGTGAACGTGCCCAAGTCGCAGGCCACCGGCCGGCGCGGCGGCGTGCACAACGCGCTCACCAAGCTCCTGGTCAAGCCGACCCACCTGATCGGCGGGTACGGCCAGCTCTCCTTCGCCCCCAACTACTACGGCCCCACCGGCAACCAGCGCGACGCGGTGACCGTCATCCGCCGCCGGGATCAGGAGGTGCGTTACTGATGCGACCGATGGCCCAGATCGCCATGGTGATGAACCTGGACAAGTGCATCGGCTGTCACACCTGCTCGGTGACCTGCAAGCAGACGTGGACCAACCGGCCGGGCACCGAGTACGTCTGGTTCAACAACGTCGAGACCCGCCCCGGCCAGGGCTACCCGCGGGGCTGGCAGGACCAGGAACGCTGGCGGGGCGGCTGGCGGCTGCGCCACGGCCGCCTGGTGCCCCGCGCCGGCGGCCGGCTGCGCCGCCTGGCCACGCTCTTCGCCAACCCCGAGTTCCCCGGCCTGGACGACTACTACGAGCCCTGGACCTACGACTACGACAACCTCACCAGCGCGCCGCTCGGCGACGACGTGCCCACCGCGCCGCCCCGCTCGCTGATCGACGGGCGGCCGACCGCCGTCACCTGGGGCCCGAACTGGGACGACGACCTGGGCGGCGGCCCCGAGCAGCTCTCCGCCGACGTCGTGCTGCGCAAGGTGAGCGACACCGTGCGGCTGGACTACGAGCGGGCGTTCATGTTCCACCTGCCGCGCATCTGCGAGCACTGCCTCAACCCGTCCTGCGTGGCCGCCTGCCCGTCGGGGGCGATGTACAAGCGCATGGAGGACGGCATCGTGCTGGTCGACCAGGACCGGTGCCGGGGGTGGCGCATGTGCGTGTCCGGCTGCCCGTACAAGAAGGTGTACTTCAACCACCAGACCGGCAAGGCCGAGAAGTGCACGTTCTGCTACCCGCGCATCGAGGCGGGGGAGCCGACGGTCTGCTCCGAGACGTGCGTCGGCCGCCTGCGCTACCTCGGGGTCATGCTCTACGACGCCGACCGCATCGGCGCGGCCGCCGCCGTACCGGACGAACGTGACCTGTACCCGGCGCAGCTCGACTGCTTCCTCGACCCCGCCGACCCCGAGGTGGTCGCCGCCGCCGAGGCGGCGGGCATCCCGCACGACTGGCTGGAGGCGGCCCGCCGCTCGCCCGTCCACCGGCTCATCACCGAGTTCCGCATCGCGCTGCCCCTGCATCCGGAGTACCGCACGATGCCCATGGTCTGGTACGTCCCGCCGCTGTCGCCCATCGTCGACGCGCTCGCCGAGACCGGGCACGACGGCGAGGACGCGGGCAACCTGTTCGGCGCCATCGACTCGCTGCGCATCCCGGTCGGCTACCTCGCCGAGCTGTTCACCGCGGGCGACCCGGCCCCGGTGGAGGCCGCGCTGCACCGCCTGGCCGCCATGCGCGCCCACATGCGGGCCCGCAACCTCGGCGACGAGCCGGACCCCGGCATCGCCGCCGGGACCGGCCTGTCGCCCGCCGACCTGGAACGCATGTACCGCCTGCTCGCCATCGCCAAGTACGACGAGCGGTACGTCATCCCCACCGCCTACGTCACCTCCGACCACGCCGACCACGCCGACCACGTCGGCTGCAGCCTGGACGCCCCCGGCGGCCCCGGCATGCTCGCCGAGAGCTTCCACAGCGCCCCCGTCACCAGGGACGACCGGCTGCGCGGCCGGGTCAACCTGCTCAACTGGGACGGCAAGGGCACCCCCGACGGCCTGTTCCCGTCCAGGGACGAGGCGGCCGAGTGAACCGGCACGACGTCCGCCTGATCCACCAGGCCGCCTCCCTGCTCCTGAGCTACCCGGGCGAGGACTGGACCGCCCGCCTCGCCCTGGTCCGCGACGCGCTCGGCTCGACGGGCGGCGCCGCCGCCGAGCGCCTGCGCGGCTTCTGCGCCGAGGCGGCGGCCCTGCCCGCGCTCGACGCCGGCGCCGCGTACGTGTCCACGTTCGACCGCAGCGGCCGGCGCACGCTCCACATGACCTACTACGGCGACGGCGACACCCGACGGCGCGGCGAGTCCCTGCTGGAGCTCAAGACGCTCTACCAGGCCCACGGCTGGCGGCCCGGCACCGGCGAGCTGCCCGACTTCCTGCCGGTGATGCTGGAGTTCGCCGCCCGCGTGCCAGGCCCCGGCGGCCGGCTGCTGCGCGACCACCGGCCCGGCCTCGACCTGCTGCACGCCGGCCTCACCGCGCGCCGCAGCGGCTACGCCGCCGTCGTGGAGGCCGTGCGGCTGACCTTGCCCCGCGCCACGTCCGCCGACCGCCGGACCGTGGACGAGCGTTCGGCGCTCGGCCCGCCCGCCGAACGTGTCGGCCTCACCGCCCTGCCCGAGGTTCCCGGAGGAGTCCGCCGATGAGGCATCTCGACATCGCCCTGTGGGGCGTTCTGCCGTACGTCGTCCTGGTGTTGTTCGTCGCCGGGGCGGTCTGGCGCCACCGCTACGACCGGTTCGGGCTGACCACCCGCTCCAGCCAGCTCCACGAGAGCCGCATGCTGCGGGTGGGCGGGCCGCTGTTCCACTTCGGGTTGCTGTTCGTGATCGCCGGTCACCTCGTCGGCCTGCTCGTCCCCGAGCGGTTCACCGAGGCCGTGCACGTGACCGAGCCCATGTACCAGCTCAACGCCCTGGTCGTCGGCGGGCTGGCCGGGCTGGCCACCGTGGCCGGGCTCGGCGTGCTGCTGTGGCGGCGGCTGCGCGTACGGGCCGTGCGGCGGGCCACCGGCCGCTCCGACCGCGTCCTGTACCCGGTGCTGGCCACCGTGCTGCTGGCCGGGCTGATCGCCACCCTGCTCGGGCCGTCCGGCCACTGCGACTACCGGCTCGGCGTGTCGGTGTGGTTCCGCAGCCTGCTCGAACTGGAGCCGGACGTGGACGCCATGGCCTCGGCGCCGTTCGTGTTCCAGGCGCACACGCTGCTCGGCCTGGCCCTGTTCGCGCTGTGGCCGTTCAGCCGCCTGGTCCACGCCTTCGCCGCGCCCGTCGCCTACCTGGCCAGGCCGTACATCGTCTACCGCTCCCGCGGTGGCGCGCTGCCCCGATGAGCGCCGAAGCCGCCGCGGAAGGGACGGAAGGCGCGGAGGGGACGGCCGGCGGCGGGGCCCGGGAGCGGGGGGCGGTCAGGGCGCGGGGCGCCGGGGCGTGCGCGGTCGCCGGGCGGGCCGCGGTGAGCATCAGCGTGCCCGCCCTGGTCGCCTGGCTGGCCCACCAGCCGTTCGTCTTCCCGTCCCTGGGGCCGACGATCTACCTGGTGCTCACCGCGCCGGGGGCGCCGGCCGCCGCTCCTCGCCGTACCGTCGCCGGGCACGCCATCAGCGCCGCCGGCGGCTACCTGGCCCTCACCGTCACCGGGCTGACGCGGACCGCGCCCGATCTGGGGCACATCGACGGGCGCCGGGTGCTCGCCGTCGTCATCGCGCTGTCCTGCACGACGCTGGGCATGCTGGCCACCGACAGCTCGCATCCGCCCGGCGGCGCGACCACGCTGATCGTGGCGCTGGGCTTCCTGCGCACCCCGCTGAACCTGGCCGTGCTGCTGACCGCCGTGGTGCTCACGACCCTCGTCCTGCTCGCGCTCGGACGTCTCCGCGTCTCCCGCGTGGTAACTTCGCAGAAGAAGTTACTTCTTGGAGGATTTATCTTCCCCAAGAAGGAGGACAGGAAGTGAGGACCGCGTGCCGAACACCCCCGACCCGTCGGACGCCGGCCGGCGCTACCGCCGCTACCTGAGCGCGGTCATGCTGCACGGCCACGCCGGCGCCAAAGCCTGCGGCCTGGGCGCCACCGACCTGTACGCCCTGAACATCCTCGAACTGGCCGGCCCGATGACCCCCGGCGAGCTCGGCGTCCGCACCGGCCTGACCACCGGCCCGACCACCCGGCTGATCGACCGGCTGGAGCAGGCCGGATACGTCCGCCGCGTGCCCGCCCCCGACGACCGCCGCAAGGTGATCGTCGAGCCGGTCGGCAGGCCCGCCGAGCTCGACGCGGTCATGGCCCCCGTCCGGCAGAAGATCGGCGACATCCTCGCGGGCTACCCGGCCGAGCACCTCGACGTGCTCTACGACTACTTCGACCGGGCCGCCCGCGCCTACCAGGAGGCCGCCGAGGACCTGCGCTCCGGCTCCTGACGCGGCGCTCAGCGGAAGACGCGGCGCTCAGCGGAAGTCGGAGATGCGCAGCACCGCCAGCATGTCCGTCGCCCGCGAACCGGTCGAGAACGACGCCTCCACCCCGACCCAGCCGCGGAAGGCCCCCGTGTCGTCGATGATCTGCATCAGCGGCTTGACGTGCGAGTTGCCCGTGTAGCAGAACTCGCCCCGCTCCATCGCCAGGCACGTGCACCAGTGCCACAGCGTGTCACGCCGGTCGGACTTGGAGATCGTCGTCAGGTAGTACTGGATGGAGCTGACGTTGGCCTTCGTGCCGCCGCCGTACTTGGGGCAGCCGCCCGACTTCTGGCACGCGCCCCGCGAGGACGGCTGCAGGTAGGTCAGGCACGAGGTGGTCGACTTGCAGGCGCGGAAGGAGGAGTGGCCGAACGGCTGGTTCGCCGAGTTGACCAGCGTGCCGCTCGCCCAGCTCGTCAGGTCCTGCCTGAGCGAGCCGGGGAAGGCCCGCACCGAGCTCATCGCGCGCCGGGTGCCGATCGCGGCGTTGCTGCCGTAGCCGTAGCCGTGCGTGGCCAGGCTGCTGCCCTTGAGGTCGAGGCGGGCCAGCTTGCCGTCGGGGGAGGTGCGCACGTACCACTGCTCGGTCCAGGTCTGGGCGATCTTCCACCGGATCGTGAGCACGTTGCCCGCCAGCGTGTACGTCCCCGTACGGGTCTCGCTCGGGCCGCCCGTGTAGCCGCCCGCGGTGAGCACCTCGCAGCCGCGCGGCCGCGACGAGACGCCGCCGGCCTTGGTGGTGCAGCTCGGGTCGGGCACGGTGCCGGTGCGCTGCCTGGCCTTGGGGAAACGCTGCCACCACAGGTACAGGGCGGCGCTCACCGTGCCGTTCGCGGCGAAGCGGTATGTGCCCAGGCGCACCCAGTTCTGCCGGGAGGCGGCCTGGAGATGGCCCTGCGAGACGACGAAGGTGGACTTGCCGCCCGGCAGCGGCGAGGCGGCGATGGTGGCGGCGGCGGTGGTGGTGGCGGTGGTGGTGGCGGTGGCCGTCACAGTGGCCGTCACCGGTTGGACGGGGAGAAGGGCGAGGGCGAGCACGAAGGAGAGGACTGCCGCTGCGGTACGCATGGAGAGACTCCGTAGGGCTTGCGGGCGTTGGCCGATGGTCAACGGCCCACCGTATTCCGGCTCGACCGGATCTGTCCTCGAAACGCGGTCAGGAGGAAGCTGACAGTGCTCGACGTCCGCCGGTGAAGCTAGGATGAGGGGGTTCCCAGCACCGCGAGGAGGTTGATCATGTCGTTCCCACCGCCCGGCATGGTTCTCGGCGACGCCCCGGCGCGCACTTCCTCGCGGGAGGCCGCCACAGGCTGACCCTCTCCGCGTCGAAGTGCTTCTCATGGCCATCACTGGTTCGATCATGAGGAGCCCTGAGTGCTCGAGATCCGCTGGACCGAAGACGGCGAGGCCCGGTCGGCCCGCTGGCGTTCCGAGAACGGCTCGCCGCCGCCCGCGCGCGTGGTGATCGCCGACGAGCGCCTGGCCGCGGCCACGGCGTACCGGCTGGCCTGCGAGGGCACCGCGCTGCTGTGGCGCGGCGACTTCCATGCCGCCCGCCGCCTGCTGCGCGCCATGACCCGCCGCGCCGACCACCACGCACCTCCACCCCGCCCTTCCCGCTCCCCGTCACCCGCCCCCGCGCCCGCGCCCGCCCCCGCGTCCGCTTCGGCGCCGGCGTCCGCCTCCTCGACCGCCCTCGCGTCCGCTCACCTGGCCGCGCCTGCGTCTTCGCTCGCGCAGGCTTTCCATCAGCATCGGCAGGCCCGTTCCCAGCGGGCCGTCACGCTGAGCCGGTTGCTGGTGCCGCTCGACCCGGACCACAGCGTCCCCCTGCGGCGCGCCCCCGACGTGCGGAGCGCCTGCGCGCAGGTCTACGGGCCCGCGACGGAGGCTTCGGTGATCTCGCTGCGTGAGCTGCTGGGCATCGTCGGGGCCTACGAATGGCGCAGGCGAGGCGTCGAGGTGCCCGCCCTGAACGACCGCATCCACCCCCACTACGGCGTCTTCTCACCGGTGCGCGGCGAGTACGTCGACCTGGTGGCCGCGGCCCCGCTGGTCTCGCGCGCGGGGGCGTTCGACATCGGCACCGGGACGGGCGTGCTCGCCGCGGTCCTCGCCCGCAGAGGCGTCGAGCGGGTCGTGGCCACCGACCGCGATCCGCGCGCCGTGGCATGCGCCCGCGCCAACGTGCGACGGCTGGGGTTGTCCGGCCGGGTCGACGTCCTGGAGGCCGACCTCTTCCCGCCGGGACGCGCGCCGCTCGTCGTCTGCAACCCGCCCTGGCTTCCGGCCAAGCCCGCCTCGCCCCTCGACCACGCGGTCTACGACCCCGGGAGCCGGATGCTCCGCGGCTTCCTCGACGGGCTCGGCGAGCACCTGACCCCGGAGGGAGAAGGCTGGCTGATCCTGTCGGACCTGGCCGAACGGCTGGGGTTACGGACCCGTGCCGAACTGCTGTCCGCCTTCGCGAGCGCGGGCCTACGGGTCGTCGACCAGCTCCGCACCCGGCCACGCCACCCACGCGCCGCCGACCGGACCGACCCCTTGCACGCCGCCCGCACCACCGAAACCACCTCCTTGTGGCGCCTCCGCCGCACCTGACCCTCTCCACCCCGGGGGCTCGGGTGCACGGAACCTCCACCTGGTGTCCCCGGGATCTGCGAACTCGTCTGGTTGGCTGGGTTCATGATCGACATTGATCCCGCCTCCCGTCCCGACCCCGTCGCCTACCTCGACCACGTCGCCTCGACCGACGTCGGCAGGGGCTACAAGCGGCAGGTCCTCGAACTGCTGGACCTGCGGCCCGGACAGACCGTGCTCGACCTCGGCTGCGGCCCCGGGACCGACCTCGCCGCCATGGCCGACGCCGTCACCCCTGCCGGACGGGTGATCGGCCTCGACCGCGCCCCGGCGATGGTCGCCGAGGCGGCCGCCCGTCTGGCCGGACGGCCCCAGGTCGAGGTGCGTTCCGGAGACGTGCACGAGCTGCCGTTCGAGGACGGGAGCGTCGACCGGGCCCGTACCGACCGGGTGCTGCAGCACGTGGACGACCCGGCGCGGGTGCTGGCGGAGTTCCGCCGGGTGGCGCGCCCGGGGGCGCGGATCGTCATGGCCGAACCCGACTGGGAGGGCATGCTCGTCGACTCCCCGCGCCCGGACGTCGGCCGGACGCTGGCCCGGTTCATCTCCACCGAGATGATCCGGCACGGCACGCTCGGCCGCAGCCTGGCCCGGCTGTGCGAGGAGGCGGGCCTCACGGTGCGGTCGGTGGCGACGGTCGCGCCGGTCTTCCGCGACCTGGCCACCGCCGACCAGGTCCTCGGCCTGCGCCGCAACCTGGTCAGGGCCGTCGGCGCCGGATATCTCGAACCCGGCGCCGAGGAGTGGTTCGACGACCTGCGCTCCCGCCCCTTCCTGGCCTCGGCCCTGCTGTTCCTGGTGACGGCCGAAGTCGCGTGATCGGCGCCCTGGCGGGGGCCAGGGGCGGGCGAGGGTCAGGTGATGCGGAGCGGAAGGGTGCGGGGGCCGCGCACCTGGCCCGTCGCCCAGGTGACGGCGTCGGGGTCGGCGAGGGTGAAGGCGGGGATGCGCTGGAGCCAGACGTCGAGGGCGGTGCGCAGTTCCATGCGGGCCAGGTG
>NZ_JBEZGC010000040.1:0-28141 GCF_040649795.1 Nonomuraea sp. NPDC048881
AGGCAGTTCGTTCATGGACAGCGACTCCACGGCGGTCTCGGACATCAAGCGTCTCTTCCTTGATCATCAGATCCGCCGTTAGTTTTACAGTCCCCTAGATCGGTATTTCAGGCCCCTGACCTGTGGTTCCTTAGCCGCAGGTCGTTATTCTGTAGACCTCGATAGGCAGCTGACGGTGCCCGCGTGCAGCCGTATGGCCACGATCAGGGGCATGCGCGGGATGATCTTGATGGCGTTTCCCCAGTCCAGGCCCTAATTCTCCGCTACCCGGCCTACGGGCCCAAAGGCCGTCTGGGGGGCGGGTGTTGTGGCGTTGGAGGCCGAGCTGGTTCTTCAAGGTCCAGATGATCGCCTCGATGCGCTGACGCAGCCAGCCGGGAAACGGCAGGGCGCGTGCAGGCTCGTCTTCGCGGGTCAGCCGGATCAAGTGGTGGCCCAGATCGGCGGCGGCCTTCTCGATGCCGGCTCCGGCGAATCCCTTGTCGCACACAATCGGGCACGGCCCACCGGCTATCTGGTGAACGCGCAGCAGATACAGGGCCTGCTTGCGTTCATCGAGCGCTTTGGGGTGGGCCAGGCTGAAGCCGGCCACCACGCCGCCAGCGGTAGTGATCAGCATCAGCTTGGCACCCCAGGACAAGGCGTGGTGGGACTTGTCCATGCCGTATCCGGCAATCTCGCCCAGGCTTGACCGGTTGACCGTCACCCGTGAGGCGCCGCACCGGATCGGGGTGCCGTCCATCAGCCGCAACGGCTCGTGCCAGGTCGGGACCTGGCGTGCCGGCCACAACGCCGCCGCCGACATGGCCGGTCCCAGAGCACGCAGTTGCCGGTTGTACTGCGACTGGGACGACAGTCTGGGGAACAGATGCCCGATCCGAGAGGGCCGCCATCCGCATCCAGCGGTGTTCGTCATCACATCGCGGCAGCACTTGAGCCACTGCCACGACCAACGCCTCGGCCGGGGGTCAGCACCGGCGGACGGCCCCGCCCGCGAGGCCGTCCCCGCGAAGGCATCACGTGATCGTCCAGATAGCGATAGAGCGCGATCAGAAGGGTGTCCAAGTCTGTCTTCACACACCGCCCATGGACGCCCTTCGTCACGCCCGCAGCCGATTCCCGCATTTCACATCAGCGATCCAGGGCCTTACGAACCGCCCGCTGACGCATCCAGGACGAGCCTCGTACGCAGCAAATCCACCCGCGTTGAACGCCCGGAACCGTCGAATCAGCACCTGGCCCGCACAAGCAGACGCACCGACGACGACGGCAGTCCACCCGCCGCCGCCCGACATGAGCTCATCTCAGTCCCGGAGCCTTCTTGGGCGGCACGTGGCCAAATCTCCCTCGGGTGCTCGCATGAAACACGAAAAGGTCCATGACGCCATCGGCTTGACCCCGTCCGGTAGACGCTCCGAGGCCCGGGGAGCATCACGACAACGCCTACCGTGCGGGGGATCGCTACTTCACCGGGTGTCTGTCACTCTCGTGGAAAACCTCGATCACGCAGGTGCCCGGAGCGACGTACGCCTCGTGTTCCTGCTGGTCGCCTATGTCGAAGAACTGGCCAGCCGTCCAGACACGCAGTTCTCCCTCAACCTTCAACTCCACCCGGCCGCTCAGGACGACGCCGAGTTGCGGGCCATGCTGGTGTGGTGGAACAGTGCCGCCGTCGGCGAAGGTCCAGAAGACGACCTGGCCGACGTCGCCACGGACGGTGGTCGCCTTCGCGCCGGGGAAGCTGACGTCGACCTCGGGCAGGTCGTGGATCCATGCGGGGTACACGGTCACCTGCTCTCCGAGAAGAGCCGCTCGTTGCGGATCTTCGCCCATGCCAGGGAGTGCGCGATCCCTTCGGCCAGGCTGTAGCGCGGCTTCCATTCGAGGAGTTCGCGGGCGCGCTCGCTGCGGGTGAAGGCTCCTACGACGTCCCCGGGTCTCCGATCGGTTTCGATCCCGGCCAGCGGCGTCGGCGCTACCTGGTTGAAGGCGTCCAGCAGTTCGCGGACGGTGGTGCCGGTCCCGGTGCCCACATTGATCACCAGCGACGGCTCGCGGAGGAGCGCGTCGAATCTCGACACGGCGGCGATGTGCGCGCCGGCGAGGTCCCAGACGTGGATATAGTCGCGAATGCCGGAGCCGTCGCGCGTCGGGAAGTCGGTGCCGGTGATGGTGAACGGCTCGCCCGCCTCCCATGCCTGGATCATCTTGCCCAGGGCGTGGGAGGGATTACGGATCTGGAGGCCCGTCCGCATTTCGGGGTCGGCGCCGATCGGGTTGAAGTAGCGCAGGGACAGCACCTTCAGCGGTTCTGCGGCGGCGATCTCTGCGAGCATGGCCTCGCAGACGGACTTGGTGCGGGCATACGGGCTCTGCGGGTCGATGCCGGAGTTCTCGTCGACGGTGAAGTCGGCATCCGGCTGGTAAATCGACGCTGAAGAGCTGAATATCAGCTTCTGGCAGCCGTTGCGGATGAGGCTGCCGACGAAGCGCAGGGTCTTGACGACGTTGGCCTCGTAATAGCCCCTCGGGTCGCTGACCGAGTCAGGGACCACGATCAAGGCGGCACAGTGGATCACGACCTCGATGTCCGGGTGCTCCGCGAAGATCGTGTCGACCAGCCGATCGTCGGCGATGTCACCTTCGTAGAAGATCCGGCCGGTCGTGAACTCCCTGCGGCCGGTAATCAGGTTGTCAATGAGCACCGGGACGATGCCCGCATCGAGGCAGGCGGAGGCCACCGTACTTCCGATGAATCCGGCGCCGCCGGAGATGAGGACTTTCATGGCTGCTTCTTTCTGTATGAGTGAATGATTGCCGACATATCATGTCCGCCGCTTCCATCGGCCGAGGCCAGGGCGAGCTGCAGACCCGCCGCAGCGCTCACGGGAAGGTCTAGTTCGGTCGTAGCCAGCGCATACGACAGGTCCTTGGCCAATAGCTCCAGCTTGCACTCGACGTCGTCGTGGGTGTCGAGCAGCATGTTCCTGCCCTTGCCGCCGGCGATGCCGGTCGCCCAGCCGTACCTCGCCTGGATCTCCAGGACCTGGCCGAGGTCGAGACCCAGCCGGCCGGCCAGGGTGAATGCCTCGGCGAAGGCCACCAGCATCGAACCGGCCAGCATGTTGTTGACAAGCTTGAAGGCGGTGGCCGTGCCGATGTTCTCGCCGAAGTCGTAGATCTGCTCCGTCATCGCCCTCAACATGGGCTCGGCCTCGCGCAGCGCGGTTCGCGATCCGCTGGCGAACATGACCAGGGTGCCTTCGGCCGCACGCGGGCGGCTGCCGGTCACCGGCGCGTCGAGGGGGCGCAGGTCTTGTTCCCGCGCGGCCTCCGCCCACTGCCTCACCCATGCCGGTGAAAGGGTGGAGCATTCCACCACGACCGCGCTGGGGCGGGCGCCGGTCAGCGCGCCGTCCTCGCCAAGCCATACGGCGGCGCTGGCTTCGTCGTCGGCCACCATGGAGATGATCACGTCAGCGCCGTGCGCGGCCTCGCGTGGGGTCTCCGCCCGCATCGCGCTCGATGGGGCCACCGCGTCGAGCCGGGCGGGGGTGCGGTTGAACAGCCGGAGCTCGAAACCGGTCCGGTGCAGGTGGTGGATCGTGCTGCTCGCCATGACGCCCGCGCCGAGGATGGCCACGGTCGGTTCAGCCCGCATGGCGGATCACCACATAGTCTGCGCAGTGGCGCACGCCGAAGTTGTGCGCGCTCAGCAGCCGGTAGTAGTCGCGCCTGAGAGTGAAGAGATCTTCCGTGATCCTGGCCGGGGCCTGTGCCGACAGGCTGGCGAGGCGATCCGCGGCCCGCAGCGACGCCTCTTCCTCGGCGATGTCCCTCCTGCTCGCGCGCTGCCAGATCCGGGACAGCAGACTGATGGCTGTTGCGTCGCCGGTCTCCGCGATCACATGCGCGAGTGGCATGGACATCTGGTAGCTGTTCATCAGCCCGTCGAACTCGTCGATCCGTGCCTCGATCGCTCCGAGCAGCCCGGCCGTGTCCAGTCTGGCTGAAGGTCCGAGGAAATAGGCCGCCGCGCACGCAACGAGTCGACGGTGTCCGCCCGGCAGATCCGGCTTGAGCCCGAGTTCCCTGGCTTTGATCAGCGCGTCGATCGTATCCCGGTCCACGACTGGCGAGAGCAGTTCGCCGTGTCGACGGATGTCGCCGTAGGCTACCGGGCCGGTCAGAGCCGGCGAGAGCGCGCACCTGAGCCCTTCGAGGGCGAGCTTGGTAGCGATGTCGCGGGAGTCGTTCTGCAGGAGCCCGGCGAAGAAGGCGTTGCTCATCGCGTGGACGAATACCTCGAACATCTCCTGCGGCGCTGCCGATCGCCTGCCTATGGCGGGGACAGCCAGCTGCTCGACGATCGGGTCGGCGAGCGCAGCGAGCAGGTCATGGCCGAACATGCCGCGCACCGACGGAAGCCGGTCGAGTTGGACAGTGAAGACCGAGGTGTCGATCAGGGGAAAGCCCGCTTGCAGCGCGTCCTTCAGCTTGGCCTCGATGAGCAACCCCTCAGCCCGGCTCTCGGTGACCAGGACGAGGTCGACGTCCGAGCCAAGCGTGCAGGCGCCGCCACCGGTCACCGCGGGCTCCCGGCGGGCCAGCGACCCGGAGATGTACAGGTTGCGTGGGGATCCCGGGATGTCCAGCAGGAGCTGCCGGGCCTCGGCACGGTAGTGATCCAGTTCCCGGCTCACCGTCCGTCTGGCTGTCGCGGGCACGAAACATGAGTGGGCGAACCAGTCGGTGCTCACTTTCTCCCCTCCATGACGAGTGCTGTGATCTCGGCGCAGGTCGCGAGGGGCAAGCGGGCGATCAGCCGCAGGCAGTCCGCGAAGGCCTGGAGGAACGCGGCGGCGCCGTCCTCTGTCCATGCCTCGTCTTCCCACTGCATGAACAGGTGCGGGGCGGGTCCGTTCACATTTGCCCATACCCCCACGCCTGGCCGGAGCGACGGGACGAAGGTGTCGTCGACTCGCGAGACCTCCAGGCCGTCCAACGGGAGCGGGTCTTCCGCCCACCAGTTCGTGTCGAGGTAAAGCCACGGACGCCAGCGCAACCCCGCCTCGCGCCCCGGCTGCAAGTGCGCAACGAGCAGCGGTAGCGGGATGAGGTGATCGATCGTGTCGAAGACGGTGTCACGGGCGGCGGCGAGGAGATCCCGGGAGGTGCTCCCCGAGTCGATCCGGGTCCGGAAGACACCCAGGTTGGAGAACCAGCCGATGGCGCTGTCCGCCTCTTGGGTCGGCAGGGACACCGGGCCCACTACACCCACCACGGTCCGGCCGGTGGTGGCGAACACCGCCAGCTGCAGGGCAGTGAGCACGCCGATATGCAGGCTGGCCGCGTTGGCCGCGCAACAGCGGCGCAGGTCGTCGACGACCTCGGGGGTTACAGGGAGTGTCAGGCACGCCGCCCGTTCGCGGCCGCGGGCGGGCTCGCGCATCCCGGCGAGCCTGATCTCAGGCACGGCCTCCAGCGGGTCCAGCCGCCTACGCCAGAATGCCAGCCGCGCCTCCAGCCCGGCTCCGGCCAGATCCATCCGTTCGCGTTCCGCCCAGGTGAAGAAGTCAGGAGCGGACTCACCGGCCGGCCGGCCGGTGTTATAGGCGGCGGAGATCTCCGCCAGGACGCGGTCGAAGGACTGCCCGTCGCACACGAGGTGCTCAGCAGTCAGGACGAAGCGGGCGCTCGTCTCTCCCGACCACACCAGCAGCCCGCGCAGCTTGTAGTCGCCCTCCAAGTCGAAGAGCCTGTCCATCTCGGCCTTCGTCAGCTCGTCGAGCCCGAGGGCACTGTCGGCGAGCTGCATCTCCCGCAGCACCTCGTCCGGCGCCTCGGCGGGCAGCACCCGCCCATACGGCTCGCCGTCCACCTCACGATGGAAGGTCGTCCGCAGCGCGGAGTGCCGTCGGATCACCCCCTGTACGGCACGCCGCAATGCCAAGGCCGAGACGGGCCCTTCGAAATCGAAGGCAGTAGCGACATGGTGTGCCTCCCGCTCGCGCCCCGCGAACACGGTGGCGTCCCGTTCGAGACGCCGGATCTGGTTGTACGACAACACGATCCGGTCAGACGCCATGAGGTCCCTCCTCGATCAAGGGATAGGCACGGCCGCGCGCGACGACCAGGACGATCGCGGCGAGGCGGGTAAGGTCGCCCAGGGGGTTACCGGCAACGAGCACAAGATCGGCGGCTTTGCCCGGCTCGATCGTGCCGACGGTGGCGCCGAGGCCGATGGCCTCGGCCGTGACCGAGGTGGCCGTCTCGATGATGTCGAGCGGGCTCATCCCGAGGTCCAGGAGAGGAAGCAGGCTCGCCGCGTAGGAGTCGAATGGCGTGTTCCGTATGCCGGCGTCGGTCCCGGTGATCAGCGCCACGCCGAGCGCGCGCATCGCGGTGAGGTGCGCCTTCCGCGCGCTCCACGGGACCTTGCCGTCTTCGCGGCAGGAGTTGGGGCTGAGGGTCGGGCACACCGCGGCGCCGTTCCCTGCCAGCAGCGCGGCGCTCGCCTCGACGAAGCGGAGCGCGCCCTGTTCGAACCAGGTGCAGTGCTCCACCGTCCGGACGCCGGCCGCCGCCGCGATCTCGATCCCCTCCGGAGAGTGGGCGTGCGCTGCCACGGGGAGGCCGAGCCGCCCGGCCTCGGTGACGGCGTGGGCCACCAGGTCGGCGGTGAACTGGGGCCGGTTGGGATCGGAGCCGACAGTCATGAAGCCGCCGGTTACCATGATCTTGATCCAGTCGACGCCCTCGGCGGCCATGGCCTGGATGGCACGGGAGAGGTCCGCAGCACTCGTGCAGGTGGCGCCCATCACTGCGCAGTGCCCTCCCGGACTGGTCAACGGCCGACCGGCGACGGCGAGGCGAGGCCCCGGCGCCTTCCCCGTGGCCAGCAGCTTCTTCACCTCGGTGGCCAGGCTCGCTGGAGCGCCCAGGTCCCGCGCGGTGGTCACCCCGCTCATCAGCAGTGTGCCCGCGTTGCGCACCATGAGGGCGGCAAGCTCGGCTCCTGACCGTTCCTCCATCGTGCCGATGGGGTGACTACCGGCGTCGAGGGCGAGGTGGACGTGTGCGTCCACGAATCCGGGCATCAGGGTCCCGCCGGGAAGGTCCACCACGGGGAGCAGCGGGAGCCCATCGCGCGGCCCCACCCATTCGATCGTCCCTTCGTTCACGATGACGGCGCTGTCAGGAAGGACCTGCCCCCCTGCGCCGACAATCGTCCGGGCGGCCGCGAGGGCGTAACGGGCACCGAAGTCAGCTCTGTACGGCATCGCGCTCCCCCAGATCAGCGGGTGCATAGAGGCACCAGACCATGGTGGGCTGGAACACGCGGACGATTCGCAGGCTGGGGAATCGCTCGACCACATCGACAGAGCCCACGCAGGCGTGCACAGTGCCTTCGCCGGCCAATTGGACAGCCTCTGGCTTGGAGCGGACGAACCGGGTCGCGTGGGTGGGCAGGTGTTCGCGGGCGAATCTCCAGGTGGCCGAATGTAGGGCCACGACGTGCGGTCCGGCCTCGGTGGCACGCTCGCGGTTGACGGCGATGCACAACGGGCGAATCTTCCCGTGCCACACATGCGCGAGCCGTAGCTGCGGCTCGTAGCGGAAGTGCAGGTCGACCCAGGTGTCTCCCATGCCGCCGCCCTCGCGATCCACGTATCCCGCGGGGATGAGCGCCAGGGTCTCGTTCGCGAGCGCGTAATCCATGGCGTGTGGAAAGGACGGTTGTAGGACGACCTGCGAAAAGTGCCGCCGGGCTTCGCGCTCGGAGTCGGTGCCCGCCGGCCCCAACGTGGCGATCGGCCGTTCCACGGCGTGGGGTAAAGCTACGTCAGACAATGCCACGCTGGCACTCCATTCGTGGGACTACCAAGATCAAACGGGCGGTACCATATCACGCTGTAATGCTGTACACATTATGTGGAATTCAGTATTCGCCTCTGCGTGAGGTGGGCACGGAAGGGAATCCGATGGCTGAAGGCCAGTTCGTCGTCGTCCGCAATGACGAGGGGCGTCACGCCTTATGGGCGGCCAATACGGCCCCACCCCCCGGCTGGCGTCCGTCAGGCGTGACCGGCCCGGCTGAGGAGTGCCTGGCTCACGTGGACGCCCTCTGGACGATGACGCGTCCCACTCCGCAATCCGCCCCCGGAGAGACCGTCATCTCACTCTTCGAAGACCAGGTACGGTCGACGCCTGACCTGATCGCCGTCTCCATCGGTGACGAGGAGGTCTCCTACGCGGAGCTGAGTGCCCGCGCCGACAGTCTGGCCGTGACGCTCAAGGCGCGCGGAGTGGGGCCGGACATCCCGGTGGCACTGGAGATCGACCGCTCGCTGGAACTGGTCGTCGCCATCCTGGGCGTGCTCAAGGCCGGCGGCGCGTACGTGCCGATCGATCCCGGCTACCCGGCCGAGCGCAGAAGCTACATGCGGACCGACTCGGGCGCGCGCATCCTGCTCACCGCCGATGACATCCGCCGCTCCGCCGGTTCCCCGCCCGAGCAGCTCCCCCTGCCCGACCCGGCCGCCTTCGCGTACGTCATCTACACCTCAGGCTCCACCGGCCGGCCGAAGGGCGTCGCCGTGGAACACCGCTCGCTGGTCTCCCGGATCACCTGGATGCGCGAGCGGTTCGCCCCGCGCCCGGGCGACCGGATGTACCAGCACGCCTCGGTCAGCTTCGACGCGCACGCCGAAGAGATCTTCCCCTGCCTCACCTCGGGCGCCACGCTCGTCCTGCCGCCCCAGGGGCAGGACCTGCCTGATCTGCTCGCCGCCGGGATCGACCTGACGGTGCTGGACCTGCCCACTTCCTATTGGCAGGGCTTGATCGGCGTCTCCTGGCCAGAGCGCCTGAGGCTGGTCATCCTCGGCGCCGACCCGCTCCGTGGCGCCGCCCTGACCACGTGGTACGACAGCGTCGGCCGGGACGTCGAGCTGATCAACACCTACGGCCCCACCGAGGCGACGATCATCGCCACGGCCGCCACGCTGAGCCCGGCCGAGGCAGGAGGCAGACCGCCGATCGGGTTCCCGCTCACCGACACCCGGGTCTACGTGCTCGATGAGACGCTGGCGAAGGTCCCGACCGGCGCAGAAGGCGAGCTCTGCATCGCCGGAGCAGGGCTGGCGCACGGCTATCTCAACAACCCCGGGCTCACCGCGCAGCGCTTCGTGCCCGACCCGTACGGACCGCCCGGCACGTACATGTACCGCACCGGCGACCTGGCCAGGACCCGCGAGGACGGCGCGTTGGAGTTCGTCGGTCGCGTGGATGGCCAGATCAAGGTCAGAGGCTTCCGAGTCGAGCCGGGCGAGGTGGAGATCCGGCTGCTGGAGCATCCCGCGGTCAGGCGCGCGATCGTGGTGGCACGGCATGACGCGCTGGTCGCCTACGTGGTCACCGCCGGCGAGGTGACCGGCGAGGAGCTGAAGGTGCACGTCGGAGCGACACTGCCGAGCCACATGGTGCCCAGCGCGGTGAGCTTCCTGGCGGAGATGCCGCTCACCCTGTCCGGCAAGATCGACCGGGACGCGCTTCCCGACCCGTCCGCTCCTCTGGACAGCGCCCTTCCTGCCACGCCCATGGAGGAGAAGATCGCCGCCATCTGGGCGGAGCTCCTGGGCCTGGAGCGAGTCGGCGTGCTGGACGACTTCTTCGCCCTCGGCGGGCACTCCCTCGTCGCCACAAAGCTGGCGGTCTGGCTCACCCCGCTCGCTGGGCGGCACGTCTCGATGCGCGCGATCTTCGACAACCGCACGGTCCGCGATCTCGCCGCCTATGTGGAGGAAGGCGGAGAGCATGTCGGCTGAGGAACGGCTCGGCACCTACGTGGTCAACCTCAAGCGCAGGCCCGACCGCCGCGAGCGGATGACCAGGCAGCTCCCGGCCGAACTGGCGGCCGAGTTCACCTCCGACTGGGACGGCCCGTTCGACGGGGCCGACCTCGATCGCGGACGCCTCGAAGCGCTGGGTGTCGAACTGTTCCCTTGGCAGATCGAATCCCACAACCCCTGGTGGAACCGTACGCTCAAGTACGGCGAGGTCGGCTGCACGCTCAGCCACCTGGCCTGCTGGGAACGCGGGCTGGCGTCCGACGCCTCCGTCTTCCTGATCCTCGAAGACGACGCGATCCTCGTGGACGGATTCCTCTCCCGGCTTCTGGCGGGCATCGAGGCGATCTCCCAGCACGGGCGGATCGGCCTGACCTATCTGGCCCGCTGCCCCATGGAGGCCGACCGCGCCGCCTGGCCGGGATTCGTCCGGCCAGGCTTCAGCTACTGCACGTGGGGCTACCTCCTCGACCGGCAGGCGGCGAGCGCGCTCGTCGACGCTCACGTGGAGAAGGCCGTCATCCCGGTGGACGAGTTCCTGCCGGCGATGTACATGGACCACCCGCGAGCCGACGTCAGAGCCCGATTCCCCAAGGCCATCGATGCCTTGGCCTTCGCCCCCCCGCTGCTCGAAGACCTGTCCGCGGACCTCTCCGACAGCGACACCGAGGCGTCCTCGGCTGCGGAGCGCTAGTGGACTTCTCACGCAGATGGAGCACGGCCGCACCGGGCGTCATCCCTCTGACCATCGCCGACATGGACTTCGCACCCGACCCGGCGATCGTGACCGCGTTACAAGAACGGTTGCGGCATCCGCTGGTCTACCCGCAGCCCTATTCAACCAGCGGTGTCGCCCAGGACATCGGCGACTACTACCGCCGAACCCATCGGGTCGACGTGCCGGTAGAACGGATCCGAATCTTCGCCAGCACCGCAGCCGCGATGTATGTGATCTTCGATCGGGTGCTGGAGGCGGGTGACGAGGTGCTCTACTTCGCACCCTCCTACCACCACCTTCCCGACTCGGTCACCGCAGCGGGCGGGCGTGCCGTACCAGTGGAGTTGCACCCTTCAGAGGGCTTCGACCCTGAGAAGTTACGGAGCCGGATAGGACCACGCACCAAGGCGGTGCTCATCTGCAATCCGCACAATCCGACCGGGCATCAGTTCTCCCGCGAGCAATTACGCGACCTCGTCGCGGTGGCGGCCGAGCACGACCTGCTGATCGTCGCCAACGAACTGCACTCCCGGCTATCCCACGACGGGGCCTTCGTCCCGCTGAGTTCCGTCGAAGGCGTCTCCCACGACCGCCTCATCACACTGTCCGGCGCCACCAAGTCGCACAACCTCTCCGGACTGGGCGGCGCCTTCGCCTTCTCCCTGGGCGAGACCCTCATCCCACGGCTCTGGGCCGAGCTGGCGGGACGGCTGCCGAGTCCCGGCGCGCTGGCCCAGACGGCCCTGTCGTGCGCCTACCGCGAGGACAGCCCCTGGCTGCGAACAACCCTCGACGTGCTCGGCGGCAATAGGCGCATGGTGTCGCGGCAGTTCAGAGAGAACCTGCCCGCAGTGCGTTTCCTGGAGCCCGCGGCCACTTACTTCGCCTGGCTGGACTTCTCGGCCCTGCGACTGGAGGGCGACGCAGCAGAGGTTGTTCAGGACGCCTGCCGGGTCGCACTCCTGCCGGGTGCCGAGTTCGGCGCTCCCGCCGCCTTCGCGCGGATGACGTTCGCCAGCACGCCGGACACGCTCCAGCTCGCTCTCACCCGGCTCATCGAAGGGCTTTCCCCATGGCATTCGTGACGGTCGACAGCCTCGTCAAGGAGTTCAGACGGCCAAAACGACAGGAGGGTTTCCTCAAGCGCCTGCTGAACAGGGAGTACACCGTAACCCGCGCGGTCGACGACGTCTCCTTCTCCGTGCACGAGGGCGAGCTGCTTGCGCTGCTCGGCGGGAACGGCGCCGGCAAGTCCACCATCATGAAGGCCCTCACTGGTGTGCTGACTCCCACGTCGGGCATGGTGGAGGTGGCGGGACTGACTCCCTGGCGACACCGCAGGGCGTACGTGCCGCGAATCGGCGCGGTCTTCGGGCAGCGCTCGGCCCTGTGGTGGGACCTGCCGCTCATCGACTCCTTCAAGATCATTAAACGGCTGTACGAGATCCCCACCGAGGTCTACGCCGACAATCTCGCGCGGCTCGTGGAACTGCTCGACATGGACTCGTTCCTGCGGACGCCGGTGCGCTCGCTCTCTCTCGGGCAGCGCATGCGGGGCGAGTTCGCCGCCGCGCTGATCCACGAGCCGTCGATCCTCTTCCTCGACGAGCCGACCGTGGGCCTCGACATCGTGGCCAAGCGCCAGATCCGCGCCTTCGTCGCCGAGATCAACCGGACCAAGAAGGTGACGGTGATCCTGACCTCGCACGACATCGACGACATCGAGAACCTGGCCGAGCGGGTCGTCCTCCTCGACGAGGGCGTCGTCGCCTACGACGGTGACCTGCATGAACTGAAGACCCGCTATGCGCCGCACCGAATCCTCACAGTACGCCTGGCCGACGAGTCCGCTGTGACTCTGCGGCGCGCAGAAGTGGGCGTCCGCCAGGACGGATCTGTGGTGGAGGTCAGATTCGATCCCACGACGGTGGCCACCTCGGACCTGATCGACGAGATCAACCGGCATTACAAGATCGCCGACATCACGATCACCGACACCGAACTCGAAGACGTGCTCGCCCGCTTCTACAGCCGCGCGGACGGGTGACCGATGAAGACATGGACGCTCGCCGGCGCCTGGGCGCGATCCCATTCTCAGCACCGGCTCGACATCTGGGCCCGCTCCCTCCTGCCGCTGCTGCAGATCTACGTGCTGATCGAGATCTGGTCCGGGGCCGTCGACGACAGCCGGATATTCACCTACCTCTGCGTCGTCAACATGCTCATGTGGCTCAATCAGTCGACGATCCCCTGGTACATCACCGACCGCATCCGGGAGGGGACGATCACGACAGAGCTCATGCGGCCGGTGGGCTTCCCCGCGCAGGTCCTCAGCCACCAGATGGGCTCCACGGCGGCGCGGGCCACTGCCCTGATCGGGATGATCCCGCTCACGGTCCTCCTGGCCGGTCTGCGGGCTCCCGCCTCTCCGACAGCCGGCGTCCTCTTCGCGGCAGGCGCACTCCTGTCCTACGCGGTAAGCGTGGGCATGTACGGGCTGCTCGGCGTCGCCGGCTTCTGGCTGCACCAGACGAGCGGCGTCGTCTGGACCTTCAGCCTGGTGAACGCCCTGCTTGCCGGGACGTTCATCCCACTGCCACTGTTTCCGGCGGGTCTGCGGGAGGTCGTCGAACTACTCCCGTTCGGAGCCGTCGGTTACACCCCAGCCGCGGTCTATGCGGGAATGCTCGACGGCTGGCCGGCCGTACGCGCGATCGGCGTACAGGCCATTTGGTGTGCTGTCCTGGCCGCGGCCATCGCAGTCGTCTGGCGCAGGGCCCAGCACAGAGTCGTGAGCCAGGGCGGCTGAGATGCGACGGTCGTTGAACATCTGGTGGACGCTGGCGGGTGCCGCCCTGCGCAGCGGCATGCAGTATCGGGGGAATTTCCTCCTGGCCCTTGTCTCGGGTGTGCTCTACAACGCTGCTTCCTTCGCGCTGATCTGGATACTCGGCGCCCGGCTCAACGTGGTCGAGGGATGGAGGTTCGAGGAGCTGTCCTTCCTGTTCGGGCTGCGGCTGGCCGCGCACGGCCTGTGGATCCCTTTCCTCGGAGCCGTCTCCAACCTGGAGCAACTGGTGCGCAGTGGCAGCTTCGACAGCTACCTGCGGCGACCCGCCAGCCCGCTGGTCCAGGTGGCGACCTCCCAGGTGAGCATCGATTCCCTGGCCGAGCTCGGGCTCGGCGTCGCCGTACTCGCCTGGGCGAGCGGGCAGACGAAGATTGACTGGTCGGCGGGGTCGCTGCTCTTCCTGATCGCCGCCGTCGTGGGAGGCGCGCTGGTGGAATCCTCCATCCAGATCGTGCTGGCGTCCCTGGCCTTCTCCGAGGTCAACTCCCGGCAACTGCGGACCAGCCTCGACCAGATGATCACAACGGTCGGCGGCTATCCCGTAAGCCACTTCGACGCCTTCGGCAAGATCCTTTTCATGAGCGCCGTCCCGATCGCCTTCATCTCCTTCGTGCCTGGCGTCGTGCTGCTGGACAAGCCGAACGCACTGCCCATCCCCTCCTGGCTCGGCCACCTCGCGCCCGCAGTCGGGGCCGCGCTGTTCTGCGCGGCGATCAGATTCTGGAATCTGCAGCTCAGGCGCTACCGCAGCAACGGTGGATGACCCGTGGAAAGGACCTCATGAAGATCGCGATGATCTCACCCGTCTGGCTCAGAACCCCGCCTGTCGCCTACGGCGCGGTCGAATCGCTGGTGAGCCTGCTCGTGGAGGAACTGGTGGCGAGGGGGCACGACGTGACCCTCTACGCCTCCGGTGACTCGATCACTACAGCGAAGCTGCGCAGTTACCACGACCGGGCGCCCGGATGGGACAACGCGGCGCAGAACGGCCTCTTCGAGCTCATGCACGTCCTGACGGCGTACCAGGACATCGAGGAGTTCGACGTCGTCCACGACCACAGCGATCCCCTCGGCCCTGCGATCGGCGCCTACGCCAACACGATCCGCCCAGTGGTCCACACCGTGCACGGGCCACCCGCCTCGCGGTGGTATCGCCCGATCTACACTGCCATCCACCGGCGAATCAACCTCGTGGCCATCAGCCGGGCGCAGCAGCTTGTGAGCCCCGAGCTGCGGTACGCCGACATGATCCATCACGGACTCCCGCTGGATCGCTTCTCCTTCTCCGAGGAGAAGGACGACTACACGTTCTACATCGGCCGGATGGACGCCGCCAAGGGACTCCACCTCGCGATCGAGGCGACACGCAAGGCGGGCCGGAAGCTGGTGGTCGCCACGAAGGCCGTCGAATCGGAGGCAGAGCGCGCCTACTTCGAAGACGTCGTCACGCCCCTGCTCGGGCCCGACGTCGAACTTGTGGGCGAGGTCGGCTTCGCGGAGAAGGTCGAACTCTACAAGCACGCCGCGTGCACCATTGTGCCCACCAACTGGGAAGAGCCTTTCGGGCTCACCGCGATCGAATCCCTCGCCTGCGGCACTCCCGTGGTCGCGCTCAGACGCGGCGCGACCGCCGAGATCGTCAAGCAAGGAGTCAACGGATACCTGGCCGACGATCCGGCGCAAATGGCCGTCTTCATCGACCGGGCCGATGAGATCTCGGCCCTGGACTGCCGCCGCGATGCGGAGTCCAGGTTCTCCCTGTCACTGATGGTCGATCGACACGAACAGCTTTACCGACGACTGGAGTCCTCGCATGGGAGCTGAGCGCGTACCGCTCTCCTACAACCAGGTCCGGCGGCTGAAACGGGATGCGATGTTCTCCTCCAGGGAACCGCACCACATCTCCGCCGTCTTCGACGGCGAGGGCGAACTGTCCGAAACCGCCATGCGGCAGGCGATCCGCGATGTCATCGCCCGGCATGAAGCCTTGCGGACGGCCTTTCGCACGGCCTCCTACGGGGCTGAACCGTACGGGCTGCTCCTGCCCGTCGAGCCCCGCGCGGACCTCCTGCTGATCGCCGAGTCCGGTTGCCTCGAAGACCTCACCAGGCAGGCCACCAACGCGCTCTTCGACCTGGAGCACGACTACAAGCTCAGAGTCACCCTCGTACGGCGGACGCCCGGCGCATGGCGGCTGATCGTCACGGTGGAGCACCTCATCTGCGACGGGCAGTCCTTCGACCGGGTCTTGGCCGACCTCGCCACCGCCTACAACGCCCGCCTGGCGGGCGACGAACCCTTCCATGATCTCGTGCCTGGTTTCGCCACCTGGGCGGAGCAGGAGCGGGCCGCCTTGGATGGACCTCTGCTGGAGGCTCACCTCGCGTTCTGGCGCACCCGCCTGGATCCGTTGGAGGCGATCCCCGAGGTCCGACTGGCCGGCATGGCGGAGCCATCGTCCATACCCGCCGAGCTCGCCGGCGCGCGGATGGACCTGCCCGGCGTTGGGGAACTGCGCGCCCTGTGTGCCAGGAACGGTGTCAGCCTTCACACCGGGATGCTTGCCTGCCTCAAGCTCGCTGTCTTCGCTGTCGGCCGGCAGTCAGTGGTCGGAGTCGTGGGTCCCGTCTCCCTCCCGTCCGACGATCGGGGCAGGGCGGTTGGCTGGTTCTCCAACCTCGCGGTCTTCCGCAGCCGGATCGACCCCGCGGCGAGTGCCGAGGGCCTGCTGCGAGCCACTCAGCAAACGGTCTTCGACACGCTTGACCACCTCATCCCGCTGCCATTGCTGGTCCAGCACCTCCAGCCGGAGCGAGACAAGGTCGCGGGCTGGCGCCCGTGGCTCTATTTCGACTCGGACTGGTGGGAGGAGGATCCACTGCCGCTCAACGGGGCAGAGCTGGCCCGCGTCGACGAGGCCTGCACGCCCGCACTGCGTCCGGGCGTGGGCTTATGGGCCAACGGCAACGCGCCCATCCCACACGTGTACATGCAGTGGGAGGCTGAGGTGTGGCCAGAGGCCGAGGCGCACGCCTTTCTCAGCGCCTTCGTCGCCGCCGTCGGGCTACTCGCTCGCTCCCCCGACGCCACCTGCGCTGAACTGGCCAGAACCCTCGCAGGGAGCGAGTCTTGACCAGCCGCGCCGTGACCTTCGGCCGGTACACCCTGCTCACCCGGGCGCACCTCGCGACGCTGGAGACGATTCTCCAACGGTGGCCGGCGGTGACGGTGGGGATCCTCGAACACCTCGAGAGTCCGGTGCATGCCGAGCTCCATCTGTCGCACGCGGAGAAGTGGGCGGCGCATGAGGAGTTCTACCAGATGTGCACGAAGAACTGGGCACCGGCTCGCAATCCCTTCTCCGCCGAGGAACGCGCGAGCATCTGGCAGGCGGCCATCCGCGCAAGTTCGCTCGCCGACCGGGTGCGGACGCGGGTGATCCCTCGCCCCGAACTGCACCATGCTGCCTTCAACTGCGCGTTCCCCGCCGATGAGTACGACCTGGTCTTTCCGGCGCCGACTCCGGCCTGCGGCGACTTCGACCAGGCCAGGAACGCCACCTTCGGAGAACTGCTGGCGCGGCCCGTACACGAGGTGCGTCCCCCATTCGTCACCCACACCACCGACATCCTGCGCGAGGTGGCCAAGGGACGGTCGTGGGAGGAGTTCCTGGCGCCGGGGATACATCGGCTCTTCCTTGCCATGAACGGGCCAGAACGACTGGCGCGCCGGATGTCGACCTTCTGAAAGGCGTTCAAATGGACAGTTACCTCACATGGCTGCGCGCGCGAGTGGGGACCGACCCGGTCATCCTCACCTGTGCGGTCGCCTGCGTTCTCGACGAAGGGCGACTGCTGCTGCAGAAGCGGCCGGACGGGCGATGGGGCTTGCCCGGCGGATTCATGGACCTGGGCGAGTCCCTCATGGAGACCGCAGCACGGGAGACCAAAGAGGAGACCGGGATCGACATCGAGATCGGCGAATTGCTCGGCGTCTACTCCAAATACTTCGACGAGTACCCCAGCGGGGATCGGGCCCAGGTCGTGACCGCCGCCTTCGTCGCGAGCCCGGCCGGCGGCGTCGCCCAGGCGGACAACATCGAGAGCCTGGAAGTCCGCTGGGTGCCGCTCGGAGAATTGCCCCCGATGTTCAATTCACAGCACCAGGACGTGGTCGACGACCTGCGGGAGGGCCGCCGCAATGTGTTCCGCTGAGGCGCCACAGACCATCCTGCTGGTGGTCGACGGCCTCGGCGTCGGAACCGTGGACAGCGCTGACGGCTGGTCCCTGGATCCCGACGCGAACACCCTGCGGAGCGTACTCCGTGAAACCGGCCCCCGGGTCGACACACTGGACGCGCTCGGCTTACCCAAGCTGGGCTACGGCCCGACGGAGTATCGCGGCCTACCGCTGTCAACCGGCTGGATCACCCCGCACTACCCAGGTGCCGACACCGCACTCGGGCACCTGGAACTGCTCGGCTGCCACCCGAACGCTCGCCCTGCCACAGTCGCCGCACAGATGCCGGCCATCGTGGCAGCGTGCGCTCCGCACTACGAAGTCGAGGTGCGGGACGGCTACCTGATCGTGGACCGGTCGATCCACATCTTCGACAACGTCGAGAGCAACCCCGGCAGCAACGTCAACGTCCTGGCCGCGGCCGGCGAGACCAGCCCCGGCAGGCTCCTCACGGTCGGCCGCCTGGTCCGCTCGGCGGTCAGCAACCCGCGCGTGATCGTGATGTCCGGCCGACCGCTGACCGGCGAGGCCATCCGGGCGTCCATCGATGTGCGGCAAGCCGAAGATGACCTCGTCCTGGTCGGCACGAGCATCTCAGCCCTCGGCATCCACAACGAGCATTACCGCTCGACGCACCTCACCGGGAACCTCGCCGAGGCGACCCTGGCTACCGAGATGGTGCGGTCAGGCCACGAGGTGGTGCTCCTCGGCAAGGCGGCCGACCTGATCGAGGCCCCGGGGGCCACCGTCATCCGGGCAACCGACACATCGACGGCGCTGGAGCAACTGGCGGACGTAGCACGAGAACGAGTCAACGGCTTACTCATCTGCAACATCTTCCAACTCGACCTCGCAGGCCACGGCCAGGATCCGGACCTCGCAGGCGAGGTCCTACGCACGGTTGACCACTACCTAGGGCCGATCCTCGCCACCCTTCGCCCAGGTGACCACCTGGTCCTCACTGCCGACCACGGCAACGACCCCGCCATCGGCCATGGAAGGCACACCCGCGAACACGTGCCCCTGATCTGCGTCAACGGTGCGGCTGATGCGGAATCACACCTCATCGGCCACCGCCATTCTCTGGCAGACGTAGCCGCCTCCATCTGCTCCTGGCATTCGCTGACCTGGCGAGGGGCCGGGAGAGTCTTATAAGAATCATCATCCAGGAGAAGAGAATGCGCACAATAGCGACCGTCACATCCAGCCTCATCGTGGTGACCGCTTTCCTGATCAGCACCCCCATGTCTTCCTCGGCCACCACGACGACCGGGTGTACCGCCACAAAGCTCGACGAGAAGACAGCGGCCTCCACCTGCACCGAGGGCACCACCGGCGTCCAGCACCGCGTACGCGGCGACCGGTTTCGGGCCAGGCTGGAGGCGCCAGATCGACCAGCAGCGAAGCGTTCTTGACCAGTGGAAACAATGGTCAGGGGCTTCGGCGCTGTAGGGCTGTCGTGGATCGCGGTCGCTCGGGGGAAGGTGGCGGCGAGGTCGTGGGGTGGTCACTCGGTGGGGTGGGCCGCGTCCAGGAGGCGGCGCAGGTGCAGGCTGTCCGGGGCCAGGGCGGTGATCAGGCCGGCGGGGCCGGCCAGCGGGGTCAGTACGGCTTGACCCGCTGCGGGGTCGTCGCCGAACAGCCGGACCTGGGGCGGTCGGCGTTCCAGGTCGGGGTCGACGAGGAGGATCTGGCCGGCGGCGCGGTGACTGGCCAGGATCGCCGGACCGTCCCAGCCGGGGGCGCCCGGGCCGTAGGCGGTCTGCTGGTCCAGCAGGAGGTGTCCATCGCGGTGGACGATGAGGCGGATGGCCAGCCGGCCCGGAGGCTCGCCGAAGCGCCCGAGGACCTGTTCCTCGCGCAGGACGAGGCGCGCGGTGGCGGCCAGGTCGATGGTGCAGGTCTGGCGCAGGTTGCTGCCGGCGGCGGAGATCAGCGGCTGGGGCAGCCAGTGCAGGCTGGCACCGTCGGCCACGCTCAGGTGCACGTCGTAGGTGGCGGGCTCGGGGGTGGGGCCGCGCAGGGCGATCGCGGCTGAGGCGGTGGTGACGTGAAGGTGGGCGCCGGGTTCGGCGGTGGCCTCGACGCGCAGCCGGTCGCCGCCGAGAGGGGCGTTCATGGCGCCGAGCACGCACACCCGTGCCTGGTCACCGTGCGAGTGAAGGCGGCGCAGGTGGAACGGGCCGTCGCCGGCCAGGGCGGACAGTACGGTGCCCTCCCCGGCGCGGGTCGCCGTGACGCGGGCGGTGGCGCGCACGCCCGGCACAGCCGGCACGGCCGCCACACCTCGCACGCCCGGCGCGCCCGGCACGGCGTGGGACGCGAGGGTCATGCGGGGCCCGGGACGCGGGCCGCCAGGCGATGCAGGACCCACTCCACCACGGGCCGGACGCCGTCTTCGGTCTTCAGGGCGGTGAAGGCCACAGGCAGCTCGCCGCGCTGCGTCCTGGCGTCGCGGGCCATGGCCTCCAGGTCGGCGCCGACGTACGGTGCGAGGTCGGTCTTGTTGATGACGAGCAGGTCGGAGGTGGTCAGGCCGGGCCCGCCCTTGCGGGGGATGTCGTCACCGCCGGCGACGTCGATGACGAAGATCTGCGCGTCGACCAGGCCCTTGGAGAAGGTCGCGGTGAGGTTGTCGCCGCCCGACTCGATGAGGATCAGGTCGAGCGGGCCGAGCAGTTCTTCGAGGTCCTCGACGGCTTGGAGGTTGGCGGAGATGTCGTCACGGATGGCGGTGTGCGGGCAGGCGCCGGTCTGGACCGCCTTGATGCGCTCGGCGGGCAGTACGGCCTCACGCAGCAGGAACTCGGCGTCCTCGCGGGTGTAGATGTCGTTGGTGACGACCGCGATGGACAGTTCCTGGCGCAGTGCGCGGCACAGGGCGGCGACGGTCGCGGTCTTGCCGGAGCCCACCGGTCCGCCCAGGCCGATGCGCAGCGCGCCGCGGCGGCCGCCGGGGTCATGGCCCTGGCCTGCGGAGACGTCGTGGTCATGGTGGAGGTGCATGGCGCTCCCGTGGTCGGACGACAGGCGTTCGTACAGGTGGGTCAGGAGGCGAACAGGCGGGCCGAGCGGGTCACGTGCTGTTCGGCGGTGATGTCGAGCAGCGGCGCCGAGGCGGCCGGCAGCGCCGCGACACCGTCGGCGTGGACGCGGCCCGCCGCCTCGGCGGCCCGCCGCGCGACGTGGTCGAGGTCGGCGGCGAGCCGGGCCAGGACAGCCGTGGCGTCGAAGGGGTCCAGGCTCAGCAGGCGGACGGTCGCGGCGGCCGGGCCGCTGACGCTCTCATAGGCCGCCGCGCAGGCGGCGTCGTACGGGCTCAGCCCTGCGGCGCGGGCGGCCACTCCTAGCACCACGGGCTGATGGGCGCCGCGCGGACGGGCAGCGGCCAGGGCGTCGAGCTCGGCGCAGGGCCAGACGGCTCGGGCGGCGCGCAGCAGTTGCCGTCCGAGCGTGCGCGCGATCTGCCGCAGGGCCGGAGAAGGCGTGCGGGCGTCGGCGGCCTTCTCCAGCAGCAGCGGGTCCAACCCGGCGGCGGCCGCGGCCGCGAGCCCGGCCGCGGTCAGCCCGCTGGTGTGCAGCCTGCCTCGACAGAACGCCTCCAGGCCGGCCGCGTCACGCACGCGTCCGGCGGCGACGGCCGCCTCGGCGCCGCCGGAATGAGCGTGCCCGCCGGCCGGGAACCGGCCGTCGGCCAGGACGAGCAGCGTGGCACGGCTCATCGGCGTGACTCACCTTCCTTGAGTGAGATGACGGGTCAGAACAGGAAGTAGAGCTGCGCCATCGGCAGTTCGGTGGGGGGCTCGTGGTAGTCGATGCGCCGGCCGTCGATCCGTACCTCATAGCCGTTGGGGTCGACGTCGATGACGGGGGTGGCGTCGTTTCGGCGCATGTCCTGCTTGAACACCCCGCGGGTGTTGCGGATGGGCGTGAACGACTTGTCCACCTCGACCCGGCCGGGCAGGCCGGCCGCGATCGCCTGTTCGCTGACGAAGTTGACGGAGTTGGCGCCGGGGGCTCGGCCCGTCGCGCCCCACATCGGGCGGGGCAGGATCGGCTGTGGGGTGGTGATGGCGCCGTTGGCGTCGCCGACCTGTGCGTACGCGATCTGGCCGCCCTTGATCACCCGGTGCGGCTTGACGCCGAAGAACTTCGGCTCCCACAGCACCAGGTCGGCCAGCTTGCCCACCTCGACCGAGCCGATCTCGTGGTCGATGCCGTGCGCGACGGCCGGGTTGATGGTGTATTTGGCGACGTAGCGGCGGGCGCGGTGGTTGTCGGTCTCGTCGGCGCCGCCCCGGTCGCCGTCCAGCGGTCCGCGCCGCTGCTTCATCACGTGCGCGGTCTGCCAGGTTCTCGTGATCATCTCTCCGATGCGTCCCATCGCCTGGGCGTCGGACGACATGATCGAAATGGCGCCCAGGTCGTGCAGGAGGTCTTCGGCGGCCATCGTGGCGGGCCGGATGCGCGACTCGGCGAAGGCCCGGTCCTCGGGCACCTGCGGGTTGAGGTGGTGGGCGATCAGCACCATGTCCAGGTGCTCGGGGACCGTGTTGTGCGTGTAGGGGCGGGTGGGGTTCGTGGAGGCGGGCAGCACGTTGGGCAGTCCCGCCATTCTGATCATGTCGGGGGCGTGGCCGCCGCCGGCGCCCTCGATGTGGAAGACGTGGAGCGGTTGATCGCCGATGGCCGCGATGGTGTCCTCTACGGTGCCTGCCTCGTTCAGGGTGTCGGCGTGCAGGGCCAGCTGTACGCCGGTCGCCCGGCACACCTCCAGGCAGCGGCGCAGGACCGCCGGGGTGGCACCCCAGTCTTCGTGGATCTTGAAGCCGAGGATGCCGGCCTTGACCTGGTTGTGAAGGGACTCGGTGGACATCGTGCTGCCCTTGCCGAGCAGCCCGATGTTGACCGGGAAGGCGTCCAGCGCCTTGAACATCCGGTCGAGGTGCCAGGCGCCGGGCGTGACGGTGGTGGCGGTCGTGCCGTCGGCGGGGCCGGTCCCGCCGCCGATCAGCGTGGTGACGCCGGAGGCGAGCGCCTCCCGGATCTGCTCCGGGCAGATGAAGTGCACGTGGGTGTCGACGCCGCCCGCGGTGAGGATCTTGCCGTTGCCCGAGATGACCTCGGTCTCGGGGCCGATCAGGAAGTCGCTCGCGACGGGATGCCCGTCGTGCAGCCGATCCATGGTCTCGTCGTTGTAGGCCTTGCCCAGCGCGGCGATGCGGCCGTCGCGAATGGCGACGTCGGCCTTGATCACGCCCCAGTGGTCCAGGATGAGAGCACCGGTGATGACGGTGTCGGGCGGTTTCGGGGCACCGGGGGTCGCGCTGTCGCGTGGCGCGAGTGACTGCCCCATCGACTCCCGGACCACCTTGCCACCGCCGAAGAGGATCTCGTTGCCGCTGCGGCCAGGACCGCCGGCCCAGTCCTCGGTGATCTCGATCCACAGATCGGTGTCGGCCAGGCGGACACAATCCCCCGTCGTCGGGCCGAACCGGTCGGCGTACTGTTCGCGCGTGAGGGGCTCGGACATCAGAGGTTGCCTCCGACCTTGCCGTTCAGGCCCGCGACGTGGCGCCGGCCCTCGATGGGCACCAGCTCCACGTCCTGGGGCATGTTGGGGGCGAAGCGCACCGAGCCGCCGGCGGGGATGTTCAGCCGCTTGCCGTAGGCGGCGTCACGGTCGGGGTGGATGTCGAGGCGGGAGTTGACCTCGTAGAAGTGGTAGTGGGAGCCGACCTGGATGTGACGGTCGTCGGTGTTGGTGACCCGTACGGTCGTGATCGGGCGGCCGTCGTTGAAGCTCACACCACCCTCGGAGGAGAAGTCGATCGCGCCGGGAGGGCCCTGCCTCCCTGGCCCGGCCACGCGGGCCGACGGCCCGGGGTCGGGTGGGCACGGCGGGGGCCCGGGGTCGGGTGGGCACGGCGGGGGCTCGGGGTCGGGTGGGCACGGCTGCGGCAGAGCCCCGCACGGCGACGGGGCCGGGTCGGATGGGCACGGCAGAGTGGTCGCCAACGGGATCGGCTCGCGGAGGGTGACCATTTTGGTGCCGTCGGGGAAGGTGGCCTCGATCTGGAGGTCGGCGATCATCTCGGCGACGCCTGGCATGACTTCGTGCGGCATGAGCACCGGTGGCTGCTGCTTGGCCATGAGGTCCGCGACGGTTCTGCCGGCGCGCGCCTCTTCGAGGACCCAGGAGGTCAGGATGGCAACCGCCTCCGGGTAGTTGAGCTTCACTCGCCCTCTGCGCTTGTGGGCCACGTCCGCGGCCACGTGGATCATCAGCCGTTCTTGTTCATGCAGGGTCAGGTGCACCCTCTCACCTCGGTTTCACTTCTGCCCCCAGGCCCTTGCCTTCGGGGCCGACGGTGCGGATCGACCGGTATGGCCGATGCTGGGCCCATATCGCTGTACGCTCTTGCGCCGAGAGGTTGCCCCTTTCGCGGATGCGCCCGAAACAGGCGCCGTGAAGGGGTTCTATGGTCACCGCCCGGTTGCGTGCCGAGCGTAACTAATTCGACACTCTGCGCGATATGGCCTGGAGGGGAAGGGTGCCTCGCGCCGAAGCCACACCGGCGCCTCGCCCTGCTGACCGACATGACCAGTTCCGTCCCGGCCACCACACCGCGTTCGCACCGCGACCGACCACGAGCCCGCCCGAGCGAGGTCACGTCCGTGGACGTGACCGGAACAGCCAGCCCATGCGCCAGCTCGAAGTATCAGCGATGTCGATTTCTATTTTCCCACCGGCCAGGAGTGAGGTCATCAGGAGCACAAGCCGAGCGGACGAGACATACCCCGCCGACGCCAACCGCCTCTACCTGCGCCGCCGCACGACCCGCCGCACGACCCGCCGCACCATCCCCGAACCCGCGAGACCAGCGTGCCGACCGCCGCCGACGCGGCTCTGCCGGGCGCCGATGTCGCCGGGTCGTGAAGGTCACGCGTTCCGTGACCTTGGCTCAGGGCTTCACCACGTCCGCCACTCGGCAGCGATGTCCGCGTGGCGATCAAGCTCGCTCTGGCGGAAGCATGAGGTATTGATCGACTTCAACGCCGGCCCGCGCCGCCGCCAGCCAGCGGATGAGGTCCGCGTCCATCGAGATGCCCTTCTCCCGGGGTTCCTCAGCGTCGCGGAACTCCTGCACCACGATCAATGTCGTCTCCCAGCCCTGGCCGCGGGCAAGGGTGCGCAACGTGTGCGCCCCCCGGTCGCCCCGGGCCGTCACCGAGCGCCCGGGTCACCGATTCGGGGTCAGCGTCATCGGCGACAAGGCGGAGGTACACGTTGAACATGCGCTACTTCCACTTGCACGTCGACTTGAATCGCGATCGTACCGCTCTCGCAACTCCTGCTCGACGGGTGGACTCCGGCAACTGAGTGAGCGCACCACGCCATTCTGCTCATTAGCGGAAATGTAGGTAGCGCTGGTAGCGTCCCCCAGCGCGGGCCTTCATACATGCGACAGCGTACTTAAGGCGCCACTGGTTAGCCCCTCCTCGCGAGCTTCTCATCGCCTTGCCGTTATCGACCCAAGCGTCCGCCCAAATAGTCGCCTAAGCATGGACCACCGCCAGCATCTGAGGATTTGCCCACGCCCTCTCGACCGGGCCCCTGATCGTGCATTCTTGTACGAATCATCATGCAGCGATCCTGTCTGCACCCGCCTCGTAAACTCAGCCGCTCATCAAGGACGCCAAATGGCCGATACATCGGACTACGCGCAGGTTCAACCCCACCGTCGTTCCAAGCGTTCCGGCCGCACCGCGCTTACCGCAGCGGTCGCGAGCGGTGTAGCCGTTGCGGCAATCGTCACAGTCACAACCCAGGTTCTGTCCAAGCCGGAAACCTTCCCAGGCGGCAGCGGAACCGCATCCGTCAGCTCAGCACGAGCCTCGGCACCCGAGCCCATCGAGAAACTGTGGCCCGCAGCAGTGCACGAAGTGCCGGCCAAATTACCCGACGGCGGAAAAGTCCGGCCGCGACTGATGGTGGACACCACCAAAGTTCTCCTGACCGCCGAAGCCGGCTTCGAGAAGGCGAACGGCCTCTACACCTACGACGTGAACAGCGGCGAGGTGGCCAAACTCGCCGACATCACCCTCCCCGCCGGCACCACCCTCTTCCCCGACGGCTTCACCGCAGGCCAAGGCCAGGTCGCCTGGTGGACCGCCCGCGGCGCCGCCGACAAGCGAACCGCCGACATCTGGACCGTCCCGACGACCGGTGGCAGACCGAAGCTCGTCACCTCCGCTCCCCTGCCGCCCGCCTCATCGGCCGGCTTCGTCACCGGGATCGCCATCACCCCTGACCGCCTCGCCTGGTCAGCCGGGAACGAGGGCGTCTTCACCGTCGACGTCAACGGCGGGCAACCGCAGCGCGTAGACGGCACACAGGGACAGCACATCCTGAACTGGCCCTGGATCGGATCACCTGGAACGTTCGGCGGCGACGAAGCCCCCTTCCAGTCCGTCATGAACATCGAGACCGGCGAGAAGCGCGCCCGGACCGCCTTGCAGCCAGGCAGCCCTGTGGCCTGCGGCATCACCCTCTGCGTCACACACCCCGGCCGATCCGCGGCGGCGCAGGTCCAGGACCGGGACGGGCGAGCACGGCACGACATGAACGTGACGGGAGTCGCGCCACAGCCTCTCCAGCAGGACCGGTTCCTGTCCGCCCAGCTGCCCGATCGTGCGATCGTCCACGACGTGCGGTCAGGCGTGTCCGCCGAGATCCGCGGCATCGACACCCGGACCCGCTACCGCGCCCCGGCCGGCAGCAACATCGCCCTCTTCATCCGCGGCGACAAGTTCGTGGTCGTCGACCTCACTGCCATTCACTGACCACTCTTCCGCTGGTGGTGGCCTGCGACCCTTCACGTGGGACCCTCCGACCGCCGTGCTGAGATCCCGCTTGCGGGGGGCCGAAGGCGAACGTCTCGAAATCAAGAAAAATGACCTTTCCATCCGTACGACGGAGAAGGTTGCCTGCGCGTGCAGCCGATTCGCTGCAGTGAGAAGCCTCGTGTGATGCGAGAGCGTCCGGCAGCCCGCTACCGGCTAACGGCAGCCATTGATCACGCTGAATACGCGCGTAACCCCGCCTTGGGTCTCTCGGTGGGTCTCAAGCGATGCCTGCAGACCTGCAGGAAGCGACCGAGCCCTCCGTCAAGGTGCCAACGGTCGCTCTTGAGGGCTGAACCTCCACGTCTGTATGCCTTTGCGGTAGAGCGGCACCTGTCGTGCGATCAACCGGCGGCGCACAACCTGTTGAACTCCGCGACGTCCGTATTGATATCCGCGATCACCTGATTGGGGTCACCGCCGGTCATGCCCGTCAGGCGGAAGCTCAGTTCCTGGAACTCCGCGGCCAGCCGCCTGATCTTCGCCCCCACCGCGCCCTGCGCGTTGAGGGCTGCGCCCATCAAGTCGCTGTACGTCTGCTGAGCCGCGGCCGCCTGACCGCTTGGGCTGGTTCCGGCATCCCTGCGGTAGGCGGTCAGGGCCGCCGCCGTCTCGTCGCAGCCGACGGACCGGACCTTCAGCGGCGCCGGAGGGGGATCCTGGACGGCTTGCGTGTGACTCGGCGTTTGGGACGTGCTGGACTCAGGCGATGAGTCCACCGGCGATGGCGAGTGCGGGGTGACGACCTGACCCGGTGGGGATGAAGTCGGGGACGGACTGGAATCCACTGTGCCGGACGGGGTCTTGGGCGGCATCAGGTAGGCGAAGAGCGCGACCACGGCTGCGATCGAACCCGCCAGAGCGCTCACTGCCGTCCAGTTCAGGCGCGAGCCCGCTCCCCCGCCGCCCGCCCCCGCTGATCCGCTTCCGGTCATGTTCTGATGGTGGCCGAGCCGCCGCACTCGGTCCAGGACGACTCCCGCAGATGTTCTTGATCTGCAGACAGCACCGGCACCGGTTGCACTCCGGCCGCGGACCATCCCGACCGGACGGCCACTAACCGCCACTCCTTCCCTGTCGGAGGGCCGGGCTCAGCCGACCGGGGTGATGCCGTCAACAGGGCCGGCTCGTACACCACTCCCGCGGACTCAACCGTCGATGTGGTCCTGTCCGACTTCGTCCAGGCCAGGCTGGGGACGTCGAGCGGGCCGGCGATTGTGAGTGGTGAAGCCGCTCGGCGAATTGCTGCCCAGCTGGCCTGTCCGCGCTGAACGACGGGCTGCCCTGGATGCGGCTGTTGCCCCGCTCACGCGTTGTTGACATTCGCCGCATAGGAGACAGAATACACATATGAACAGTTCTTCAGCTGAGAATGTGTTGATGGTGGACGGTTGTGCCGTCAAGGTGGTGGATGCCGACCGGGTGTCCGCGGTGTGCGAGCGCATGCCCGCCGCCGAGGACCTGGCCGACACGGCGGACATCTTCGGCCTGCTGTCCGACCCCAACCGGCTGAAGCTGCTGGTCGCGCTGCTGGACGGCGAGCTGTGCGTGTGCGACCTGGCGGCGGTGACCGGG
>NZ_JBEZGC010000041.1:0-22406 GCF_040649795.1 Nonomuraea sp. NPDC048881
TCAGATCGACCCCGGCCGCCAGCATCAGCGAGGCCGCGCCATGGCGGAGATCGTGCAACCGCACCGGCGGCAGCCCCACCTGGAAGGCCAACTGGTAGAACTGGTCGCTGACCTGCGGGGATTTGCCGTGCCCCGGGCCGGAGGGCGGCCCCAGTCGGCCCGCACAGGCCCGTCATGGGGCCGCAGCGAGGATGTTCGGGGCCACCGGATGCCCCGGGGCGGTCGGTATCGACGCCCACCTCCGTTGCCCATGTCAAGCGATATCCGCTGGTCACATGTTCCGGCCCACGCCCCGGCAGAGCCTGAGGCGTACTGCTGCCTGCCTCGGTCGCAGGACGCCGGCCTCGCGCGGAGGGCTACGCCCTGATCACGTGACGGCGGTCTCCGCTGGTGGGGAAGGCACAGCATCGAGATTCGGCGAAGTGGCATTAAATACCGGCCACAACGGCCGAGCTTTTAATCCGTAGGTTCCGGGTTCGAGCCCCGGGCGCCCTACCACTCCGACCTGGGGTTTCTCGTCTGTGCAAGATCCTGTTCTTGATCTGGGTCATGCTTGGGTCACGTCTGGGGCAACCGGATTCTTCGGACTTTTCTGGCGGTCGTGCGCGCCGTCGTCAGCACCAGCCGGGCCGTTGCCTCCGCCGCCTCGTGGTACAGCTCCGGCAGCACGGACGGGTAGGTGTCCGCGGTCAGCACGATGCTGGCGTGCCCGAGTTGCCCCTGAACGGTACGCAGATCCACATGCGCAGCCAGCGCGGTCGAAGGCGGCTCCATGACGGAGGTCGTGGAGCCGCACCGGCGTTCGGCGCCTATGGACAGACCAAGCTGGCCAACCTGCTGTTCACCCGCGAACTGCAGCGCCGCCTGAACAGGGCCGGCTCACCGATCCTGGCCACGGCAGCGCATCCCGGCTGGGCAGCCACCGGATTCACCATGACCACCGGCCGGCGGATTTTTGACCACGCCCTCGCCCTGGGAACGCGGCTCCTGGCCCAAAGCCCCGAAGGCGGGGCCCGGCCGACCCTGCTGGCTACCGTCGGCGACGTCCCCGGCGCCAGCTTCTCCGGACCCAGCCGGTTCGGCGTACGCGGCCCTGCCGCCCTCGAAGAATTGTCCGGCAAAGCACTCGACGATGACGCCGCGCAAAAGCTCTGGGAGGTTTCCGAACTCCTCACTCATGTCACGTTCCCCCTGCCCGCCGCCTGAGCAGTAAATCCCGCCGCAGCAGCCCCGGCCACGACCCGCTGAGGGCAAGGCGTGGCCCGGGCGGCCAGGCCGAGGACGGTGTCCGGGATTGGGTTCGGGCTGGACGCCAACCACGACACCCAGCCCGGCGGCGTCGCAGAACGACACCTTGGACAGGTCGGCAACGGGCGGACGACGGTGGCGGTGGCGGGGATGGGCCACAGACCTGCCCGGTGCGGCGATCGAGGGCCGTCATGAGGTGCTCCGATCCTGCAGGCGAAGACCGGCCTTCGGGTGCCAGCCGGTGAGCTGGAGCAGGCGTCGCACCTGCGGAGAGGGCGAGCGTAACGTCAGAACCTGGCCGTCGCGCATGCCGGCGGCGGGGGTGACCAACGCGCGCAACCCGCCGACGTCGCAGAACACCAGGCCGCTCAGATCGACGCAGAAGCTGCCACCTCTCGCCATCGAGGCCAGTGCCCTGGTCAGGACAGGCAGGGTGGCGTAGTCGAGCTCGCCTTCGATCCGCAGGCCCGTGGAATCGACGAGCGGCGTGATACGCAAGAGCGGATCGGCGACCGTGTCAGGCGTGCGGATGCCGGCTGTGTCCGCGGTGTCCATGCTGACTCCTACGGGCGGGGAGTACGGAATAAGGTGGCCGCGCGTGTGAGGCGGCCATGAACACGTGGTGCGGGAGCCGGCGTGAGTGGAGCAGTCCGGTGCGATGTACTGATCATCCCGTGGGCTCGGCCCGGTGGATAGCGGCAATCTGCCTCACGCTTATCATCAGCCGTGATCACCGGGGTCGGCGCCCGCGTGGTGACGCGATGGGTTTGACGGCCGCACCGCTCGTGGCGTCTCATGGGGAACCACTGGGGCGCTCTCCCGTTGTCCTCGGCCGGCAGATGGAGCAGGCCGGCCAGCGACACCGGATCGCACTCGGAGCTCAAGGACGGCATGGTGACTTGCATTGACCGCTCAACCTGCGCAGCCGCCGGGTCCGAACGACGGCGTGGATCAGGCCCTGGCCGACGTCTTGACGGCGATCGGCACGGCCTCGCTCGCCCTCGCCGTCCAGCGTGCGACGAACATGGCCTGCCATGGTGACCGGCGGCGGCTGGCCGGCTGCCTGGACGCGATGGGGCCCGGCCGGCTCGCCGAGGTGGCCGCCGCCGCCCGGTTGCTGGGCGCCGCGGCCGAGCGGGCGCTCGCCAGGAGGAATCCGTAGCGGTCGGCCGGTGCCGGCCCCTTCACGTCTCGCGCGACGATGGGCCGACACAAAAAAAGCCCCGCGCCATGACGCGAGAATGTTCTCGCACGCCACAGCACAGGTTGAGCTTTTCGCGATGTTCAGCCGGTGATCAGCTCTTGTCGCGAATCACATCGTAGTCGGAGAACTTGATCGGACCGTCGCACAGTTTGACCATGTGCGCGTTGAACCGGCCGGTTTCCGGCAGCTTGCTGTTACGCTGGGCCTCCTCGTAGGAGGAGAATTCGACGAGGGCCACGTAGTGATCGGGGCGGTCGTGGTGCTTCGCCACGATCTCGCGCTTCACATGGCGCTTTCCTTCGGTCTGCGTCCGCCACTCGTTCATGAGCGACTCGACTTCCGTGGCGCGTTTGGTGCTGAATTCGAGAATCTGCACGAAGCTCATGAGAGCCTCCCCTTTTCCTTGCTTGCATTCCTCATTCAATGCCAACCCGAAATAAATAGCAAGGAAATTTCAAATAAACGTGCGAAATTCGCTCTCGGCATAAGGCGACGGAAGGCCCGCACCGGGGAATATCCAGACGATTTCATGGTCCGGCGGTTCTCTACGTGACGATCCGCATGATCCGGTGGCGTCTCGTGAAATCGCCCGCAGGCCCGCTATCGCCGCAGCTGATGAGGCTGACTGGGATTGCGTCTTTCCGCCGAGGCGGCTGAGCACGTTGACTGGCAAGCGACCAGCCGGCGCACCTTGCGTCGCTGTCACCGTGAGGGGGTCGTCATGACCCTGGACGCACAAGGAATGGCCGCGACCGACCGCGTAGACATGAACGGTCAGGCCCCGCGCTGCGATCACATCCACCAGCTCCCCCAAGTGCGGTACGGACCGCCCGAATGCAAGGAATGTCTGGCCCTCGACCAGACCTGGACGCGCCTGCTGGTGTGCCTGACCTGCGGCTGGGTGGCCTGTTCCGACGATTCGCAGGGCGGCCACGCCAAGGCCCACTACCAGGAGACCGACCACCCGGTGGCCGCCGCCCTGGCACCGAGGTCGACCTGGCGCTGGTGCTACGTGCACCGGCGGACCGTATAGATGAGAAAAAGGCTGCTTCATGACTGTTTCCGAACGACCGGTGCAACGCCGGCAGGCCTACGACGGAACCTCGCCCTTCCCCGGGGCCGGCGAGCACGTGCCAGCCGGGCGGGCGCAGACCACGCTGACCGGGGCGATCGTGATCGCGCCGTTCGCCGCGCTCGGCGCGGTGATCTACCTGGCGTGGGGGCACGGGGTCGCGCTCACCGACCTGCTCCTGGCCGCCGCCTTCTACGTGGTGACCGGTCTGGGGGTGACGGTCGGCTTCCATCGGCTGCTCACCCACGGCTCCTTCACCGCCCGGCCCTGGCTGCGTGTGAGCTTGGCGGTCGCCGGGTCGATGGGCTTCCAGGGCAACGTGATCGACTGGGTGGCGGTGCACCGCCGCCATCACGCCTTCACCGACCGGCCCGGCGATCCCCATTCGCCCTACCGGTACGGAACCAGCCTGCGCGGGCAGCTTCGGGGGCTTGCCCACGCCCACCTGGGCTGGCTGTTCACCGACGACCAGACTCCGGCCGGGCGTTACGCCCCTGACCTACTGGCCGATCCGGCCATGACCCGCGTGGCCCGCGCCTTCCCCGCGCTGTGCGGGCTGTCGCTGGCGCTGCCGTTCGCAGCGGGCTGGGCGATCACCGGCACCCTGTACGGCGGCCTGACCGCCTTCCTGTGGGCCGGGCTCATCCGGATCGCGCTGCTCCAGCACGTCACCTGGAGTGTCAACTCGCTGTGCCACCTCATCGGCAGCCGGCCCTTCAAGACCCGCGATCACGACCGGGCGAGGAACTTGTGGCCGCTGGCCCTGTTGTCGTTCGGTGAGAGCTGGCACAACGGCCATCACAGCGAGCCGACCTGCGCCCGCCACGGTCTCGACCGCGGCCAGATCGACCCGTCCAGCGGGGTGATCCGCCTGTTCGAACGGTTCGGCTGGGCGAGCAACGTGCACTGGCCCGATCCCGAACGTCTCCGGCGCCGCCGTACCGGCCCGCTCTCACCGGCCGGACACTGACCCCGGATGCCCCCACCGCTCATCAGTTCCTGTGATAACCGGCGCGGCCATTGCTCGTTTCCCCCTCGCAAGCCGGGACAGACACTGAGGCTCCAAGCCGCCTGACCGCGGCGGAGCAGCGAAGGAAGATCACAATGAGTTTACGTTGGGAAATCAGCAACAAGGTCCAGGCCTTCAAAGGCTGGACCAGGCAACGCTTCGGCCGCGTCACCGGCAACCGGCATCAGCAGGCCACAGGCAAGAGGGGCCAGGCCGCAGGCAATCTGAAGCAGGCCGGTGACAAGGCCAGGAACGCCTTCAAACGCTGATCCCCGCTTCGACGATCCGCCCGGTGGGTCCCAGGTCCCGGATCGGGATCCCGTCCGGACGCGGGCGAACTCGTCAACGGTCCCATCGTCTCCGCCAGCCTCGCAGGCACGAAGATGGAGGCAGAACCGATGCGCGTCGCATCATTGGTGCTGATCCTGTGGCTGATCGTCGGTGCCGTCGCCGCAGGCCAGCGCAAGTACTACACGGCACCGGTGGAGAACTGCAACCAGGTGGCCACGATCGCGGTGACGATCCTGGCCGGCCCCCTCAACTACCTCGGCATGAACCCGAAGATCGACTGCCAGACGCCTCAGCCCAGCAAGTAGGGCCCGCCTCCAGAAGTTGACATACCCACGAGGAACCTAGAGTGGGAGACCACGGGCGCATCGGCACCGCCTGGGAGAGGAAGGGTGTCGGGCATGGAGTTACGGCAGTTGCGCTATTTCGTGACGCTGGCCGAAGAGCTGCACTTCGGCCGCGCCGCCGCCCGCGAGCACATCGTGCAGTCGGCGCTGAGCCAGCAGGTCCAGCGGCTGGAACGCGAGCTCGGCGTGCGGCTCCTGGACCGCAGCACCCACCACGTCGACCTGACCTCCGCCGGAGCCGCCTTCCTCATCGAAGCCCGCCAGATCCTCCACCATGTCAGCCGGGCCACGCAGGCCGCGCGCAACGCCGCCGCGTCCGCGCCCACGCTGCGCGTCGGCATCATCGACGCCGGCTACGACACCATGCCGCAGATCCTGCGCGCACTCCAGGACAACCGTCCCGGCATCACGATCCACCAGATCGAAGCGGGCACCCCCGAGCAGTACCGGCAACTGGCCGACGGCCGCCTCGACATCGCCATCGGACACGCCTCCCGGACCCCGGCCGACGTGGCCTCCAAACTCGTCAGGCTCGATCCCCTCGGCGTGCTGGTCCCCGACGACCACCGCTTCGCCGACCTCGACGGCGTACCCGTCGCCGCCCTCGCCGACGAGCTGCTCCTGCTCGGCGAGGAATCGCAGACGCCGGAGCTCAACCAGTTCGTCCTCGCGCTGTGCCGCGCGGCCGGGTTCGGGCCCGCTCTCTACGAAGGCACCGTCGAGAGCTCCCGGGCCGCCGCCGACCTCGTACTCCAGCACCGCTGCGTGCACTGCGTCCCCTCCTCCTTCCGCTCCTCCAACCGGCCCGGCACCACTTGGCGGCCCCTGACCGACCCCACCACGTACTACCCCTGGTCCCTGCTGTGGCACGACGCCAACCCCTCCCCGCACATCGCCGACGTCATCGACACCGCCCGCCACCTGGCCGAACGACTCGACTGGCTCGAACCCGTCGCTCCGGCCACCGAACCGCCGTCCGGCGAAGACGCGCCAGGCCGGAGCGCATCCTGCTCCCCCAGCAGGCCATCGACCTCGGCCGCGCGCACCAAGCCGTACGACGCTGGTACGCGCGCCCCACCGACGCCGCCACCGGGCCGTGAGCTCAAGTGATCGCGGGGGCAGCGGTGATCAGCTCCCGCGATGAGCTTTGCTGCGAACGCCCCTGTCCGTCTCCGGACGGGTGGCGTTGACTGGCGGTATCCGGTCACCTGTCCTCAGGCGGGACGCCGGCGATCGGAACGGAGGCGATCATGTCCGCCGAGGCCGTCATGTGGGTGGCTCTCATCGTGGGGGTGATGGTCATGGTTCCGGCCATCGGCTTCTTCTTGCTGCGCAGGCGTCGGGGTCGTCTTCGCGAGCGATTCGGCCCCGGTTACGAGCGCATGGCCGCCGCGGCGGGCGATCGGCGGGCGGCCGAGCGTGAGCTGCGAGCCCGCCGGACGCGATCAGGGCCACTCGACGTACAGCCGCTCGATCCCGAGGCGCGCCGCGGCTACGCCGGCCGGTGGGCCGCGGTGCAGGAGCGTTTCGTGAACGAGCCGAGTCCCGCGGTCTGCGAGGCAGATCTGCTGGTGCGGGCCGTCATGGCCAAGCGCGGATACAGCACCGAGGACTTCGCCCAGCAGGTCTCCGACTTGTCGCTGCGCCACAGCCGCACCTTGGTGCGCTACCGCCAAGCCCACGAGATCAGTGGGCGCGCCGGGGACGGGTGGGTGTCGATCCACGAACTGCGGCAGGCCATGACGCACTATCGCGCCTTGTTCGACGACCTCATCGGCGGCGACCAGCGGCCCCTCGGAGCTCAGGCCGCCGCCGCGCTGGCACCCTTGACCCGCCCATCTGGAGCTGCAGGTTCCGCCGGTAAGGTCACGGGCGCCCAACAGGTCGCGAACCGGAACCATGATCGATGAGTCCATGCCGTGGTCGTCGTGCCATGGAAACTCAGGGTAGTGCCCGACCGATGGCGCTGCCTCATCAGGAGAGACGAAGCCGCCTTTTCACCGATGACGGATCCTCTGCCCGGACGCCAAGGTGGACTCCTCGGGCCACTGGCTGTTCTTCATCGCGTTGACCGGGGCAGCCACCACTTCGCTCTGTTTCATCACGCCCGCCGTTCGGCGCCGGCTGCTGTTTCGTACGGGGCTGAAGGAGAAGATCGTGCACCGCGCCAACGAACGGTGGGAAGGTTGCCCTACATGGATTCACCTCAGGAGCGCCTGTCGAGATTGGTGCCGCCGATCTTGGCGAAGATGGCCGCGTGGTGCGCGTGCCTGATCGTCATCGGCATCGCGGCCAACTTCGTGTTCGGTTTCGTGGCGACGATGCGCATCCTCGCCCTGCCGGTGGCGGTCGCCCTGCTGCTGACCGCGCTGCTGTTCCCGCTCACCCGACACCTGAGCGCGTCGGGGCTGCGGTCGGTCTACGCCACCTGGATCACCATGCTCGTCGCCCTCGCCGTGCTGAGCGGGACGGGCTGGATCATCGGCGTCCGGGCCAACGAGGAGTTCCCCGGCCTGGTGGCACAGGTCAGGCAGACGGCCAAGACGGTGGAGAACTGGCTCTACACCGGCCCTCTGCACCTGGAGCCCCTCCAGCTCAGCGGCTGGGTGGACGAGATCGCCAATCTGGTCACCGAACGGCAGCAGCAGATCACCTCGACCGTTCTGGCAGGGACCGTGGTGGTGGTGGAGGTGCTGGCCTCGATCGTGCTCCTGCTGTTCGTGACGTTCTTCCTGCTCAAGGACGGTGACCAGATCTGGTCCTGGTTCCTCAAGGGGTTCGGCCGGATGGCGCCACGGGTCGACCGGGCCGGCCGGACCGCCTGGACCACGCTGTCGCACTACGTGCAAGGCACGGTGGCCGTGGCCGCGGTGCACGGCGTGCTCATGGGCGTGGTGCTGGCCGTCATGGGCGTCCCGCTGTGGGCGGCACTGGCCGTACTGATCTTCCTGGCCAGCTTCGTCCCGATCGTCGGCATCCTCTTCGCCGGCGCGGTCGCGACGCTGGTCACGCTCGGCGCGAAGGGCCCCATCTACGCACTGATCTTCATCGGCATCCTCATCGTCGAGCAACAACTGGAGAACCACGTGCTCCAACCGCTGATCGTCGGCCGGGTGCTGCACTTCCACCCCCTGGCGATCATCATCGTGCTGGCCGTCGGCGGCATCCTGGCCGGGATCGCCGGCGCGGTCGTGGCCGTCCCGATCACCGCCATCCTCTACCGGGCCGTGCCCGAACTCTTCAAGAGCGACCCGATCCCCCTCCCCCCAGGGCCGGCGCCCGGCGAAGGTGCACCAGCAGCCACCAGCAGCCGCGGCGACGAGGCGGTCTGACGCGCCGGCCTCACCGCTGGTCGTGCCGTACAACCCCTCTTCTTCCTGGTGATCGGTCCTGAAGATGGCCCCTTCGCCGTTCGCTTGTTTCCGCCCCTTCCGCGCGGGTGTTGGCTCAGGGTGAGTTCGACCGTAGCCGCCGGCAACCGGCCGGCCCCCTGCTTCGACCGGTCCGGAAGACCGATCCCGCAGACATCGAGGCACCGCCCTAGGGAGAACGGCCATGGGCACACGTCTCCGGCATTCAGGGCTTCTTCAACCTGTCCACCTGGGTCTGCGCCGTCGTCGGCGCGGCAGTGCTGCTGCTCGCCTACAACCTGGTCACCGGCCGGCGCACTGGCCGAGGTTCAGGCCGCTGGGCCGGCCGCCGATGACCCCGTCCAGCCCGCCCCCGGAGCTCGCGTTCCCGCCACAGAGGAGGTGAGGTGCAGGGGGAAGCGCCAGGGCCGTACCGCAGATCGCATCCGATCCGAGCCGTGCGGTACGGCCCTGCGTTCCGGCAGGTGGCCCGTGACCGTCGATCCACATCCCGGCCGCTGCCTCTGCCCGTGCTCACCAGCCGTGTGCGAAAGGCATCGACATCTGCAGGAGGCAGACATGACCATCGTTACCATCCTCTGGGTGGCCGTCGCCGTGGCGGTGATCCTGGCACTGGCCATCGGCTACGTCTTGCTACGCCGCCGCCGGGAAGGGCCGCGCCGGCGCTTCGGCCCCGAATACGAACACGCCCTGAACGAACAGGACAGTCGTGGAGAGGCCGAGCAGGAGCTGCGTGCCCGGGAGAAACGCTTCGCCACCCTCGACATCATCCCGCTCACCCCCGCCTCCCGGCAGACCTACGCGGAGCGCTGGACCCGGCTGCAAGAGCGGTTCGTGGACGTGCCGGGTCCCGCCGTCACCGAGGCCGACCAGCTGGTCACGGCCGCGATGGCCGAACGCGGCTACCCCACCGGGGGCTTCCGGCAGCAGCTGGCGGACCTGTCGGTGGTGCACGGCCGCACCCTTCACCATTACCGGCAAGCCCACCGGATCAGCGGGCGCGCCGCCTCCGGCGACGCCTCCACCGAGGACCTGCGGCAGGCCATGGTGCACTACCGCGTGCTGTTCGAGGAACTCCTCGCCAACGACGACGAGCACCGCCCGCAACCAGCCGCAACCCCCCCACGAGCAACCAGCACTCGCCGACGAGCAGGCGAGCCGCTGACCAAGCGACTGGCCGCGTCTGGAGGTCACGATGAGGGTGAGGAGCGGCGTCAAGTCCGCGAGCCGCGAGGCGCCCACTGATGGGTCTGCCTGGTGTGCGGGGACCCAACGCGTGGTGATCGCTTCTGGAGATGGATCCATTCCGAATCGCCTGTGTCTGTACGGCGCCCGTGGGTGTGCTCTGGAGGTGAAAGCGTTCGACCCCGGCCGCGGCGATCACGCAGCGGCCGGAACCCTGCTTCGACCGGTCCGGAAGACCGGTCTCGTGCGGACATCGACGCACCGCCAGAGGAGTGCCGCCATGGGCATCATCGCTTCGATCGTCCTCGGGCCGGTGCCCGCCGTGGCAGACCTGCTGCCCGGCGGATTCGACGTGCGCATCGTGGGCGTCATGCTGATGCTCGGCGGTGTCCTCGCTGTGTCGATTCTCCTGCTCCGCACCCAGTCGCGTTGGAGTGGGTCGACCGTCCGAAGCCGACAGGACGCCATGGACGACCTGGCCGGCCACAATGCCAGGCGGCGCAGCAGTCACGAGCCCGCACCCGACGCCGATCTCCGCCGGACGCCCGGACAATCAGACGCAACGGCCAGGCGGGACGGTTGAACAGGTTTGCCCCTGAGAGGCGAACATGTCCACGATGACCACCATCGTCGCCATCGTGATGGTGGCGACGATGGTCGCAGCCGTCGGCTTCGTCGTGGTGCGGCTGGGCTGGGAACAGATTCGCCGGCACCCCGGTCGCCGAGATCACAGCTCGACGTCGCGCCGGCTCTGGCGGTCCTTGCGGCCGATCAGCTGGTCACAGCCACCCAGGACGAGCGGAAACATCCCAGCAAGACACCTGAGACAGCGGCCGCGACCCTCTGACAAACTCGTCTACGGCCCGGCGATCCCGCCCGGCGCGCCGACGGGGCCGTCCGAGCCGCTGCTCACCCCCGAGCCTGCCGACCGACCGGCCCAGACGGCCACCGGCTCAGGTTCCAGGTCGCCGGCCAAGGCACGCTCATGACCGCACCACCGCGACGGAGTTGCGCGCGCCGTACAAGATCCCGAGGGCGACGGATCCGAGCATCACGGTGCCGATCGCCCCTCTGCCCTGAGAGCCCACGACGACCAGATCCGCCGTGACGGAAGCTCCGATGAGAGCATCGACGGGGTGGGCGCGACGGACGTCCTCGATCACCGGAACCTGCGGATATCGCTGCCGCCACCCCTGGAGGATGCCGGCCGCGGTCCGGCTCTGGGTAGCGTGGATCTCGTCCAGGTCATAGGCGTCGTCGGGGATGTGAGCGTGCGCCGGAGGTTGCCACGCGCAGAGCGCGCGCAACGTGCTCGCACGCAGCATCGCCTGCTCGAAGGCGTAGCCGAGGGCGGGTTCGCAGGCGTGATAGTCGTCGAGCCCGACCACGACCTCCCCGTGGACGGTGTCATGGTCGGATCGGACGACGACCACCGGGCCGTGCGCGTGCCCGGCCACGTGGGTGCTCACCGAGCCCAGCACGGCCCCGGGGAAGCCGCCGAGGCCGGTGCCGCCGATCACGATCTCGGCGCAGTCACCGGCCCGGCTGCGCAACACCGCCGCGGCGGCGCCCTGAAGAAGTTCGCAGCCGACGTCGATGCCGGGCTGTCGCTTGCGCGCCGCCGCCTCGGCGTCGCTCAGCACGCTCTGCGCGCTGAGCATGATGACGTCGTCCTGGCCCGGGGTGGAGAATCTCGCGATCTCGTACGGCGAGCGGTCCACGGCGTGCACGATGCGGAGCCGGGCCGCCATGCGTGCGGCGTCGTCGGCGGCCCACTCGACGGCCGAGGTGGCGGCATCCGAACCGTCGGCGCCCACGACAATGACACGATTCATGGCTACTCCAGATTTGTGCCGGCATTTTACTGATGACGTGAAGAACGAATGCACTGGACCGGGCCGGCACATTTAGGCGCCGTTGACGGTCGCCACATCAGCGCTTGAACATCCTTTTGGATTTCTCGCTGCGCCGCCCCGGATCATTTCCAGCCCGGTCGGCCATGCCCTTCGACTCCAGATGCTGGTTTCCGGTGGCACGGCCGTAGTAGAGCATGATCCAACCCCGGACGGCCCGCATCCTGGACTTGATCCTCCATGACGGACTCATGGCGCCTCCCTTCTGCTGCTCTCGAACCCGGCACCAGGCTGCTCTTCCTGGCGAGAACAGACAACAGGCAATCACCGGCCCGATTATCACCACAATCGATAACAGCGCCTGCCGGCGACATGATGTTTTTCCTTGCCTCGCAAAGCGAGGTAGAATAATAAATGCCGAGGACATTTCGAGCGTTGGCATCCAGGTTGGCGTCGCCCGCGGCGACAGACCACTTCCGGCCCCGTGACGGGGCCCGACAGGCCAGGCGATCACGATGACGACACCCCTCTTCCCGTCCAGCCCCGTTCTCGCGGCCGAGGCCGCCCCCAGGCTCAGCCTGAACACCGTCCTCGACCGGCGAGGCACCGTCGACGGGGCATGGTGGCCGCGCACCCGTGACGCCGCCGCCGAACTGCCCGCCCTCATCTCCGCCGTCGACCAGCGGCTCGGCAGGGCAGTCCTGCGCGTGGGCCTGCACCTGGACGCCTGGGATCACATCCCGCGCCGCATCCCGGCCCGCGGCCGCCAGGTCAGAGTGGGCTGGTTCCGCAGCGCCGACCCGCACCTGATCACCCTGAGCATCGCCGGAACCGTGCCCATCACCCTGCTGGTCATCCCGCCCGGCACCGCGGACGGCCCAGCCACGGCCGCGCTGGCGTTCGCAGCCGCAGGCACGGCCGGAGTCCGTCCCGCCGACATCCTTCACCCCGCACACCCGGAGGAGGGCTCACCCGGCCGGGACGACTCAGCCTCCTGGGAGAACGAGGGCGGCCGCATCACGACCTCCGTGCCAGCACGGCCCGTCACCATCTGACACACGCCGAGCCGTCGTTCCCGGTGGACACGGGCCTCCGATGAGACGGGGCACGGCTCGGTCTCTCAGCGCGGATCCGGCGGCGCGCTCATCCCCTCACAAACGAGCAGGTTCGTGTGTCCGGCCGGCTCCTGGCTCACAGCCGGCCCCGCGCCCGCAACAGACCTCTGCCGAAGAGACGTCCGCACCGCCTGGCGCTCCCGAGCAGTGGCCATGCGGCCTCCTCCTACCTGCGACTCCCGGACAAGAAGGGAACTCGACCATGAGCTCGCCAACCCCGTTGGCCATGCAAGCCCCCACTCCCGCGGTCAAGCCGTACCCGATCCAGGTGCACGCCCAGCAGGACGACCCTCTGTCACGCTGGCTGTGGCTGGTCAAATGGCTGCTGATCGTGCCCCACGTGCTGATCCTGATCCCGTTGTGGATCGCCTTCTGCGTGCTCAGCCTCGTGGCGCTTGCCGCGATCGTGATCACCGGCCGGTATCCGCGGCCGCTCTTCGACTTCAACGTCGGCGTCATGCGGTGGAACTGGCGGGTAGGCTACTACGCCTACAACGCGCTCGGCACCGATCGCTACCCGCCGTTCGCGCTGCGGGAGATCCCCGGCTACCCGGCCGGGCTGAACGTCGCGTACCCGACGCGGCTGCACCGCGGTCTCGTCCTGGTGAAGTGGCTCCTGGCCGTCCCGCACCTCCTGATCGTCGGGATCCTGTTCAGCGGCAGCGCCTGGATCGGCTGGCAGGCCGGCGGCGACGCATGGGACTGGGGCGGCGGCGGTCTGGTCGCACTGCTCGTCCTGATCGCCGGGATCGCGCTCACCGTCACCGGCCGCTACCCCCGCCCCCTGTTCGACCTCATCCTCGGTCTGAACCGCTGGGGTCTGCGGGTCGCCGGCTACGCGGCGCTCATGACCGACCGATACCCGCCCTTCCGGCTCGATCTCGGCGGAGACGAGCCCGGCGGCGCCGCCGTCTCGAGCAGGCAGCCTTGCGCCTGCCGACAATTCCATCCATGCAGGTCAAGCGGCATGTGAGTACTCATGGAGGACAGCGCCAAGCCGGGCTCGTCGGCATATGTTCAAATCAGTGATTCGCTCTGGCCCCGTGATCGGCTCCGGGACGGGACGCAGCGGGGCGGCTTGGGCCAGGGCTTGATGTGCGCGGTGCTGGTTGTAGAACCGTTCGTACTCGCGTAGAGCGTGCCGCAGGTGGCGTTCGTTCCAGACGAGGCAGCGGTCGAGAAGCTCATGGAGCGGCAGGACTGCACCCGCCGCTCCATGATGGAGTTCATCCGCGGCATCCGAATGCCGGTGAGCACCGTCTTGATGCCGGCCTCGGCGAGGACCTCGTCCATGAGGATCGGCAACTTGCCATCCCGATCTCGGAGCAGAAAGCGCGCTCGGCAGCCTGCATCGTCCAGGTCCATCACTAGATTCCTGATTGCCTGGGTGACCCAGTTCGCGCTCGGGTGAGCGGTGGTGCCGAGCACGCGGACGCGTCTGGTGGCGTGCCCGATGACCGCCAGGACGTACTGGCGTTGCCCGCTGAGGGTGATGGTCTCGATGAAGTCGCAGGCCAGTAGGGCGTCGGCTTGCGAGCGCAGAAAGTCGGTCCACGTGGTGGAAGCCCGTTCGGGTGCCGGGTCGAGGCCTGCCTGTTTGAGGATCTCCCAGACGGTGGACGGCGCGACCTTGATGCCGAGCGTGGTGAGCTCTCCGTGGACCCGCCGATAGCCCCAGCTCGGGTTCTCCCGGACCAGGCGCAGAATGAGGGCGCGGATGGAGGGGACCGTGGGTGGGCGCCCGGGCCGCTTCGGCCGGCAGATACGGGCGTGACGCCGTCTCATCAGATCGCGGTGCCAACGCAGGACAGTGTCCGGCCGGACGAGAAGCCGCAATTGGCGCAGAACCTCGCGGGGCAGCGACGTCAGGAGAGCGGCCAGGAAGGCCCGGTCCTCGGGCGCGAATCGCACTCTGGTGTCGGCGCAGAGTTGGCGTTCAAGGACGGCGATCTGGTGACGCAGGACGAGAATCTCCACATCCTTGTCCCGATCGCTCATGGGGAGCAACCGCAGCGCGGCGAAAGCGTTCGTAACGGTGAGGTAGGCCAGGCGAAGGAGCACAGCGGATCATCCTGCCGTACGCGCTTCTGTCTCCGGGCCGCCAGAGCTCGCGTACACCACGCGAAGCTCTCACAGAGTCATGAGATGGGCGGATGTAGTTATCGGCAGGCGCAGAGCCGGTCGGCGTCGTCCCAGGTGAAGGTGGAGGTGCCGGTGCCGTCGATGCGCTGCACCACGCGGTTGTCGGCGTCGTAGGCATAGACGTTGAGGTCACCGGCGACGGCGCTGCTGGACTTGAGCAGCTGGCCGCGGTCGTTGAGGGTGAAGGTGAGATCGTTGGCGGTGATCATGCGGCCAACCGAGTCGTAGCCGAACCTCTTGGCCTCGGTGTCGGCCTCGGCTCCCGTCCCGGTCTGCGTGACGAGCCGGTTCAGCTCGTCGAAGGTGCGCTCGACCCGTACCCCGCCGGGAGCCAGGCTGACGGCGGGGTTGCCGGCCACGTCGTAGGCGACGGTCCAGGTGCGGTCCTTCAGGTCGGGGTGCTGCGCGGTGGCCGGCTCGATCGCGGTCTCCACCAGGCCGAGGCTGTTGTAGGTGGTGTAGGTGGAGTTGCCGCGGCCGTTGGTGGTGCGGGTCTGCGCGCCGGCGGCGTCGTAGCCGAAGGTGCTGGTGATCTGCTCGGACGCGGAGACCGGCTCGACCAGCGAGGTCATCCGGTTGGCGCACCGCCAGCCAGTGCTTGGCGCCCTCACCACCGTCGCCGGCCCAGATACCCAGGATGTCGCGGTGCCCCTCGACGGTGACGGCCATCACCAGGTAGATGGGCCGGTTGGCGACGTGACCATCCCGGATCTTGACATTGATCGCGTCCACGAACAGGACCGGTACACGCGATCGAGCGGTGCCGCGCCCGTCAGCCCGTGGGACGCAGCGTCCGCGGCGGGTCGTGCTTGGTGAAGGCAGGGAGCATCGCCCTGTCCACTCCGGTCAGGAAGTCGAGCGGCGCCTGGTAGCCGTCGCCTACGGCGTGGGCGGCGGCGTTCATCCGGGAGGGTTTCGTGGTGGGCCACTTCCCGGTGTCGATGCGGGTCAGCAACGTCCGCAGGGTGACGATCTCCTCGGCGGCGCTGAGCGCGCAGTGGCTTCCCCTGCCGACGTACACCTGGCGCAGGTTGCCCGGGTCGCGGACCTGTTTGGCATACCAGTTCTCCTGGTCGGTGCTGGTGCCGCCGTCGCCGGTGTTGTGGGCGGTGATCATCGGGACCTTGAGGTTCCCCTTTGGCACGCCGTACCGCTTCAGGTAGGCGACGGCCTCGGGATCGGCGGCGACGCGTTCGGCGGACGCGAGCTGCTTCAGGTCGCCGCGCAGCGAGAGGCCAGCGGCCTCGTATGCCTGCTTGACCAGCTTCTTCTGGGCGGATTGGGCGAGCTGGCGGCCATAGTCGACGCCGGTGTTCGAGGCGGGGTTGCCGCCCGCCCTGGCAGCGAGGTCGGCCTGGCCGGACGGGCCGCCGTAACCGTAGGCGTAGGAGCCCATCACCCACTTGGCCTGCTGGCGGATGCGTTCGGCCACCTTCCTCGGACGGGGGCCGTGAGTGGAGTACCAGTCGGAGACGTTGTTGAACGCGCCCGCCAGCGCGAGCCTGGCACGACCCTCGGGTGTCTTCGTGCCTGCCTCGACCGCGTCGGCGAGCGCCTTCGCGCTCGCGTCCGGGTCCTCGGCGCCGACCAGGTCGATGTCCTTGCCCGGCGCGAGCAGCGTCTTGACCGCAAACAAGACGTCCAGCTCGGCGTTGAGGGAGCCGAGGGCGTCGAAGTTGCCGCATACGTTCATCGCCCCGGCGAAGCGGCCCGGGTTGCGCTCAGCGAGCAGAGTCGCGGCGACGGCGCCCATCGACTGGCCTGCCGCCACCGTCCGCTTCGGCTTACCGATCCTCTTCTCCACCCAGTCGAGCAACGCGAGCTGATCGGTCATCGCGTTCTCGGTCTGATAGCCGTAGCCACCATCCTTGTACTGCGCGGCGGCCAGCGCGTAGCCGCGGTCGAGCAGCCACTTCTCGGTCTTGGGATGATTGGTCAGGCTGATCGTCCCGACGGGGAAGCCCTCGGGGTGGTAGCCGTGGCTGAACAGCAGCAGCGTGCCGTTCCACCGGTCCGGGGTCTCGACCCGGTACTTGGCGCCGTCGATCGTACCCGTGTGGGTGGCGCGGCCGGATTCGACCGGCGCCGCGAGCAGACTCGCGCCGATCGCCAGCACGCTCATGATCTTCACTGCGGCGCTCCAGGGGTGTAGGTGAGCACGATGACGCCCGAGGCGAACGTCGTCGTCCTGGCCAGCTTCAGGTGGGTGGTGTCGATGCCGTCCAACAGGCGGTCACCGCTGCCGGCGACGACCGGGGTAACCCACAGGTGGTATTCGTCGACGAGCCGGTGCTCCAGCAGTGTCCTGTCGAGCTCGCCGGTGCCGAACTTGAGGAGGTTCTGCCCGGGCTGCCGCTTGAGCCGGGCGACCTCCTCTGCGACGTCGCCCTTGATGACGGTGGCGTTCCAGGTGGTGTCGGTGAGCGTACGGGAGGCGACGTGCTTGGGCAGCGTGTTCATCCTGACCGCGTAGTCGCCCTCGACCGACTCCAGGCTCGGCCAGCTCGCCGCGAAGCCCTCGTAGGTCTTACGTCCCAGCAGCAGGGCATCGGCGGCGAACAGTAGCTCACGGGCGTAGGCCGAGTACTCCTCGTCCCAGTACGGCGTGCTCCACTTGTCCGCGCCGCTGACGACGCCGTCAATGGTCATGAACGTGGACTCGATCAACTTGCGCATGGCACTCTCCTTAAGACCCATGACGAAAATGACCTCTCTCGTCCCTCAATCCCCGAGCGTCGGAAGGGGCGGGAGGTGCGCGGATTCTGTTAGCAGTGGTCAGACAACGGGGCGGTAGGTCAGTAGCAGCGCGCCGGTGGCGAAGCGCTGCGCATCGACGAGCTCGACCGGGGTGGCGCTTTCTGCGCGGAAGAGCGGCTCGCCCGAGCCCTTGAGGACGGGGTAGATCCAGATGCGGTACTCGTCCAGTAGCCCGGCCTGGGCGAGTGTGTCGGTGAGGCGGCCGTGGCCCCAGATGAGGATGTCGCCGCCGGGCCGGCTCTTCAGCTCGGTGACCTGGGCCACCACGTCGTCGCCTGGGATGACGACAGTCGGGCTCCAGGTGGCAGTGTCGACGCGTTGGGAGGCGACGACGTACTTGGTGATGGCGTTGACGTGGTCGGCGAAGGAGTCGCCGCTCATGTTCGGCCATGCCTGTGCCATGCCCTCGTAGGTGACGCGGCCCAGCAGCAGCGCGTCCACCCCCTTGGTCATCGCGGTGGCGTGGGTCTCGGTCTCCTTGTCGGAGTGCTGCGGCGACCACTCGTGCGGGTTGTCGATGAAACCGTCGAGCGTGGCGTGCGTGGAAACGATGATCTTTCGCATGCATCTATACTCACAATCATCCGTTTTGCCAGGTAGTGCACCGTTTCATCAGGGGGATGTGAAGGATTCACATGATCCGTGTGATGATCGCCGAGGACGTCCGCATCCTGCGCGACACCCTGGCCGCCGTCCTCGACCTGGAGGACGACATCACCGTGATGGTGGCCGTCGAACGCGGTGACGAGGTGGTGCCCACGGCCCTCGACGCCGAGCCGGACGTGGCCGTTCTGGACATCGATCTGCCGGGGATGGACGGGCTTGAGGCCGCCGCGCTGCTCCGTGACAAGCTGCCGCGCTGCCGTACCGTCATGCTGACCGGCCTGAACAAGCCCGGACACCTGCGCAGGGCGCTGGACGCGGGCGTCGCGGGGTTCCTGCTCAAGCACTCGCCGCCCGACGAGCTGATCGACGCGATCCGTAAGGTGGTCGCCGGCGGCCGGGTGGTGGATCCGCAGCTTGCGCTCGCCGAGTTGGAGCGGGCCGAGAGCCCGCTGACCGCGCGCGAGGCCGAGGTGCTGCGCATCGCCGCCACCGGCGCCGAACCCGACGAGATCGCCAAGACGCTGTTCCTCAGCCTGGGGACGGTGCGCAACTACCTGTCATCAGCGCTCATGAAGCTCAACGCCCGCAACAGGATCGACGCCATCAAGATCGCCACCGATCAGGGGTGGCTGTAGCGGCACGCTCGCCTCGAGCACGAACCTGTCTCCCCTGATCCCGCTGGTCAGCTCGCCGCCGACCGCGCGCATCCGCCCGGCCAGGCTCTCCAGCCCGATCCCCGGCTCCACCGCGTCCCGGCTGACCCCGTCGTTGGTCAGCCGCAGCCACGCCACGCCGTCCTTCTCCTCGAAGACCAGCTCAGCCCGCATGGCGGAGCTGTGCCATACGATATTGGCCGTCCCCTCCCGCAGAACGGCGGCGAGCGCGGCATCGGCCTCCGAGTCCAGCTCCAACACCGAGACCGAGGAACGAACCGACACACCGGCGGCGGACAGCGCGGCTGTCGCCGTGCCGACCTCCTGGGCCACCGACATCTCCCCAGGCCCCGACACGATCATGCCCAGCTCCGCCAGCGCCTGACGCGCCGCATCGACCGCCGCGGAAAGCTCCGCCCTGGCCCGCTCCGCGTCCCTGCCCGCCAGCCGGAAGGCCAGGTCGCTCTTCAGCACCACGACCGAGAGTCGCAGTCCGAGCAGGTCGTGCAGGTCACCGGCGAAGCGCAGGCGCTCCCGCGCAACCTCGGTGCGTGCCAGCTCGGCCCGCGCCGCCTTCAGCGCCACGACCAGCGTCCCCATGTTGACCAGCCCGTACACCACGAGCGCGCGCACACTGATCCACACCACCTCGTAGACCGCGCTCAGCACGGTCGAGTCCCCCAGCTGCACGTTCCACAGCGCCAGCACGCCGCCGAGCAGCACGGCCACCGCCACCCAGCGCATCCACCCGGACAACAGCACGAGCCCGGCCCCCGGCAGGAAGTACACCGGGTGCCACAGGTCCAGCTCGAAGATCAGCAAGGGCGCCACGGCCGGTATGCCCAGCGCGAACAGCATCAGCACGGCCCGCTTGACAGGCCGCCCGGGGACGCACGCCCGCAGGAACAGCGCCAGAAACGCCGCCAGCGCCACCCAGAAGATCGCCTCGTGGAGCACCGGGACGTCGACGCGGAAGATCCGCCGCACCTCGTTCGGCACGATCATGAGGCAGATCGTCATGACCCCCAGGACGGTCACCCCGGTGGTAGTGAGGTCGTCGGCCACGGCCGCGGACGGCCGCTCGCCCCGATGCCCGTGGGCGACGGAACGCGTCTCCTTCAGCGCGGCGCGCGCGGTGTCCACGCTCGCCGCGAGCCGCTCCCGCACGTCCTCGGACCGCCCGCTCTCCAGCACCTTCCGCCCGCCCGCGACGATCCCCTCCAGCGAACCCGCGACCCGCTCGCCGAGCTGCTTGGTGAAGGCCGCCCGCTCGCGTGCGACCGCGGCCTCCGCGAGGCTCGCCCGCGTCCGCTGAAGGTCGGTGACCATGTCCGCGAGCCGCGCCACGACGTACAGGACGATCCCGGCGAAGGCCGCCTGCCCGATCGCCAGATACAGCGACTCTGCTGGCCCGAACCCCTCCGCCAGCGTAGACGCCGCCTGGGCGGCCAGGACGACCCCGAAGCACGTCCACGCGAGCCATCGCCGCCTGATTAGCAGCAGGAACGCCGCGGCGGCGAAGCCGGAGTTGCCGTACCAGGTGTCGGCGAACCAGATCATGCCTGCGACGGTGAGCACGACCTGCGCGGCCAGCGTCCACGGCCAGCCCGCTGGCCATGGTTCCTGCGACCAGCGCACGCAGTTTCGCAGGTGCAACGCGAGCAGGGCCACCAGCAGGGCGGTGGCGACCGGCCGCTCGGCCGGGTCACCGTTGACGATCCCGACGAACCCGCCGAAGGCGAACCCGCAGCTTGCCACGGCCGCGACGAGGCGCGCGACGCGCACCCCGGAGACAGCGGATCGACTCAATACCGGCATTTCGGGCAGGCTACCGCACTCCGACGCCTTCACTAAGGGGTGTGTCTAGATGTACTGACCACAGAGGTTGAGAACGCGAAGACACACGATCCCCAAGATCATTGCATAGGAAAGAGCCTACGGGTTCGGTGTGGATTGCGACATCTACGCCGAGCCCCGGAGGCCCTTCATGCCCCACAGTAACGCGCCGCCGACCGAACTAGGACGCCTACGCCTACGCCTGGCCCGCTGCGTGGTAGAGGACGGCTGGCCCCTGCGACGCGCTGCCGAACGCTTCCAAGTAGCGGTCAACACCGCCAAACGAAGGGCCGATCGCTACCGCCAGCTCGGCCCCGCCGGTATGACCGACCAGCCCTGCCGGCCGCACCACAGCCCCCACAAAACCCCGGCCCGGACCGAACGCCGCATCATCAAAGTACGCATCCTGCGCCGATGGGGACCGGCCCGCATCGCCCACCTCCTGTGCCTGCACCCCTCCACCGTGCACCGCGTGCTGTCACGCCACGGCGTGGCCCGCCTGCGACACCTGGACCGCGCCACAGCCCACCCCATACGACGCTACGAACACGACCGGCCCGGCGACCTGGTACACGTCGACGTCAAGAAACTCGGCAACATCCCCGACGGCGGCGGACACCGCATCACCGACCGGCAGACCGCACATCACCACCGCAAGCCCACCACCACCGCCCGCTACCGGCACGGCGAGCCCAAGATCGGCTACAGCTACCTGCACACCGCCCTGGACGACCACTCCCGCCTGGTCTACACCGAAATCCTGCCGGACGAGACCAAACAAACCGCCGCCGCCTTCTGGCACCGCGCCCACGCCCACTTCACCAGCCTGGGCATCACCGTCCGCCGCGTCCTGACCGACAACGGCGCCTGCGTGCTCTACGGCGACATGGGCTGGCTGGTCCCCCAGGCCCTGAAGGGGGTTGAAGACGGCCGAGTCGGTCTGCTTCGACAGCATCAGCCAGATGGTGGTCGACCGGTGGAGCAAGGGCAGGGTCGTGCTGCTCGGCGACGCCGCCTGGTGCGTGACGCTGTTCGCCGGCTACGGCTCCTCGCCGGCAGTGGGCGGCGCGGACCTCGGCGCGGCAGTGGAGCACGACTGCGACGACGTCCTGGCCGCGCTGCCGGAAGGGGAGGCCGAGCTGCGGCCGTAGGCGGAGAAGCAGCAGCAGCTCGGCCACCGAGTCAAGGGCGTCAACGCCCCGCGCAACCCGCTGGTGCTGGAGCTGACCCAGCTTCCCCCGCGGCTCTCGGCGTGGGGCCGATGCGCCGGCTGGTCGAGCGCAAGTTCCAACTGGCGGGCTGAAGGAGAGGGAAATGCGGGTACTGGTCCTGGGCGGCGCCCACCACGTCGGACGCGCCGTAGTGGAGGTCGCGCTGCGGCGCGACGACACCGTCACCACTGCGCCACATAACGGCGATGGTCAAGAATACGTGGTTGCTCGGTGGTTGCTCGCGTGTACGCAATACCGCACGGCATCGTCATCACTTCCCGACACGACGGCGGGAAGAATTCCGTCCACTGCGATAGAAAAGGTCACTCCGCGACACTGAGCGACACCGAAGGAACCGACTCATAATCCGTGGGTCGTGGGTTCAAGTCCCACCCGCCCTACTCTTCAAAACCAACGTCCGACCTGGTGTTTCTCGGTTCTCGCCACCCTCGGATCTTCCTGTTGATCATGGTTGGTTGCTCCATGGTTGCTCTTGTGTACGCACCGTG
>NZ_JBEZGC010000042.1:0-17642 GCF_040649795.1 Nonomuraea sp. NPDC048881
TCCCCCAACGCGTCCGCATGCACCTTGCCGTGCTCGGCCGAGATCAACGCGGCCAGCTCGTCACGATGGGCGTACATCAGCTCACGGAACCGGAAGAGCACCTGCGCCCGCTTGACGAGCGAGGCGTCGCGCCAGGCGGGGAAGGCCGCGACCGCCGCGGCGACCGCGGCGTCGACGTCGGCGGCCGAGGCCAGCCGCACGTGGCCGCTGACCTCCCCGGTCGCCGGGTTGAAGATCTCCGCCGTGCGGCTGTCGCCGTCGACCGGAGATCCGTTGATCCAGTGCTTGACCGACTTCACTGAGCTGCTGCCTCTGCGTTGATGACTTCGAGTGCGTTGACGATGATCCCCAGGCCCTCGGCGGCCTCCTCCACCGTGAGGGTGAGGGGCGGGGCCATGCGGATGGCGGTGCCGTACAGGCCGCCCTTGCCGGCGAGCAGGCCCGCCTTCTTGGTCTCCTCCATGAAGCGGACGGCCTGGGCGGGGCTCTCCAGCTCGACGGCGAACATCAGGCCCTTGCCGCGCACGTCCTTGACAATCGGCAGGCGCTCGGCCGCCTCCTTGAGGCCGCCGATGATGAGGTCGCCGGTCCGCGCCGCGTTGGCCTGGAGGTCGTGGTCGAGGACGTAGTCGAGGGTGGCGTTCGCGGCGGCCATGGAGATGGGATTGCCGCCGAAGGTGGACAGACCCACGGCGTGCGGGGCGTCCATCAGGTCGCCGCGGGCGACGATGCCGCCGACCGCGAAGCCGTTGCCCAGGCCCTTGGCGAACGTGATCATGTCGGGGGTCACGCCGTGGTTCTGGATGCCGAAGAACGCGCTGCCCGTACGGCCCCAGCCGGTCTGCACCTCGTCGGAGATGAGCAGGATGCCCTGCTCGTCCAGGACCTCCTTGTAGGCGGCGAACAGCCCGTCGGGGGCCATGGTGAAGCCGCCCACGCCCTGGATCGGCTCGGCGATCAGCGCCGCCACGTCGTTGGAGACCGAGGTGGCCAGCACGTGACGCAGGTCGTCCACGCACGCCTTGATGTAGTCGGCGTCGGACAGGCCCTTGAACTGGGTGAGGTGCCGGTCGGCGCCGTGCAGGAAGTGCACGTTGAGCGGGGAGAGCGAGTTGTTCTTCCACGCCCGGTTGGAGGTGACGCTGACCGCGCCGAAGCTGCGCCCGTGGTAGCTCTGCCGCATGGCGAGCACCTGGTCGGTCCTGCGGGCGTAGGTCGCGAGGAGGAGGGCGGTCTCGTTGGCCTCCGTCCCGGAGTTGGTGAAGAACACCTTGGCGTCGGGGATGCCGGAGAGCCGGGCGATCTTCTCGGCGAGCTCGACCTGGCCGCGCAGCAGGTAGACGGTGCTGGTGTGCACCACGCCCGTGGCGAGCTGGCGCTCGACGGCGTCCCGCACCTCGGGCACGTCGTACCCGATCATGTTGGTCAGGATCCCGGCGAAGAAGTCCAGGTAGCTCTTGCCGTCGGCGTCGATGACACGATTGCCCTTGCCGCTGACGATCTCGATGGGCTCGTTGTAGTTGAGGGCCAGCCAGTTCGGCATCACTGCCCGGTGGCGCGCGAGAAGCTCCGACATGCTACCGAGTATCCCGTTCCCCCGGGCTTCCTGGCAGCGGCAGGCTGTCGGCGGGGGGTCAAATCCCCTTACAAACTGTAAGTCCTCCCCCTAGGGGATCACCCGTGCGCCTACGGGCGTACGCGCCGGCCCCTCGGTACGCCGCCAGAGGCATCGCGATTGACCACTGGCGGGCGACGACCCGGCGGGCCTCGCTCGGCCACCATCGGACCATCGACGAACCGAGGAGACCGAAGATGACCGTCACCATCGACCTGCGCCCCGGGCGCCCCGAGGCGCCCGCCGGGCCGCCCAAGCTCGACCGCGACCAGCTCCGCCGCGCCCAGCAGGACACCCTGGACACCCCGCGGATGGACTACAGCCTGCTGGCCCGGATGATGTTCAAGCCCGTCGACCTCATGTACGGCAGGAAGGGCTCCTACACGAAGTTCGCCATGCTGGAGATCATCGCGCGGGTGCCGTACCAGGCGTGGGAGCGGGTGGGCTACTGGGCCGTCCACCGGCACGCCGGACGGTCGGCTCTGGCCAGGAGGGTCTTCGAGCGCATCGTCGAGGCCCGCGCCGACCAGGACAACGAGCAGTGGCACCTGCTGATCATGCAGGACCTGGTGCAGCGCGCCGGGCAGCGGCAGAACTGGCTGCTGCACAAGGCGGCGCCGTGGCTGATCGCGTTCTTCTACTACCACGTGTCCTGGGTGCTGTTCGTGGTCCGGCCGGACTGGAGCTACCGGCTCAACGCCGAGTTCGAGGACCACGCCGAGCACGAGTACATGACGTTCGTGGCCGAGAACCCCGACCTGGACTTCGTGCCCGACCCCGGCACGTACGCCGACGAGTACGGCCGCTACCGCTCGGTGGCCGACCTGCTCCGGCAGATCGGCCACGACGAGCGCACGCACAAGCTCGACAGCCTGGAGAGCATGCGTGAGCCCCGCGTCCGTTAGACCTTGGCCGGTTCGGGAGCCACGACGGGCGCGGCCGGGCGCAGCACGGCCAGCGCGAGCAGCGCGGCGGCGACGCTGAACCCGGCCCCGACCCACGAGCCGAAGTGCACGGCCACGGTGAAGGCCCGGTCGGCGACCTCGCCGAGCCCGACCTGTTCGGCGACCCCGATCGACTCGCGGGCCGCCGCGGGCGCGTCGAGCGGCATCTCCGCGGTGTAGACGCCGGCCAGCACGCTGCCGAGCACCGCGATGCTCATGGCCAGGCCCACCTGCTGCACGGTGTCGTTGAGCGCGGAGCCGACGCCCGCGTGCTCCAGCGGGATGGCCCCCATCAGCGAGGCGTAGGCGGAGGGACCGGCCAGGCCGGCTCCCGCGCCCATCAGCACCAGCCCGCCCATCAGCGGCAGGTAGCCGGTGGTGAGCGCCATCACGACGAACCCGACGGCCATGATCAGCAGCCCGGCCGAGATCAGCACCCGGTTGGACACCTTCTTGCCCAGCGCCGCGCCGACGCCGTTGAACACGACGGCCGCCACCGCCTGGGGCAGCATGGCCAGGCCCGCCTGGAGCTCGCCGTAGCCCAGCACGAACTGCAGGTACTGGGTCAGCATGAGCATCACGGCGCCCGCGCCGAACGACATCAGCAGGATCGAGAAGGACGCGCCGCTGAAGTTGCGGTTGCGGAACAGCTGCAACGGCAGCATCGGGTGCTCGGCCCGCCGCTCCCAGACGACGAACGCGGCCAGCGCGACCACCGCCACCGCGATGAGGGCGATGTTCCACTCGCGTTCGATGATCACGTAGACGGCCGAGGTCAGGCCGACGATCGAGAGCACCACGCCCACCGGGTCGATCCGCCGCCCGGTGCTGCGGGTCTCGGGCATCAGCACGAACGCGGCCACGATGGCCAGCGCCGCGATCGGGATGTTGAGCAGGAAGACCGAGCCCCACCAGTAGTGCTCCAGCAGGAAGCCGCCCAGCGTCGGGCCGGCGATCACGCCGAGCATCGCCACGCTTCCCCAGATGGCCATGGCCTTGCGCCGCTCGTCCTCCTCGAAGACGGTCATGAGGATGGACAGCGTCGAGGGCATCAGGATCGAGCCGCCGACCCCCATCAGGGCCCGCGCGCCGATCACCTGCCAGGGCTCGGCGGCCAGCACGGCCAGCAGCGACGCGCCGCCGAAGAAGGCCAGGCCGATGACGAGGAAGCGGCGGCGACCGTACCGGTCGGACAGGCTTCCGGCGGTCAGCAGCAGGCCGGCGAAGACCAGCACGTAGGCGTCGAGGATCCACTGGATGTCGGACGGCGTCGCGCCCAGCTCCTCGATCAGGGACGGGATCGCCAGGTTCAGCACGGTTCCGTCCACCGTGAGGACCAGCAGCGAGAGGCAGAGCACGACAAGGACCCACCAGCGACGGGGGTCTCGTACAGCGTTCGAGGTCACTCGCACATCGTACGACAACTCTCGCACACTGTGCGAGAGCATTTATCCTGGGAGCATGACCGGCAAGCAGTTCACCTCTGTCTGGTTCCGCGAGCCCCGCAAGGCCGCCGCCCCGGGCCGCAGCCGCGATGAGATCGTCCGAGCCGCGCTGGAGCTGCTCGACCAGGAGGGGATGGCCGGGCTGAGCATGCGCAAGCTCGGCGCGAAGCTGGGCGCCGGCGCCACCAGCCTCTACTGGTACGTCGCCAACAAGGACGAACTGCTCGAACTGGCCTACGACCAGGTCTGGGCCGAGATGACCGTCCTCGACGCCGAGGAGGTGGGCTGGCGCGACGCCGCCTCCGCCATGGCCTACGGCATGCGCGCGGTCATGCTGCGGCACCCGTGGTCGGCCGATCTCCTCGGCCGGGTGCCCGCGCTCGGCCCGCACGCCCTGTCGGCCTCCGACCGGATGCGCAGGATCTTCAGGGCGGCCGGCTTCCACGGCCTCGACGTCGACTACGCCGTGGCCGCCGTCACCGCCTTCGTCTACGGCATGACCCTGCCCGAGATCGCCTGGGACGCCACCGCGAAGGACTCCGACTACGACGCCGAGGAGATGCGCGGCATGGTCGCCAAGGCCGCGGCCGACTTCCCCGACATGCTGGAGAGCATGGCCATGGGGGCGTACCAGGATCCGCGGGTGCTCCGGGCCACGGCGTTCGACTTCGGGCTCGTGTCGGTGCTCGACGGCCTTGAGCGGCGGCTGGCGACGTAGCAGGATCCGGGGCATGAGCGATTTCCGCGCCGCCCGCGATCTTCTCCTGAGCGCCGACTACCCCACGGCCCGACGCGACTTCCGCTGGCCGCGGGCCGAGCGGTTCAACTGGGCGCTCGACTGGTTCGACGGGGTGCTGGCCGCCGAGACCCCACAGGCCGCGGCCCTGACCATCGTGAACCCCGGCAGCCGGGTCTCCCACACCTTCGCCGAGTTGTCGGCCCGCTCCAACCAGGTCGCCAACTGGCTGCACGAGCAGGGCGTGCGCCGGGGCGACCGCGTCCTGCTCATGCTGGGCAACCAGACCGAGCTGTGGGAGTCCCTGCTGGCGGCCATGAAGCTCGGGGCGGTGGTCATCCCGGCCACGACCCTGCTGACGGCCAAGGACATCGGCGAACGCCTCGACCGCGGCCAGGTCGCCCACGTGATCGCCAACGCCGCCGACGCGGGCAAGTTCGGCGCCGGCGAGTTCACCAGGATCGCGGTCGGCGACGCGTACGGGTGGCTGCCGTACCACGAGGCGTACGACGCCCACGAACGTTTCACCCCCGACGCCCCCACCCTGGCCGGCGACCCCCTGCTGCTCTACTTCACCTCCGGCACGACCTCCCGCCCCAAGCTGGTCGAGCACACCCACGCCTCCTACCCGGCCGGCCACCTGTCCACGATGTTCTGGATCGGCCTGCGCCCCGGCGACGTGCACCTCAACGTCTCCTCCCCCGGCTGGGCCAAGCACGCCTGGAGCAACGTGTTCGCCCCCTGGAACGCCGGGGCGACCGTGCTCATCCACAACTACGAGCGCTTCGCCGCCCGCGCGCTGCTGGAGGTGCTGCGCGACGAGCGGGTCACCACGTTCTGCGCGCCCCCGACCGTGTGGCGGATGCTCATCCAGGAGGACCTGGCGGCCTGGAAGCTGCCGTTGCGCACGGCCGTGGCCGCGGGCGAGCCGCTCAACCCGGAGATCATCGACCAGGTCGCCAAGGCGTGGGGCATCACCATCCGCGACGGCTACGGCCAGACCGAGACCACCGCCCAGATCGGCAACGTACCGGACGAGCCGGTCAAGCCCGGATCGATGGGACGCCCGCTGCCCGGCTACGACATCGTGCTCATCGACCCCGTCACCGGCGAGCCCGGCGACGACGGCGAGATCTGCCTGCCGCTCGACCCCCGTCCACTGGGTCTGATGGCCGGGTACGTCGGCGGCTCCGCCGAGGCCATGCGCGACGGTTTCTACCACACCGGCGACGTCGCCACCCGCGACCAGGACGGCTACATCACCTACGTCGGCCGGACCGACGACGTCTTCAAGGCCTCCGACTACCGCATCTCGCCGTTCGAGCTGGAGAGCGTGCTGCTGGAGCATCCCGCGGTGGCCGAGGCCGCCGTCGTGCCCGCGCCCGACCCGGTGCGCCTGGCGGTGCCGAAGGCGTACGTGATGCTGGCCCCCGGGTTCGAGGCCGGCGCCGACACCGCGCGGTCGATCTTCGAGCACTGCCGCCGGGAGCTGGCGCCGTACAAGCGGGTGCGCCGGCTGGAGTTCGCCGAGCTGCCCAAGACGATCTCGGGCAAGATCCGGCGGGTGGAGTTGCGGGTGCGCGAACCCCGAGGTGAGTACCGCGAGGAGGAGTTCAATCTGTGACAGTGTGTATATGGCTGTATGACCGTTCTTACAGGTTGATCGGCTAGGCTCGCCCCGTGCTGCCCACCATCGCCGACGTCCTCGCCCTGGAGACCGTGCGCCGGGGCGGCCCGCGCGTGGTCGCGGGCGCCGACCGGCTCGACACCAAGGTGCGGTGGGTGCACGTCGGCGAGATCGCCGACATCGCCCATCTGCTGCGCGGCGGCGAGCTGGTGCTCACCACGGGCGTCGCGCTGCCCGACGACCCGGAGAAGCTCGCCGACTACGTGGGCGAGCTCGCCTCCGTGGGCGCCTCCGGGCTGATCGTGGAGCTCGGCCGCAGGTTCCTGCGCGAGCTGCCGCGGGCGGTGGTCAAGTCCGCCGAGGAGCACGGCCTGCCGGTCATCGTGCTGGCCCGCGAGACGCCGTTCGTGCAGATCACCGAGTCCGTGCACGCCCGGATCATCGACATCCAGCTTGAGGAGCTCCGCGCCTCCGAGCAGTTGCACGAGGTGTTCACCGAGCTGTCGGTCGAGGGCGCCTCGCCCGCCGAGGTGCTCACCCAGGTCGCCCGGCTGTCCGGCCGTCCGGTGCTGCTGGAGAACCTCGCCCACCAGGTGCTGGCCTGCGAGTCCGCGGGCCGCGACGCCGGCGCGCTGCTGGCCGGCTGGGAGACCAGGTCGCGCGGGGTGGCCCCGGCCGAGCGCACGGCCTACGACCCCGCCTCCGGCTGGCTGGTCACCACCGTCGGCGCGCGCGGCCAGGACTGGGGCCGGCTGATCCTGATCTGCGAGACCCCGCCGACCCCGCGCGAGATGGTGCTGGCCGAACGCGCCGCCACCACCCTCGCCCTCGGCCGCCTGCTCGAACGCCACCAGGAGTCCCTGGAACGCCAGGCCCACGGCACGATCATCACCGGCATCCTGACCCACGCCTACGCCGACCCCGACGAGGCCGCCGCCCGCGCCCGCGCGGTCGGCGTGCCGCTGACCGGGCGCAAGCTGATCAGCGTCGTCATCAGGCCGACCGAGCCCGTCGACCAGGCGCTCGACGGCCAGGCACAGCTCGGCGAGCTGGCCGAGGCCACCGCCGCCGCCTGCCGCGACGCCCGCCTGCCCGCCCTGGTGGGCGCGCTCGACCAGGAGCGGGTCGGCGTCCTGCTGCCGCTTCCGCCGCGTACCGGCGCCGAGCCCGCGCTGACCGCGCTCGCCGAGCGGCTGCGCATGCTGTGGCGGCCCGGCTCGGCGTTCGTGCTGGCCGCGGGGTCGGTGGTGGAGTCCATCCGGGACGTACGGCGCAGCTTCCTCGAAGCCGAGCAGGTCGCCGACGTGGCCGTGCGCCAGCCGGACGGCCGCGCCTTCTACCGCCTGCCCGACCTGCGCCTGCGCGGCCTGCTCCACCTGCTGCGCGACGACGCGCGGCTGCAGACGTTCGCCGAGCGCGAGCTGGGCCCGCTGCTGGCGCACGACGCCCAGCGCGGCGGCGACCTCACCCGGATCCTGCGCACCTACCTCGACGCGGGCCGCAACAAGGCCGTGGCCGCCCAGAAGGCCCACCTGTCCAGGCCCGCCTTCTACGACCGCCTGCGCCGCCTCGAACGCATCCTCGACACCGACCTCGACGACGTCGAGTCATGCCTGTCACTGCACGTCGCGCTGCTGGCGCTGGAGTCGTTCCGCAGGGAGAACCGTTGAGAGCTCGTGATCACGGCATCGTCGTCGGCGCCGGCGTCCCCGGTCCGCTGAACGCGATCACCGACGTGCCCGGCGTGCTCGTCGGCCACACCACGCTGACCGAGGGCACCGCCCGTACGGGGGTCACCGTCGTCCGCCCCGGCCCCGGCCCGGCCTACGACTCCCCCGTCTACGCCGGCTACCACTGGCTCAACGGCAACGGCGAGATGACCGGCCTGCCCTACCTGGACGACTTCGGCCTGCTGCACTCGCCGATCGGGCTGACCAACACCTTCTCCGTCGGCGTGGTGCGCGACGCGCTGGTCTCCCTGGAGATCGGCGGCCGGGGCGGGAGCGCGTGGTCGCTGCCGGTGGTCGCCGAGACCTGGGACGGCCGGCTCAACGACATCGACGCCCGGCACGTCCGCCAGGAGCACGTCGAACGGGCCTACCTCGGCGCCTCGGCGGGCCCGGTGCCCGAGGGCTCGGTCGGCGGCGGCACCGGCATGATCTGCCACGGCTTCAAGGGCGGCATCGGCACCGCGTCCCGCGTGACCGGCGACTACACGGTCGGCGTGCTCGTGCAGGCCAACCACGGCAGCCGCGACCGGCTCACCGTCAACGGCCGCCCGATCGTCATGGACGACGTGCCCCGCCCCGGCGGCCCCGAGGGCGCGGGATCGATCATCGCCGTGGTCGCCACGGACGCGCCGCTCCTCCCCCACCAGTGCCGCAAGCTCGCCCAGCGCGCCGGGCTCGGCGTGGCCAGGACGGGCGGCGCCGGCGAGAGCAGCAGCGGCGACGGCTTCGTCTGCTTCGCCACCGGCAACCGCGGCCTGCCCTCCAACGCCCTCGACGACAAGGGCTCCGGCGTGTTCGAGGTGCGCGTGCTGGCCGACGCCCGCCTCGACCCGCTCTTCCACGCCGCGATCGAGGCCACGGAGGAGGCCATCGTCAACGCGCTGGTCGCCGCCGATACGATGACCGGCGCGAACGGCTTCACCGCCTACGCACTCGACGGCGCCCGCCTCGCCGACCTGGTGAAATGAGCAACATGTCTGACGTCCTGATGCCCGACCTCGAAGACCTCGGCCGCATGATCGCGACCGCCGGCGCGTTCGCCGTGCCCGTGCACGACGTGCGGCTGACCCCCGACGAGCTCGACCCCGAGCAGATCGTCGCCGGCGACCCGGCCACGTCGTCGCTGGAGCTCGGCGACGGCAGGGGCATCTGGGAGATCACCCCGGGCGTCGTCACCGACGTCGAGACCGACGAGATCTTCGTGGTGCTGTCCGGCCGCGCCACGATCGCCGTCGAGGGCGGCACCACCATCGAGGTCGGCCCCGGCGACGTGTGCCTGTTGGCCGAGGGCGCGCGGACGACGTGGATCGTGCACGAGACGCTGCGCAAGGTGTACCAGTCCCGACAGTCCAAGTAGTCCGGACAGTCCGAGTAGTCCGGGCAGCCGGGGCAGTCCGGACAGTCCGGTCGAACCCGCTAGAACCCCATCGCCGCACGCACCTCCGCCAGCGTGCGGACCGCCCGCTCCCGGGCCCGCTCGTTGCCCTGCGCCAGCACCTGACGCACGTCGGCCTCGGTGTGCTCGCGCCGCCGCCGCCTGATCGGGCGCAGGAACTCGTTGACCGCTTCGGTGGTCAGCGCCTTGAGCGCGGCGGCCCCGCCGGCGCCGATCTCGTCGGCGATCTCCCGGGGCGGCCGGCCGAGGCAGAGCCCGGCCAGTGTGAGCAGGTTCGCCACGCCGGGCCGGTGCACCTCGTCGAAGGTGATCAGGCGGTCGGAGTCGGTGCGGGCCTTGCGGATGAGGGCGGCGGTCTCGTCCTCGGTGGCCGCCAGGGCGATGGCGTTGCCGCGGCTCTTGCTCATCTTGCCGCCGTCCAGGCCCATGAGCAGCGGACGCTCGCCCAACATGGCCTCGGGCAGCGGGAACACCTCGCCGTACCGCTCGTTGAAGCGCCGCGCGACCAGCCGCGCCACCTCCACGTGCGGAAGCTGGTCGCGGCCCACGGGCACCAGCGTGCCCTTGCAGAACAGGATGTCGGCGGCCTGGTGCACCGGATAGGTGAACAGCAGGCCGCTCACCGCGCGCCGGGCGCTGTGCGCGATCTCGTCCTTCACCGTCGGGTTGCGGCTCAGCTCCGCCACCGACACCAGGCTCAGGAACGGCAGCAGGAGCTGGTTCAGCTCCGGGATCGCGCTGTGCTGGAAGATCGTGACCTTGCCCGGGTCGAGACCGACGGCCAGGTAGTCGAGGAGCACCTCGGTGATGTTGCGCTGGATCTCGCCGGGCAGGTCGCGGTCGGTGATCACCTGGTAGTCGGCGATCAGCACGTACGTCCGGTAGCGGTCCTGCAGCTCCACCCGGTTGGCGAGGGTGCCGAAATAGTGGCCCAGATGCAGGCGTCCGGTCGGACGGTCGCCGGTCAGGACGACGTCGTTCACGATGGGTCTCTCCTTCAGGTGTGCCGCCGCCTGAGGGGAGCCCGCACGCACGGAAAAGGGCCGCCACCAGGACGGCCCAGCATGGGGAATCAGCGGCCGTCCGCCGGCCGCCACCACATGCTGATACGGGTCATAGCTCAATGTTATCTGGGCTGGGTGTCAATCTCGTAACCTCTTGAGCAGTTTGGCGCGTTCGGCTGACTCCGGGACCTTGATCTCGTCAGGATGGTTCGGTCCCTTTTCCGCCCTCTGGAGAGTTCATGTCTCGACGCACCCTCGCCGGCGGCCTGGCCATAGCCGCCACGATCACCGTCACCACGCTGCCCGCCTCGGCGGCGCAGCTCGCGGTGAAGTTCCCGTCGGCCAGCTTCCCGCTGGGCGCCCGGCCTGCCGCCACCAAGACGCTGACCGCCGTGACGCAGGGCATCGACCTGTACGACGTGAAGGCGGGCAGCTCCACCGACGGCTACACGGTGACCGTGCTCATGCCGAGCGGCCGCGACTACGGCGCGCTGGAGACCGCCCAGGCCAAGGTCGCCGAGGTCGAGGCGGCCGGGGAGGCGCCGAGCCTGCAGAAGGTGGTCCGGCCGAGCGTGGCCGACGCGCCCTCCCAGACCGTCTACATGGTCCGCGTGGGCCTGTGGTCCTTCAAGGACAAGGCGAAGGCCGACGAGACCGCGAAGGCGCTCAAGGAAGCCGGGCTGAAGGTCAAGGTCGACTACCTCGGCGACGACGGCCTCAAGACCACCGGTCCCTGGGACGCCAAGGTCGTCATGATCGACTCCCGGACGTTCCGCGGCTCGTACGCCGCCTCCCTCGGCGCCAGCGTCGCCGCGCGCGAGACGGTCTCCTCGATGGCCAAGGCGCGCAACGCGGTGGTCGGCGTCAACGGCGGCTTCTTCAACATCCACACCGCCAAGAACCTGCGCGGCGAGCCCGTCGGCGCCTCCGTGGTGGCCGGCCGGCTGCTCAGCGAGGCCGTGCCGGGCCGCTCCGCCGTGGTGCTCCAGGGCCGCAGCGTGCGCATCACCGAGCTGAAGACCGCCGTCACCGCCCTCTCCCAGGACGGCGACAAGCTCGTCGTCAACGGCGTCAACCGCGCCGCCGCCACGGACGAGGCCGTGCTCTACACCGAGGAGTACGGCGCCAAGACCCCGACCGGCGGCACCGACGTCGTCCTCGACGCCAACGGAAAGGCGGTCACCGTACGCGCGAGCGGCGCCGCCGTGGCCAAGGGCACCCGGGTGCTGCACGGCCAGGGCGGCGCCGCCGAATGGCTCGACGAGCACGCCTGGGAGGGCTGGACGGTCAAGATCGACACGAAGGTCACCGACCTGCGCACCCGCAAGGCCCTCAAGCTGACCCCCGACCTGAACGTCATCGCCGGCGGCGTCGGCCTGGTGCGCAACGGCCACGTGAAGATCACCGCCAAGCGCGACGGCCACGACTCCGTGAACATGATCCTGCGCCGCCACCCGCGCACCCTCCTCGGCGTCACCAGGAACGGCAGCCTCATCCTGGCCACCATCGACGGACGCCAGCCCGGCGTGACCATCGGCGCCAACTTCCACGAGGCCGCCCAGTTCATGCGCTGGCTCGGCGCGGTCCAGGCCATCAACCTGGACGGCGGCGGCTCGACCGCGATGGTGGTGTCGAACAAGCTGGTCAACCGGCCATCGGACGGCGTGGAGCGCGGCGTCGGCGACGCCCTCCTCGTCCTTCCCCAGTAGCCGCCGGGGCGCGAGGGGCAGGCTCGCCCCCTCCGCCCCGGCTCCCCCCTCTCAAACACCGCCCCACGGCAGCGGCCCGGTCCCGCCAGGCACCCCCCAACCGCCTGGGCTCTCCCTCCGCCAGCCCCCACCGCCTGGGCTCTTCCTCCGCCTTGCCTCCACTGCCCCAGCTGTTCTCCCCGCGGGGCATCCCACCCCACCCCCCGTTGGCGGGCGCGGGCCACGTCTCCTGGCCCGGACTTCACGGGCGGGCGTGGGCCGTCCAGTGGGCGAGTTGTTCCCTGGTCGTCACCGTGGCCGGATGTCCGGCCCCCAGCACACGAGTCCGGACCGGCAGCAACGCCGCGCACAGATCGCGAGCCCCCGCCGCGTCCCCCGCCATCCCCGTCCAGTACGCGAGGTTGGCCCTGGCGGTCAGCGTGTCCGGATGCTCGGCCCCCTGCACTCGCTCCCGTACCGGCACCAACGCCGCATACTGATCGCGCGCCGCGGCCGCCTCTCCCAACTCCCCCGTCCACCGCGCCAGCTCGTGCCGGATCGTCAACGTGTCCGGATGGTCGGGCCCGAGAATGCGCTCCCGGACGGGAAGCAGCGCCGCGTACAGGTCGCGGGCGGCCGCCGCGTCCCCCGCCTTCCCCGTCCACTGGGCCAGGCTGGCCCTGGCGGTGAGCGTGTCCGGATGCTCCGGCCCCTGCACCCGCTCCCGTACCGGCACCAACGCCGCATACTGATCGCGCGCCGCGGCCGCCTCTCCCAACTCCCCCGTCCACCGCGCCAACTCGTGCCGGACCGTCAACGTGTCCGGATGATGCGGCCCCGACACCCGCTCCCGTACCAGGAGCAACGCCGCGTACTGGTCACGGGCGGCCAGCGCGTCCCCCAGCTCGCCGGTCCACCGGGCCAGCTCGTGCCGGTTGATCAGCGTCGAGGGATGTTCGGGCCCCTGCACCCGCTCCCGCACCGGCAGCAGCGCCGCGTACTGGTCACGGGCCGCGGCCGCGTCCCCGGCCTGCCCGGTCCACTGGGCCAGGTTGGCCTGCGTGGTCAGGGTGTCCGGATGCTCGGGGCCCGACACCCACTGCCGGACGGGCAACAGCGCCGCGTACTGGTCACGGGCGGCCACCGGATCGCCGGCTCGTCCCGTCCACTGGGCCAGGTTGTGCCGAGTCGTCAGGGTGTGCGGGTGTTCGGGGCCGAGCACCCGTTCGTAGACGGGCAGCAGCTCCAGGTACTGGTCACGCGCCGCCGCCGGGTCACCCGCCTCGCCCGTCCAGAGCGCCAGCTCGTGCCGGGCCGTCAGCGTGGCGACCTCCTCCGGGCCGAGCGCCGCCGCGAGCGCGTCGGCGATCTCCTGGAACAACGACTTCGCCGTACGGTAGTCACCGCTGGCCCCCAGATACTGGGCCGTCTTGTCCATGCCGGGCGCCGTCGGCCCGAGCACCGTCCGGATGTGCGGCAGCAGCCTGGCGTACCGCGCCCATCGCGCCTTCTGCCCCGGATTGTCGGGCAGCACGGCCTCCACCAGCACCGCCGCCACCTCCCGCCACCGGCGCTGCGCGCGCAGCGGAAGCTGGTCGAGCGTGACGGCCTGCACCAGCCGGTGCACCGTGACCGTCCCGTCCACGGGCGGACCGATCAGGCTGTGCCCCCGCAACGCGCTCAGCGCCGCGTTGATCCTCAGCGTGTCCCGCGGCAGCGCCCGCATCATCAGCAACACGCTGGGATGCACGTCACGCAGCACGCGCGTGCGCGGCCCGGGGATCCGCCCGTAGGCCCGCCGCCGCTGCACGTCCGCCCGGAACAGCTCCCGCGGCGCCCACCGCGCCAGCGGCGAGAGCAGCAGATGGTACGGGATCGCCTCGTGCGCGTAGCAGGACAGCAGCCGCAGCAACGCGATGGCCTGCGGACTCGTCCTGGCCAGCCGCCGGAACGCGAACTGCCACGTGGTGGCCACCCGCTCGCGATACCCCCACGCCTGCCCCTGCGCCAGCAATTCGGCACGCTGGTGATGCAGCAGATCCAGGTACTCCGACAGCTCCAGCCCCGTCTCCGACATGTAGGCCGCGGCCTGCTCCAGCGCCAGCGGCAGCGCGCCGAGCTCCGCCACCACGGCCGCCGCCGCGACGGTGTCGTCCTGCCCCGTGCTCGCCAGCATCAGCAGCGCCGCCGACTCCAGGTCGAGCACCGGCAGCTCCAGCCCGCGATCCCGCGGCCAGCTCCCGGACCGGCTCGTGATCAGCACGTGCCCCGGCCCCGCCGGCGGCAACACGGCTCGCACCGCCTCGGCCTCCGGCACGTTGTCGAAGATCAACAACCACGGTTCGGTACGCGCCGCCAGCGCGGCGTGCACCTGGTCGACCGGGTCCGCCGCGTCCGCACCCAGCTCCCGTAAGCCCATGAGAGCCGCCAACCGGGCGAACGCCGCCGACAACACCGCAGGATCGGCCGCCGGCAACTGCCAGACGAGCTCGTAGTCGTGCTGATGGCGATAGGCGTACTCCAGCGCGAGACTGGTCTTGCCCACGCCGCCGAGCCCGTGCACGGCCACCACCGCCGGCCGCACCTGGCTGGCCAGCAGCCGCTCGCGCAGCTCCACCACGACCTCGTCCCGCCCGACGAGCTGCGGCGGCCGCGGCGCCAGCTGCACGGGCCGCGTCGCCACCTGGGGCCGCGACGGCAGATGCACGTCCCCGATGACCTCGACATGCCCCCCGGTCACCGCCGTGGACCTGTCCCCGGTCATGGCCAGCCCGGACTCCTGCCGCCCGACCACGATCGACCGCTGCCCCTCAGCCCTCTCGACCGCCCCGCCGGCAGCACCACCGACGGCCCCACCACGACCGCCACCATCGCCAACGCCACCCGGCCCGCTACCGCGCCCGCCACCGGGCCCGTCCGCACCGGCACTCGTACTGACAGCACCCTGACCAGCCTCATCGGGCCCCGAGCCACCAGAACCGGCACCAGCCCGCCCGGCCCCCTCGCCCCCCGGACCGCTCTCACCGCCGCCGGTGGGCGCCATGGCCGCCCGAAGCTGCGCCCACAACCCGACCCCGGCGATGAACAACCCCGCGACACCCACGAACATGCTGACGACGCTGGCCCGCTTGTCCAGCATGTCCAGCTGTAACGGCTCGGCGAAGAACCCCACGACCCCCGCGGCCACCAACCCGACGGAGATCGACGCGAACGTCCACGCCAGCAGCCGACGGCTACGACGCGCTGACTGCCTGGAAGGGGGAGAAGCGGTCACTCTAATAGAGTTACCCGATTACGTTCAGTATCCCAGCGAGATTATCAGGACCATGAACAACCCCTGACCTTGCCCAATGGCCATCCGGCGCACAACATCACCGATCACCGGCCCCAGACTCCTGCCGCCACTCAACCCCGACGACCCGGCACCAGCTTCCTTGCCACACCGCCACCCCCTCCGCTCCGGACCCGCCGGCTTCCCAACCGCTTCACCCAGCAGGACGGCGACCGAGACACCCAGCGGGCCCGCCACGCGGCCGACCCTCCGGTGAATCTCAACCTTGTGACCCCATCGGCGGCGGCTCGACGAGGTGATGAAGGATCCGCTGCCGCATCGACCGGCGTTCCAACGCCCGCCGAACCTCCTCCACCATGGCCGTCATCGCGTACGGGAGCTCGCCGTCCAGCTCGGCGACCGTCTGGTGGGTGGCACGCCACTCCGCCTCCAGGAACGGCACCAGCGACCGGCCGCGCTCGGTCAGGTCGATCCGGCGGGTGCGCGCGTCGGCCCCCGGCTCCGAGGTGACGAGACCCTCCTTGCGCATGGCGGCGACGGTCTGGCTGATCGCAGAGTGCGAACGGTTCAGGGACTTCGCGAGCTCGCGAATGGTCAGCGGCCCTGTGTGGGCGAGCCGGATGAGCGGATAGGCGAACCGAGTGCGCACCCCGTCGAGGCCACGCTCCAGGTAGACCTGTTCGATCTCAGCGTCCATGGCGGCCAGGAGCTCGTGCAGGGAGTGCCAGGGGTCGGGTATCGCCGTGGGGTCAGCAGATGTCACAGTGCTAATATAACAGCGCTGGCATAATCGTCGGCCCGCATCAGGCTGCGCAGTGCGCGGCATACCCCCCGACCCTCCAACGGCAGGAGCCCCCTTGTATCCCTCGATCGAACCGTACGAGCACGGCATGCTCGATGTCGGCGACGGCAACCTCATCTACTGGGAGGTCTGCGGCAACCCCGACGGCAAGCCCGCGGTCGTCGTGCACGGCGGGCCCGGGTCAGGCTGTTCGACCGGCTCCCGTCGCCGATTCGACCCGGACCGTTTCCGCATCGTCCTGTTCGACCAGCGCAACTGCGGCCGCAGCCGCCCGCACGCCGCCGACCCGGCGACCGACCTGACGGGCAACACCACCCACAACCTGATCGCCGACATGGAACTGCTGCGCGAGCACCTCGGCATCGACCAGTGGCTGCTGTACGGCGGTTCGTGGGGTTCGACGCTGATCCTGGCCTACGCCGAGACCCATCCCGAGCGAGTGTCGGAGATCGTCATCCCCGCGGTCACCATGACCCGACGCTCCGAGATCGACTGGCTCTACCGGGGCGTCGGCAGGTTCTTCCCGGAGGCGCAAGAACGGTTCGTGCAAGGCGTCCCCGACGCCGACAGCTACGGGGACGTGTTCAAGGTGCTGGCGGCATACTCGCGGCTGCTGGCCGACCCCGACCCGAAGGTACGCGAGAAGGCCGCCCACGACTGGGTCACCTGGGAGGACGCGGTGATCTCCCAGGAGACCAACGGCACACCCAACGCCTACAGCAACCGGCCGGACGACGCCATCATGGCCATGACCCGCATCTGCGCCCACTACTTCGCCAACGCCGCCTGGCTGGAAGAGGGCGTGCTCCTACGCAACGCACACCGGCTGGCCGGCATCCCCGGCGCCTTGATCCACGGCCGCCTGGACATGGGCAGCCCTCTCCAGACAGCCTGGGAACTGACCAAGGTCTGGCCCGACGCCGACCTGCACGTGGTGGCAGACTCCGGCCACACCGGCAGCGAATCCTTCAGCAAGATCCTGAACGAGGCCATCGAAACCTTCTCACCCCCCAAACAGAACTGACTTCTCGGCCCGCCATCACCTCATGGCCGGGGTGCGCTCACAACAAGAGGTATGGACGGTCGTTTCCGATAACAGACCGCAATACTTTCCTCATCGCACTGCACGTGAGGATCGACGACCGGCTCAGATGCCGGCCTGGCCCGAGACGCGCGGGCGAAACCGTCCCCGGATAACACCAAGCGGCCGGGCATCCTGAATTGCTCCGGAAATGCAGAAAGGGCCCCGACCGAAGTCGGAGCCCTTCCAAAAGATTGTCCGGCGGTGACCTACTCTCCCACACCCTCCCGAGTGCAGTACCATCGGCGCAGAGAAGCTTAACTTCCGGGTTCGGAATGTAAC
>NZ_JBEZGC010000043.1:0-13340 GCF_040649795.1 Nonomuraea sp. NPDC048881
CGTTCGACACGGGTGCCTGGCGTCAGCAGGACACCGGCACGGCCCCGGTGTCGGTCAAGAAGTAGCACGCGCGCACGACGAGAAGGGCGTTCCCCGCGGGGGGACGCCCTTCTCGCATGTCAAGGAACGGCAAACACCGCCCACGTCCAGCGGCCATACTGGCTCGACTGACGACCTGGAGTGACGGGCGGTGACCATAAGTGATGGAGACAGGGCCCGACGAGGCGCTGAACCTCGCCGTCCTGCGCGTGCGCGGCCCCGAGGGGGCCGTGGCGGGCGCGGGCTTCCTCATCGCGCCCGACCGCGCCCTCACCTGCGCGCACGTCGTCTCCGGCGCCCTGGGCCACGCCGACGGGCCGCCCCCGCCGGACGCCTGGGTCACCGTCGAGCTGCCCTTCGCCGGCGACCCCGCGCCCGTGCGCGCCCACGTCGAGCACTGGGTCCACACCGCCGCCGACGGCTCGGGCGACATCGCCGTCCTGCGCCTGGACGCCGCGCCCCCGGGCGGGCGCCCGCTGCGCATGGCCGAGCCGCGCAGCCTGTGGGGCCACCGGGTCGTCGTCGCCGGATTCCCGCACGGCCTGCGCGGCGGCGGCTGGCACACCGGGCGGCTGCTCGGCGGCACCCAGCAGGGCTGGCTCCAGTGCGCCCCCGACGATCCCCGCGGCGTGCCGATCGAGAGCGGCTTCAGCGGCAGCCCCGTCTGGGACGTCGAGCTCGGCGACGTCGTCGGCATGGTGGTCGCGGCCCAGCCCGGCGGGCCCCGCCAGGCGTTCGTGATCCCCACCCGGTCGCTCACCCGCGCCGTCCCCGCCCTGGCCGCGACCGTACGGCCGGCCTCGCCGTTCCGCGGGCTGTCGGCCTTCCGCGAGGGCGACGCCGCCGTCTTCTTCGGCCGCGACGTGGAGACCGCCCGGATCGCCCGCCTCCTCCAGACCCATCCCGAGGTCACGCTCACCGGCCCGTCCGGCTGCGGCAAGTCGTCGCTGGCGCTGGCCGGGGTCGTGCCCGCCATGCGCCGCCAGGGCTGCCAGGTCGTCGTCCTGCGGCCCTCGGCCGTGCGGTCCTGGCCCGACGCGCTCGCCGCCGAGCTGGCCGCCCTGTCGCACCCGGGCCTGACCGGGGCCGACGCGCTGGCCAGGGCCGACGCGCTGCGCGAGCCGCTGCGGAACGGCCGGCTGCCCGACGTCGTCGCCCAGGTCCTGCGCGACACCGGCGCGACCGGGCTGCTGCTCGTCGTCGACCAGGCCGAGGAACTGCTGGTCGGCGACCCCGAGCAGGCCGACGACGCGGCCGTGCTGCTGGCCGCGGCCCGCGCCTGCCCGGCCGTGCGGGTGCTGTTCACGCTGCGCGCCGACTTCCTGCCCGCCGCCCTGTCCCACCCCGCGCTCGGCGGCGCGCTCGGCCGCGAGACCTACGGGCTCACCCCCATGACCCGCGACCAGCTCAGGCAGGCCGTCGAGGCGCCGCTGGACGCCGTCCCCGCCGTGACGTACGACCCCGGCCTGGTCGACCGCATCCTGGGTGACGCCGGGGGCGCGCCCGGCGCCCTGCCGCTGATCGGCTTCCTGCTGGACCGCCTCTGGCACGAGCAGGAGGGCGGCCGCATCACCCACACCTCCTACGAGGCGTGCCGCGGCGTGCGCGGGGCCCTGGGCGCGCAGGCCGAGCAGGTCTGGGCGGCGTGCGTGCCCGAGGAGGACACCGCGGCCGGGGAGGAACTGCTGTCCCGGCTCGTCCGGGTCACCGCCGGGGCGCACGCGCCGCTGCGCCGCCGGGTCACCCGCGAGGAGGCGGGGGAGCAGCGCTGGCGGACCGCCGGCCGGCTGGCCGCCGGGCGGCTGCTCGTCATGGACACCGGCGCGGACGGCCGCCAGACCGTCGAACTGGCCCACGAGGCGCTGATCACCGAATGGCCCCGGCTGGCCGGGATCGTCGCCGCCGACCTGAAGTTCCTCGAATGGCGCGATCTGCTCCACCAGGACATGGGCCGCTGGCGACAGGCCGGGCGCGATCCCGACCGGCTCCCCGGCCCGCCCGAGCTGGCCGCCGCCGCCCGCTGGCTCGCCGAACGGCCCGCCGACCTGACCGAGGACGAGCACGACTACCTGCGCCAGGGCCGCCGCCGTCAGCGACGCCGCACGCTGCGCCGCCGGAGCGCGATCACCGGCGCGGGGGTGGCGCTGCTGACGGTCCTCTCGCTGGTCGCCTGGACGTTTTACCAGGGCCGGATCGGCGAGCAGCGGGCCGCCGAGTCCCGCTCCCGCGCCCTGGCGGGCGCCTCGGCCGACCTGGCGGAACGCGACCCCGAGCTGTCGTCGCTGCTCGCCGTCGGCGCCTACCGCGCGGCCCCCACCCAGGAGGCCAGGGCCCAGCTCCTGCAGCGCTACGTCGAACACCGGTACACCAAAGGCGTGGCCACGGGCGCGCTCGGCTCGATCACCGCCGCCGACGCCAGCGACGACGCCCGCGTCCTGCTGGCCACCACCACCTCCGCCGCCGGCCGCGCCACGCTGTTCACCCGCGGCCCCGACGGCCGCTACCGGCCCGTCCACCTGCCCGACCGGGGCGGCACCAGCCGGCCCGCCGTCTCCGCCGACGGCGGCCTGATCGCCTACGCCCTCGACGACGGCGGCATGGTCTGGCACCGCGTCGACCCGCGCGACGGCGAACTGCTGGACCAGGGCCACGTCCTGGCCCGCCAGGACCGGCCCGCCCCGGCCGGCGAGCTCACCGCCGACGAGCCCGTAGCCGACGTCAGGGCGGACGGCGACGACGGCTGGATCGTCACCGCGGGCCCGAAGAAGCTCGTGCTCCAGTCGCTCGGCGCCACCGGCACCCCCCGCACCTGGGTGTACGACCTGCCCGCCGACCTGGTCCGGTTCGGCCCCGACGCCACCACCCTGGTCGTCCGGGAGAAGGGCGTGGCCAAGGTGTACAGCAGCAAGGGCAGCCCGGTGTGGCGGCAGCTGACCATCCGCGAGCTCGGCCCGGCCGACGGCCTGGCCGTCTCCGGCGACGGCGCCACCGCCGTGACCTGCCGGACCAGCGACGACGGCCGCGCCGCCACGTACACGGGCTTCGCGGTGCGCGACGGCGAGCGGCTGGGCGGCTTCCAGGCCGGACGCCCGTGCGGCGCGTTCGTCGTCGACCGCGAGGGAAGGCGCGTGGCCGAGCAGGGCGCCGCCGGCTGGGAGCTGGTCGACCTGGCCGCCGGCCGCACCCTGTCGCGCGCCTGGATCGACGCCCAGACCAGTGCCGCCCCGGTCGCGCTGGTGGGCGCGCCCGGCGCGCAGGAGCTGCTCACCAGGTCGCCCGACACCCTGGTGCTGACCGCGCTGCGCGACGGCGAGCAGCTCATCGGCAACCCGGCGCTGCTCCAGGGCGGCACCCGGATGGTCGCCCAGGCCGACGGCGGCGCCCGGCTGCGCCTCATGGAGACCGGCGATCCGCAGCGCACCCTGGCCGACGTCTCCCGCGCCAAGAGCCCGAAGGGCCTCGACGCCGACGGCGACCCCGTCGCGGACGAGTCGGAACGCCTGCTCGCCGACGCCGTCGCCCCGACCAGGGTCGCCGTCCGCGCGCTGCCCTCGCTGTCCCCCCTCACCGAGGTCACCACCGCCCGGCCGCCCGAGGGCACGCACCTGACCTACTTCTTCAAGGACGGCGACCTGTTCACCGTCGCCGGCCGCCGCCTGGAGCGCTGGGAGCCGGCCACCGGCCGCCGCAAGAGCGCCTTCGACGTCGCAGGCCCCGGCGCGGTCGTCACGGAGGTGCAGGTCAGCCCGTGGAGCGCCGGCCACCTGATGGTCGCCGTGCAGGGCGCCGACCATCTGCGCACGATCGACCTGCGTACCGGCGAGGAGGTCAAGGACCGGCGGCTGACCGTGGGCGCCGACGTCGTCAGCGGGTTCGTCTTCGACCGCACGGGCACCCACCTGCTGCTGTTCCGCAGCGGCATGCTGCCCGAGGTGTGGCTCACCCACCCGCTCAGGAAGGTGCTCGGCCCGCTGCGCTCGTCGGGCGAGAACATCCGCGGCGGCGAGCGCATGACCTCGATCATGCCGGAGAACGCGGGCCGGCTGTTCCTGTTCCGCGAGCGGGAGATCAGCGTCTACGGGCTCGGCGGGACCGGGGTGTCCTACGAGGAGGGCTACACCTTCCGCCAGGCCCAGGACTTCCTCGACATCTCGCCCGACGGCTCGCTGCTGCTGCGCCTCAAGGGCGGCGACGGCCGCACGGGCTACTCCACCGACCTGCTCCGGCTCGACCCCGGCAGCTGGCGGGCGCGGTTGTGCGAGGTGTTCGGCCGCCGTTTCACGCCCGGCGACCGGCAGCAGATGCCGATCACCCTGCCGGACGCGGTCTGCTGACCGTCACGGCTTGCGCCCGACCCCGCCCAGGAAGGTGTGGTACGTGATGCCCAGGGCCGGCCGGTAGCCCGGCTCCGGCCGCCACTCGGCCAGCGGCACCAGGCCCGGCTCCAGCAGCTCCAGGCCGTCGAAGAAGCCGAGGATCTCCTCGCGGGTGCGCCAGCGCCCGGTGCCCATGGTGTCGTTGAACAGCCGTTCGGCCTCGAACGCCTGCCGCGACACCTCCGGGTGCTCCTCCATCGGGTTGTGGAAGTGCGAGACGGCGACGTGGCTGCCGGGCGCGAGCCGTCCGACCAGGCGCGCGGCGATGCCGGCCGGGTCCTCCTCGTCCGACAGGTGGTGCAGGATCCCGAACAGCAGCAGGCCCACCGGCTCGTCGAGGTCGAGGAGCTGCCTGGTCTCGGGGTGGTCGAGGACGTCGTCGGGGCGGCGGATGTCGGCCTCGATGACGGTGGTGCTGTCGTCGACGGCCAGCAGGGCCCGGCCGTGGACCAGCACGATCGGGTCGTGGTCGACGTAGACCACCCGGCAGCCCGGCGCGGCCGCCTGGGCGATCTCGTGCACGTTGCCCTGCGTGGGCAGCCCCGACCCGATGTCCAGGAACTGGCGGATACCGGCCTCGACGACCAGGTCGCGGACGACGCGGGCCAGGAAGTCCCGGTTCGACCGGGCCGCCTGCGGGGCGTCCGGGGCGATCCGGAGCGCCATCTGGGCCACCTCGCGGTCGATCTCGAAGTTGTCCTTGCCGCCGAGCATGTAGTCGTAGACCCGGGCGACGCTGGGCTTGGTGGTGTCCACGCCGAGGGCGGGCGCGTCCTGCTCGTCGTCGGCCACGGTCGGCTCCTTCGGTTGCGTCGGGCGAGTCCGGCTGGCGTGATCATACGTCCAGGGGCGCGGAAAAATCAGGCCCGGGCCGGGCCGTACGGGCTACGGGATTCCGGCGGCCCGCGTTGACATGATGAGCCCATGACGATCGAACCACTGGCCCCGGACACCCTGCTCACCACCACCCGCAGCGTGCGCAGGCGCCTCGACCTGTCCCGCCCGGTCCCGGCGGAGCTGGTCCGCCAGAGCCTGGAGGTCGCGCTCCAGGCGCCGAGCGGCGGCAACCGGCAGGGATGGCACTGGATCGTGGTCACCGACCCCGAGCGGCGCAAGGTGATCGGCGACTACTACCGGCGGTCGTGGAACAGCTACCACACCTCCGACGGCTCGGCCCGCTCGATGTTCCGGGACGACCCGGCGCGCGCGGCCGTCCAGGAGCGCGTCAGCGGCAGCGCCGCCTACCTGGCCGAGCACATGGGCGACGTCCCGGTGCTGGTGATCGGCGCGATCGAGCTGCCCGGCGGCCGCCTGCCCGAGGGCAACCAGGCCGGGCTGTGGGGCTCGCTGCTGCCCGCCGCGTGGAGCTACATGCTCGCCGCCCGCGCCCGCGGCCTGGGCAGCGCGTGGACCACCCTGCACCTGGAGTACGAGAGCGAGATCGCCGAGCTGCTCGGCATCCCGGCCGAGGTGCGCCAGGGCGTGCTGCTGCCCACCGCGTACTTCACGGGGGAGAGCTTCCGGCCCGCCGCGCGGCAGCCGCTCGACGAGGTGCTGCATCTCGACCGCTGGTGACCCGGCGACCCTCTGGGGGCGCCCGAGGTGAGGACATGCGCCTGACCGCCTGACCCGCGACGGTCGCAGGTGGAAAACCGCTTGTCCGGCGGTGGGCGCGGCCCTACCTTGTGACGGTCACGTCAACCGAGAGGACTTCACTTGCTGGGCGCCCACGTGCACGCATACCTTCGAGCGGCGGCCGGAACCCGGGCACACCGGGCCGGGCCGTTCCTGATCCGCTTCGACGAGCACGACGACGCGCCGCCGTTCAACTACGCCATCCCCGACGACGACCTCGCGCCCACCGGCGAGCAGGTGGCCGCGCTGGCCGCCGCCTTCCGCGAGCGCGGCAGGACACCCCGGCTGGAGTACGTGCCGCAGGTCGCGCCCAAGGTGGAGGAGGCCCTGCTGGCCGCCGGGTTCGCCGTCGAGGGGCGCTTCCCGCTGCTGGTGTGCCCGGCCGGGTCGCTTGCCGAGCCGCCCGCCGACGCCGCCGTAAGCCTCGCGCTGGTGACCGACGACCCGGGCCTGTGGCAGGTCGCGCGGGTGATGAACGCGGCCTTCGACGCGCCCGAGGCCACCGAGCACGACGTCGCGCGGCTGCGCGGCGTGCTCGACCGCGGCGGCCTCGTGGCCGCGGCCACCGACGTCGCCACCGGCGAGGTCGTCGGCGCCGGCCAGCTCGGCGGCCCCCAGGAGGGCGTGGCCGAGGTCGCCGGCATCGCCGTGCGCGACACGCACCGGCGGCGCGGCATCGGCGGAGCCGTCACCGCGCTGCTGACCAGGGCGGGCGTCGACGCCGGCATCACCATGCCGTTCCTCACCCCGGCCGACGACGCCGCGGGCCGCGTCTACGCCCGCGTCGGCTACCACAAGGCGGGCGAGGTCCTGCACATCTCGGCTCCCTGACCCGCTCGCCGCCGCCCCGGCCGCCGGCTCAGCCGCAGTCGCAGCAGCCGCCGCAGTCGGGGCAGTCGCAGCTGCTGCAGTTGTCCAGGTAGCAGCGTTCGCAGCAGGGCCGCCCGGCCTTCTTGCTCCACCTCGGCCGCCAGAGCCCGCAGGTCAGGAACGTCGCCACCCCTGCCCCCGACCTGCGGATCCAGCCGGGACGCCGGTAGGAGGCCGCGCCGAACGAGCGCTCGACCGCCCGGCGCACCTCGGCGCCGAGCAGCCGCTCCACCAGGTGCCGCTCGTCCAGCTCCAGGTCGGCCACGGCGAGGGCGAGCCCGTGGGCGGCGTCGTCGCACAGTTGCCGCGCCCGCTCGCGGCCGGTGCCGGTGGCGGTCAGCGGGTTGAACGCGCCCCGCTCGTCGTCGGCCGCCTGGTCCTCGACGGCGTCCAGAAGGTGTGCGATGCGGCCGAAGAACCGGCCGGCCTCGGCCAGCGCCGCCGCGTTGCCCGGCCGTCCGGCCAGCAGCGCGGTGTGGGCGAAGGCCGCCGCCACCGCCTCCTCGGCGGGCGCCGTGAGGTCGAGCACGTCCATGGGGATGGCCAGGGCCCGGCGCTCGCGTTCGAGCTGCCGGTCGACCGTCGCCGACAACACGGCGGTGTCGAAGCCGACGCCGGACGCCAGCCTGGCGCCGCCCGCCTGCCAGCGGGCCGCGAGCAGGCGGCGGGCCGGAGCCGTGGCCGGGGCGGCGTCCCCGTCGGCCACCTGGTCGCGCAGCCTGCCCGCGGCCAGGACGAGCGACACCCCCGCCGCCAGCCGGGCGCCGCGACCGCGGGCGTCCACCACGTCGGCGGAGCGGAACCCGCGCAGCGCGCACGGCCCGGCCGTCCGGTGCGGCACGGCGGCCGGGAGCTGGGCCTCGGTCAGTACCGAGAGGATCAGCGTGTCGTAGTTGGTGGTCAGCCGGGCGGCGTGCCCCTGCCCGTCCCGCAGTGTCAGGCAGAGCCCGCACAGGTGTGCCCGCCACGCCGCGCGTACCGCCGCGCACCCGTGCTCACCGCACGGACGGATGATCCCGAACACACGAACCTCACAAGATCCGGAAAACGCTGGAGGAATCGTACGGGCGATCGCCCGCACGCGGCACCGCGGGGTTCAAGTGCGCGGTTCAGGCACGGGTTCAGGCACGGGTTCAGGCGCCGGGCGGTACGGCCTGCGCGTCCGTCTGGCCGCCACCGTCAGCACGGCCGCCCCGGCCAGTGTGAGCAGCGCGGTGAACAGCCACTCGTCCGAGCCCTCCGGCCCGTAGACGCGGGTCAGGCGGCCGGTGTCCACGGCCGCGGTGGCCTGTCCCGCCGCCAGGGTGCCGCGGTCGCTGCCGTACAGCTCGACGTCGCGCCGCCGGATCCGCCCGTCGCCGGAGGTGAAGTCCCCGGCCCAGACGCAGGACTCGTGTCCGGGATGCCGCACGCACCGCAGCTCCCGGGCGGTGAACGCGCCGCTCACCCCGTCGGCGCGGGCGGCCCGTACGACGGGGCCGAACTCCGGCACGGACACCGACAGCAGCAACAGCCCCACGACGGCCAGCACCACCGTGAACCCGCCCGGACGTCGTCTGGTGACCGCCATGAGCTAGTGCGCCACCGCGCAGGTGCAGGCGGCCCCGCCGTGCTCGGCGGCCCGGCGGTGGAGCAGCATCGCCACCACCATCGGCGCGAAGACGACCGCGTTGTAGAACAGGTGCAGCTCCATCCGGGGCAGGAAGATCTGCAGGACGCTGGTCGGGACCGGCCGTCCGAGCAGGTAGAGCCCGGTGATCTTCTGCACGAGCAGCAGCAGGTGCTCCATGTGGTGCCAGACCTGGATGCCCAGGGAGATGTTCCACCACGTGCGCGAACGGCCCGCGAACCCCTTGCGGAGCATGACCAGGCCCACGAGCATGAGCAGCGCGTACCCGTAGTGCATCCACTCCGAGGTCACCAGCCACGGGAACGGCAGGCCGAGCACCCCGCGGGCCTCGCTCAGCGGCCACCCCCAGACGTAGACCTGCACCGCCTGCACCAGATGCTCGGCCCAGTGGGCCACCACGATGAGCATGAAGACCGTGAGTGCCGCCTTGTGGTGCCGTCCGTTGAGCGTGGACGCGCTGATCGTCGTCGCCATTCCTCACCTCGTGTCTGTCGCGCTGACGCTGGCGCGATGATCTCGGACGGCACTGGGAACGGGCTTGCATCCTCTTTGCAGTTGGCTGGGAGCGGCGGGCGCACCGGCGGGCGGGCCCGCCGGCTTCGCCTCCGAAGGACGCGGTCAGGGCAGCGGGGTGGCTTCCTTGACGCGGTTGAGGTGCACGATCACGTCGAAGGCCGCTCCCAGGGCCAGCGGCCGGTTGAACTGCTCGGGCACGTACGTGGCCGGGATGGTGAAGGTCGGACGGGCGGTGTCCAGCCACGCTCGGGTGGACGGAGTGCGGCCGGCGCGGCGCAGGTCCACGTAGTAGTCGCGGTAGCGCACCCGGTCCAGGACGGCTTCGCTGCTGTCCGGGACGGGGGCGCCGGTGTCGAAGACGGCGACCTTGCCGATCTTGGGGTCGGTGGCGCGGAAGCGGCCGCTGTGGATGGTGGTGCCGATCGCCACGTAGGAGGTGCCGGCCAGGGAGCGCAGGACGTTCCCCTGGGTGACCGGGTACAGATCGGGCCAGGCCGAGACGTAGCCGATGTGCCCGTTGTGCGCGGCCGCCACGGTCTTGCTGCCGGTGTGGCGCTGCCACCACACGGTGTTCTCGGCCATGGACCGGTCACGGTGACGGTGCAGGGCGGACCCGTCCAGTGTGTACATGGTGGTCATCTGGACGATGACGCGGGCCTCCTGCAGGACCTTCGGGCTCGCCTTGCCGCTGCCGTCCAGCAGGCGGTAGGCGGCCTGAGCGTCGCCGGCCAGGGCGGCGCGCCGCTCGGCCGGCAGTGTGGCCAGGGTGTTCATCCGTTCCTCCACACCGGCGGGCAGGGCGAGCAGGCCTGCGTAGCGGCGACGCAGTTCGGGCTCCAGCGACGGCTGGTGCTTCTCGGCCCAGGCGAGGATGCGCCGGTACTGCTCGGGAAGGACGTCGCCGATGTCGAATCCCATCACGCGCAGCTTGCGTGAGGCGGTGCGGTTGTAGTCGCGCATCCACTGGTAGAGGTCCATCCACTCCTGGGTCCTCCACGAGCCGTAGGACTGCTGGAAATCCTCGGCCATGATCTTGCGCAGGTCGCCCTTGCCGGTGCGCACGTACTCGTCCAGGCGGACGCCGGCCGACCAGGGCGCCTCCAGCGCCAGCGTGGTGAAGCCCTGGGTCTGCACCAGGTGCCGGAACATCCGGTGCCGCAGCGTGAACAGCTCCTTCGAGCCGTGCGTGACCTCGCCGATCCCCACGATGGTGGCGCCCTTGGTCATCGCCGACAGCGCGCGCAGGTCGCGGGACGGGCCGCCCGGGACGGTGCTGGTCAGTTCCTGAGCGTGGCGCTCCAGGTCCGCCACCACCTGCTCCTGGCCGGCGCCGGTGGCCACCGCGGAGACGCCGGCGGCGGGGGCGGAGGTGGCGAACGCCGGAGCGCTCAGGCTCGTCAGACAGGCCGCCAGCGCCAGGGTGACCGGCACGGTACGACGCAGAGTGTTGCTCGACAAGACAGATCCTTACGTTGGGTGTCGGATGAAGTAATCACCAACGTAGGGAGCGGCAAGGGCGGTTTCGATCCCGCCCGCTGGCCGGTCGATGGTGGTGCTGGCTACCGCACGCCGCCCGCGGTCCAGCTCATGAGGCCGTTTCTGTGAGGCCGGTCGGCAGCGGCCGCTTCAGGCGCCGAGGTAGCGCAGCACGGCGGCGACCCTGCGGTCCATGCGGTCGCTGGGAGCCAGGCCGAGCTTGGCGAAGATGTTGCGGATGTGCTTGTGCACCGCACCCTCGGTGATCACCATCTTGTCGGCGATGGCCAAATTGCCCAGTCCTTCGGCCATCAGCGCGAGCACCTCGCGTTCGCGCGGGGTGAACTCCTCCAGCGGGTCGCGGCGGCGGGTGAACAGCTGGGCCACCACGTCCGGGTCGATGGCGGTGCCGCCGTCGGCGACCCGGTTCAGCGCCTCCAGGAACTGCTCGACCTTGCCGACCCGCTCCTTGAGCAGATAGCCGACCCCGTGCGTGCCGACGGCCAGCAGGTCGGTCGCGAACGCCTGCTCGACATGCGCCGACAACACCAGCACGCCCAGGTCCGGCTGCAGGCGTTTGGCCGCCACGGCCGCCCGGATGCCCTCGTCGGTGTGGGTGGGCGGCATGCGCACATCCACCACCGCCACATCGGGCCGGTGCTCCTCGACCGCGGCCAGAAACCCCTCAGGGTCGCTCGCGGCCGCGGCCACCTCGATGCCCTCCCCGCTCAGCAGCAGCACCAGGCCCTCGCGCAGCAGCGCGTCATCCTCGGCGATCACGACTCGCACGGCAGTTCCACCTCGATCACAGTCGGCCCCCCATCGGGGCTGGTCAGGGTCATCGTTCCGTCATGGGCCTCGACGCGGCGGCGGACCCCGGCCAGCCCGGTGCCCGCGTCGTCGCGGGCGCCGCCCTTGCCGTCGTCACGCACCTGGACGCGCAGCAACGGGCCCACACGTTCGACGACGACCTCCGCGTGCCGGGCGCCGCTGTGCTTGCCCACGTTGGTCAGCGCTTCGGCCACGGTGAAGTAGGCGGCGCTCTCCACCGACAACGGCACGACGGCGAGCTCACCCACCCGCACCCGGCAGGGCACCGAGCATCCGGCGGCCAGCGCGTCCAGCGCGCCGGCCAGCCCCTTGTCCTCCAGGATCGGCGGCAGGATCGCGCGCACCACGCCGCGCAGCTCCGCCAGCGCCTGCTCGGCCGCGTTCCTGGCACGCTCCAGTGCGTGCGCGGCCAGGGCGGGATCGCGCTGCAGCGCGCGCTCGGCCGCGGCCACCGTGACCACGACCGCGTTCAGCCGGTTCTGCGCGCCGTCGTGCAGGGCCCGCTCGATCCGGCGCAGCTCGACGGCATGCGCGCGCACCGCCCCCGCGCGGGTCGCGGTCAGCTGCGCGATGCGCTGCGACAAGTCGATCGAGGCGTGCGGGACCAGCAGTTTTCTGGCGGGCAGCGCCTGCAGTCGCGCCAGCGCAGGGAAGAGGCGGACCAGGGCGACCACGACGGCCAGGCCGATCACCGAGGTGGCGATCGCGCCCGGCCAGGTGGTGACCGGGACGGCGAAGTTGGTGAGCTGATCCTCGCGCGCCAGAAACTGCCAGTAGAGCGGGTAGGTGACTTCCCGCAGCGCCGCCACCGGCATGACCAGCCCGAGCAGGCCGCAGACCGGGCCCACCACGGCGTAGAGGGCCAGCCAGCCCAGGTCGCGCCAGGTCGCCGGGTCGGCACGGGCCGCCCGCATCCTGGCCGCCCAGCCTCGGGGCAACTGCTCGGCGGACATCTGGTACGGGCTGACGATCTCGACACCCGCGCCGGCCAGGCGCCTGCGTTCCCACTCGGCCGTGCTCCTGGTCATCGCGATCATCGCCGGCACCAGCGCCAGCCCGACCCCGACCAGGCTCAACGCGGCCACCACCAGCCAGCACAGCGCGACGACGACCGCCATGAACGCGGTGCCCAGCCCGCCGGCCAGCCGTTCCAGACTTTCAAGGATTCCCCGCAACACTGGCGCCATAGTAGGTGAAAGGGGACACAGCGTGCTCCAGCCCGCTGTACCACGGCCAGGCAGCGTGCGGGATTTCCGCAGATCGGGCCCGTTCCTAGGGTTCTGGCCATGACCGATCCCTATCGCATCTCCAGCCCTGACTCCGACCCCGCCGGCCCGCGGGCCGCCTCCCGGCACGCGGCGCGCAGGCAACCGCTGAGCAAAGGCGCTCTCGCGCTGCGCGCCCTGCTCTGGCTCGTCCTGATGGCCAGCTCGGTCGTCAACCTGATCGCCAACAGCATCGGCCGTGGCTGGACGCTCGGCCTGGCCTCGGGCGGCGTCGCCATCGTGTGCGTCGTCGTCCTCATCGTGCACCACGTGAGCAGGCGCAAGACATGAACCACGTCGTCCCCTCGCCGCCGCACCAAGGAGGGCCGCCGTGCCTGAAAAACACGGCGATCCGGCCGCGCGAGCGGCCGGGGAAGAACGCCCAGGTCATGAGGGGAATGCCGGGAGCTTGCCAGTGGTTTACATACGCATACCCCGAGGGCTTTGGCAGTGATTGAGGCTGTTTGCCCGGGGTTTACGGTTCAGAGGTAGATCTTTGCCCGTTTTAGGGTGTTAGGTTTGCGTTTGTCCGTTTCTTGGGATAGTGTTGTATCTATCCAGCCGGTGGAACCGCACGTGACTTCATCACGTCCGTCGGACCACCAAGTGCGCTCCACGTAGCGACCGATGGCGTTTGTGCCCGGCTACGGCGTTCATGTCTTGTCTGAGTCAAGCGAGCGCATGCCCCCCTGATGATCGATG
>NZ_JBEZGC010000044.1:0-7970 GCF_040649795.1 Nonomuraea sp. NPDC048881
GGGCAGGGCCGCAAGAGATGGACCATGCGCTGGAAGGCACCGTTGAACGCCTTCCAGATCGCCTTCGAAGACCGCCTTACCCCTGCCAACCTCTGTCACCGATTCTGGATCTGGCCGCCCTCGATGACCCACTCCAGGTTCGTCGAGGGGGTGGAGCAGTCGCGGTAGAGGTAGGCGGGGACCCTTGCGGCGGAGTTGTCGCCGCCGCTGTCCAGGCAGTAGCCGGTGGCGACGTTCTTGATCTGGCCGCGTTGGATGACCCACCTCAGGTTGACCGAGTTCCTGCACCGCAAGCGGAGGATCGAGGAGACCACCCGCCGCTCCTACGAAAGCCACATCCGCCTCTACCTGGTCCCCTATTTGGGGGGCTCAGGTTGGATCAGCTCAAGGTCAGCGACATCGCGTTGATGTTCGAGCAGATCGAGGAGTTCAACGACACCATCACCGAACGCCGCACCGCCCCCGACTCGCACGTGCGCCAAAGCGTCAAGTTCCGGCGGCCGATCAGCATCGCCACCATGCACCGCATCCGCGCCACGCTCCGCCACGCGCTCAACATGGCCATGCGGCAGGACCGGCTGGTCGACTTCAACCCGGCCGCGGTCTTGGAGATGCCTGCCCATGTCCGGCCCAAGCCGCTGGTGTGGACCGAGGACCGGGTCCGCGCCTGGCAGGAGGACTTCTCCGCCCATCGGGCGGAGAAGGAGCGGCGGGGTGGACGGCGGGTCGATCCGATCGACGCCTACACCAGCGTGCCGCGTCCCTGCCCGGTCATGGTTTGGACACCCGCCCAGACCCGCCTGTTCCTCGAAGAAGCCCGAGCCCACCGGCTGTTCGCCTTGTATCAGCTGATCGCGCTGCGCGGGCTGCGCCGCGGCGAGGCATGTGGGCTGCGTTGGAAGGAGGTCGACCTCGACGGCCACAGCCTGACGGTGAACTGGCAGCTGGTGCAGCTGGCCTGGCAGGTCCATGAGGGCACCCCGAAGACCGACGCCTCGGTCCGTACCATCGCCCTGGACACCGATACATGCCAAGTGCTGCGTGCCCACCGGCAGCAGCAACTGCAGGAACGGTTGGCCATGGGCGAGGCGTGGATCGACACCGGGTTCGTGTTCACCCAGCCCGACGGCAACCGCCTGCACCCCCAGCACGTCTCCGACCAGTTCCTGTGGCTGGCCTACCTGGCCGGCCTGCCGCCCATCCGGCTGCACGACCTCCGGCATGGCGCGGCCTCGCTGATGCTGACGGCCGGGGTGGAGATGAAGGTGGTGCAGGAAACGCTGGGCCACACCTCCAGCGCGTTCACCGCCGACACCTACACTTCTGTCTACCCGCAGGTGGCCACCGCCGCCGCCGAGAAGACCGCCGCCCTGCTGTTCGGCAAGGAAGACCAGACAGAGGCGGGGAGAGTCGTCTCGTTGAGAAGCTGACAGTCGGATTAGGCATCCGGCCCCGCGTTCGCCGCCTGCTCGCGGCGAGGCGGGGCCGCTGCTCTTGCCGCACGGCCTGGGAATGACGGATGATCATGGTGTGTGCAGGGTTGGTGCAACCGAGCACGCACGGAGCACACAACCGCTAGACGAAGATTCTAGAACGCATCCGATCCCGCATAACCGCAGGTCAGGCCATGATCAAAGCGCGCCCTGCAGGATTCGAACCTGCGACCGTCGGATTAGAAGTGGAGCGCATGATTTGAGTCGTGAGGCACTGTGGCCTCGGCTCTCCTAGCCACTTGATCAAAGTCTCTCGAGATCATTCCGCACATGTTCCGGATCTTGTGAGGAGCGACGTCACCGGCAAGGGACGAGACGGTCGATGGATCCGACACGGCAGGGCCCCACCTAACGCGGGCGCCAGACCAGCTCACGCGCTTTGACGCATCTCGCGTGTGGGTCAACGATACCTACCTGCCATACAAAGAGACTCGTTCGTCTCTATCGTGATCCACCTCCCCCGCTAGGAACGGTCGCGCCGCCATGGCCCGTGAGCGATGTTGATGGTCCACTGAGCCTTTTTCATCCTGAGTAGCGGCCTTCTTCCACGAGCTGCAGGACGAAGATCGCTTGCACGAGTGCGGTCGTGCGATGCGGGCAGCAACGCAGCTTGGTCAGCACCTTCCAGGACTTCAAGGTCGCGACTGCACGCTCGCCGATGGCTCGGATATGGGCGTGGGCGCGGTTGACGTCCCGCTGCCCGCGTGACAACCAGGGACGATGGCGATGGCGCTTGAACGGCGTGCGGATCGTGCCGCCCGCGCCTTGATAGCCCTTGTCCGCGAAGGTCTTCACACCAGCGCTGGTCAAGGCGTCGATCAGGCCGACCGACCTGGCGGCGGTCACGTCGTGGGTGGCGCCCGGCAGCGCGGGCGAGGCCCACACCAGCCGCCCGATGGGGTCGGCCAGCAACTGCACGTTCATGCCGTGCTGTTTATGTTTGCCGCTGTAATACGGGCGCTCGTCGGCGAGGCGGTCGATGGGGATGTGGGTGCCGTCCAGGATGGTGTAGGCCAGCCGGGATGCCCGCTCGACGGCGGCGTGTACGTCGTCTGCCAAGGTGGCCAGGAGGTCCACGGCTTCGCGGATGTAGCGCCAGGCTGTGGTGGTGCCGATGGCGAAGCCGGCGGCCAGGCGGGCGTAGGTGTCGCCGTTGCGTAGGTGGGCCAGGACCAGCAGGGCTTGCTGGGCTGGGTCTAACTTGCGCCACCGGGAGCGGCGTTCGGCGCGCCGGGTGCGGATGAGTTGGGCCAGGCGGGTCAGAGTGTGGTTGGACAGCGGAATGGAGGCACGGTAAGACAGCAACGAGGCTCCCGGTTGGGGCATCGGATCTTAGTCGACTGCTGCCTTACGAGAAGCTTCCTCCATCCACTGCCGCTCTCCGCAGACTCCTCATAACATGCCCCGTCACGATAGAAGGAGTTCACGGTATGTCCTCTGCCTGTCGGGGCTGTTAATCCGGTTGTCCGGCAGACACGCGGTTGGCCATGCTCGGGGGGATGAATATCCCGCAACGGCAGATCCGTGCCGCCTTCACCGACGAAGCGATCACCGTTTACCAGGCCTACGAGCCGGTCATCGCGGCCCCTGCCGTCGCCTCGCAGAGCTTCGTCCCGCCCTTCAAACGGGAACGGATGACCTGGATTAAACCGTCCTTCCTGTGGATGATGTACCGCTGCGGTTGGGCCACGAAGCCCGGCCAGACCAGGGTCTTGGCCGTCGCCATCACGCGAGAAGGGTTCGAATGGGCGCTGGGGCACTCCTGCCTCAGCCATTCCGAGTCCGGTACAGGCCAGGCGGCATGGAAAAAGCGCTTGCGCGACAGTCCAGTCCGGATCCAGTGGGATCCTGAACGTGACCCGCACCACAATGCCCTGCCCTACCGCTCCATCCAGGTGGGCCTGTCTGGCGACGCCGTCGCCCGTTACGTCGATCAATGGGTCCTGAGGATTGCTGACCTGACCGATCGGGTCCATGACATCCGACAGGCGCTACGCGATGGGAAGGACGTCACCGACATGCTTCCAGTGGAGCGCCCGTATCCCCTGCCCATGGAGCTCGCCCAGGCCATCGGGGCGAACATCACGCCTGATCTTGGCTGAGCAACGCACGGCGGCACGTTGGTACCACGACGACAACCGGCTGGAGGGTGACTTCAGCTACCCGCTCGTTGCAAACTGACCGTTGATCATCGACCTGACCAGCGGCGTCAAGATGAAAATGGCTCACTGCTCGTACATTGAAGAAAAGCGATATGGCTACCGGAGTGCCCAGCAAAACCAAGGCGGCTGCCACAGAGAAAGCGGAGCGACTGCCGCTCTTAATGAAAGGCCGATAACGTGGGCTACTGTCTCACAGCAGGGCTAAGTGCCATAACACCCAAGGCGCTCCACGTCCCGTAGACAGTCCGTCATCTCAGGGATGGCCCTCGGCGCGCTCTGTCCAATACACGAGTTCCGTGCGTACTTTCATGGACTGGGGATGCTTCGGACCCAGAATCCGTTCCATCACTGGAAGCAAAGCTGCGTACTGCTCCTTTGCCGCGAGCGCATCACCCGCTAACCCTGTGAAGTGAGCATGATTCGCGCGTTCAGCTAACGTATCTGGATGCTGTGGCCCGCGCACCCGCTCCATCACCTGCAACAGTGCAATGTAATGGTCCCGCGCCGCAACCACGTCGCCGGCCTTCCCTGTCAGATAAATGAGACCACTCCAAACACCCAGCGTCGTTCGGTGCTCCGGACCCAATACCCGCTTGATAACCGGTAGAAGCGCCAGGCATTGGTCTCGCGCCGTGCCAGCATCTCCCGCCATCCCTAACCAATAGGCGAAGTTGGCGCGGGCACTCAGCGTGCTCGGGTGTCTCGGGCCCAACACCTGCTCAACTACCGGCAGCAGTGCCCTGTATTGGTCTCGCGCTTCGCGGGCATCCCCGACGAACCCGGTCCAGCGAGCGAGGTTGGCGCGGGCACTCAACGTGCTCGGATGTTTCTGGCCCAACACCTGCTCCATCATCGGCAGCAGTATCTCGTACTGTTCTCGTGCCGCAACTTGATCGCCTGCCCATCCAGTGAAGAAGGCGAAGTCGGATCGGGCACTCAGCGTATCCGGATGCTTCGGACCTAGCACGTATTCCATCACCGGGAGCAAGGCCACGTATTGGTCCCGTGCAGCTTCCCTATTTCCGGCAAGACCCGTCCATCGAGCGAGATTGCTGCGGGCAGTCAGCGTCTCAACGTGTTCGGCACCCAACCTCTCGGATAGAGCTTTCACACGGTGCTGTTGCAGGATTTGGGCGGTGCGATCGTCACCGCTGGCATCCAGATACTTGATGACGTTTGCCATGGCAGAAGAGCCCGGGGCCAGAACGGCGCGTACGTGCGGCAGCAAGCGAGCGTATAGCGGCCAAAATGAAATGTCCTCCGGTTCATTCGGAAGCACAGCCTCAAGCTGTTGGGCGGCGTGGGTGCGGACAGCCGTGAGTTCATCATCGGACAGGTCGGCAAGCGTGACAGATTGGACTAGGCGATGCATATTAATATATTGCCCATCCGGCGACCTGTTGATCATGCTGTAGGAGGCTAACGCGCCCAAGGCTTCAGCCACTGCAACCTCATCGGCGCCGTCAACGCCATACAGCACTTGGCAGGGCAGATGATCTGGGGCATAGCAGGCCATCAATCGCAGGAGACGAATCGCCAGTGGGTCCGTCTCTGCAATACGGTCTTGAGTTACGGTCCAGGTGCGAGCGATTACTTGCTCGGACCCTCGACCCTGATAGCCGTCAGCGGTCAGGACGCGGCGGGGAGTCGTACACAGCAGACGCAGATATCGAGGCAAATCCATTCCGGGGGTGGCAGCGATGTAGGCGCCAGCCTGCTTAAGTGCGAGCGGGAGGCCGCCTAGTTCCTCGGCCAGTTCGTCAGCCAGATTCGGAACCCAAATAGCCGAGCTGCTGATGGTCTGCGATAGCAGTTCCACCGCATCAACTCGTGACAGGACACCGAGGTGGGCCACGGTGGCTATCTCCTGCCAACCGACGTCCCGCCTACTAGTGATAACTACATGCCCAGCCTGCAGTTGCCCAAGATAAGGTTGCAGGTGATCGACCTCTTCAACGTTGTCAAAGATCACTAGCCAGTCCGAACGAGTGGCTAGCCAAGCTAATGCCCAAGCTGCGGCTTCCTCGGTGGGGGCCTGAGCTGCGGCAATTGATGAAATAGCTGAACACAGAGCCCGGCATAGCCTGGCGAATCCTGCTTGGATATTTTCGGGAGTTTCAGCTTCTATCCACCACAGTTGTTTATAGGTGTCTCGATGGCGGATAGAGTACTGCAATGCCAGCTCGCTCTTACCGATGCCTCCGAGTCCGACTACCGCCTGGATGATCGCCTTGGAATTTATTGTCAACGCTTGGTTCAGTAGATCCAGGTCGCGCTCCCGGCCAACGAACACTGTTGATGGGCGACGTGGCATGCCTGTAATCCCTATCGGAGGCACATCAGCCACGGGAGGCAACGCGTGTCTTAGGGTGAGTGTCGCCCCTACCATCCCCTGCGCGCTGTCGGCTTGTTCGGGGAGTAGAGATAGCCCTGCCTTGGCGGGCGTCCTTGGCAGAGCAGGCAGGTGCTGAGCCGACGAGGACGAACGCAGTTGCGCCAGTAGGGCCGCACCGGCGATGAACAGGCCAGCCAGGCCGACAAACATACTGATTACGCTGGCACGCTTGTCCAAGACATCCAGCACGTTGACAGGCGCCCACAGCAGATCGGTGAAGAGCCCGAGCGTCCCGGCGACCAGCAAAATTGAAGAAATCGCCACCCCTATAGCAACCATCGTCCGGCTCTTACGCGGCCTGCTCGGCGGGGTAGCGGAAGGCTGCGAGGAAGGGGAAGCCGTCACTCTTCCCATTCTGCCCAAGAAAGCCCTCGCTGTATATCGGCAGGCCGAAATTCCTGATCCTGCGCCGCAGGATCTTAGAGCCGCCCCTTTCTGACATGGGAGACGTAGACAGACGCTTCTCTGCGTGCTTTGATCTAGACAGCAATACTCCGACGCTCTTCCTCTAACTGAGACGCCGACGGCAAGGAGACACGAGCCGATGGATAGCCTCTCTCGGGAACTGGCGACAGCAGAGTGGCGCAAGGCGACTCCGTCACAGACGGCCGACAACTGCGTTGAGGTTGCCGATCTATCCAGTGGACGCCGCGGCGTCCGCAACAGCAGGAACCCCACCGGTCCAGCGCTAGTCTTTACGTCTAGCGAATGGAAAGCGTTCATTGAAGGCGTAAAGGACGGCGAGTTCGACTAGGCCGTGTTTCAAAAGATCACGACATGTTCGGTGTGTCAGGGGTCGTGAAATGAAGAGGCCTCCGGTAGTTGGCTCAACGACCAAGAAGAACGAACACCGGAGACCTCGTGGCCAGCGTAGCGGTGATGAGGCGGCACGACCTCACTGACGCGCAGTGGGCAGCGCTGGAGCCGCATCTGCCTGCCACATCAGGCACAGACAAGGGACGTCCGCCGAAGTGGAGCAGGCGGCAGTTGATCGATGGAATCCGGACCCGGGCGCTGTGTCGGGACGTGCCGGTCTGCTACGGCCGATGGTGCACGGTGTATGGCCTGTTCCGCCGCGGTCAACCACCCTCAGTTCGTAGTCAACCCCACTGGACTACCCACAACAACCCGGTCATCAGCCACGCCCCACGGTGAGCCAGGGTGAGGAACGAACCCTGGATCGTCGATCGCCCCCAAGCCCGTACGGTGACCAGCCATGCCGTGGCGATCGTAAGTGCTGCATCTGTGCGGCGACGTGGCAACCCTGGCCGGTGCGTTCGCTAGGTACGGCGGGGCCGGCGTGCGGCGCCCGGCCCGGTGTCCCGCCGCCGTCCGGGACCGGCCCCCAGGCCGCACGCCCGGACGGCGGGCGGGCGGAGGGCCGGGGGTACGGCGGCGCGCCGCGCCGCCGCTTGATCCTCATAGGGACTATTCGGCAACGATCTCTGCTGTCGTCTGGAAGTGCATGTACGGCGGCCGTGTCGACAGGTAGCTTCACGGTGTGGCTGATGACGCTGAGCTGACGCGCTGGGTGGTGCATGGCGAGCGGTTGATCTATGACAACCGGTGGATCCGGCTCGGGATGGCCGATGTGGAGATCCCGGGCGGGGAGCGGTTCGAGCATCATGTGGTGCATCTGGATCGGGCGGCCATCGCCGTCGTCGTGGATGAGCAGGATCGGGTGTTGCTGATGTGGCGGCATCGGTTCGTGTTCGACCGGTGGGGATGGGAACTGCCCGGCGGCCTGGTCGAGGCCGGCGAGGATCCGATGGCGACCGCCGTGCGGGAGGTGGAGGAGGAGACCGGGTATCGGCCGAAGCAGGTTGAGCACCTGGTGAGCTATCAGCCGATGGCCGGCATGGTGGACTCCGAGCACATCCTGTTCCTGGTGCATGGCGCCGAGCTGGTCGGTAAGCCTGA
>NZ_JBEZGC010000045.1:0-6031 GCF_040649795.1 Nonomuraea sp. NPDC048881
CCATCGTCCTGATCGGCCTGGCCATGGCCGGCGCGGGCGCCACGCTCGGGCTGGGCAACCTGCCGATCGTCCGCCGCAACGCCTGGCTCAGGTAGTGCCCGGACGCGGACGCCCACCCCGCACCCCGGGGTGGGCGTTCCGCCGTCACCGTGGGCCGTGCCGGGCACGCACAGGGACGAAAGCCCCGTCACGTGAGTGCCTTCGGCCCAGCCGCCCGGGACGTTCGCTCCTGCGTGGACCGGTCCGGACAGGAGCAGGATGGAGAGAGAGGGGCAAGGAGGTACACCATGTCGATCGAGGTCAAGGACGTCATGGGCCGGGTGGCCATCGCCGTGCTGGCGGACGCGTCGTTCGCCGACGTCCTCAACGCGATGAAACGGTACGCGGTGGGCGCGGTCACCGTGATAGACGCCGACCGGCGCCCGGTGGGCGTGGTCTCCGAGGACGACCTGCTGCTCAAGGAGATCGACCCGGTACGGCACAGCGTGTCGATGTACGAACCCCACCGCCGGCGGGACGAGCACCACCGGGCGACGGCCGTCACCGCGGGCCGGCTCATGTCCACCCCGGCGATCAGCGTCACGCCGGGCACCTCCGTGCGCGAGGCGGCGCGGATCATGCACGACCGGCGCATCAAGCAGCTCCCGGTGATCGACCCGGCGAGCGGGCGCATCGTCGGCACCCTGCACCAGCGCGACGTGCTGCGCGTCTTCGCCCGTCCGCGGGCGGAGCTGGAGGCCGAGGTCCGGGCCGTGCTCCCGGCGTCCGGGGCGATCTCCGTGGAGATCGAGCAGGGCGTGGTGAAGCTCGGCGGGCGCGTGGAACGCCGGTCACAGGCGATCGCGGCGATGGAGGCCGTGCGCGGTGTCGAGGGCGTCGTCGACGTCACCGGCGAGGTGACCGCCGACCACGACGACCTGGTCAGTGTTCCGCCGCCGCGGTAGAGCGGGGGGCGCTGCGCGACCCGTGACCGGGCGCGCGATGGGGGCGCTCGGCGAGGAGCGGGCGTCCGTCCACGATGTCCTTGACTGATCGCCTTTGAGGTGGTCATGGCACAATGCCCGGCATGCGTATCCGGATCATGGCCCTGGCCGCCCTCGCCTTGACGGCCGCCGGATGCGGTCAACCGCCTCTCGCGCCCTCGGCGAGCGGGACCACCGCACCGCCTCCCGCGCCTTCGGCCGGCGCTCCTTCGCCCTCTGCGAGTGTGAGCGCGACGTCCGGCGGCGGCGACACCCGGCCCGCGCTGGCCACCGTCCAGGGGACCGTCGAGCCGAACTACAAGGCCGAACTCGTCGGGCTCAACCGCGTCGGCGGCAAGCACCTGATCGTGCAGTTGCGCCTGTCCGCCGGCATCGGCAAGCCGCTGCACTGGCAGGCGCCGCTCGCCGACCCGATGCGGCCGCTCAAGTGGCGCGGGCCCGCCGGCATCGCGGTGCTCGACGCCCCGGCCCATCGATGGCTCATGCCGTACAAACCCGCCGACGGCGAATGCCTGTGCAGCGACCCCGACCGCGACGACCTCGAAGCGATCATCGACCCCGGCGAGTCGCTGACGGTCTACGCCGTGCTGCCCGCGCCGTCCGGCAACCCGGCGACCACGACGATCGTCACACCGATCGGGCCGCCGATGGTAGACGTCCCGATCAGCGACGACCCGCCCGTGCCGCCGCCCGGTCAGCGACTGCCCGACCCTGACGCGTCCCAGGTCGAGACCGTCAGCCACCTCATCGAGACGCCGTCCCAGTCGCTCGACCGCACCGAGGAGACGACCGACGACGGCGCCGACCTCAAGGTCAGCCTCTCCTCCGACGTGCTGTTCGCGCTGAACAAGGCGACGCTCACGCCGCGCGCCCGCACGGTGCTGGCCAAGGCGGCCGAGCTCATCGACACGTCCGCGGACACGACGATCGAGGTCGACGGCCACGCCGACTCCTCCGGCACCGACGCCGTCAACGAGCCGCTGTCCCGCCGCCGCGCGGAGGCGGTGCGCCGGGCCCTCATGCCTCTGATCACGCGCGACCAGGTGACGTTCAGGGCCCGTGGATACGGCTCCCGCCGCCCGCTGTACAGCAACAGCTCCGACGAGGGACGGCGCCGCAACCGCCGGGTGACGATCACGTTCGCCAAGCCCGCGCCGGCTGACGTGCCGGCCGCCGGCACCACGGCGTCCCCGCTGCCCGAGGGCGAGGGGACGACGGCGACCGTGCGCGCGAAGGGCGTGCCCTTCGACCTGAAGGTGACGTCCTTCCGCCGGATGCCCGGTGACCTGGGCCTGCTCCGCTACACGATCACCAGCCGGGGTGACGGCGAGGCGTGGTACCACGACCTCAACTGGGCCGACGACTGGAGCGCCTTCAAGCACCACGCCGCGAGGAACATCCAGGTGACCGACCCCGCCGCGCGCCGCCTGTACCGCCCGGCCCGCGTGATCGTGGCCGAGGGCGAGGGCGAGGAGCCGGGCACGTACTGCGCGTGCACGAACACCTCCGGGGTGGCACTGTCGGCGACGAGCTTCGAGGCGGGGGAGACGAAGGAGTTCTGGTCGCTGTACGCCCTGCCCGCCCAGGCTGACGCGCTGACCGTCAAGGTGGCCACCTGGCGCCCCTTGCAGGTGCCCCTGTCCTGAGCTCGCTCCCTCATGAGGCGTCGGCCGCTGCCCGGGCGAAGGCGCGGATGAGCGGCGTCTCGGCCGCCGTACGCCAGGCGAACGTCCACCGGCACGGCGGAGCGTCGCGGATCGGGACGAAGGCGAGGCTGGGCCAGGGGTAGAAGGCCGCGGCCTCGGCGGTGACCCCGGCGGTGGCCTGACCCGTGGCGACGGCGCTGAGGGTCTCCTGCCAGGTGGTGACCTTGTGCCCGCGGCGGACGGGGCGGCCGGAAGGGGTGTGGTAGGGGTTGAAGATCTCCTCCATGCAGGAGGGGATCGACTGGCCCTCGACCACGGTGCAGTCGCCGAGGTCCTCCAGGCAGATGGAGTCTCGTCCCGCGTAGGGGTGGTCGGCGGAGACCATCAACACCACGTCGGAGGCGTACGAGGTCGGTCTGATGGTCAGGTCGGGCTCGCGGATCGGCAGCCACAGGTGCGCCACGTCCACCTCGCCCGACTTCAGCAGGTCCAGCGGAGAGGCGGGCTGGATCTCGCGGTGCTGGAGCCGGGCGTTCGGGTGGCGGGCGAGGAACAGGTCGAGAACGTCCTTGATCTGCGTGGAGAGCGGGCCGACCGTGCCGAGGGTCAGTGTGCCCGCGGTGCCGTCGGCGGTGGCCTGAGCGGTCGCTATCCCCTGCGTGATCTGCCGGTGGCCGCTCTTGAGCGCCTGGTAGAGCTGCTCACCGAGCGGGGAGAGGCGGACCGCTCGGGTGGTGCGGTCGAACAGGGGCGCGCCGATGCGCCGCTCCTGCTTCTTGATCGATTGGCTGACGCGGGCGGGGCTGATGCCCAGCCGCTCGGCAGTACGGCTGAAGTGCAGCTCCTCGGCCAGCGTCAGGAAGATCTCGATCTCCCGCATCTCCACGGGCGAGCCTCCGCATTCTTCATCTCAGGGTTAAAGGACGTTATCGGATCCGTCGTAGATGCGGGGCGGCCGGGTGGGAGAGGCTTGGCGCGTTCGAAGGACGTGCGGCTTTGGAGGTTCGGTGCCCGTCGGATATCTGATCCCTGTAGCACTCGTCGCGCTCGGGACGCTGTTCGCGCTGCGGCCGCCGCCGGGGTGGAGCGCGCTCGGCCGGGTGAGCTACTTCTTCGGGCTGGCCGCCAACGAACTGCCGTTCGCGGCCTTCTTCTGGCTGCTGCTGGCCCCGACGGCGCTGGCGTTCGCCGAGGGGGACATCCACACGGCGGGCGGCTGGGCAGTCGTCGCCCTGGCCGCCGTGACGACGATCGGGCTCACCGTCATCGCCTGCCGCGGTCTGGGGGAGCGGGCCAGGATCTGGCGGGCGATGGACGCCGGCCTGGGCGCGGGCTGGCGCGCCGCCATCGACGCCGACCTCGCCGCCGGACTGCGCCGTCGTCCGCCGTGGGGTCGCATCCTGTTCCTGCCCATCCTCAAGCGCCGCGCGGACGTCCGCCGGGTGGCCGATCTCTCCTACGGCGAGGCAGGCCGGCGCAACCTGCTCGACGTCTACCACCACCGCTCGCGTCCGCAGGGCGCGCCCGTCATGATCCACCTGCACGGCGGCCACTACGACAGCGGCCACAAGAACAGCCAGTCGCTGCCGTTGCTCTACCGGCTCGCCGGCCAGGGCTGGGTGACCGTCAGCGCCAACTACCGGCTGCGGCCCCAGTCCCAGCACCCCGACCACCTGATCGACCTCAAGAAGGTCATCGCCTGGGTGCGCGAGCACGCCCACGAGTACGGCGCCGACCCCTCGACGCTGTTCGTCGCGGGCAGCTCGGCGGGCGGCCACATGGCGGCGCTGGCCGCGCTCACCCCCAACGACCCCGCCTACCAGCCGGGTTTCGAGCACGCCGACACCTCCGTGACCGGCGCCATCTACCTGAACGGCTGGTACGGCGCCTACTTCGACGGGGACCCGCGGTCCGCGCCGCTGGCCCACGTCACCGCGGACGCGCCGCCGTTCTTCGTGGCCCACGGCGATCTGGACCCGCTGGTGCCGGTGGCCGAGGCCAGGCACTTCGCCGACCAGCTCCGCCGTACGTCGGCCGCCCCCGTCGTCTACGCCGAGTTGCGTGGCGGCAACCACGCCTTCGACCTGTACCACTCGGTCCGCTTCGAGGCGCTCGTGGACGCCATCGAGGCCTTCACCGCCCGGGTGAGATCGCAGCAGCGGACCCCGCAGCCTTAGCCCCGCCGCGCCGCCACCGGGTGGCCGTCGCAGGTCAGGCCGTCGTGCCGGCGGCCGCGGAGATCGTCGCCACCGCGGGAATGAAGGGGCTGGCGATGGCCGACGTCGCGGCCGCCTCGGGCGTCGGCATCGGCACCCTGTACCGGCGGTTCGGCGACAGGTCGGGCCTGGCGTACGGGCTCATCGACGAGAAGGTTCACCCGCTTCGGCGGGGCCTACGAGGCGTACCACCAGCACCTGGTCATACTGATCGGGCAGATCAAGCCGGAGGCGGACGCGGGCTTCCTCGCCGACGCCCTGCTCGCGCCGGTCGCGGCCAACCTGGTCGTCCACCGGGGCCGTACGGCCTCCGCGGTGAAGGCGGGCCCCGACGCGCTGCTCACGGGCCTGCGATAGCGGCGATCGCCCGCTCTTGCGGGCGAAGGCGTCTCAGGGCGTCTGGTCGCGTCTGCGCAGCCGTCCGAACCAGGCCGGGACGTCGTGCTCGTCGTCGAAGCCGCGGGCCACCACGATGTCGGTGGAGGAGTGGAGCAGGATCGAGGCCACGATGGTGACGGCGACGATCTGGAACACCTGCTGCGCGGCGGCGATCCCGGAGGCGAGCACGAGCAGCCCGTACACCACCGACGCGAACCCCTTCGGGCCGAACCACGCCACCGCCGCCTGCTCGCGCACCGTCAGCCCGGAACGCAGGAACGACAGCCAGATCGCCACCGGCCGCGCCACCACCAGCGCCAGGATCGCGAACAGCCACCCCTGCCAGCCCACCGAGCCCAGCAGCGACGGCGTGATGAGCGCCCCGAACACCAGCAGCGCCGCCAGCTTGAAGATCTCCGCGATGAGTTCGCCGAAGTGCTCGAACGATTCCCGCTGCCGCTGCCCGAAGGTCGCCACCGTGATCCCGGCGGAGAACGCGGCCAGGAACAGGTTGCCGTGCGTGGCCTTGCCCACGGCCAGCACCAGCAGGCCGATGGCCAGGGCGTTGAGCGGCTCGTAGGCGGTGGAGGCGGCGAACCAGCGGGTCTGCTCCAGCTTGATCGCCGCCCACGGGATCGCCATGCCGATGAGCACGCCCAGGCCGAGCTCCAGCCCCAGCTCGCCGAGGTGCAGGTCGGCCGAGCCCGACGCGATCGCCAGGAACAGGATGACGAACGGCAGCGCGAGCCCGTCGTTGACGCCGGACTCGACGTTGAGCAGCTGCCGCAGCCGCGGCGGCACCTTCTCG
>NZ_JBEZGC010000046.1:0-4989 GCF_040649795.1 Nonomuraea sp. NPDC048881
AGCCGTTCAAGTCTCTGTCAAATTGACCGGGCTTGCTCGACCTGCTGGAATTAAGTCGCGCCCCGCTTCCGGGACAACCCCTCTAACTTACCAGCTCATTCGGACCGCTCTGAACCGTCTTGAATGAACCAGAAGGAAGTGGGATTTGCCGGGCTTCTGTTGAGGCTCTTGCGAGCCCCTTGGCCGCCCTGCGCGAAGCAACTCTAGCAGTCTCCCGCACGTACTTCGCGCCACACAGGTAATCGTAGGGTCCTTCCCTCGTCACAAGATCGTCAAACGTTGGTCATCGCCGTCCGTACGACACCCGAAGTCAAGCGGTCAGCAAGTCATCCGCAATCGTGCCTCGGTACGAAGGTAGCCACGAGCAGACTGCGCTCTCGGAGGTGCCCGCCATGACCCGCTCGGAGTTCGATGACATCCGTGCCTTCCTCGCCGATCCGGCGACCCATGCGGGAGACCTCCTGCGCATCGCCCGGACGCTGATCGACGACCTCGAACAGGCACGCGTGCGCGAGGCCGTCCTGCGTACCCATTACCTGCGACTGCTCACGGCGGCGCGGACGACCATGGCCGCGGACATGGTCGGCGCGCCCGACCCGCTCGCCTTCCTCACGCGCGAGCTGGCCGAGCGCGGTCAGCTGCCCGAGGACGAGGACGCCGTGCGGCAGATCCTGTCCGACGCCCGTACGGCTGAGGCACTGCTTGCCTACATGCACGACGAGCAGCAGCAACAACCGCCGGTCGTGCGGATGCGCGGGATGCGCCTGCGGCGGTGCGTCGGCGCGCACCGGACGCTCCCCCGTTGAGCCGGCCGGCCCAGTCACCGCTCGCCCAGGGCTGATTCCCCAGGGGCTCAGGCTTCGACCTGATGAGGACTGTGGCCATACCCGGTCTTGGCTACCCGGCTGTAAGACTGCGCGTATGTGGCAACGTGGGCTGAACTGGTCGGCAATCATCCTGGTCGGGATATTTGGTCTGATGTGGATCGGTGTTGTGATCTATGCGGATCAGACGTCTTCGCTGTGGGTGCGTGTCGCTCAGGTGCTCTTCGGGGCCTTGCTGCTCGGGTGGGCGGTGCTCAAGGCGGTCGTCCTGGCCAGGGATCAGGAGGGCTGAAACCGGTATCCCATTCCGGGCTCGGTCAGCAGGTGCACGGGATGGGCCGGGTCGCGTTCGAGCTTGCGGCGCAGTTGGGCCATGTACTGGCGCAGGTAGTGCGTCTCCTTCAGGTAGCTGACGCCCCACACCTCCGTCAGCAGCTGCCGCTGGCTGATCAGTTTGCCGGGATTGCGAAGCAGGATCTCCAGGAAGTGCCACTCCGTCGGGGTCAGCCGTACGCCACCTGAGATCGTCTTGCCGGCCAGGTCGATCACGTGATCGCCCAGCCGCACCGTCGCGGGTTCCTCTTCGTGCTGGTTCGTGCGGCGGGTCACCGCGCGGATGCGGGCCAGCAGCTCGTCGATGCCGAACGGCTTGGTGACGTAGTCGTCGGCTCCGGCGTCGAGGGCGTCCACCTTGTCCGTGCTGTCGGTACGTCCCGACAACACGATGATCGGAACCTTCGTCCAGCCGCGCAGCCCCTGGATCACCTCGACGCCGTCGAGATCGGGCAGGCCGAGGTCGAGGACGACCAAGTCGGGGTGCCAGTCGGCGGCCTGGCGCAGCGCCGATGCGCCGTCGGAGGCGACCGCGACCTCGTAGTGTCTGGCCGCCAGGTTGATGCGCAGAGCACGCAGGATCTGGGGCTCATCGTCGACGACGAGCACGCGGGTCACAGGGCCCTCCTCAGTGAGACCGTCATGGTGAGCCCTCCTCCGGGGGTGTCCTCAAGGAGCAGCGTGCCGCCCATCGCCTCGGTGAGGCCGCGCGAGAGTGCGAGGCCGAGGCCCACACCGGTGTGGTTGTCGCGGTCGCCGAGTCGTTGGAAGGGCATGAACACCTTTTCATGCGCTTCCGTGGGGATCCCTGGCCCCCTGTCGATTACGCGCAGTTCGACCCGTTCGCCGTGCCAGCTCGCGGTGACGAGCACGGGCTCGGCTTCGGGGCTGTAGCGGACGGCGTTGGCCATCAGATTCACCAGGACGCGTTCGAGCAGCGCCGGGTCTGCCTGGAACTCCGGCAGATCGGCCGGGACGTCACTTCTGACCCGGTCGCGCAGCGGGCCGAGGTCGTCGATGGCGCGTGGCAGCACGTCCTCGACGGCGACGGGCCGCAGGGTGACGCCCAGGACCCCGGCCTGGAGGCGGCTCATGTCGAGCAGGTTCGACACGAGACGGTTCAGTTTGACCAGGGACTCGCCGGCGGTGGCCAGCAGTTCGGCGCGGTCGTCGTCGGACCAGATGATGTCGGTGTTGCGCAGGCTCTCCACGGAGGCCATCGCCGAGGCGAGGGGAGTGCGCAGGTCGTGGCCGACGGCGGCGAGCAGCGCGGTGCGCATGCGGTCGGCCTCTGCCAGCGGCTCGGCGCGCTCGGCCGCCTCGCGCAGGCGTTCCTGGCGCAGGGCGACGGCGGCCTCGGCGGCGAACGCCTCCAGGACGCGGCGGTCGCTGGCGTCGAGCAGCCGGCCGCGGGTCGCGAGCAGCAGCCGGTCGTCGATGGTGACCACATCGCTCCCGCCGTCCGGTCCGGTGTGGTTCGGGGTGGGGGCGGGCGGGGTGGTGATCGGGGGGCCGCCGGACGTGGCGACGATGCGCCAGTCACCCGACGGATCGTCCCTTTCGAGCAGGGTCACCGCGGTCAGCCCGAACGTCTCGCGCAACCGTCCGAGCAGCGAGGCAATCGCGGACTCCCCGCGCAACACGTGTCCGGCCAGTGTGGAGAGAACTTCGGCGTCCGCCCTGGACCGGGCCGCTTCCCTGCTGCGCCGGGCGGCCAGGTCCACGACCGTGCTCACCATGGCGGCGACCAGGACGAAGATGGCCAGCGAGAGCACGTTCTCCGGTTCGGCGATGGTCAGGGTGTGCACCGGTGGCGTGAAGAACCAGTTGAGCAGCCCGAACGCGAGCACCGCCGCCGTGAGCGCCGGCCACATCCCGCCCACCAGCGCGACGCCGACGACCAGCAGCAGGAACAGCAGGATCTCGCTGGGCAGGCTCAGGTCGAGCGGCGCGATCACGGCGGTGAGCGCCGGCATGGCGGACAGGGTCAGGGCCCATCCGGCCGACTTGCGCCGACGCGTCAGCGCTCCCCCGGGCTGCGGCCGGCCGGAGCCTCCGCTGACGGCCTCGTGCGGGACCATGTGCACGTCGATCGAGCCGGACAGCGTGGCCGTCGTCATGCCCACGCCGCGGGTGAGCAGCTGCGCGAGCCGTCCTCGCCGGGAGGCGCCGAGGACGAGTTGCGAGGCGTTCACTCCGTCGGCGAACGCGATCAGCGCGCGCGGGATGTCGTCGCCCACGACCTGGTGGTAGGTGCCGCCGAGGTCCTCGACGAGTTTGCGCTGGCGTGCCAGGTTGGCCGGGTCGCTCGCGGTGGACAGGGCGTCGGCCCGGGTGACGTGCACGGCGAGCAGGTCGGCGCCCTTGGTCCTGGCCGCGATGCGGGCGGCGCGGCGGACGAGGGTGTCGCCCTCGGGGCCGCCGGTGAGGGCGACGACGACGCGTTCGCGGGCCTCCCAGGTGCCCGCGATGTCGTGGTCGGCCCGGTACGCGATGAGCTGCCGGTCGACCCGGTCCGCCACCCAGAGCAGGGCGAGCTCCCGTAGAGCGGACAGGTTGCCGACGCGGAAGTAGTTGGCGAGGGCGGCGTCGACGCGTTCCGGCGGATAGACGTTGCCGTGGGCGAGGCGGCGGCGCAGGGCCTCGGGTGACATGTCGACGAGTTCGAGCCGGTCGGCCCGCCGGACGAGGTCGTCGGGGACGGTCTCGCGCTGCGGCAGGCCGGTGATCTGCTCGGCCACGTCGCGCAGGGACTCCAGATGCTGGATGTTGAGCGTGGAGACGACGTCGATGCCGGCGTCCAGGATGTCCTGGACGTCCTGCCAGCGTTTGGCGTGCCGGGAGCCGGGCGTGTTGGTGTGGGCGAGCTCGTCGACCAGCACGACCTTGGGGCGGCGGGCGATGACCGCGTCGGCGTCGAGCTCGGTGAACGTGGCGCCGCGATGGACGACGGTGCGGCCCGGCACGGTCTCCAGCCCGTCGAGCAGGCGGGCGACCTGGTCGCGGCCGTGGGTCTCGACATGGCCCACGACCACGTCACGTCCGCGTTCCTTGGCCCGTCGCGCCTCGCTGAGCATGGCGTACGTCTTGCCGACGCCGGGCGCCGCCCCCAGGTAGACCCGCAGCCGCCCGCGCGACGTGCTTCCCATTTCTCCAGGTTACGGCTGGTATGGCGGAGCGACTCCCCAGCCCCAGTGCGGAACCGGCGCCTCCGGGGGCGGCGTCGCGCCGGGCTGGGAGTTGTGCACGGCCAGCCGGGTGCCCCATTCGATGTAGCCGGCGAACGCGGCCCTGAACTCGGGGTCGTCGGGCAGACCGACCTCGTCGGCGGCGTCCATGAGGAGGTTCACCCAGCGGCGACGCTGCGGTTCGGTGATGGCCCGGCCCAGGTGGTGGGCGAGCATGTGGGAATAACCGCCGCGTTCGTGGGTGTACCGGTCGGGACCGCCGAAGACCTCGCTGAGCCACATGGCGACGTATTTGGGGTGGTCGGGGTCCATATGGGCGAACAGCGGCCCGATGAGGTCGTCTTTGAGGACGGTCCGGTAGAACGTCGCGGTCAGCCGTTCGAACGCCTCGGTCCCGCCCGCCCACTCGTAGATGGTCGGGACGTCTTTTTCCGTCATGTAATCATGTAATCAGCACGTGGGTCGTAGGACAAGACCCGGCCCGACGAGGCCCGGAAACGACGAAGTCCCCGGTCGCCGTATGGCGACCGGGGACTTCGGATTGGTAGCGGGGACAGGATTTGAACCTGCGACCTCTGGGTTATGAGCCCAGCGAGCTACCCAAAAGCTCAGATAGGAAGAGCGTCGGGGAGGGGAAGAGTGGG
>NZ_JBEZGC010000047.1:0-3380 GCF_040649795.1 Nonomuraea sp. NPDC048881
GAGCACCTGGTGAGCTATCAGCCGATGGCCGGCATGGTGGACTCCGAGCACATCCTGTTCCTGGTGCATGGCGCCGAGCTGGTCGGTAAGCCTGAGGGTGAGGTGGAAGCCGATCGGATCGAGTGGGTTCCGATGGCCGAGATCCCCGACATGATTGCCCGCGGGGACATCTGGACGTCGGGGACGCTGATCGGGTTGCTTCAGGCTCAGCAGCGGCTCAACGGCCGAGAGCGCGGTTGACGGCTCGCGAGAGTTCCTCGATGCGGCGTCGTTGACGGCGGCAGCCGGTCATGGTGGCCAGTTGCTTGGCGCGCTGGATGTGGGGCTGTGCTGCCTCGGGTTCGCCGGCTGCGAGCAGGGCGTGGCCGAGGTCGCAGCGGACGCCTGCTTCGGCGCGGTTGTAGGTGCCGTCCATTCCGGCGAGTGAGGAGCGTAGGTCCTCGACGGTGCTGGGGTCGCCGAAGCGGAGCAGGCAGCTTCCGCGCCAGCGGGCGAAGTGGTGGACGTTGATGGACAGGTAGGGCATGTCCGGGTCGCCATCGCCTTCCGGCAACATGAGGGCGGCTTGGTCGAGCGCGCGACGGCATGCGTCCTCGTCGCCGAGGATGGCCGCGGCTTCGGCCTCTGCTGCGGCGAGCCATGTTCTGAGGCGGGCGGGGACGCGGTCGCGGTGGGTGATGTGGATGTGCTGGAGGAGTTCGGCTGCTTCGGCGGGGCGGCCCAGGTCCATGAGGACGTACGCCTGTTCGCCGGAGACGTAGGCCAGGACTGCGGCGTCCTCGGCTTCGCGGGCGGCGGCCTTGGCGCGTTCGTAGTGGTTCCAGGCGTCGTTGAGCGCCACGGTGTTGATGGCCTGCCAGCCGGCCAGCGAGGCTGTTTCGGCAAGTAGGTGGGCGAGCTGGGCACGGATGCGTGGGCGTACGGCGTGGCGGTGGGCTCGTTCGATCTGGGCCATCTGGGCGTGCATCTTGTCGGCGATGGCGAGGCTGCCGAGTCGGCGGTCCTGGAGGCGGAGGTTGTTGGTGTCCGTGCGCAGGATCATGACCATCGTGTCGTCGACGGCTGCGGCGGCTTCCAGGCGGGCGGTGAGTTCGTCGGTCTGTTCCTGGTGCTCGTCGTCGAGGTCGCCTGTCGGGGACGCAGTGTCGAGCGGGGCCAGGCCGAGCAGCATGCGGGCGTGGTCGGGCAGGCCGAGTCCGGTGGCGATGCGTTCGAAGACGGCCAGTTCTTCGATGGGGCCGGCCGTTCCGTTGAAGATCTTGTTGACGCGGGGCTGGGCGATTTCGGTCGCTGATGCGATGCGGACCTGACTGATTCCGCCGTATTTGGCGACCAGGCGGAACAGTCCCGCGATGTCGCGGTTTTTCAGGCTTTCTCGCATATCGTCGCGTTCCCATACCGATGGCGGGAGCTTGATCGGCTGGAAACCACTCGCGCGCATGCGACCCTCCGGAACTCGTACTCCGAGATTGTGCATTGCTGTGCGGCGGACTCTATATGCCTCGGCGGTATATCGCCGTGGGATATGTATAAACGGTTGGTCCATTCATGCTCTGCCGCATGACAACTCCAGTCAGGTGCGAAGAATGCGAGGGGCGGGGATGGAAGATCGTCACCCGTCGGGGGCATGTGGCGGCATCGAGGTTGGGTGCGGCCTCGTCGGTCACCACTGAGTGCCTTCACTGCGATGGGGCCGAGCATGGTCTTGCTGCTGGCGAGGCGTTCGAGTGGGAGGTCCGGGTCCGGTCCGGCCTCGGCGAGGAACTGGGGACGTGCGGTTCGAGCTCGTTCCAGGCAACCGCGATGGATGAGCTGCGCAAGGCCATGCGGGGCATGTCGGTGGACGCCGGCGTGGTGCTGGGGCGGATCGTCCACAGCGTCTACGGGCTCGGGGCCGTGCCGGACAAGGCCACCCGGCGTGAGGTCTTCCGGGCCTACCTCGACGCGGCGGGCTCGGTGCGGTTCGAGCGGGTGGCCGAATGACGGCCCCCGTGGTGATCTCGATCGATCCGCGTCGTTCCGCCGAACTGCTCCGGGAGGCGCTGGAGCAGAACGGCGTCAGCGCGGATGTCCACGACGGGTACGGGCTCGCCCTGGTGTCGGTCTGGGTCGGGCTGGTGGTGTGGTGCGACGGTCGTCACTACTGGTGGCGAACCGGGTGGAATGTCGCCCATCGTCGCGTCATCTATGCCTGGCATCCGGCGATTGATCCGGTGCGGGCCGCTCATCGTATCTCCATGCATTATTCGGACCTGCGTAGGACGCAGCCATATTCGGCGTTGATCGCCGATCTTGTTGACGGGGTCGAGTAATGACTGGCCGGCGAGTGTCGTGCGGGGTGGGGACGGAGCGACGTGATTTCTCGCTCGTGCAGCACGCTGTTGTGCGTGGCGCTTCCAAGGCGTTGTGCGGGGAGACGATTCGACTCGTGGTGATCGGTGATTGGCAGGTGCCGTTCATGCCGACCATCCCGAGCGCTTGCGAGGCGTGTGTAAGCCTCCTGGCGGGGCGTTCTGAGTCCTAATCATGGCCTGACAAGTCTTGGCTCAGCCGGTACTGTACTTATGCGGACAAGCGCAAGAGTGAACGGACGGCCAACATGAGCATGGACTTCGCCCCGCCGAAATACGCGCAGGTCATGCAGGCGATCCAGGAGCGCATCGAGTCGGGCGAGTACGCCCCCGGCGACATGCTGCCGTCCGAGACGCAGCTTGTTCGTGAGCTGGGCGTGGGGCGCACCACGGTGGTGCGGGCGCTTCAGACGCTCGCCATGCAGGGGTGGATCGAGCGCGAGCACGGGCGCGGGTCGTTCGTGAAGGGCCGGCCGGAACGCGAGGCCGAGACCGTTCGTCCGGGCCTGGGTGCTGCGGAGCAGGGAGAGAGCGCCGACAGTCTCGTTGAGGTGGCGCGGATTCCGGCGCCTCGGCATGTCGCGAAGTTGCTCGGGGTCGCCGAGCGTACGCCGGTGATCGTCCGTAAGCGGGTGGCTCGTCAGGCGGATCTCGTCTCGGCGGTGGAGACCGTGTGGGTGCCGCTGGAGATCGCGGTGGGGACCGATCTGGACAAGGCCGAGCCGTTGCGGGGCGGCATCCGCAAGCACCTCCAGGCGGTCAAGCATGTGCGCTTCGATCGCATCACCGAGCGGCTGTCCGCGCGTAAGCCCACGAAGGACGAGGCCGAGCTGCTGGGCTCGTCCAATCCCGTGCTCGGCGTGACGGCGACTGTGCATGACCCTGCGGGGAACGTGCTGCTGGCCATGAGCCTGGCGCTGCCTGGCAGCCTGCATGAGCTTGAGGATGTCTACAAGGTGAGGTAATTCTTACCGCGCCACTCCGGCTCAACCACTTGTGCGGACGAGTGGCCACAGCCTACTCTCAACT
>NZ_JBEZGC010000048.1:0-3323 GCF_040649795.1 Nonomuraea sp. NPDC048881
TCGCCAGGAACAGGATGACGAACGGCAGCGCGAGCCCGTCGTTGACGCCGGACTCGACGTTGAGCAGCTGCCGCAGCCGCGGCGGCACCTTCTCGTTGCCGACCAGGGCGGCGGCGAACACCGGGTCGGTGGGCGCCAGGATCGCGCCGATCAGCAGCGACTCGACCCAGCCCAGCCCGAGCAGGTAGTGCGCGCCGGCGGCGGTGATGACCAGGGTGAGCGGCAGGCCCCAGCCGAGCGCCCGCCCCGGCAGCCGCCACGCGCTGCGCAGCTCGGCCCAGCCCACCCGCATGCCGTCGGTGAACAGCACCGCGAACAGCGCCAGCTCGGCCAGCGTGGCCACCAGGTCGTCGCCGGGCTTGAGCGAGACCACGCCGAGCACGCCGTCGCCGAGCACGAACCCGGCCACCAGGAACAGCGCCGCCGTGGACAGCACGGTGCGGTGGGCCAGGCTGGACAGCAGCACCGCCAGCAGCAGCAGGCCCGCGAACGCGGTCAGCAGGGCGCCCGTCACGCGGGCCGCGCAGAAGCGATCATGGAAAGGGACTCCGGTCGTCGTCGTACACGTTGCCGACCAGACTTCCCGGCGCACCGGCGATCACCCTAACAGGTCCGCCGGGGAAGCTTCTCCGGCGACGTGGTCAGCGCAGGGATTCCAGGACCGTGACGGCGTGGCCGAGGCCGTTCTCGGCCCGTACGCGCCGCCCGAGCTCGGCGGCCGTGGCCGCCATCCGGGCGTCGGTGGCGGCCAGGCCGATGGCGGCGGCCAGGCCGTCCGGGGTCAGGCGGCGCTGCGGCTGGGGCGGCACGGCCACCCCCGCGGCGTGCGCCCGGGACGCCCAGAACGGCTGGTCGGCGACGAACGGGCAGATCACCTGCGGGCGCCCGGCCAGCAGGGCCGCGGCGGTGGTGCCGCTGCCGCCGTGATGCACGATCGCGGCCGTGCGCGGCAGCAGCCAGTCGTGCGGCGCCTGGTCGAGCAGGTGCACACCGTCGGGCAGGTCGGCGGCCTGGATGCCGCCCCACCCGGTGGCCAGCACGGCCCGCACCCCCGCCCGCCGGACGGCCTCGGCGACGATCCGGCCGAGCCGCCGCGGATCGGTGCCGGCCATGCTGCCGAACCCGACGTACACCGGGGGCGGGCCGTCGGCCAGGAAGGCGGCCAGCTCCGGCGAGGGCGTCCAGTCGGGCGGGGCGGGCAGGTACCAGAAGCCGGTGGTGTGCACCCATGCCGGATAGTCCAGACCGCCCGGCGCGTCGTGGGGCAGCAGGTGACGGCTGAAGGCGTGCAGGACGGTCGCCGGACGGCCGTCCGGGCGGCGCAGGATGTCGTGCCGGCCGCGCCGTCGCGGCAGCTCCAGCCGCGCGCGCAGGTCGTCGGCGATGCCCGCGAAGGAGCGCAGCATCAGCTTGATCGGCAGGTAGGAGGCCCGGTTCAGCGCCTTGGGCAACGGCAGCGGCAACATCGGGTTGCGGAAGGCGGCGGTGGGCACCCACACCGGTTGCAGCGCGGCGGGCACCGCCGGCACGCCGAGCCGCTCGGCGACGTGCCCGCCCGGCATGCCGGGCGCGTGCACGACCAGGTCGGCGTTCTGTCCGGGACCGTCCAGCACCACGCCCGCCATGTCGGTGAAGACCTCGGCCATGAGGGGCTTGCTGCGGCGCATCACCTGCAAGGCCACCTTCTTGCCGCGCAGGCCGCGGTAGTTGGTCTCGACCGCCTGGCGGATGCCGGGGTCGTCGATGAGCGTGTTCGGGCCGTCGTGCAGCGGCGCGAACGCGATGCCGTGCGGACCGGCCAGGCCGGCCATGGCGGCGGGGGCCGCCAGGACGGCCTCGTGCCCGGCCCGCTGCAGGGCGAGGGCCAGGGCGGCGTACGGCTGGACGTCGCCGCGGGTGCCGTGGGTGAGGATGAGGACCTTCATCGGCGTTCCTTGCTCGAAAGGACTGTTGCGCTCGCCGACCAGGCTTCCCGGCACACCACCGGCCCGATGAAGGGCCGAATAACCGCAATATAGCGAAATTTCAGAAATTTCTGAACTCTCCGGAGAACGGCTATGATCCGAGCCAGGAGGTGACGGGATGGGCGACCAGGAACGGTGGCAGGCCGCCGAACGGCTGGCGCTGGTGCTGGCCGAGGGCGGTCTGCAGCGCATGTCGGCCAGGGTCCTCGCGTTCTTCCTGTTCACCGATGCCGACACGGTCACCATGGGCGACATCGCCGACCGGCTCGGCGTCAGCGCGGGCTCGGTGTCCGGCGCGGTCAAGGCCCTGCTGACGACCGGCCTGATCGAGCGCCTGCCCGCGCCCGGCAGTCGCCGTGAGCACTACCGGCTGCGCGAGAACGCCTGGCCCACCCTGTTCTCCACCCAGAACACGATGGTGCGTGTCATGCTGCAGGCCGCCGAGACCGGCGTCGCCACCACCGCCTCCGGCGACCCGGCCCACACCAGGCTGGCCGAGATGCGTGACTTCTACCAGTTCCTGCTCGCCGAGCTGCCCGGCCTGCTGCACCGCTGGGAACAGACCCGCACGACCCGCTGACCGCCGTTCACGCGGCGGGGCGCACGTCCGCGAGGGAGACCGGGGAGAACGTCCGGTCGAGCCGGGTCACCTCCAGCAACCGCAGGACGGCCGGCGTCACCCCCGTCAGCCGGAGGCTGCCGTGGCGGGCGGCCGCCAGGTCGCGCGCGGCCACCAGCGCGGCCAGCCCGCGGGCGTCCATGAAGGTCACCCCGCTGAGGTCGAGGACGAGACGCGTGCCCTGCTCGGCGAGGGCGGCGGCGATCCGGGCGCGGAACCCCGCCTGCGTGGCCAGGTCCAGGTCGCCGGCGACCTTCAGCACCGCCCGCCTGCCCGTGCCAGGCCGCGCCTGAGAAGCCATGTCCGTCTCCTTACCTTCGGCGGGCGGCCGGTGGCCGGCGTTCGTCAGCGGAAGCACGATGCCCCCGAAGCGAAGCTACGAGAAGGCCGGCCACCGGGATAGGGCCCAAAGTCCCACCTCCGGCAGCCGAAGGACCGGGCCCGGCCGGGCGGGCCCGGAACGGACGGCCCTGAGGACCAAGGTCCTTCCAGCGAGGGGCGTACGACACTGACCGGGAGCGGGCGCCCGCAGTGGAATAGGGGTGAGACAAGGACGTACACCCCCCACCGAAAGGGAGGCCCGCCATGGCCACCACCATCAACCGGCCCGTGATGGACGTCGCCCCCGTGCGGGCGGCGCGTACCCCGGTCGACTACGTCTGGGCCGTCGCCCGGATCGCGATCGGCTGGATCTTCCTGTGGGCGTTCCTGGACAAGACGTTCGGGTGGGGGTTCGCGAC
>NZ_JBEZGC010000049.1:0-2659 GCF_040649795.1 Nonomuraea sp. NPDC048881
CCGGCGCGTCCAGGTCGGACAACATCCCGTCCAGCAGGGTGAGGTACCAGTCCACCAGCCTGCGGACGGTCGCCTCGTCGAACAGGTCCGTGCGGTAGCCGAAGCCGCCCCGCAGCGGCGATCCTGGACCGCTGTCGAGCACGTACAGGTCCAGGTCGAACTTCGCCGTCCGCTCGGGGAGCTCGATGGAGGCCGCCTCCAGGCCGGGCAGCTCGGGACGTCCCTGGTCGGGGATGTAGTTGAGCATCACCTGGAACAGCGGGGTGGCGGCCAGGTTGCGTTCCGGCCGCAGCCGGTCCACCACCCGGTCGAACGGCGCTCCCGCGTGGGCGAGCGCACCCAGCGCGGCCTCCTTGACCCGGTCCAGCAGCTCCCGGCCGGTCGGGTCGCCGCCCAGGTCGGCGCGGACCACGACGGTGTTGATGAAGCAGCCCACCACGCCCTCGGTGTCGGGATGGTCCCGTCCGCTGACCGGCACGCCGACCGCGATGTCCGCGCTCGCCGACAGCCGGGCCAGCAGCGCCTGCAACCCGGCCAGCAGCACCATGAACGGCGTCATGCCCGGCGCCGACCGCACCTTGGCCGCCAGCTCCGCCGGCAGCTCCACCTCCAGCGACGCCCCCGCCGGGTCGGCCACCGCGGGCCGAGGACGATCCGTCGGCAGGTCGAGCACCGGCGGCAGCCCCCGCAGCCGTTCCGCCCACCAGTCCAGATCGGCCAGGGCCGGGACGGGCGCCACCTCCGTGTACTGGGCGGGCGGCGGGCCCGGCGGCGGGCGCAGTCCCAGCCGGGCGGCGTACAGCGCCGACAGCTCCGACTGCAGGAGGCCGCGCGTCCAGGCGTCCGTGGCGATGTGGTGGAAGGTGAGGGAGAGCACGTGCTCCGCGTCGTCCACCACGAACAGGACCGCCCGCATCGGCGGCTCCCGGTCCAGCGCGAACGGCGTGGCCAGCTGCTCGGCCACCGCCCGGTCGACCTGGGGACGGTCGATGGTCACGGTGGTCACCGGCACCTCCGCGGCCGGCCGTACCTCCAGGACCGGTTCGGCGCCGGTGGCGACGATCACGCTGCGCAGCACCTCGTGCCGCTCGGCCAGGTCCCTGACCGCGCCCAGCAGCGCGTCCGCCTGCAGCGGCCCGCGCAACCGCAGGGTCATCGGGACGTTGTAGGCCGTGCCGTCCGGCTCCAGCTGGGCCAGGAACCAGAGCCTGGCCTGGGCGCCGGACAGCGGCGCCGGGCCCTCCACGCGCTCGCGTCGCGCCACCGTCGCCGAGGCGGGACGGGGGAGCGCGGCGGCCAGGTCGGCGAGCACGGAGTGCTCGAAGAGCAGCCGCACCGGTACGGCGACGCCGAGCTGTTCGCGCAGGCGGCCCGCCACCCGGGTGGCGGCGAAGGAGTGGCCGCCCAGCGCGAAGAAGTCGTCGTTCGCCCCCACCTGCTCCACGTCGAGCACTTCGGCCCACGCCTGGGCCACCAGTCGCTCGGCGGCCGTGCTCGGCGGCACGAAGGCCGCCGCCTCCTGCTGCGGTTCGGGAAGGGCGGCTCGGTCGATCTTGCCGTTGGGGTTGAGGGGCAGGTGGTCGAGGGTGACGATGTGGGCGGGGACCATGTAGTCGGGCAGCCGTTCGCGCAGCGCCGACCGGACCGCCGGGACGTTCGCCGACGCGGGGGTGACCCAGGCGGCCAGCTGCCTGGCCTTGCCCTCGCCTATCGGGAGGACGACGGCTTCGGAGACCTGGGGGAGGGCTCGCAGGGCGGTGACCACTTCGCCGAGTTCGACCCGGTAGCCGCGGACCTTGACCTGGTCGTCGACCCGGCCGCGGAACTCGATCTGTCCGTCGGCGGTGAGGCGGAGCAGGTCGCCGCTGCGGTAGCAACGCTCGTCGCCGGTCAGCGGGTCCGGGACGAAGCGTTCGGCGGTCAGGTCCGGCAGCCCGATGTAGCCGCGGGTCACCCCGGGGCCGCCGACGACCAGCTCACCTGGCACGCCCGGCGGGACCGGCCGGAGCCGCGAGTCCACCAGATGGCCGTAGACGCCCGGCAGGGGACGGCCCAGCGGGACGATCCCGGTCCGGCGTTCCGCGGGGATCTGGTCGGTGTCGCAGACCAGGCAGATCATGGTGGATTCGGTGTGGCCGTAGTGGCTCTGGATGCGCAGTCCGGGTTTGGCGTTCTGGGCTCGTTCGACGAGGTCCCAGGGGCAGGCTTCGCCGGCGAGGATGAGGAGGCTGCCTGGTAGGACGGCCGCCAGGTCGCCGCCGGAGGCCAGGAGTTCGAGGTGGCTGGGGACGCATTTGACGACGTCCACCCGGTGGTGGGTCAGATAGTCGGCGAACGCGGTGGGGTCCATCGCGGTCTCGCGTGGCAGCAGGTGGACGGTTCCGCCGGTGGTCAGCGCGCCGAACACGCAGGTCAGGCCGAAGTCGGCGGCGGGTGTGGAGACCACTGCGAACGAGCCGCCGGGGGCGTCGATGCGGGGGAGCATGCCGTTGAGGTAGCTGAGCACGTTGTGGTGCTCGGCGGCGACGGCCTTGGGGGTGCCGGTGGAGCCGGAGGTGAAGATGACGTGGTGCAGGTGCTCGGGCCGGACGTCCACGCGGGGCCGCTCGGCGGGCAGGTCGGGGAGTCGGTCCAGTTCCAGGACCCGCACGTCCGGGCC
>NZ_JBEZGC010000050.1:0-2056 GCF_040649795.1 Nonomuraea sp. NPDC048881
GCCATGTTGGTACGCGGGGCGACCTTCTCGAAGCCCTTGTCCTTCAGCCGCTCGGCCCACGCCTCGGCGATGCCCGAGATGTCCCAGCCACGCGCGGCGATCCACCCCAGGTGGGTCTCCAGCACCTGACCGACGTTCATCCGGCCGGGCACGCCCAGCGGGTTGAGGATGATGTCGACCGGGGTGCCGTCCTCCAGGAACGGCATGTCCTCGACCGGCAGGATCTTGGAGATGACGCCCTTGTTGCCGTGACGGCCGGCCAGCTTGTCACCGTCGGTGATCTTACGCTTCTGGGCCACGTAGACGCGGACCAGCTCGTTGACGCCCGGCGGGAGCTCGTCGCCCTCGTCGCGGCTGAACACGCGCACGCCGATGACCTTGCCCTGCTCGCCGTGCGGCACCTTCAGCGAGGTGTCGCGGACCTCGCGGGCCTTCTCCCCGAAGATGGCGCGCAGCAGCCGCTCCTCCGGGGTCAGCTCGGTCTCGCCCTTCGGGGTGACCTTGCCGACCAGGATGTCGCCGGGGACGACCTCGGCGCCGATCCGGATGATGCCGCGCTCGTCGAGGTCGGCCAAGACCTCTTCCGACACGTTGGGGATGTCCCGGGTGATCTCCTCCGGGCCCAGCTTGGTGTCGCGGGCGTCGACCTCGTGCTCCTCGATGTGGATCGAGGACAGGACGTCGTCCTGGACCAGGCGCTGGGACAGGATGATGGCGTCTTCGTAGTTGTGGCCCTCCCACGGCATGAACGCCACGAGCAGGTTCTTGCCGAGCGCCATCTCACCGTTGTCGGTGCAGGGGCCGTCGGCGATGACCTGGTTGACCTCGACCCGGTCGCCCTCGGCGACGATGGGCTTCTGGTTGAAGGAGGTGCCCTGGTTGGAGCGCTTGAACTTGGCGACCCGGTACGTCGTACGCGTGCCGTCGTCGTTCATGACGGTGACGTAGTCGGCCGAGACCTCCTCGACCACGCCGGCCTTCTCGGCGCTGATGACGTCGCCGGCGTCGGTCGCGGCACGGTACTCCATGCCGGTGCCGACCAGCGGCGCCTCGCTCTTGAGCAGCGGCACCGACTGGCGCTGCATGTTGGAGCCCATGAGCGCGCGGTTGGCGTCGTCGTGCTCGAGGAAGGGGATCATCGCGGTGGCGACCGACACCATCTGGCGCGGCGACACGTCGATGTAGTCGACTTCCTCGGCACGGGCGAGCTCGGTCTCGCCGCCCTTGGTACGGACCAGGACGCGGGACTCGGCGAACGACCCGTCGGGGTTGAGCGTCGTGTTGGCCTGCGCCTTGACGTAGCGGTCTTCCTCGTCGGCCGTCAGGTAGTCGATCTGGTCGGTCACCCGGCCGTCGACGACCTTGCGGTAAGGCGTCTCGACGAAGCCGAAGGCGTTGATGCGGCCGTAGGAGGCCAGCGAGCCGATCAGACCGATGTTCGGGCCTTCAGGGGTCTCGATCGGGCACATCCGGCCGTAGTGGGACGGGTGCACGTCACGGACCTCGAAGCCGGCCCGCTCACGGGACAGACCACCGGGGCCGAGCGCGGACAGACGCCGCTTGTGCGTCAGGCCGGCCAGCGGGTTGGTCTGGTCCATGAACTGCGACAGCTGCGAGGTGCCGAAGAACTCCTTGATGGAGGCCACGACGGGACGGATGTTGATCAGGGTCTGCGGCGTGATCGCCTCGACGTCCTGGGTGGTCATCCGCTCGCGGACGACGCGCTCCATGCGGGCCAGGCCCAGGCGGACCTGGTTCTGGATGAGCTCGCCGACGCTGCGCAGGCGGCGGTTGCCGAAGTGGTCGATGTCGTCGACCTCGACGATCACCTCACCGTTGGCGCCCGGCATCGACTCCTCGCCCGCGTGCAGGCGGACGATGTACTCGATGGTGGCGACGATGTCCTCTTCGGTCAGCGTGCCCTGCGTGATCTCGGAGTCGACCCCGAGCTTCTTGTTGATCTTGTAGCGGCCCACCTTGGCCAGGTCGTACCGCTTGGGGTTGAAGTACAGGTTCTCCAGCAGGGTCTGCGCCGACTCCTTGGTCGGCGGCTCAC
>NZ_JBEZGC010000051.1:0-1924 GCF_040649795.1 Nonomuraea sp. NPDC048881
GTCGCGTCCGGGGTGCGCTCGGCCTGCGCGAAGACCAGCTCGTGCAGGGTGCCGCCCGGATGCTCCCGGTCGGTGGCGTTCCAGCGTGCGAGCTGAGCCGCGTCCTGCGGCGAGATGCCGAGTTCTCCGGACAGGGCGCGGAGGTAGTGGTCCCGGATCGCCGCGATCTGGTCGGCGGGGAACTGCGTGGTGTCGTAGGAGATGGTCAGCGTCAGCCCCTGGCCCGGCGTCCGGACGAAGGCCGTGCTGAAGGCGAAGTCGGTCTGCTCGAAGAAGTCCTGGCCCTCGATGGGCGTGGCGGCGGCGCCGTTCACGTGGAAGTCGCGGAAGTCCACGTGCGTGTCCAGCAGCCGCGCGCGACCGCTGGCCCGCTGGATCTCGAAGAGCGGGAAGTGCCGGTACGGCAGCGCCGCCACCTCCGCCCGGAAGACCCGCTGGACCAGGTCGGGCGCGTCGGCCCGGACCCGCAGCGGGACGGTGTTGAGGAACAGGCCGAGCACCTCGTCCCCGGCCTCGCTCTCCGGACGGCTGTGCGTGAGCATCCCCGTCAGGACGTCGGGATCGCCGGTGACCAGCGCCATGACGCGCACGTGCGCCGCGAGCACCACCGACCGCAGGGGCACCCGGGCTGCGGCCGCCTGCTCGGCCAGCGCCTTGGCCAGCTCGCCGGGGAGCGCCGTGGCGAGCACCGCGACCTCGCGCGGCCCGCCGGTGGGGTAGCCGGGCATCCGGGGCAACCGGCCCTCCGGCGCCTCGGCGATCGCCTCCCGCCAGAACTCCGCCGCCTCCGGCCGGGCGAGCATCGCCTTCTCGGCCGCCACCAGGTCACGGAAGCGCGCCGCCGGCGGCTCCACCGGCAGCCCGGGGGTCGCATAGCGTTCCAGCAACTCGCTGACCAGCCTCGCGACGCTCCACCCGTCGAGGATCGCGTGGTGGAAGTAGACGGTCAGCGCGAACCGGTCGGCTTCGGGCCGCACGTGGACGCGGAGCAGGGGAGCCCGCGTCCAGTCGAACGGCCCGTACTCCGGCTCGCCGCCGGAGACGGTCAGCGGGATCTCCGCCTGGTCGTGCACGAGCTGGACGGGCTCGCTGAACCCGGTCAGGTCGAAGGACGTCCGCAGCACCTCGTGCCGGGCCGACAGCTCGTCCAGCGCCCTGACCAGGGCCGCCTCGTCGAACGTGCCGCGCAGCGTGAGCGTGGTGTGGTCGTGGAAGGTCACGCCGTCCAGCTCGCTGTGGTACAGCATCCCGGCCTGGAGGGCGCTGAGCGGGTAGGCGTCGATGATCATCGCGTGAGCCTCTCTCTGTCCGCCACGCTGAGCAGGTCGAAGGCTCCCGCCGTGGTCTCCGGTACGGCCTGCCGCGGCCGCAGCACGGCGGCCAGTTCGGCGACCGCCTGATGGGTGAACAGCTGCTGCAGTTCCACGTCGTAGCCGGTGGCGCGCAGCCGGGCCACGACCTTGAGACTGCTGATGGAGTCGCCGCCCACGGCGAAGAAGGTGTCGTGCCGGCCGGGCCGGTCGAGGCCGAGCACCTCCTGCCAGACCTGCGCGACGGCGGTTTCCGCCGCGCCGCGCGGCGGCTCCCACGGCAGGTCGGCCGGGCGGTCGGGCGCGGGGAGGGCGGCGCGGTCGAGCTTGCCGTTGGCGGTGACGGGCAGGCGGTCCAGCCGCACCCACGCCGTCGGGATCATGAAATCCGGCAGCGCGTCGGACAGGTCGGGGACGTCGCCGACGACGTAGCCGACCAGGCGGCCGTTCGCCAGCTTGGCCGCCGCCGCCGTCACGCCGGGTTGCTCGCGCAGCACGGCCTCGATCTCGCCGAGCTCCACGCGCATGCCGCGGATCTTGACTTGGTGGTCGGTGCGGCCGAGGTATTCGAGTTCGCCCGAAGGTAGCCAGCGGGCGAGGTCGCCGGTTTTGTA
>NZ_JBEZGC010000052.1:0-1752 GCF_040649795.1 Nonomuraea sp. NPDC048881
GGCGAACCGCCAGCCGAACGGGTTGAGCCCGAACAGCCACTCACCCGCGCCGATCATCCATTTGCCGAGCGGGGGATGCACCACGTACGAGGCGCACTTGTCGAGCGTCTCCTGCGTGCACGACTGCCAGATGTCGGTCTTCCCGGCCAGGATCGCCTTGTCCGCGTCCTTGATCGTGACGCGCTCGACGCCCCAGTTGATCAGGGAGAAGGCGTCCTTCATGTAGTAGGTCTCGTCGAAGACCACGGCCCGCGGGTGGCCCAGGTTGACGAAGCGCAGGATGCCGCCGAAGAGCGTGACCAGCAGCGGGCCGACCCACCCCCACAGGACGCTGCCACGCATGGGGGGGATCACCCGGTCACGCAGGGACCGCGTCTGCGATTGACTCTCGCCGACCTCCGGGTTGTCGTAGGCCTGGTACGGGGAATCGGTCACCGCCATTCGGACATCGTACGGGCCCCAAGCCGTTAGGTACTGCAAGAATCACGGTCTAATTGGTATGCCCTGCCACAATGGTCGGGTGACTGGAGAAGGCAGGTTGGTGCTGGCCGGAGCCCCCATCGGTCAGGCGGGTGACGTCTCGCCGCGGCTGCGGGAGGTGCTCGCCGGCGCCGACGTGGTGGCCGCCGAGGACACCAGACGGCTGCGCAGGCTCGCCACCGAGCTGGGCGTGGAGATCAGCGGCCGGGTGGTGTCCTACTACGACCAGAACGAGGCGGGTCGCGCCCAGGAGCTGGTCGAGGCGCTGAGACAGGGCCGCACGGTCGTGGTCATCACCGACGCCGGGATGCCCGGGGTGTCCGACCCCGGCTACCGCCTGACCCACCTGGCGGTCGAGGCGGGCATCACGGTGACCGCGCTGCCGGGGCCGAGCGCCGTCACCACGGCCCTCGCCGTGTCGGGGCTGGCCAGCGACAGGTTCTGCTTCGAGGGCTTCCCGCCGCGCAAGACCGGCGACCGGGCGCGGCGGCTGTCCGCGCTGGCGGCCGAGGAGCGGACGATGGTCTTCTTCGAGGCCCCCCACCGGCTGGCCGAGTCGCTGGGCGCGATGGCCGAGGCGTTCGGGGCAGACCGGCCCGCCGCCGTCTGCCGCGAGCTGACCAAGACGTACGAGGAGGTGCGCCGCGGCGGTCTCGGCGAGCTGGCCGAGTGGGCCGCGGGCGGCGTCAAGGGCGAGATCACCGTGGTCGTCGCGGGCCGCGTGCCGGGGGCGGGCGAGCCCGACATGGACGAGCTGGTCGCCGAGGTCGACCGCCGGGTGGCCGAGGGCGAGCAGCGGAAGATCGCCATCGCCGACGTGGCCAAGGGCGCGGGCGTGCCGAGACGCGAACTTTATGACCTGGTGCACAAACGCATAGGGTGATCGACATGGGGGAGACGGCACGACGGCTGGTCCCGCCGTTCCAGGGGCGGCCCCTCTTAGGTTGGGCGGGGCCGCTGCTGGTCGCCCTCTTCGGCGGGCTGCTGCGGTTCGTCCGCCTCGGTGAGCCGAAGGCCGTCGTCTTCGACGAGACCTACTACGCCAAGGACGCCTGGTCCCTGCTTCGGTACGGCGTCGAGCGCGCGATGCTGGGCGACGCCAAGAACCCGATCGCCGACCGGCGGCTCATCGCCGGGAACCTGGACATCTTCCGCCAGTGCCCCCAGTCGTCCGACTGCGCCTCGTTCGTCGCGCATCCGCCGCTGGGCAAGTGGATGATCGGCGCGGGTGAGTGGCTGTTCGGGATGAACCCGTTCGGCTGGCGGTTCGCG
>NZ_JBEZGC010000053.1:0-1541 GCF_040649795.1 Nonomuraea sp. NPDC048881
AAGATCCGGGTGGATGCCCGGGGTGAGATCCTGGAGTTGAAGGAGACCATCAACACGATGGTCGACCAGCTGTCGGCCTTCGCCGACGAGGTGACGCGGGTCGCCCGTGAGGTGGGCACCGAGGGCAACCTGGGCGGCCAGGCCACCGTCCGGGGCGTGTCGGGCACCTGGAAGGACCTCACCGACAACGTCAACGTCATGGCGTCGAACCTGACGAGCCAGGTGCGCAGCATCGCCCAGGTGGCCACCGCCGTCGCCCGCGGCGACCTGTCACAGAAGATCACCGTCGAGGCCAAGGGCGAGGTGGCGGCGCTCGCCCAGACGATCAACACCATGGTCGACACGCTGAGCGCGTTCGCCGACGAGGTCACCCGCGTGGCCCGCGAGGTCGGCACCGAAGGCCAGCTCGGCGGCCAGGCCCGCGTCCCGAACGTGGCCGGCACCTGGAAGGACCTCACCGACAACGTCAACTCGATGGCCGACAACCTGACCAACCAGGTGCGCAGCATCGCCCAGGTCACCACAGCGGTGGCCAAGGGCGACCTGACCAGGAAGATCGACGTGGATGCCCGCGGCGAGATCCTGGAACTCAAGACCACCATCAACACGATGGTCGACCAGCTGTCCTCGTTCGCCGCCGAGGTCACCCGCGTGGCCCGCGAGGTCGGCAGCGAAGGACGGCTCGGCGGCCAGGCCGAGGTCGAGGGCGTCTCCGGCACCTGGAAGCGGCTGACGGAGAACGTCAACGAGCTGGCCGCCAACCTGACCCGGCAGGTGCGCGCCATCGCCGAGGTCACCAGCGCGGTCACCTCCGGCGACCTGACCCGCTCGATCACGGTCGACGCCGAGGGCGAGCTGGCCGACCTGAAGGACAACATCAACTCGATGGTCAAGTCGCTGCGCGAGACCACGACCGCCAACGAGCAGCAGGACTGGCTCAAGTCCAACCTGGCCCGCATGTCGGGGCTGATGCAGGGCCACCGTGACCTGGCGGCCGTCGCCGAGCTGGTGATGAACGAGCTGGCCCCGCTGGTCAGCGCCCAGTACGGCGCGTTCTTCCTGGCCGAGGAGAACGAGCTCCAGCTCATCAGCGCCTACGGCTACCCGGCCGACCCGGGCAGGCCGACCCGGTTCCGGCTCGGCGAGGCGCTGGTCGGCCAGGCCGCCCGCAGCCGCCGGGTCATCGCCGTCGACGACGTGCCCTCCGGCTCCGTCCGGATCTCGACCGGCCTCGGCACGATCGAGCCCGCCTCGGTGGTGGTGCTGCCGATCGTGGTCGAGGAGCAGGTGCTCGGCGTGATCGAGCTGGCCTCGGTGCAGGCGTTCACGCCGGTCCACCGGGCCTTCCTCGACCAGCTCATGGAGACGATCGGCGTCAACCTCAACACGATCGTCGCCAACGCCCGCACCGACGAGCTGCTGGCCGAGTCGCAGCGGCTCGCGGCGGAGCTGCAGGCCCGGTCGGAGGAGTTGCAGCAGCAGCAGGAGGAGCTCCAGCGCTCCAACGCCGAGCTGGAGGAGAAGGCCACGCTGCTGGCCCG
>NZ_JBEZGC010000054.1:0-1321 GCF_040649795.1 Nonomuraea sp. NPDC048881
GGTTGCTGTTTGTTGTTTGAGATTTGCATAGTGGACGCGAGCATCTTTGTGGCCAAGTTTTTTAGGGCACACGGTGGATGCCTTGGCATCAGGAGCCGATGAAGGACGTGGGAGGCTGCGTTAAGCCTCGGGGAGTCGCCAACCAGACGTTGATCCGGGGATGTCCGAATGGGGAAACCCAGCACCAGTCATGTGGTGTTGCCTCCGCCTGAATGTATAGGGCGGTTGGTGGTAACGCGGGGAAGTGAAACATCTCAGTACCCGTAGGAAGAGAAAACAACAGTGATTCCGTGAGTAGTGGTGAGCGAAAGCGGATGAGGCTAAACCGGGCGTGTGTGATAGCCGGCAGGCGTTGCATGTCCGGGGTCGTGGGACCCTCTGGTGGTTTCTGCCGAAGCCACAAGAAGTGATAAACCTTTGAGGTAGTCGAAAGCTCTGGGAAGGGCTGCCGTAGACCGTGAGAGCCGGGTAGGCGAAATCTTGAAGGCTTCTTGAGGGGATCCCAAGTAGCACGGGGCCCGAGAAATCCTGTGTGAATCTGCCAGGACCACCTGGTAAGCCTAAATACTCCCTGATGACCGATAGTGCACGAGTACCGTGAGGGAAAGGTGAAAAGTGCCCCGGTGAGGGGTCGTGAAATAGTACCTGAAACCGTGTGCCTACAAGCCGTAGGAGCGTACAAGGATTTCGGTCCTTGTGTGATGTGACTGCGTGCCTTTTGAAGAATGAGCCTGCGAGTTATGGTGTGTGGCGAGGTTAACCCGTGTGGGGGAGCCGTAGCGAAAGCGAGTCTGAATAGGGCGTTTGAGTCGCATGCTGTAGACCCGAAGCGGAGTGATCTACGCATGGGCAGGTTGAAGCTCAGGTAAGACTGGGTGGAGGACCGAACCCACCAGGGTTGAAAACCTGGGGGATGACCTGTGTGTAGGGGTGAAAGGCCAATCAAACTCCGTGATAGCTGGTTCTCCCCGAAATGCATTTAGGTGCAGCGTCGCGTGTTTCTTGCCGGAGGTAGAGCTACTGGATGGCCGATGGGCCCGACAAGGTTACTGACGTCAGCCAAACTCCGAATGCCGGTAAGTGAGAGCGTGGCAGTGAGACTGCGGGCGATAAGGTTCGTAGTCGAGAGGGAAACAGCCCAGATCACCGACTAAGGCCCCTAAGCGTGTGCTAAGTGGGAAAGGATGTGGAGTCGCAGAGACAACCAGGAGGTTGGCTTAGAAGCAGCCACCCTTGAAAGAGTGCGTAATAGCTCACTGGTCAAGTGATTCTGCGCCGACAATGTAGCGGGGCTCAAGCACACCGCCGAAGTCGTGGCATT
>NZ_JBEZGC010000055.1:0-1320 GCF_040649795.1 Nonomuraea sp. NPDC048881
AGTTGTGGCCCTCCCACGGCATGAACGCCACGAGCAGGTTCTTGCCGAGCGCCATCTCACCGTTGTCGGTGCAGGGGCCGTCGGCGATGACCTGGCCGGCCTCGACCCGGTCGCCCTCGGCGACGATGGGCTTCTGGTTGAAGGAGGTGCCCTGGTTGGAGCGCCTGAACTTGGCGACCCGGTAGGTGGTGCGCGAGCCGTCGTCGTTCATGACGGTGACGTAGTCGGCCGAGACCTCCTCCACCACGCCGGCCTTCTCGGCGCTGATGACGTCGCCGGCGTCGGTCGCGGCACGGTACTCCATGCCGGTGCCGACCAGCGGCGCCTCGCTGCGGATCAACGGCACCGACTGGCGCTGCATGTTCGCGCCCATCAGGGCCCGGTTGGCGTCGTCGTGCTCGAGGAAGGGGATCATCGCGGTGGCCACCGACACCATCTGGCGCGGCGACACGTCGATGTAGTCGACCTCGCGGGAGGCCACGTAGTCGGTCTCGCCGCCCTTGGTGCGGACCAGGACGCGGGCGTCGGTCAGCTCGCCGTCCGCGCCGAGGGACGAGTTCGCCTGGGCGACGACGAACCGGTCCTCCTCGTCGGCCGTCAGGTAGTCGATCCGGTCGGTGACCCTGCCGTCGACGACCTTGCGGTAGGGCGTCTCGATGAAGCCGAAGGCGTTGAGCCGGCCGTAGCAGGCGAGGTAACCGATGAGGCCGATGTTCGGACCCTCGGGCGTCTCGATCGGGCACATCCGGCCGTAGTGGGACGGATGCACGTCACGGACCTCCATCCCGGCCCGCTCACGGGACAGGCCGCCGGGGCCCAGGGCGTTCAGCCGCCGCTTGTGCGTCAGCCCGGCCAGCGGGTTGATCTGGTCCATGAACTGCGACAGCTGCGAGGTGCCGAAGAACTCCTTCATCGACGCCACCACCGGCCGGATGTTGATCAGGGTCTGCGGCGTGATCGCCTCGACGTCCTGGGTGGTCATCCGCTCGCGGACGACGCGCTCCATGCGGGCCAGGCCCAGCCGGACCTGGTTCTGGACGAGCTCGCCGACGCTGCGGATACGCCGGTTGCCGAAATGGTCGATGTCGTCGAGCTCCACGACGGCCTGGCCCATGGACGTCTCCCCCGCGTGCAGCCGCACCAGGTACTCGACCATCGAGACGACGTCGTCCTCGGTCAGCGTGCCCTGCGTGATCTCGGAGTCGACCCCGAGCTTCTTGTTGACCTTGTAGCGGCCCACCTTGGCCAGGTCGTACCGCTTGGGGTTGAAGTACAGGTTCTCCAGCAGGGTCTGCGCCGACTCCTTGGTCGGCGGCTCAC